>MESI01000119.1 GCA_001770935.1 Burkholderiales bacterium RIFCSPLOWO2_12_FULL_61_40 | reverse complement strand
ATGGGCGTTTCCACTTCCAGAAAGCCGTGGTGCACCATGAACTCGCGCAGGCCGCTGACGGCCTTGCTGCGGGCCACAAAACGCTTGCGCGAGGTTTCGTCCGTCATCAGGTCGATGTAGCGCTGGCGGTACTTCACTTCCTGGTCGTGGATGCCGTGGAACTTGTCGGGCATGGGGCGCAGGCTTTTGGTCAACAGGCGCACGCTGGTGGCGTGGATGGACAGCTCGCCCGTCTTGGTCTTGAACACCGTGCCCTCGGCGGCCACGATGTCGCCCAGGTCCCAATGTTTAAAGGCTGCATACACCTCTGCGCCAATGTCCTCGCCCTTGACGTACACCTGGATGCGCCCGCCCGAGGGGCCAAACGAGGCGTCCTGCAGGGTGCAGAAGCTGGCCTTGCCCATCACCCGCTTGAGCATCATGCGCCCGGCAACCTTGACGCTGGCGGCGACTTCGACCAGTTCTTCGGTCGACCGGTGCTCATGGCTGGCAAACAGCTCGGCGGCCTTGTGGCTGGGCTGAAAATCATTGGGAAAGGCCACACCCTTGCCATCGGACTGCTGCTGGCGGATCGCTTTGAGTTTTTCGCGGCGCTCCAAAATCAGTTGATTTTCGTCTTGGGCGGGGGCGGCGGGGGTGAGTTGGTCGGACATGGATGCGATGGAGGGGGTCGGTGGGCCACAAAAAAGTGGTGGCTATTGAGAAATCATAAGGAGCGCGAAAGGGTAGATTCTAAGAGGGGCGCTACGGCTATGATGTGCTGGCCCCAATTTTTGAACACCATGCTCTACCAAATCGTCTCACTTTTGCTCGAAGTTGCTGCGGGTTTGCTCACGGGAACCTGCCTTTTGCGCCTGTACATGCAGCACCAGCGCATTCCCATGTCCACCCGCTCGGGTAACCCCATAGGCAAGTTCATTTTTGCCCTGACCGACTGGTTGGTGCTGCCGCTGCGCCGGGTGGTGCCTGCTGTGGGAAGCTGGGACATGGCCAGTCTGCTGGCGGCATTTTTGCTGCAACTGGCGCAGTTCATGATCTTGTGGCTGCTGTTGGGCGGCGGGGCCAGTCTGCTGTCGGTCGCGGTATTGGCCGTCTTTGGTGTGGTGCGCATCGTCATCTCCGGCCTGACGGGCTTGGTGATCGTGTACGCCGTGTTGTCCTGGGTGCAAACCCGGTCCTACCTTTCGGAACTGATGGACCGTTTGGTCGCACCCGTGCTCACACCCATACGGCGTGTGGTGCCCCTGGTCGGCGGTGTCGATTTGTCGCCCTTGGCGTTGCTGGTGCTGCTGCAGATCGCTGCGATCGTGCTGGGCTCGGTGCAGGCGGCGGCGCTGGGCGCCGTTTCAGGCTAACTTAAATGACGGCGTCCGCAGGCTGGCGCTGCAGCATGGCCAGGGTGTCGGCCACCGTCTTGCGCAACTCGCGCCGGTCGCAAATGAAGTCAATCGCACCCTTGGTCTGCAAAAACTCGGCGCGCTGAAAACCTTCCGGCAGGGTGACCCGTACGGTGGATTCGATCACACGCGGACCGGCAAAACCGATCAGGGCCTTGGGTTCGGCAATCACCACGTCGCCCAAAAACGCAAAACCGGCGCTCACGCCGCCCATGGTCGGGTCGGTCAGCACGCTGATATAGGGCAGGCCTTTTTTGGCCAGCAGCGTCAGCGCGGCATTGGTTTTGGCCATTTGCATCAGGCTCAAGAGCCCTTCCTGCATGCGGGCGCCGCCGGTGGCAGTAAAGCACACAAACGGCACTTTTTGTTCGATGGCGGTTTCTACGCCGCGCACAAATCGCTCTCCTACCACCGAACCCATGCTCCCGCCCATGAATTCGAATTCAAAGCAGGCAGCCACCAGGCTCATGCCGTGCACCGCGCCGCCCATGACCACCAGGGCATCGGTCTCGCCGGTGTTCTCCAGGGCTTCTTTCAGGCGCTCGGTGTATTTGCGGCTGTCCTTGAACTTGAGGGCATCTACGGGGAGCACCTCCTGACCGACCTCGAAGCGCCCCTCGTTGTCCAGGAATACGTCGAGCCGCGCCCGCGCACCAATGCGGTGGTGGTGGCTGCAACTGGGGCAGACGTTCTGGTTTTGCTCCAGGTCCGTCTTGTACAGCACCGTTTCGCAGCTTGGGCATTTGATCCACAAGCCCTCCGGCACGCTGCGCCGGTCCGCAGGTGCGGTTTGCAGAATCTTGGGGGGCAAAAGTTTTTCAAGCCAGCTCATGGTGGGTTCCTCATGGGTGGGGGACCGGTGGCTGCACAGTAGCGCAGCCACGGAAGGTCCCGCAAAGTTGCAGTTCAAGGGGGCGATTATGAATCCAAAGCGGTTCGGACTTCCTGCAGGAAGCTTTGCGCGGTGGGCGCCACCTGGTCACGCGGCTGGTTTTCAATCAGCTGAATGATTTTGCTTCCAATCACCACGGCATCGGCCACGCGGGCAATGGTGCGGGCGGTAGCCGCATCGCGAATGCCAAATCCCACGCCCACGGGCACCCGGATATGCTGGCGAATACGGGGCAGCATGGCTTCCACCGCATCGGTATCCAGCGCGCCGGACCCGGTAACACCTTTGAGCGACACGTAGTACACATAGCCGCTGGCCACCCGGGCCACCTGCTGCATGCGGGCGGAGGTAGAGGTGGGGGCCAGCAAAAAGATCAGGTCCATGCCGTGCGCGCGCAGTTCAGCGGCAAAAGTTTCGCATTCCTCGGGCGGGTAGTCCACGATCAGCACTCCGTCCACCCCTGCGGCAGCTGCGTCCTGCACAAAGGCGCTGCCGGGGGTGTTTGCGGAACCGTGGATCTGGTCGTAGCGCTCCACCGGATTGGCGTAGCCCATCAAGACAATGGGGGTGCTGGTGTTGGTTTGCCGGAATTCCCGCACCATGGCCAAAATTTGGACCAGGCCAATGCCAAAGGACAGGGCTTTGTCGCCCGCCTTCTGGATCACCGGGCCATCGGCGCTCGGGTCAGAAAATGGAACGCCCAGCTCAATCACGTCCGCGCCGCCCGCCACCATGGCGTGCATCAGCTCGGGCGTGACGTCGGCATAGGGGAAACCTGCCGTTACAAACGGAATCAGGGCTTTGCGGTTTTGTGCCTTCAGCGTAGCGAAGGTAGCGGTGATGCGGTTCATGCTGCACCTCCTTGTTTTACCAGCTGTACAGTTTGTTCACCGCCTTTGACCGATTGCCCGGTGCAACTGGGGCGGCAGAAAAAGTCGGCGTTGCTCAGGTCGGCCACCGTGCCAATGTCCTTGTCACCGCGTCCCGACAGATTGACCAGAACCGATTGGTCGGGTCGCATGGTTTTGGCCAGTTGCATGCCGTAGGCCACCGCGTGGCTGGACTCCAGGGCCGGGATGATGCCTTCTGTGCGGCACAGGTAGTGGAAAGCTTCCAGTGCCTCTTGGTCGGTGATGCCCACGTATTCGGCACGGCCAATGTCGTTCAGGAAGGCATGCTCCGGGCCGACGCC
The DNA here is from genome assembly GCA_001770935.1 of Burkholderiales bacterium RIFCSPLOWO2_12_FULL_61_40. Classification (GTDB taxonomy): domain Bacteria; phylum Pseudomonadota; class Gammaproteobacteria; order Burkholderiales; family Burkholderiaceae_C; genus Allorhodoferax. The sequence goes on along the minus strand of MESI01000119.1, from coordinate 16,535 downwards.
GGGGTAGTCCAGGCCGGCGCTGATGCTGTGCGTCTCGGTGACCTGGCCGTTGTCGTCCTGCAGCACATAGGTGCGGTTGCCGTGCAACACGCCCGGGCTGCCGCGCTGGATGGAGGCGGAATGCTTGCCACTGTCCATGCCTTCGCCTGCCGCTTCCACGCCAATCAGGCGCGTGGCTTCGTGCGGGATGTAGGGGTAAAAGATGCCCATGGCGTTGGAGCCACCGCCCACGCAAGCCACCACGGCATCGGGTTGCCCGCCCTTGGCACCGGCGCGGGCCAGCATGTCAGGCATTTGCACCAGGCATTCGTTGCCAATCACGCTCTGGAAATCGCGCACCATCATGGGGTAGGGGTGGGGGCCTGCCACCGTGCCGATGATGTAGAAGGTGTTGTCCACATTGGCCACCCAGTCGCGCATGGCTTCGTTCAAGGCGTCTTTCAGCGTTTTGCTGCCGCTTTCCACCGGCACCACGGTGGCGCCCAGCAGCTTCATGCGGTAGACATTGGGGCTCTGGCGCTTCACATCTTCGCTGCCCATGTAGACCACACATTCCAGGCCGTAGCGGGCGCAGATGGTGGCGGTGGCCACACCGTGCTGGCCGGCGCCGGTTTCGGCAATCACGCGTGGCTTGCCCATGCGTTTGGCAAGCATGGCCTGGCCGATGGTGTTGTTGATCTTGTGCGCGCCGGTGTGGTTGAGGTCTTCGCGCTTGAGGAAGATTTGCGCCCCACCCATCTCACGGCTCATGCGGGCCGCGTGGTACACGGGAGAAGGGCGGCCCACAAAATGCGCCAGTTCGTACTGGAACTCGGCGACAAAGGCCGGGTCGTGCTGGTACCGGGTGTAGGCGTCTTTCAGCTCGTTGATGGCGTGGGTCAGGGTTTCGGAGGCGAAGCTGCCCCCGTATTTCCCAAAGTGGCCACTCGGGTCCGGTTGTTGGTAGGCGAACATGATTTTCCCAATCAAAGTTTGAAGGCAGCGCGGGCACTGGGTGCAACGGTCTGTCCCGCAAGGTTAGTCAGTTGAGGACAGTGTTTGCGCATTGCGCCACGGTCTGTCCCGCAGATTTAGTCAGTTGAGGACAGAGCTTGCGCCTTGCGCTGCGGTCTGTCCCGCAAGTTATCAGGTTTGCCGGTCGGCGGCGCGTACGGCGGCGACAAACTGTTTGATTTTTTCGGGGTCCTTGATGCCTTTTAAAGGCTTGCCGTGGGCATCCACGGCCTCGACCCCCGAGCTCACATCGACGGCCAGCGTTTTACAGCGTGGACGTACCAGCGTGACCCCATCGGCCACGTTTGCAGCAGTGAGTCCACCACTCAAGACGAGGTGAGCGTTGACGCTTGGAGGAAGAAGTGACCAATTGAATGCCTTGCCGCCACCGCCAAATCCCTCGACATGGGCGTCGAGCAGGATGGCTTGGGCGTTTGAATAATCCTGGGCGTATTTTACAAGGTCAAAATCCAGTCCGGCGTCGCCCAGCGGAATGCGGGCCGCACGCAGATAAGGGCGTGCACCGCCATGGGTGGCAAGCAGGCATTGTTCTGGTGTCTCATCACCATGAAATTGGGCTGTAGCCCCCGCAATCATTGCGCAAGCAGCTATGATTTCTGTAGCGTATGCATTCACGAACAATAGCACTGGGGTGACGAATGGAGGCAAGCGCCGGGCCAGTTCGGCGGCGCGGACCGGGGTCACGTGGCGCGGACTCTTGTCGTACAGCACAAAGCCAATGGCATCGGCTCCGGCGTCAACTGCCGCATCTACATCTTGCTCGCGGGTGAGGCCGCAAATTTTGATTCGGGTTCTAGGGAATGGGGAGAGTGCGTCGCTGGGCCGCTCCAAGGCGGACTGAACCTCCTCAGGGGGCAGCGTAGCGAACGAAGTCGCATGCGTGGGGGCAATATTCTTCATGGCAGGCCATCATACGCAGGCGTGCGGTCCGGCATGCCCCAATGGGCATCGTAGCGGGGGCCCAGAAAATACAGACCATCGGGCGAAAAGGTGGGTGCGGCGGCTTTGCGATCGCGGGCCGCCAACACCTCCAGCATCCACTGTGGCGGCTTTTTACCCTGGCCGATGTGCACCAGGCAGCCCATGATGTTGCGGATCATGTGGTGCAAAAACGCATTGGCTTCGAATTCGATGCGCCAATAGGCACCGCGTTGGCTGATATCGATGGTCAGCATGGTCTTCACCGGGCTCAGCGCCTGGCACTGCGAGGCGCGAAACGAGGTGAAGTCGTGTTCACCCAGCAAATACGCGGCCGCCTGGCGCAGTGCATTTCCATCCAGGGGACGGAAACTCCAGCCGACTCGGCCGGTTTCCACGCTGGGGCGTACCGGCGACTCCAGCAGGACATAGGCGTAGCGCCGGGATGTGGCACAGGCGCGGCAATGGAAGGCGTCCGGGGTCGGCATGGCCCATTGCACCGCGATGTCACGCGGCAAACAGGCGTTGGTGCCGCGCACCCAGGAGTGGATGTCGCGGTCCAGGTCGGTATCGAAATGCGCCACCTGCATCAGTGCATGCACTCCGGCGTCGGTCCGTCCCGCGCAGACCGTGGAGACACGTTGCGCCGCGAGTTTTCCGAGTGCGGCTTCCAGATGGTCCTGAATGGTTTGACCAGAAGACTGGCTCTGCCAGCCCTGGTAGGCCTGACCGTTGTAGCTGATACCTAGCGCTATCCTCACCGCAATGCCAAACCTTCGTTAACTACCAAAACCCGCCAGAACGGGCTTAGCTGAGGTTGGCCAAAGCGCGCTGGGCCTTGGCACGCATTTCACCGCTGGCTTCTGCCACCACCTCTTCAATCAGCGCGCGTGCGCCATCTTCGTCTCCAATGGAAACAAATTCGTCGGCCAGTGCCAGCTTGGTCTCCAGCGGGTCTTCATTCTCGCTGGAGGGCGCTTCGGTAGGTTCCTGTGCAGAGGGTTCCAGATCCAGTGACAAAGAGCCCAGATCAAACTCCAGCATGCCAAAGTCGTTCTCAGACGCTGGAGCTGCGGGTGGCGCAACGGCTGCAACCGGTGCAGGGATGGTGGCATCGAAACTGACGGTGGGAGGAATCTCGTCATGACCCGCCAGGCTGAGCCCGTCCATCGACAGCGACATCTCCGGCAATTCGAAGGCGTGGTCATCCGTGGCGGGGGGCGTCGCCACGGGCTCGGACAGATCAAAGTCCATCTCCAACGCATCGCCAGCACCAGGGGAACTTATTTTGACGGTTTGTTCGTGGTTGTCCTGGCCAACCGTACCGCCAGTTACGTCACTGATGGCGCTGGCGGGTTCGTCGTCCAGAGAGAAGTCCAGGTCCAAATCCAGGTCCACGCCATTGTCGGCAGGCGGAAGTTCCGCTTGTGCGGACTGCGGCACGGTACTGCTGAAGGCAGATGGACCGGTAATGGCCGCAGGGGGGGCTTCGGCGTTTGCTGGTGCACCACCGGGTTGGTACATGGGATTGCTGGGGTCTATGCTCAGGCCTGTTTCGCAAATTCGAGCCCAATCGGGAGTGCCGTCTCCCGTGAGTTTGTAGGCTTGGATCGCGGTGGCTTCAAAACTGCGGGCATCACGCCGCTTGGCGTAAATTTCCAGCAGCTTGGTGTGGACCGCAAGCCGACCGGGCGTGGTGCCCGCAGCTTCCTTCAGGATCTCTTCCGCCTGCAGGTCCCTGCCGTAGGCCAAATAGACGTCGGCTTCGGCCACGGGGTCGACATCGTCAGCCGCATCGAGCTGGCTTGGGGAATACACCATGGACGAGCCGCTGGCGGAGCCTTCGTTGTTGGTGTCGATCCGTTGACCGCCACTGGCGCCAAAGAAGGAGTCGGGTTGCAGCCTGCTTTCCAAGAATGAACTGTCCACTTGGGCAGAGTTTTTCTTGCGCTGACGCAGGCGATATAAGGCAAAGCCTCCCAGAAGTGCAATCAGGCCACCCGCCGCAGCCGGTATCAGGGGATTTTCCAGCAACTCATCAATCCATCCTGCAGGCTCCGGCTCCACTGGGGCGATGTCTGGAACGGGTGCAGGTTTGACCACAGCGGATGGCGCAATTTGGGGGGGGGCTGCTGGAACGGCTGGGGCGGACGCGGGCGCAGCAGGGGCGGACGCTGCGCTGACTGTTGCAACAGCCACCACCGGGGCGACGGTTGGGCTCGCTGGTGCCGAGGCAGGCATTGCGGGGGCCGGTGTGGGCGCCGGGGCACTGGCTGCGCCGAGCTTTTTCAGGTCGCTGATGTTTTTGGCGATCTCTGCTGCGCGGGCTTGTGCGTCTTTGTCCGCACGCTCTTTGGCAATTTTCGCTTCGTCGCCTTTGCTTTGAATAGCACCTTTGGAGAGCGTCAGCTTGTCGGGTGTCGCGGTGGCAGGCTTTTTATCCTCGACCTTGGTTTCGATGCTACCGCTGGCTTTGCGATCGGCGGTGCCGACGGCGGATGTGGGTGCACTGGAGGCCAGACTGCGTCGGAACTCGTTGAAGTCTTTGCTTTGGGCCACGACAAACTGCGTCGCCTCCGCTGTTGTCATTGACTTGGCTTGCTCCGAACTGGGCATATTCACAACAGCGCCCGCTCGGATGCGGTTGATGTTGCCATTGATAAACGCGTCTGGGTTGGAGCGTAAGAGCGCCACCAGCATTTGGTCCAGTGAAATGCCCGCTGGCTTCGTATTGCGGGCGATTTTGCTTGCGGTGTCCCCGGCTTTTACCTGCACCTGCTTGGCACTTTCCGCAGGCGGTTTGGGTGGGGCTTTGGCTGTGGAGGGGGCTGGACTGCTACTGACCGGTGCGGGCTTAGGTGCAGCAGCGCTGCGAACCGGTTCGCTGGCCGGGGCGGGTATAGAAGGCGCCGGTGCCACCGGCGCCTTGACGGGGCTGGCCACCGACGCGGCTGCCGAGGTTTGCGGCAATGTGGGGGCGGGGGCCGCTTGGCGCAATGTCGGCGGATCAAACAGCATGGTGTAGTCGCGCACGATGCGGCCTGACGACCAGCTGGTCTCCAAAATCATGTCCACAAAGGGGTCATTGATGGGGCGGTCACTGCTCAAGCGGATGAACGCACGCCCATCCGGACGGCGCTGCAGCGAGGTTTGCAGGCCGGACATTGCGGGGTTGTATTCCAAGCCTGCAGCCGTAAACGCTTCAGGAGGTGCAATGCTGGTTTTCAGGGACGCGGCCTCTTCGGCATTGATGTCAGGCACTTCGATTTCAGCGCGAAGGGGTTCGCCCAAAGCGGATTGGACCGTCAAGCGGCCCAATGAAAGTGCATTAGCCCCAGTTCCGGACAGGCCCAATAGCGCAATGGCTGCAGCCGCTATTGCGGTCTTTTGCCAACGATGTGACTTAGCAATCAATTTTTGGTCTCCGGTGCTCAGGGTCGTGGCGATTTATTGTCATTTTACGGACGAAAACGACCAACTCGCAAAATGTGAAAAGTACCTTAACATCAATGTCTTAGCATGACAAGCTAAGAAAGCTTTTAACTTTGAAAGCCATCATCGGGTGATTGCATCCCTTGGCACAATTGTTGTCAATCGACAACGACCGAGGAGGTGATGGCGGAACTCCACCACCCCGGTGCGAAGACGTTCAAGCGTCCAGCAAAATGCGCAGCATGCGGCGCAATGGTTCCGCTGCCCCCCACAACAACTGGTCACCGATGGTGAAGGCGCCTACGTACTCTGGCCCCATGGCCAGTTTGCGGATGCGGCCCACGGGGATGGACATGGTGCCGGTGACGGCCACGGGGGTCAGGTCCTTGACCGTAGCCTCGCGGGTGTTGGGCACGACTTTGACCCACTGGTTGTCGGCCGCAATCATGGCTTCGATGTCGGCCACGGGGACGTCTTTCTTGAGTTTGAAGGTCAATGCCTGGCTGTGGCAGCGCATGGCACCCACGCGTACACAAAAACCGTCCACGGGGATGGCACTGGTGCCGAAACCCTCACCCATACCCAAGATTTTGTTGGTTTCGGCCATGCCTTTCCACTCTTCTTTGGATTGGCCATTGCCCAGGTCCTTGTCGATCCAGGGAATGAGCGAGCCGCCCAGCGGCACGCCAAAGTTGGCGGTCTCCGCACCGGTGAGGGCGCGTTGTTTGGCGATGACCTTGCGGTCGATCTCCAGAATGGCGCTCTTGGGGTCATCCAGCAGAGCCTTGACTTCGGCGTTCAATGTGCCGTACTGGGTCAACAGTTCACGCATGTGCTGGGCACCACCACCCGAGGCGGCCTGGTAGGTCTGGGTGCTCATCCACTCCACCAGACCGGCTTTGTACAGTGCGCCCACGCCCATCAGCATGCAACTCACGGTGCAGTTGCCGCCGACCCAGTCCTTACCGCCGTTGGCCAGTGCGTTCTTGATCACGGGCATATTGACCGGGTCCAGGATGATGACGGCATTGGACTCCATGCGCAATGTGGATGCGGCATCAATCCAGTGGCCGTTCCACCCGGCGGCACGCAACTTGGGAAATACTTCGGTGGTGTAGTCGCCACCCTGGGCGCTGATGATGATGTCGCAGCGTTTGAGCGCGTCAATATTGAAAGCGTCCTGCAGCGTGGTTTCGTTCTTGGCCCACGCCGGGGCTTTGCCGCCCGCGTTGGATGTCGAGAAGAACATGGGCTCGATCAGGGCAAAGTCGCCCTCGGTTTCCATGCGGTCCATCAGGACCGAACCCACCATGCCGCGCCAGCCGACGAGGCCTACCAAATTTCCTGTTTTCATGAAGTTGCCCTTTCAGATTGTTGAAACTCAAACATTTCATCTGCCCGGCTCGTCTGGCCGGTAGGGGCGCGACGAACCGGGCTGTGTTAGCCAGTAATGGTTGTCGTTTTGGTCATGGATGACCACGCCGATGCAATGCCGCCCAATGCCACACCGACAGGGCTGTGAAGTCCTTGGGAGGGGGGGGCGAGAGCACGTTGCATGGCATCCATTGTATGCGAGGGAATTACAAGGCTGCGACCACGGCGTTGCCCATCTCGATGGTGCTGACTTTGGTAGTGCCTGCACTGTAGATGTCGCCGGTTCGGAAGCCTTGTTCCAGCACCTTTTTGACCGCTGTTTCGATGCGTACGGCCGACGCCTCCTGATTCAGGCTGAAGCGCAGCATCATGGCGGCACTCAGAATGGTGGCCAGAGGGTTGGCAATGCCTTTACCCGCGATATCGGGTGCACTGCCATGGCTGGGTTCGTACAGACCCTGGTTGCTGGAATTCAGGCTGGCCGAAGGCAGCATGCCAATGGAGCCGGTCAGCATGGAGGCTTCATCCGACAGGATGTCGCCGAACATATTGCCGGTGACCACCACGTCAAAGCGCTTGGGCGCCTTGACCAATTGCATGGCGGCGTTGTCCACGTACATGTGGTCCAACTCCACGTCGGGGTATTGCAGACCGACCTCGGACACCACATCTTTCCAGAACTGGAACGTTTCCAGCACATTGGCCTTGTCCACGCTGGTCACGCGTTTGCTGCGTTTGCGCGCCGCCTGGAAGGCGACGTGGGCAATACGCTCAATCTCGGGCCGGCTGTAACGCATGGTGTCAAAGGCTTCTTCCGCGCCGGGGAAGTGGCCATCGACGGCGGTGCGGCGGCCACGCGGCTGGCCGAAATAGATGTCGCCCGTGAGTTCGCGAATGATCAGGATGTCCAGGCCGGAGATCAGCTCGGGCTTGAGGCTGGAGGCATCGACCAGCTGTTCGTAACAAATGGCGGGGCGGAAGTTGGCGAACAGGCCGAGGTTCTTGCGCAGGCCCAAAATGGCTTGCTCGGGACGCAGGGGGCGGTCCAGTTTGTCGTACTTCCAGTCGCCCACGGCGCCGAACAGTACCGCGTCGGCTTGTTTGGCCAGTTGCAGGGTTGCGTCCGGCAGGGGGTGGCCGTAGGCCTCATAGGCAGCGCCGCCCACCAACGCCGATTCCATCTCCAGGGGGAGTTCCAGCGCGTTCAAGACCTTGACGGCTTCGGCCACAATTTCGGTACCAATGCCGTCACCCGGCAAGACTGCGATTTTCATAATGGGTCTCTAAAAAAGTGGCAACAGAGCTTGCGCATTGCGCTGCGGTCTGTCCCGCAAGGTTTCAAAAATGATAGCTGCTTACGCAGTCATGGTGCGGGCTAGCCACGGTTTTTGTGCTAAACGCTGGGCTTCAAAGGCTTTGATTTTGTCGGCATGGCGCAGGGTCAGGCCGATGTCGTCGAAACCGTTCAGCAAGCAGTACTTGCGAAACGCCTGCACTTCAAACGGGATTTCCTCGCCTTGGGGTTTGACGATGACCTGGCGTTCCAGGTCGATGGTCAGCGCATAACCTGGGAAAGCGGCGGCTTCATTGAACAACTGGTCCACTTGCGCTTCGCTGAGCACGATGGGCAACAGCCCATTTTTGAAACTGTTGTTGAAGAAAATGTCGGCGTAGCTGGGGGCAATGATGGAGCGAAAGCCAAACTGTTCCAGCGCCCAGGGGGCGTGCTCGCGCGATGAGCCGCAACCGAAGTTCTTGCGGGCCAGAAGGACAGAGGCTCCCTGGTAGCGCGGCTGGTTCAGCACAAAGTCGGGGTTGGGCCGACGGCTGGCGGGGTCTTGCCCCGGAAAACCGGCATCCAGGTAGCGCCATTCGTCAAACAGGTTTTGACCAAAGCCGGTTTTGCGTATGGATTTTAAAAATTGCTTGGGAATGATGGCGTCGGTGTCCACATTCTCACGGTCCATGGGGGCCACCAGGCCTTTGTGCACGGTGAACTTGTTCATTTCTTCTTGGCCACGTCTTCGATTTTTTCGCCTGCTTTTTGCAGGTCCTGGCCCACACCTTTGACGGTGTTACAGCCGACCAGCAACAACAAACAGGTGGCGCTGAGCAAAGTAATCAGGTTTTTCATGGTCTTTTCCTAGGAGCATCTATATTCAGCTGAATTTTCGAACATCGACAAAATGGCCGTGGATGGCTGCTGCGGCAGCCATGGCGGGGCTCACCAGATGGGTGCGTCCGCCTGCGCCCTGGCGGCCTTCAAAGTTGCGGTTGCTGGTAGAGGCACAACGCTCCCCTGGTTCCAGGCGGTCCGCATTCATGGCCAGGCACATGGAACAGCCCGGCTCACGCCACTCAAATCCAGCGGCCTTGAAAATCTCATGCAGTCCCTCGCGCTCGGCCTGTTCCTTGACCAGTCCCGATCCAGGCACCACCATGGCCAGTTTGATGTTTTTAGCCACTTTTTGCCCCAGTCTTTTCACGACTGCAGCGGCTTCGCGCATGTCTTCAATGCGGCTGTTGGTGCAGGAGCCGATAAAGACTTTATCGACGAACAGATCGTCCAGGGCCTTGCCTGGCTCCAGGCCCATGTACACCAGCGCCCGCTCAATGGCGCCGCGCTTGTTGAGGTCTTTTTCCTTGTCAGGATCGGGGACCCGGTCATTGATGCCAAGCACCATTTCGGGTGATGTACCCCAGGTGACTTGTGGAACGATTTGGGAGGCGTCGAGTTCGACGACGGTGTCAAATGGGGCGTCGGCATCGGAGTGCAGGGTTTTCCAGAACGCAAGGGCTTGGTCCCACTCGACAGCAGCGGCTTCGGCGCTGAGAGCGCTGTGGCCGGGTGCCAGAGGGCGGCCCTTGACGTAGTCGATAGTCTTCTGGTCGACAGCCACCAGCCCTGCGCGTGCGCCCGCCTCGATGGCCATGTTGCACACCGTCATGCGGCCTTCCATGCTCAATGCCCGGATGGCGGCGCCGCCAAATTCGATGGTGTAACCGGTACCGCCCGCAGTGCCGATCTTGCCAATGATGGCCAACACGATGTCCTTGCCGCCGCAGCCCTTGGGCAAGGTGCCTTCTACGCGCACCAGCATGTTCTTGGCCTTTTTGGCCAACAAGGTTTGGGTCGCCATGACATGCTCGACTTCACTGGTGCCAATGCCATGGGCCAAGGCACCAAAAGCGCCATGGGTGGAGGTATGCGAGTCTCCACACACCACGGTCATGCCGGGCAGGGTGGCACCATTTTCTGGCCCAATCACGTGCACGATGCCTTGGCGTTTGGACAGAAAGGGAAAGTATGCAGCCGCCCCGAATTCCTGGATATTGCTGTCCAGCGTGGTGACTTGTTCCTTGCTGGTGGGGTCGGTGATGCCGTCGTAACCCAGGTCCCAGCCGGTGGTGGGGGTGTTGTGGTCGGCCGTGGCTACGATGGAGCTGACGCGCCAGACCTCGCGGCCCGCTTGGCGCAGCCCCTCGAAGGCCTGTGGGCTGGTCACTTCATGCACCAGGTGGCGATCGATGTAGAGAATGGCGGTGCCATCGTCTTCGGTGTGAACGACATGGTCGTCCCAGAGCTTGTCGTACAGCGTACGTCCGTGTGCTTCGATGCTTGTGCGTCCCATGCGATTAATTCCTTGGCAATCCTAGATTTTATGCGCCACGCGTCTGGCAGGCTGCAAACAAAACGCCCGCCGGCGTTTCAGGCCGGCGGGCGTCAGGTTTTCGAGTCGATTAGCGTTGCGCGATGGGCATCACGTCACGTTTGACCGAGCCAGTGAACAGTTGGCGTGGACGGCCAATTTTGTACTCTGGATCGCCGATCATTTCGTTCAATTGCGCAATCCAGCCCACGGTACGCGCCAAAGCGAAGATGGCGGTGAACAGGCTGACCGGAATACCGATGGCGCGCTGCACGATGCCGGAGTAGAAGTCCACATTGGGGTAGAGCTTGCGCTGGACGAAGTAGTCGTCTTCCAATGCAATCTTTTCCAGGGCCATTGCCAACTTGAACAAGGGGTCATTTTCCAGGCCCAAAGCGGTTAGAACCTCTTTGCAGGTTTCCTGCATCAACTTGGCGCGAGGATCGTAGTTTTTGTACACGCGGTGGCCAAAGCCCATGAGTTTGACGCCGGAGTTTTTGTCTTTGACCTGTTCCATGAACTGGCCTACCTTGGAAATTCCACCCATTTTCTGGATGTCTTCCAGCATGTTCAGGCAGGCTTCGTTGGCGCCACCGTGTGCGGGGCCCCACAGGCAGGCGACGCCCGCTGCAATAGCCGCAAAGGGGTTGGTGCCGGAGCTGCCGCACAGGCGCACGGTGGAGGTCGATGCATTTTGTTCGTGGTCTGCGTGCAGGACAAAGATGCGGTCCAGGGCGCGTTCGATCACGGGGTTGACCACATACTCTTCGCAGGGTGTGGCGAACATCATGTGCATGAAGTTGCCCGCGTAGCTCAGATTGTTCTTGGGGTACATGTAAGGCTGGCCAGCACTGTATTTGTACGCCATCGCCACCAAGGTTGGCATCTTGGCAATCAAACGGATGGCCGAAATCTCACGGTGCTCTGGATTGTTGATGTCGGTGCTGTCGTGGTAGAACGCAGACAATGCGCCCACCAGGCCGGTCATGATGGCCATGGGGTGTGCATCACGGCGGAAGCCGCGCAAGAAAAATTGCATCTGCTCGTTCACCATGGTGTGGTTGCTCACACGTTGGGTGAAGTTGGCCTTGCCGGCTGCGTCGGGCAGGTTTCCGTACAGCAGCAAGTGGCAGGTTTCCATGAAGTCGCAGTTGGTGGCGAGTTGTTCAATGGGGTAGCCACGGTACAACAATTCACCTTTGTCGCCATCGATGTAGGTAATTGCCGATTGGCAGGACGCGGTTGACAGGAAGCCGGGGTCATAGGTAAACATGCCAGTCTGCGCATACAGCTTGCGGATGTCTACAACGTCCGGGCCGACATTGCCGTGGTAAACCGGCAAATCGACACTGGGTGTGCCGTTACTGAACGACAGGGTGGCTTTGTTGTCAGCTAGTTTCATTTTTCGCCTTTCAGAGGGGTTCTCTCAACATATTTAAAACTTCTTGCACATCTTCGCGATCCAATTGGGTGCCCACCTGCGCAAGAGACTTACGCGCCAGGTGCACATCCAGGAGATCGTTGTCGCTCAGGTCCATCAACGCGCTCAATGCGTCTGCGTGCCGAACCGAGAGCGAGTCGCCGAAGCGTCGGAAAAAACGCTCAATAAAGAGGTCGTTTTCCAGCAAGCCGCGTCGGCAGCGCCACTTCAGCTTGCTCAGTGCACGCTCGTCAATTCGGTTTTCGTTCACAGACATCATGGGTTTTGCGCTTTAAACGGTCCGCAATACCATCATTTCCTTGATCTTGCCGATGGCCTTGGTGGGGTTCAAGCCCTTGGGGCAGACATCGACGCAGTTCATGATGGAGTGGCAGCGGAACAGGCGGTACGGGTCTTCCAGGTTGTCCAGGCGTTCGCCCGTGGCTTCGTCACGGCTGTCGGCCAGGAAACGGTAGGCTTGCAGCAGGCCTGCGGGACCGACAAATTTGTCGGGGTTCCACCAGAAGCTGGGGCAAGAGGTGGAGCAGCTGGCGCACAAAATGCACTCGTACAAGCCGTTGAGTTCTTCCCGTTCCTCAGGGCTTTGCAGGCGCTCTTTTTCAGGCGGTACGGTGTCGTTGATCAGGTAAGGTTTGATCGAGTTGTACTGTTTGAAGAACTGGGTCATGTCCACAATCATGTCCCGAATTACCGGCAGTCCAGGCAGTGGCTTGAGAACAATGGTTCCAGGCAATGTGCGCATATTGGTCAGGCAGGCCAGACCATTTTTGCCATTGATGTTCATGGCATCGGACCCACACACGCCTTCGCGGCACGAGCGGCGGAAAGAAATCGTGGGGTCGACCGCCTTGAGTTTCATCAAGGCATCCAGCAGCATGCGCTCGCTTCCGTCCAATTCGACCTCAATGGTCTGCATGTAGGGCTTTGCGTCTTTGTCTGGATCGTAGCGGTAGATGGAGAATGTGCGTTTTGCCATTTTGGAATCTCGCTTTTCTTCTTAGAAGCTGCGCGTCTTGAGTTCAATACTCTCAACGGTCAGGGGTTTCATTTGTACGGGTTTGTAGGCCAAGCGGCTGCCTTCCTTGTGCCACAAGGTGTGTTTGTGCCACTCGGTGTCGTTGCGGCCATTGGGGTGCGCCGGTGTGTCGCCGTAGTCGTTGACCGTGTGTGCACCACGGCTTTCATGGCGGGCGGCTGCAGAAACAATGGTGGCCTGGGCCGCTTCAATCAAGTTTTCGACTTCCAGTGCTTCGATACGCGCGGTGTTGAAGACCTTGGATTTGTCTTTGAGGCCAATGTTTTTGACCCGCTCACGCAGTGCCGCAATTTTGACGACGCCTTCGTCCATCGTGGCCTGGGTGCGGAACACGCCTGCGTGCTGTTGCATGGTGGCGCGGATGGCATCGGCCACATCCTGTGCGTATTCACCACTGGTCGCGTTGTCCAGGCGCTCAAGCCGAGCCAGTGTGGCGTCAGCCGCCGTGGCGGGCAGGGGTTTGTGGGTTTTGGTGTTGCTGTTGAACTCCACAATGTGGTTGCCTGCAGCGCGGCCAAACACCAGCAAGTCGAGCAAGGAGTTGGTGCCCAGGCGGTTGGCGCCGTGCACGCTCACGCAAGCGCATTCGCCCACGGCATACAAACGGTTGACCACTTCGCTCTTGTTCTCCGCGTTTTGCGTGACCACCTGGCCGTGGATGTTGGTAGGGATGCCGCCCATCTGGTAGTGGATGGTGGGCACGACGGGAATGGGCTCTTTGGTGATATCAACATTGGCAAAGTTATGGCCAATCTCGAACACCGAAGGCAGGCGCTTCATGATGGTCTCGGCGCCCAGGTGGGTCATGTCGAGGTTGATGTAGTCCTTGTTGGGACCGCAGCCACGGCCTTCCTTGATTTCCTGGTCCATACAGCGGGACACGTAGTCGCGTGGAGCCAGGTCTTTGTAAGCGGGAGCGTAGCGTTCCATGAAGCGTTCGCCATTGCAGTTGCGCAAAATGGCGCCTTCACCGCGGCAACCTTCGGTCAGCAACACGCCAGCACCGGCCACGCCCGTGGGATGGAATTGCCAGAATTCCATGTCTTGCAAAGGAATCCCTGCGCGGGCAGCCATGCCCAGGCCGTCACCGGTGTTGATAAACGCGTTGGTGGATGCGGCGAAAATACGGCCTGCACCACCGGTGGCCAGCAGCGTGGTCTTGGCTTCGAGCACATGCACGTCGCCAGTTTCCATCTCAATGGCGGTCACGCCGACGACGTCACCATCGGCGTCACGGATCAGGTCCATGGCCAGCCATTCGACGAAGAAGCTGGTTTTGGCCTGCACGTTTTGCTGGTACAGCGTATGCAGCATGGCGTGGCCGGTACGGTCGGCCGCAGCGCAAGCGCGCTCCACTGCTTTTTCACCGTAGTTGGCGGTGTGGCCACCAAAAGGACGCTGGTAAATGGTGCCGTCCGGGTTGCGGTCAAATGGCATGCCCATGTGCTCCAGGTCATAGACGACCTTGGGGGCTTCACGGCACATGTATTCAATGGCGTCCTGATCGCCCAGCCAGTCACCACCCTTGACGGTGTCGTAGAAGTGGTAGTGCCAGTTGTCGTCGTTCATGTTGCCCAGAGAGGCACCAATGCCGCCTTGTGCAGCCACGGTGTGAGAGCGGGTTGGGAAGACTTTGGACAATACCGCTACGTTGAGGCCGGCACGGGCCAGTTGGAGCGAGGCGCGCATACCTGAGCCGCCAGCGCCAACGATGACCACATCAAATTTTCTTTTAGTTACGGGGTAAGACATGAGTTACAGCCTGTTATGAAAGGGGGGTCAGACGCGCCACAGAACCTGAATGGCCCAGCCAGCACAGCCGACCAGCCAAACGATGGAAAAAATCTGCAAAATCAAGCGAACGGATGCTGGCTTGGCATAGTCCATCAAGATTTCACGCATGCCTATCCACGCGTGGTAGGCCAAAGAGAGAATCACAGCGAACGTCAGTGTCTTCATCCATTGTGTTGAAAAAATACCGGCCCATTGGTCGTAGCCGATAGCGCCTTTGCTCAACAGCACCTGGGCCAGAACAATGAAGGTAAAGAGTGCCATCAAAACACCGGTGACGCGCTGGGCGAGCCAATCGCGCAGGCCATAGTGCGCGCCAACGACTACACGCTTTGAGCCATAGTTAACAGACATGATCAAATCCTAAAAGGGAGGGAGGAGAGGGAAGTGGGGATGCCGACGGCGTTGGGATTCAATACCAACCAAACAGCTTGGCACCCAGCACAGCGGTCAAGCCCAGGCTCAACACCATCACCATGCGTGCGGACTTGAAGCCCTGTTCTTTGCTGGTGGTATGGAAGATGTCCATGCGGATGTGGCGCATGCCGGCGATGAAGTGGTGCAAATAGGCCCAGATCAGTGCCAAAGTCACCAGTTTGACCAAGATGCCCGGAATGAAGCCAACGCCCAGGGTGAAGACCGACGTGAAGCGGGCAAAAGAGATTTCAGAGCTGAGCGAGGTGTCAAACATCCAGATGATGCAGGGCAACAGCAAAAACATCATGAGTCCGCTGGCACGGTGCATGCCGGAAACCAAAGCGGCCAAGGGCCAGCGGTAGCCAGGCAAATCGGCGAAGGCATTGATATTGCGAAACTCAGGTCGTTTGACTTTGGACGGGGGGGTAAGCGCAGACATGAACGGGCTTTCTAGTTGGTAACGGATTTGTAATTGTGGATGCAACGGAGCGAAATTCTATTGCACCGCACCAATCTGACAATGGACTTGCAGTTCGTTGGGGTGTTCAGTTGAGTTCGTTTCGATAGTAGTGTTTGTCGGTGAGGTACAGGCCGCGTCGCATTTCCATGGGGAGATCGCTGTAAGTGTAGGCGATGCGTTCCACGCTGAGTAGTGGCGTTTGGGCGCTGGCTCTCAGCAAGGCGCATTGCTCTTCATCGGGCAATACGGCGCGTATTTTTTCTTCGGCGCGCACCATGCGCACGCCAAATTCAGTCTCAAAAAGTCCGTACATGGGACCGTTGTAGTCCGCCAGGCGTTCCGCGGTGAGTCCTTTGAACGGGGAGCCGGGTAGCCATATATCTTCCAGAATTGTGGGGATGGAGGCGAAGGAAAGAATGCGGCGGACTTGCAAAACTGCATCGCCCGAGCGCAGCGCCAGGGCGCGCGCGACTTCGGCGCTTGCCCGCGAACGCTTGCAATCGATGATGTGCCGCTGCGCCGGGCCTTCGCTGTTGGGGTCGCCGTTGTCGGGAAACAGCTTGAGGAACCGGTACTGGATGTGGTGTTCCGCATGCGTGGCAACAAAGGTGCCTTTGCCTTGGCGCCGGACCAGGAGGTTTTCCGCAGCCAGCTCGTCAATCGCCTTGCGAACGGTGCCTTGGCTGACCTTGTACCGGGCGGCAAGATCGACTTCACTGGGAATGGCTGAGCTGGGCTTCCACTCGCCAGACTGCAGGCTTTGCAGTATCAGTACCTTGATTTGCTGGTACAGGGGGCTGAATGCGGGTGTTGGGGAGGTAGGCGACACCTGCCCCGTGTGAGCAGTCGCTGTGGACGGACTGTCGCTTGAAGGGCTTGGTGTTGCGTTCATGGAAAAGGCTTGGGGAGTCAGCTTGGAGTCAGTCTCGAATTTAGGGTCAATCATATCTTATATAAGACATAAGACAAGTTGACTTGGCGACGAATTCGAGGGTAAACTCG
>MESI01000118.1 GCA_001770935.1 Burkholderiales bacterium RIFCSPLOWO2_12_FULL_61_40 | reverse complement strand
CGGTCAGGTCCACCAGCACCGCCACAAACTCATCTCCCCCAATGCGGGCCAGCGTATCGCCTTCGCGCAGGGCCTGCTGCATGCGGGTGGCCAGGGCAATGAGCAACTGGTCGCCGGCGTTGTGACCATGTTGGTCGTTGATGGCCTTGAAACCGTCCAGGTCGAGGTAGGCCACCGCCACCGATTGACCCCGGCGCAGCGCCTGGGTCATGGCCTGGTGCAGCCGGTCGGCCAGCAGCACGCGGTTGGGCAGATTGGTCAGGGCGTCGAAATGGGCGATGCGTTCCAGCTGCTGCTGGTGCACCTTGGTGGCGGTGATGTCGGAAAACAGGGAGACAAAGTGCTGGGGATTGCCCTGTGCATCCCGCACCGTGCTGATGGTCTGCATCTCGGCATAGACCTCGCCGTTTTTGCGGCGGTTCCAGATTTCACCATACCAGTGGCCTTGCTCCATCAGGTCGCGCCAGAGGGTGGTGTAAAACGTTTTGGGCTGGCGCCCCGAACTCAAAATACGCGGTTTTTTGCCCAGCACATCGCTGCGCAGGTAGCCGGTGATGCGGGTGAAGGCCTGGTTGACATCGACGATGGTGCCGTCCATCGCCGTGATCATGATGGCTTCGCGGGCGTGGGTGAAGACGCTGGCGGACAGCCGAAGTTTCTCTTCGGCATGCTTGCGTTTGGTGATGTCGCGGCAGGAGCCAAAGATGCTGCCGTCGGACAACACGGTGCCGTTGAAGTCCACCGGCGTCACGCCACCGTCTTCCCGCTTGAGCCGCAGCTCACAGCGCAAGGACCCGGCGGCCTTCAGTTTTTCGAACAGCACCAACACGGCGGGCAGGTCTTCACTGGGCGCAATGTCGCGCAGATGCATGCGCAGCAAGTGTTCGCGGCTGTAGCCCAGCAGGCGTGAGGCCTCCTGGTTGACGTACTGGTAAAAGCCTTGCCCGTTGATCACCAGGATGGCGTCTGCCGCCCCATCAAAAATGATGCGGATCTTGGCCTCGCTCTGGCGCAAGTTCAGCTCGCTTTGGCGCAGGGCGTCTTCCGCCAGTTTGCGGTCGGTGATGTCGGAGTAGGTGCCAATGACCCGCAGGGGATGTCCCTCCAGGCTGCGGCTGACAACCTGCCCCCGGTTGAGAATCCACTTGTAGCTGCCGTCTTTGCACAGGATGCGGGCTTCGCTGGCGTAAAACGGCGTTAGGCCGCTCAGGTGTTCCTGGAATTTTTTGAGACTGGCGGGCTTGTCTTCCGAGTGGATGCGGTTCAGCCATGCCTGTTCCACGCCCCCTACCACCGAGGCGGGGAGGCCCAGGATGTCCTGGCCGCGCTGGCTGAAGAATATGGTGTCTCCTGCGACGTTCCAGTCCCAAACGCCATCGTCGGAGCCCTCCAGCGCAAAGCGCCAGAGTTCTTCACTTTTTTCCAGTTGCTGCATGGCAGCACTCTGCTGTTGGATGCGTCGCGTGATGCCGCGGCCCGCCACCGGCCCCGCCAGGGTGCCCGTGAGCAGCGCCAGCAGCAGCGTCGTCCCCCCCAAGGCCATGAACAATTGCCGGGTGGGCGCCATGAGCTGGTCTACCGGGGTCAGGCGGTAATACTGCCAGCCCAGGGGGACAATGCGCATGCCGGTGGCCTGGTAGCGCGTGCCCTGCACCGTGACAGCGTCGCCCAGCGTGAGGGGCGTGTCGTTGAGCGGCGACGCCAACAGCGCGGCCAGTTGGGTTTCGTGGTTCAGGTCGGGGCGAAAACCTTCGGCATTGGACTCCAGCTGGCGTTGCCAGGGGCCGGCCACCACGAAGTTGCCCAAGTGGTCCAGCAGAAAGTGCTGCGTGCCGGGATAGGGCTTGTTTTGGGCCAACAGGCTCTCGAACACGCTGGTCAGCGACACATCTTCGCCCAGGGAGCCCATCCACTGGCCGTTGAGGTACAGCGGAAACAGGGCGCTGACGGTCCAGACTTTTGCGGGCGGCGCATACAGGGGCGGTGTGTAGCGAAATTCCCGCTTCGGGTTGTGTTGGGGGGAGGTCAGGGTGATCCACGGGGTTGGGGTGTAGTCGTTGTCGGCTTTTTGGGCAAAAGCAAAATCCGGGTAGCTGCGGTCAAAAATGATTTCACTGCGCTGGGGCGACCGGTACCAGAGGTTTTCCGGCAGCCCATGGGTTGCTGCACCGGAGTGGTCCATCAACTGCTTGATGCGCAGGTGGCGGACCTTGTCCAGGTCGCTCAGGCCTGCGTTGTCAGGTAAAAAAATGCCCGCTTCGTTTTTGCCGTCAAACCCCGGTTGGCGATTGCGCCAGACGCCGTCGGAATTGCGGTTCGCCATCTGGTGAAAACCGGCCACCTCGCCGACTTGCAGGGGGGCGCCCAGTTCTTTTTCAAGCAGGTGGGCAAAGGCACGGAGCTTGGGCTCACCGCCCCCCAACCGCTGGGTGACCGACGCGGCGAATCCGCGCGTGTCTTCTTCCTGTTGGGTGGCTGCTTCGGCCAGCCGGTTGGCTTGGGCGTAGCTGTAGAGCAGTGCCCCTGCAGGTATGGCAATGGCCAGAATGCTGGAGGTGACGACCAGAAACAGCCTATTTTTAATATCCACGCTGGTTTCCCCTGAAAAACCCTGAGAAACCAGTCTACGGCGCAAGCCGCTGAATCCGCCGTTTTACATGCGGGTTTCTTGTGAAATCTCAAACCTTGCCAAGAATGCTTCGAACTGGTCGATCGGCATGGGATGGCCAAACAGATGCCCCTGGTAGGCCAAACACCCACTGGCCGCCAAAAACGCGCGTTGTTCCTCGGTTTCCACCCCTTCGGCCATCACCGACAGGCCCAGGCTTTGGCCCAGGGCGACGATGGTGCGCGCGATGGCGGCATCGTTGGGGTCGGTGAGAACGTCGCGCACAAAGGATCGGTCGATCTTGAGCAAGTCCAGCGGCAACTGTTTGAGGTAGCTCAAGGACGAATAACCGGTGCCGAAGTCATCCAGCGAGAAGCCGACGCCATGGCTTCGCAGCGCATTCATTTTGACAATGATGTCGTCCACCCGGTGCGCCAGCACGCTTTCGGTCAACTCCAGCCGCAAGCGTCCCGGCGTGGCGCCGGTCTGGTTCAGGCAGCGAATGACATGCGCCACGAACTCCGGTTCGCGCAGCTCCCGCGCGCTGACATTGACGGCCAGCGTCAGGTGCGCGGTCTGGGGTTGTTGGGCCCAGGCGACCAATTGCTCACACGCCTGTTGCATGACCCAGCGCCCCAGGGGCAAAATCAAGCCGGTGGCTTCGGCCAGGGGAACGAATTCCTCGGGCATGACCAGCCCGCGCATGGGCTGCTGCCAGCGCACCAGGGCCTCGGCGCCGGTGGTCAGGCCGTCCACACCCACGATGGGCTGGAAGTGCAAGACCAGCTCTTCGCCGCCTTGCAAGCCGTCGCGCAAATCGGATTCCAGGGCCACCCGACTGTCCACTTCGCACTGCATGGCGACATCAAAAAACCGCAAGGTATTGCGTCCGGCGGCCTTGGCCTGGTACATGGCCAGATCGGCCTGCTTGAGCAGGTCGTCCACGCCGGACACACTGGAGCTGAGCAGCGTGATGCCGATGCTGGGGGAGCTACGGTGTTCACGCCCGGCCAGCCGGTACGGCACGTTGAGTGCGGCCAGGATTTTTTGTCCCACGGCATCGGCCTGTGTTGCGGCGTCGATTTTGTCCCAGTCCAGGTCTTCCAGCACCACCACGAATTCGTCACCGCCCAGGCGTGCCACGGTATCGACCTCACGCACACAAGCCACCAGCCGGGCGGCGACCTGTTGCAGCAGCACGTCACCCACGTCATGGCCCAGGGTGTCGTTCAGGGTTTTGAAGTTGTCCAGGTCAATGAACAGCAAGGCGCCGCGCAGGTGGTGGCGGGCGTTGATCTGCACCGCCTTTTTGAGCCGCTCCAGCAGAAAACGCCGGTTCGGCAGGCCCGTGAGCGCGTCGTAAAAGGCCAGCCGGTGGATTTGGTCTGCGGCCTGCTTTTGGGTGGTGACGTCGCGCCCGATGCCCCGGTACCCTTTGAACACGCCGTGGCTGTCAAACATGGGGGTTCCGCTCACCGAGGACCAGTGCATGCGCAGGGCACTGTCGGGGCGGCGGATTTCAAAGTCACGGAACTCCTGGAGGGCCTCCAGCGCGCTACGGTGGCGCACCCAGTCCGCATCACTCAGGTTGAGTGCAGGCAGGTCCCAATGGGTCTTGCCAATATGGTCC
Source organism: Burkholderiales bacterium RIFCSPLOWO2_12_FULL_61_40 (assembly GCA_001770935.1). GTDB lineage: Bacteria > Pseudomonadota > Gammaproteobacteria > Burkholderiales > Burkholderiaceae_C > Allorhodoferax. Next base: position 19,394 of record MESI01000118.1, on the reverse strand, counting down.
TGGCTGCTCAGGCCCGTGCCGGCCGCCACATCGCCGCTGAGCAATACAAAGCGGTAGTTTTCGTCCTGTTCCCAGTACCAGTCGGACGAAAGCTGGGTCAGCGTGCGAAACCGGTCTTCGCTTTCGCGCAGGGTGTTTTCAATCTGCTTGCGTGCGGTGATGTCCTGGAAGCTGATCTGAATGGCGGGCTGTCCGCGGTACTGGATGGGCAGACCCTGGGTTTCGACATCGATGCTTCGGCCGTCGAGCTTGAGAAACTTCGCCTCCCGCATGGGGGCATGCTGCCCCTTGTCACTCATGGCCCGCAGGCGCTCCAGCGTGGAGGCGCGGTACTGCGGGTGAAAGCGGGCTTCGATGGGGGTTCCGATCAGATCTTCAGGGCGTGCCGCCCCCCACAGGCGCATGGCGGCGGGGTTGACGTAGGCAATGCGCCCGTTCTGGTGCACCGACAGTGCCACGGACGACCACTCCACCAGGTATTGGTACTGGGCCTGGCTTTCTTTGACGCTGTTTTCGGCGTTTTTGCGTTCGGTGATGTCGCGCCCCATGCCCCAGTAGCCCTGGAATATCCCCTGGTCGTCAAAAATGGGCACGCCGCTGACCGAAATCCACACCCAGCCGCCATCGCGTCCGGGGCGCTGCATTTCAAATTCGTGGAAGGTCTGGCGCGCTTGCAACAGGCGGCGGTGCTGGGTCCATTGCTCCTCGGTGACTCCGGTGTGGGGCAATTCCCAGCGTTTCAAACCCAGGCAGTTGGCCGTGGCCAGCCTGCCGTTGGCGGGGTAGTTGTCGCTGATGTGGATGAAGCGGCATTGGTCGTCTTGTTCCCAATACCAGTCGGAGGTCAATTCGGTGAGGGCCCGAAAGCGGGATTCGCTCTCCCGCAGGCTGGCCACCGATTGCATGCGTTGCGTGATGTCGATGAAGGTGACCTGGATCGCGGGTTCACCCAGATGGGAAATCGGCGTTCCCTGGATCTCGACCTGCACCACGCTGCCGTCCATGCGCAACAGCTTTTCCGTCTGCCAGGCCATGGGGGTATTGCTCGACAAGCTGGTGGCAACACGTTCCAGTGCCATTTGCCGGAAATCCGGGTGCACCCGGTCCATGATGGGGGTGCCGATCAGCGCCTCGGCGCTACTGGCGCCCAAAATGGCCAGCGCGGCCGGGTTGGCATACACCACCAAACCCCGCTGGTGCACCCCGACCCCGAAGGGCGACCATTCCACCAGAGCCCGGTACCGTCCTTCGGTTTCATGCAGCTGCGCCTCAAACCATTTGTGGGCGGTCAGGTCGCGGTTGAAGCCCGACAGACGTGTGGCTTTACCCTGGGTGTTGCGCCGGATATGGGCCCGGGCGAACACCGGGAGGTATTGCCCATCCTTGTGCTTGAGCCGGTGCTCCAACTGGAAAAGATCGTCGCGTCCTGCTTGGACCTGTGTCAGCGCTTCGTGAAAATTCTGGGCGTCGTCGGGATGGCACAAACTGGCCCAAAGCGTGGCTACGGCGGGCAATTCGTCCACTGCATAGCCCAGCATGCTCCACCAGCGCGGTGCAAAATACACCTCGCCGGTAAGCAGGTCCCAGTCCCAATGTGCCTCATCGGCGTTGCGCGGAGTCAGTGGCAAGCGCTCCTGCAACTGCTGCGGCTCTTGCCACTTTTTTTCTTGCTCCATAAGTTGCTGATTATGCAACCTTGTTTCACCGCAGCCTATTTTTGTGACAGGGTGCTTGTCTGCCAGGACGGGCGGTGTGGGCGCCTAGCGGCACCTCTTATGCGGCGGTTTTTTCCACATGCGCCTGGCGCGTGTACAGGAAGTCGATCACCGCCTTGCGGTACTGCAGGTACTGCGCGCTGTCGGCCAGGGCCACCCGATTGCGGGGCCGGGGCAGTTCCACCGACAGGATTTCCCCGATGGTGGCGGCCGGGCCGTTGGTGAGCATCACGATCCGGTCGGACAGCAGCACGGCTTCGTCCACATCGTGGGTCACCATCACCACGGTGCTGTGGGTGCGCGCCACGATCTCCAGCAGCTCGTCTTGCAGCTTGGCGCGGGTCAGGGCGTCCAGCGCGCCAAAGGGCTCGTCCATCAGCAAGACCTTGGGTTCCATGGCCAGGGCGCGGGCAATGCCCACACGCTGTTTCATGCCGCCCGATATTTCGCCGGGGCGCTTTTGGGCGGCAGCGGTCAGCCCTACCAGCGCCAAAGCGGCATCGGTGCGGGCGATGAGCTGGGCCTTGTTCTCAGACGGGGCGCCGCTGTTTTTGGAGCCCGCGCCAAACACCCGCTCCACGCCCAGGTAGACGTTTTCAAAACAGGTGAGCCAGGGCAGCAGCGAATGGTTCTGGAACACCACCGCGCGCTCCGGGCCGGGCCCGGCAATCTCGCGGTTGGCGCACAAAAGCATGCCCGCCGTGGGGGATGCCAGTCCGGCAATCAGGTTGAGCAAGGTGGACTTGCCGCAGCCCGAGTGGCCGATCAGGGTCACAAACTCGCCCTTGGCCACGGTGAGGTTGATGTCGCGCAGGGCGGGGAACAGGCCCTTCTTGGTCTTGAAGGTTTGTTCGACTTTTTGGATTTCGATGAACTTGTTCATGGGGTTCCTTGGTGAAATGGTGTAATTCATGGGAAGTGCTGACGAACGTGTGGGCAAGGGCGAGAGGGACGGGGCATGGCTCCGTTCGTGTCCCCCGGCCTTCGGCCTCCTCCTTTACCTCACTGCGCCATACCCCATCCCTCTCGCCCCCAAACGGTGTTGGTGGTTTTTTTGATCACGATTTCACCTCTTCAAACGTAAATGCGGTGGCGATTTTGATCAGGGCGTATTCCAGAACCAGCCCGACGATGCCAATCACAAAGATGGCGATGATGATGTTCTTGACGTTCAGGTTGTTCCACTCGTCCCACACCCAAAAGCCAATGCCCACGCCACCGGTCAGCATCTCGGCGGCCACGATCACCAGCCAGGCAGTGCCCACGGCCAGACGCACACCGGTCAGCATGTAGGGCAGCACCGAGGGGAACAGGATCTTGGTCACGATCTTCCATTCGGAGAGGTTCAGCACCCGGGCCACATTCATGTAGTCCTGCGGCACACGCTGCACACCCACTGCGGTGTTGATGACCATGGGCCAGATGGAGCAGATAAAGATGGTCCAGATAGCAGCCGGGTTGGCGCCCTTGAACACCAGCAGGCCAATGGGCAGCCAGGCCAGCGGCGACACCGGGCGCAGCAGGCTGATTACGGGCATGAACATGCGGCTCATGAACTCGAAACGCCCGATCATGAAACCCGCCGGGATGCCCACCGCCGCCGCCAGGCCAAAGCCCACCGCCACGCGTTCCAGCGACATCAGCACATTCCAGCCCACGCCCTGGTCGTTGGGACCCTTGCTATAGAACGGGTCGCCAAACAGCACCACCGCCTGTTTCCAGGTCTCCCAGGGGCTGGGGATGCTGCTGGCCGTGCCGATGCTGACCAGTGCCCAGATGCCGACCAGCAAGCCCAGACCCAAAAGGGGCGGCAGCACGGCCAGGGCCAGGCCACGCCAGTCGTAAGGCGGTTTTCGTGGGGCCGGCCGGCTGCGCGGCAGGGGTGCGGGCACCCGCATAAGATCGGAATCAATTTGCCCTGCATCCCGCGTAAATACTGCGTTAGGCGCTTCTTTTTTAATAGCGGTACTCTTGGCCGGGGCCGCGAGGGGAGAGTGGAAGACGGCGGTGTTCATGGTGGCTCCTCTAATCAGTTGAGGACAGAGCAAAGTTCACTGCGTGTAACTCTTGGTCTGTCCCGCAAGGTTTCAGGTCAGTTGAGGACAGAGCAAAGTTCACTGCGTGTAACTCTTGGTCTGTCCCGCAAGGTTTCAGGCTTTGATCTTGAAGCCGTCAGCGTATTTCTTGGGGTCTTTGCCGTCCCAGACCACGCCGTCCATCAGCTTGGCTGTGCGCATCACATCTTTGGGTACGCTGATGTTCAAGGCGCCAGCAGCCTGTTTGTAGAGGTCGATCTGGTTGATCTGCTTGGCAACCGCCAGGTAGTCTGGGTGGTCTTTGATCAAACCCCAGCGCTTGTGCTGGGTCAAGAACCACATGCCGTCCGACAAATAGGGGAAGTTCACGGCGCCGTCGTTGAAGAATTTCATGTGGTTCGGGTCATCCCAGGTCTTGCCCATGCCGTTTTGGTAGCGGCCCAGAATGCGCTGGTTGATGGCGCCCACGCTGGTGTTGATATAGCTCTTCTCGGCCACCGTTTCGGCCATCTTCAGCTTGTTGGCCAGGCTGGCGTCGATCCAACGGCTCGCCTCCAGAATGGCCATCATCACGGCGCGGCAGGTGTTGGGGTTCTTTTTGACGAAATCGGCCGTGGTGCCCAGCGTTTTTTCGGGGTGGTCTTTCCAGATGTCCTGGGTGGTGATGGCTGTAACGCCAATGCCGTCCATGATGGCGCGGTGGTTCCAGGGCTCGCCCACGCAGAAGCCGTCCATGTTGCCCACGCGCATGTTGGCGACCATTTGCGGAGGCGGCACGGTGATCAGCTTGGCATCCTGCGGGTGGATGCCCGAGGCTGCCAGCCAGTAGTGCAGCCACATGGTGTGCGTGCCGGTGGGGAAGGTGCCTGCGAAGGTGTATTCGCGCTTTTCCTTCGCCATGTGCTTTGCCAGGCTGATGCCGTCCACGGCGCCCTTGTCGGCAAGGGTTTTCGACAGGGAAATGGCCTGGCCGTTGTTGTTCAAACTCATCAGCACGGCCATGTCTTTCTTGGGACCCGCCGTGCCCAGGTGCACGCCGTAAATCAGGCCATACAACACATGGGCAAAGTCCAGTTCACCGTTGACCAGCTTGTCGCGCACGCCAGCCCACGACGCTTCCTTGGTGGGGATGATCTTGACGCCGTATTTCTTGTCAAAACCCTGCACCGAGGCCATCACCACGCTGGCGCAGTCGGTCAGTGGGATGAAACCGATCTTGACCTCGGTTTTCTCGGGGGCATCGGAGCCTGCGGCGTACACCGCGGCCCGCAGCGCCGGAGTAATACCGATGGCCCCCACGGTGGCGGTTTGCAGCACGGTGCGGCGGCTGAGTTTGGCGTTCAGAAGATCAGTCATGGCAGAGCCCCTTTAAATGGTGGGGACAGAGCTACGCGCTGTGCGCCCAGGACTGTCCCGCAAGGTTTCAGAAATAAAAAACAAAAAAGGCGTCCGCACTGGGCTCACGTCGCGCGGTGCGCGGGTGAATCCGTGGGGACGCCTTTGTCCGGTTACGCTGCTCCTGCCCGCCGTTGGACCGGTGCCTGCGTATGACCCTTGCGGGTCTCGGAGTTATCTAAGCAATGACTGTGCCAGGTTGTTGTGGAATGTGATTGCTATGAAAATGGGAGCTGTCTGCGCATATTCCATAAGGGCTGGTGGCCTATTTGGTGCGCATAGTCGGTGGTGTGCACTGGAAGTGTGCGGTGCACCGATGTGGGATGACCGGTGCGTTCAGGGCCGATGTGCGTTTTGGACGTGGCCGAACAGCTGGCCCAGCGTCAGGTCGGCCGTCCATACGGTTTCGAGCTTCAACCCGTATCGGGACGCGATCTCTGTGGCTAGCGTTTCCAGTTCCAGAGCGTCAGGCAGCCACTTGCTGGGATACAGAGCGCGATAGATGTGAAGGATTTGATCGTCCGGGCTGAACTTCAATTTCTCTTGGTCCGAGAAAGCAAACACTTTCACAAACACGGTAAGAAACTCTCGAATCTCCTGCTTTCTGGCACAGGGAAATGCCGTCTTCCACCCCTTGCCCTGGCAGCTGCGGCTGCGAAAAGCTGGCGGCAAACGCCTGCTGAAGAAAACCACCCAAGGCACACACGCCAGGAGCTTGTGTACTTCCAACAGGTGTTGCCTCAGAGCCACCGGCGGACGCTGCTTTGGTAGGCTGCGTATTCGGCACCAAAGAGGGACAACAGCACGCGTTCTTCGGGGACGATTTGGAACCGGTTGATGTACAGCACGAAGAGCGGCGCACCTAGCACTGCCAGTGGATTGGACATCCACACGGCCCATGCCAGGAGGGTTAGCAAGAAGCCAAGGTACATGGGATTGCGCGTGAAGCGATAGACACCGCCGCTGACCAATGACGATGCCGTGTTGGCTTTGACAGGGTTCACGGTGGTCCTGGCACGCCGGAACGACGCCACGCCAGCGAAGCTGATGACCAGACCTGCACAGGCAAACGCCAGTGCAAGGCCCACGCGTAGGCCAAACGGCAGGTCCAATGGCGGGACCAGCCAGGATGTGAACCCCATAAGCATCGCCAGGCACAGCGCCACGGCCAGCGGGGGGATTTTGAGTTCAAGAGTGTTCATGGTGGGTGTGGGGGGCAGACCGAGCGCCCCGCGCTCTAATTCCATTTCCATATCAATGCGATATGTCGTTGCCCCTCCTTGTCGTGCTAAAGCACTGCCTGCGTCGGGGCGCCTAATCTCCCATTGATCTGAAAACGGAATAAGGCTCAGTGGGAGGGATTCAAGGAGCGGTGTTTCGATGTGGAGGGTCATGCGGCCATGGCGCTATTTGCCAGGAGCCGGTCCCCCTCGTATTTGTCGAAAGCGTTCTCCACCGCCGCGCAAAGTTCGGCCTCATCCCAGGGCTTGGTCTGGTATTTGTAGATGGCCCCGAGTTTGATGGCGTCCGTGACGGTTTCCATGTCGGCATGGCCGCTGAGCACCATACGCACCGTCAGCGGGTACGTGGTCTTGACCTGGCCCAGCAGCTCGATACCGGTCATGCCCGGCATGTGGTGGTCGGCCAGAATGACGCCCACCGTGTTATTGGCCAACAGGTCCAGGGCACTGTTTCCATCCGCCGCTGTGAGGATGTGGTAGCCCATAGGCCGCAGCCCGCGTGCGATGGCGGACAGCACATGGGGTTCGTCGTCGACCAGCAACAGGGTGCGCGCCGGTTTTTGGGGTGCGTCCGATGGATTGGAACGGGCTTTGAGGTCGGAAAACGTTTGTACCAAAGAACGGAGGTCCGGCTCGGCGTCGAGCATGGCGATGATGGGCGCAAAGGCCTCGGCCTCGACCGGATCAAACGCCGCAGAATGGAGCGCCAGGTGCCGGGCTACATCGCGCAAGCGCCATTGGATCTCCTTGGTGGCGGCGATCGATTCAAACAGGATTTCGCCATTTTTCGCGGTGTCGTCGCGCTCGCACGCATCCAGGCCGGTGCTGAAAAATGCGCGCTGTATTTTGTCGATCCGCTGCAGGGCTTGGGTGCGCAATTCCTTGGCTTTGTTCGACCGTATCGTCGGCAGCGCATCCATCTTGTTTCCGGTTTCCACCACCACGGCGATGTGGTCGAACAGAATTTTTGCCCGCTCGTTCGCATCGTCCGATGTCATGCCGCTTTGCACGCTAGGCTGGTGGTGGGAACTGCGCAGGGTGCTGGAGACGGCGGACACCAGTGCAGAGCCATGTTCGCTGGGGATGATTCTCAGCGCCAGTTCCGCACGTTCGAGGGGGTTGTCCGCCTGCAGCAGCACGCCGGAGACCATTTCCGCCACCGACAATATCTGCCCGGCAACGCTGATGCTTTTACCGGCCAGCAGGCGCGGGTAACCGGTGCCGTCAAAACGCTCGTGGTGTTCGGATACCGCCTGGGCAATGGCAGCCGGGTAGTCCTCCAATTCTTCGATCAGCATCTGGCTGATGCGGGGGTGCACCACCACATGCCGCCATTCCTGTGGCAAAAGACGCTTGGGTGAATGCAAATAGGCCGGTTCGATATAGAGCTCTCCAATATCGTGCAGCAGTCCGCCCAATGCGACGTTCGATTGGTCTCTTTCGCTCAGGCCCAGCTTGTTGGCGAGGCAGGTGGACAACAGGCTCACCATCACGCTGTGGGTCAGGTCCGCCGCACCGCCGCGGTTGATGATGGTGAGCATCATGCCCATGGCGTTGCCAAACTGGATCTTGGCCAGAGTATCCAAGGGGGAAAAGCCGCCGCCCTGGGTGGCCTTCAGGATGTAGCCCATCGCCTCGCTGGTTTCCGATAGCCGCCGGGCTTCCGCAACAATGGCATTGATCTCGATGCCCCCATCCAGCGCGATGCAGGATTCAAGGGGCTTTTGCAGCTTGTGCAAAATCAACCGTTCTTGCAGACCGCGCGAAATCCGGGTGCCCTTGGCAATCAGTTTCACTCCCCGTGAATCATAAATATCCTCGGTGGTGTTGACATCCTGCTCTTCGGCCAGATCCATCACTTTTTCAAGGTAATGCTGGTTCACCGACAGCATTTGAGTCTCTTCAGGCATAAGGAAATCACCCCAACTGTTTTTACAAGAGAAGCAGAACGGACATTTAATTCAACCGCGTGACATTCAGCATCGTACTGGATGGAGATATCCCCATTAGCCACATTTTTTTTAGGTTTTTTCAGTCAGCGGGCAGTCCAGCGCCAGGCGCTGCTCCAGTTGTTCCCGCAGTCCCTGTAGCGCGGCAATACGCGCATCAATTTCGACCAGCTTTTCTCTCAGCACGCGTGCAATGGCGGGGCCGGGGTCAGGCGCTTCCCAGATGATGGGGACGCTGTGCCCGATCTCGGCCAGCGTAAATCCCAATTGCTGCGCCGTGCGGATGTAGTGGACCAGCATGACCACTTCGGACGGGTAGACGCGGTAGCCGTTGCCCAGGCGGCGCGAGCGAATCAGGCCTTGTTGTTCATAAAAGCGCAGGGCTTCGCGGCTCAGGCCTGAAGCAGTGGCGAGTTCACCAATCAACATGGGTGTGTCCTCAAAATAATGCTTGACCCTAAAGCATACTTCAGGCTTGAGACTCGGGGCCTGACCCACTTTAGGCCTTGAATTCTATGATGCACCCAACCCGTTACCTCTCTATCGTGCGCGCCAGTGCCTGGTACGACCTGCTCGTGACCTGGCCTTTTGCAAGAGCGCCTAAGCGTCCAGCGCAGCGCCTTTTTCCGCCAGCAGCGCCCGCAGGATGGAGCGGTGGCAGTGCGCTTCGTCGTCGCAATAACAGCCCACCGAGAAGTTGGATTGCTTGGACATCACCGCCAGCAGTTCCAGCGCATGGCTGGCGTCGGGCGTGGACATCTCGGCGCGGTACTTCCTGGTGAAGGCGGCCCACTGCGTCGGCGTGCTGGCTTCCTGCCCCAGCTTCATGGTCTCGGCGCTGGGTGCCAGATTGGGAAACCACACGTCGTAGTAGTTGCGGGCGGCAAATTCGGCCTTGGGCACGCCACGCGGCGGGCGGCGCACGGTGCCGATGCGGGTGCCTTCATCTTCTAGCCTGGCACTGCCGAGTTGAACAATACGAACGGTCATGGAGTTTTCCTTTCGATAGGGATTAGACAGAGCGGGAGGCTTCGTAACTTCGGTGCAGAAGCGCTTGGATACGGCGTAGTCAGCGCAGCATGGGGCATGGGACGTGACGGAAGGGTGATCCATTGAATCCAGTGTAAATGGATCACCCTTCCGTCATGGTTCGAGTTTATGGTGAGTTTTGAAAATATAAATGCGTATAATTCTCATTTAGATTTTTAGACCAGCCAGCCAATCTACTGTGTAGCCAGCCACGTCTCTTCTTTTAACCCTATAGAGAGAATTCCATGGCTACACCAGCATTCGGGGCGAAACACGTCCCGGCTTTTTTACGTCCCCATGGCCTGCACCGCACGCTGGTTCCTACCTGCCTTGCTTTGGCCGGCGCACTGCTGGCCAGCGGCGCCCAGGCCTACAAAGTAGGCGACACCGTCGAACCTGCTGTTCTGGAGCGTCTTGGCATCAGCGCGGGCAAAGTCACCGTCGTCGATTTTTTTGCCGAATGGTGTGCCTCCTGCCGCAAGGAACTCCCCCTGATTTCTGCGGTGAGCACCCGCAGCAATCAGAAAAAAGTCGAGTTTGTCGGTGTGGATACGGACACGGATCTTGCTGCAGGCGAGGCGTTTCAAAAGGAACTCCGAGCCAAAAATGCGCTGAACTTCCGGGTGGTCAACGACCCCGAGCAGAGCGTGGTGCGCAAGTTCAAACCGCGCGGCTACCCGGCGCTCTACATCATCAAGGACGGAAAAATCACCCACGAGCATCTGGGCGCCTTGCCCAACGTGGACGCAGTGATCGAACGCGACCTTAAAGCGCTGGGGGTCTGACATGTTCAAACCCATTGCATTGCTCATGGCGGCAGGCTTGCTGGCGGGCTGCCAGGCCATCCAGGAAGTCCAGCCCTGGGAAAAGTCCACGCTGGCACAGGAAACCATGAAAGCCTCCGGCCCGATTCCGGCCCTTGGGTCTGTAGACCAGCACGTATACACCTCGAAAGAGGCCGTCAAAGGCGGCACCGGCATTGGCGGCGGTGGCTGCGGCTGTAACTGATGAAACCAACCATGCGCAAACCAGCCCTCATTCTCGCAGTCACCGGCGGCCTGCTGGCCACAGTGGCCCACGCCGAAGACAAAGTCTCTTTCCATGCCACCCAGTACGCCGAAAACCAGCAGCGTATCAACGTTGTCATGGGGGAAGTCAGCATCGACAAGGACTTTGGCACCGATTACACCGTCCGGCTTGACCTGGGCCATGACGCCATCTCCGGCGCAACCCCCATGTGGGAGCCCAAGCCCGGCTTTGCCAATGAATTTGTCGAAGGCCAGCAAAATGTTGCCAATGAAAAGCGCAACTCCGTCGCCGGTACCCTGATCGCCCGCGATACGGCGCGCAACGAATACACGGTGGGCGCCTCGTGGTCCAGCGAGCCGGACTTTCTGAGCACCGGAGTGTCCGCCCAGGCCCAGTTGTGGCACGACGATGCGCACAACCGCTCCTACACCGTGGGTGTGGGGCTGTTGGCCAACACCGCCATTGCCACGCCCTTTACCAATAAGCGCGAGGACCGCAGCAGCACCGTGCTGAATGTCCAGGCCGGTATCAACCAGGTGCTGAACCCGACCAGCACCGTGGAAGGCAGTGTGTATGTGGGGCAGGACAAGGGGTACTTGTCCAACCACTACCTCAAGATCGTCCGCACCGATGCCTTTGGGCTGCACTATCTGGCGGATGAAGTGCGTCCAGACCAGCGCAACAGCGGCGGATTGGCGGCGCGCTGGATCAAGTCATGGAAGCCGGGCGTGGTCAGCAACCTCTGGTACCGCTACTACACGGATGACTGGGGCATTGTTGGCCACACGGTCGAGGTGAAAGCGCATTGGGATGTGGCGCCGCGCTGGCGCCTGAGCCCGGTGCTGCGTATGCACCAGCAGAGCGCAGCCAGCTTTTACCGGGGTTATGGCGATGCGGTGAACACCTTTGCCGCCACCGGCCTGGGCGTCAATGACGCACGGCTGGGGGCGTTCACGGCGAACACGACGGCGCTGAATGTGGAGTACCAATCCTCCTCGGAGTGGACCTTCAACACCAACCTCAGCGACTACCGGCAGGACAACGGGTTTTCCGCCCGCTGGCTGGTGGCCGGGTTCACCTACAAGTACTAGGCACCGGCGCGCCATGTCAGAGCCATTTCGCCACAGCTTCGCGGCCATGACGACCCACTGTGAACTGCTGTTCTACGGGGTGGACGCAGCCCTGGGCGCAAAGGTTTCCCAGGCGGTGGTCGAGCGCGTGGATGCCCTGGCCCTGCGCTACAACTTCCACGCGCCTGACTCCTGGCTGAACCAGACCATCAACCGGCGCGCGCAGCAAGACATCGTGCTGGATGCGCAGTGCGCCGCCATATTGGCCACCGTGCGTCACCACGCCGAGCGGACCGGGGGTGTTTTTGACATCACCGTGGGCACTTACGCCCAGGCACTCAAACCAGTGGGCACCCTGGGGCAGGCGGACGCGGTGCGCAAGCGGCTCCAGCCCTACACGGGGCTGGCCGCCTGGAGCCTGGACGGAACGCGGCTGCGCTTGCACAACCCCCATGTCCGCTTGGACCTGGGCGGCGTGATCAAGGAGTACGCGGTGGACGAGGCCGCCCGCATCGCCCGCGACGCGGGCGTTCAGAGCGGGCTGGTCAACTTTGGCGGCGACCTGGTGGCCTTTGGCCGCAAACCCGATGGCCAGCGCTTTGTGGCGGCCATTCCCAACCCGGCGCAGCCGACCCAGCTGCTGTTCGGGCTGGATTTGGAAAACCAGGCCCTCACCACCTCGGCCCACTACGCCCGTGGGCGCAAGCTCAAAGGCGGAACGCTGTCCCATGTGGTCGCCCCCGACCCGGAACGCGCCGAATGGGTCTCGGCCAGCGTGGTGTCGGCCAGCGCCTTGCTGAGCGGGATGTACAGCACCGCTTTGCTGATCGACAAAAACACCGTCCTGCCCGCCCACACCCATGCCGTGGTGGTAGACCGCGCGGGACGTATTCACCAGCTGTCTGCCCCACAGCTGGAAACCTCTTCAGAAAATGTATTGGAATGCCCATGAAAATCAAACCCATTGCGCTTGCCTGCCTTGCCGCCACGGTCGTGGCGGGTTGTGGCGGCGGCGGTGCCAGCACCCCAGGCGAGACCAACAAGTCCGCTAGTCCGCTTGCTGCGTCTACCCTGCTGGCGTGTATCGACAGCAACCAGAACTGGCAATGCGACGACGGCGACAGCACCCAGGCCGCCAGCGCCAGCGGCGCTACAGGCCTGGCGCCCGTGGCCGGCAAATACGCGCTGCTCGAAACCCGTGACTCGGACAACACACGCACCCGCTTGCTCATCTCCGAACCCGGCAGCACCAGCGTGACCGGCAGCAGTACCCTGCGCACGCTGTTGCGCGCCGCCGGTAAAACCGAGCTTGATATCAGCACCCTGGAAACCAGCCTGGGCGCCAGTGCCTCCAGTGCGCTGGAAAGCGGCTACGCCAGCGCCATGCAGGCCAACCCCCAGGCTTTGTCTGCCCTGGCAGCCTACAGCAGCGCGGTATTTGCCGCAGCCAGCACTTCGGCCACGGCGGCCGCGGTGAGCAACACCTTGGGTACGGCCAGCACGGCGGATATTACTTGGGACGGCACCTCGGGCACCGAGGACAGCCACCAGGTATCGACCTACGGCAGCACCCTGCTGAGCAACAACGAGAGCAACCGCCTGTACCTGTTCGACGCCTCGGCCACGGTGATCAGCAACCGCGAGGTAGACCTGATCCCGCCCGCCGAACCGGTGGTGGCCTTTCGCAAGCACAGCCCGCTGGCGCGGTTCGCCCTGGCCACGCTGGACAAGGTCGTGTCTCTGATGGTGGACACGGTCTCGGCCGCCACATCCGTCAGCGGCGGGGCGCAGACGGGCAGCCCGGTCACCCTGGAGCCAGGCAAGGGCATTGCCGGACTGCAACTCGTCAACGGCGGCCAGGATGCCTATGTGCTGATGAATATGCTCTCCGGCAAATACTCCGGCGCGACTTGTAAGAGCACCAGCCAGGGCAACGAGGGCTTGTTCAAGATATCCCTGGAATCCAGCAACAGCTACCGCTCGCTCTATGCGGCGCCTGCCTGTGTGCACAGCGGCTTCAGCCTGGTGGCATCGGACCCCAACGGCGCCTACCCGGTGGCCTGGGACGCTACCGGCAATCGCCTTTGGCTGCTGGACGGCGCCACGATGAAGGAACGCGCCCTGGTCGATGTGCAGTTTGACAGTGACAAGCCGCCCCAAACCCTGGCAGTGTCCCCGGGCGGGCGTTACCTGGCCGCTGCGGGATATGGGCGCGTAGCCCTGGTCGATTTGGTCAACCAGCGCATCGTGGCCAATCTCACGGGCGACTGGACCAATGCCACCAAGGTGGTGTTTGCCAATGGCGCGCGCAAAGTGCTGATTGCCAGCGCCAACAAGGTCCACGCTATCAGCCTGGACAACGCCCTGCAGCCCATTGCCAGGTCCTCGGTCACCGTGTCTGCGGTGGGAGAAGACCTGCGCGGTTTGGCGGTGGCGGACGACAACGACAGCTACATCACCAGCAGTGACAAAAAAGCCTACTGGAACACGGTCAGGAGCGGTGCCGCCCTTGGCAGCTCCACCTTGCCCACGGGCCTGAAGGTCCAGCAGATCGCCTTGGCGAAAGACAAGCTGGTGGTGATTGCCCAGGGCACCCAGGACAGCCAATACAAGCTTTACCGCATTCCAGTGGGCCTGCCGAAAGCACCGCTGCCCGCTGCGCCAGCCCCATGAACCAGGAACTGAACATGAAACATCACAAAAAATTGCGTCTCGCCCTGGCTGTTCAGGGTGCCCTGTGGTTGGTGGCCTGTGGTGGCGGCGGCAACGCCGCCGACCCGCTGGGCGTAACAACGCCCAGCAGCGTTGTCACGCCCAGCCCGGTGATCCGCAATGGCACGGCGGTTCCCAGCCCTACCATGGCCGTGTCGGGCAAAGTATTGAACGTGGGTTACCTCGCCAACACCCTGGTCTGCGCCGATCTGGACAACGACGGCGCCTGCGGCGGCTCGGAACCCCAGGCGACCACCGACGCCGTGGGCGCCTACAGCCTGAGCGTGCCGGCCGGTCACCGGGGCGGCAGTCTCCTGGCGGTGGTCCGCCCCACCAGCACGGACACAGGCGCAACGAGCAGTGCGCCCGTGGCCATCAACAATGGCTGGACCCTGGTGGCGCCCCTTGAATACGACGATGACGTCACCAGCGTGGCTGCCAATATCTCGCCGATCACCACCACCTATTACGCCCGGCTGCGCAGCAGCGGGCGCAATCGGCTATCCACCCGCATCGCCATGTTCACGCGCATCGTGTACAGCACCAATATCGACCAGAGCACCGGCCGGGAAAAGCTGGCGGTGGACTTTGACTATGTGGCCAGCCCGCAAGACAGTGACGGTGGCCTGGCCAACCGGCTGCGTGCGCTCACCGCCTACCTGTCCGACCCGGCTGGCAAAACATCCCACCCCGCCAACGCCAGCCCCACGGTGCCGCTGACGGTCTTGCAGACCGCAGCGGTCATGAGCGGCTGGTACAACACCTGGACCAACGCCAGCGCCACCGCCGCCGGCATTGCGGTGGACGCGGCGAAAATTGAAACCCTGGCCACCAACAGCAAGCCTGCCGCTTACATCGCCAGCGTCGCCAACCACTACGCGCTCAAGAGCGTCGCGGCCTCCGAAGTACGGGGCGAAATGGGCGATGCCGCCAGCATTGGCGGCAACCCCTGGCTGCGGGACGGCGGCGTGTTGAAGTACCTGAACTTCGGCTCCAAGGTGCTCAGCAGCGGAGCCATTTACCAGAAATTTCAACAGTGGGTGGCGGGAGTTTGGGCGCCCGTCACCGTGGCGGGAGACGAATCGCTGACGCTGAATCCGCAAGGCAAGCTTGTGGTGATGAGCGGAACCGACAACCAGCAAGCGCAGGTGATCACCTACGCCGACGGCAACCGGCTCACCTACCGCAACCCTGTCAGCCTGGCCCGGCTGAGCCTGGACACCTCTACGCGGGTGGCCGACAACGCCGTCATCAGCGAATGGTTCGGCCAGCAGAAGCTCAGTTATGAGAACTACTATCTCCGCGCCGCAAACACCACGGCAACGGCCACCCCCGCAGCTGCGCCCGGTTGTTATACAGGCACCAGCACCTCCGTCAGCACCTGGTTCAGCGGCTGCGTCACCACCTACCGCGACGCCTATTTTGCGGCCCATGGCGGCGGCACAACGGCCAGCAACATCCAGGACAGTGCAGCCACTACGGAGTACTACGACGCCACTTTGCGTGACAACCGGATCGATATCCCCCTGTCACAAACGTGCGGCAGCGGCGTGGACGGGGGCGGCACGGCCATCTCCCTGCCCAAAGTCAGCGTACTGGGCAAAAGCCTGTGCAACTGGGCGGTGGACCGCAACACCAACCACACGCTGGCCGACCTGTTTGGCACCGCTGGCGTCACCATTCACTCCGGCACCAAGTACTACGGTGTATCCACCTACACCGCCACTCCCACCGCGCCCTGCGCAGCCACCGGCGCCACCACCGGCACTTGCACGCTACCCGCTGCCAGCGGTGACCAGGGGCTGCCGGTTCGGCTGAAACTGGTGCTGACCCGCACCGGCAGCGAAAGCTCGGGCACCGGCACCTTGAGCAGCGAAGTAGGCGCATGGAGCACCACCAGCACTGCCGTCAAAGCGGGCATTACCAGCAATACGGCGACCACGGAAGCCATCCGCTGGGAGATCAGCAGCGCCAATGCGGGCCTGGTGCTGATCTCTTACCCCTTCCGCAATGCCGGTGACCCGCGCAAGAACACGGCCACCGTCTCCACGTCCGACCTCGATGCCGGGACCGAGGCCGCACCGGTCCTCACCGCGCACTTTGCCACCAGCATTGCGCCCAGCACCCACACCGCACCCAACTACCGCAAATTCGCCATTGCCTTGCAGGACGGCGTCTTCGTCACCGGCTACCAGATGGGCGCGGGCTATACCGAAGCGGAGCGCCACCTGAACAAACGTGGCATTGATTTGAGCATCGCTGCGCTCAAGGATGTGATTGCCCAGGTGCACGCAGCAGGCTTCCAGTAAATCGGAAGCCCCCTTTTTCACCACAGGAAACACCATTCACATGCGGAAAACACTTGTATCCCTGCTGGGGGCCATGGCCCTGGTCAGCGGCGTCGCCCTGGCAGCTTCACAGCCGTCCTCCCCCGAAGCGGATTTTCTGGAGCCCGAGCAGGCCTTCCCCCTGACCGTCACCGCGGTGGACGGCACCCATCTGGAGGTGCGCGTCACCATTGCAGACGGCTACTACCTGTACAAAAACAAACTCAAACTGGCCGCAGACCGGGGCGTGGTGCTGGACCCGCCGGAATTCCCCCCGGCCAAGGTCAAGAATGATCCCAATTTTGGCGAAGTCGAAACCTACCGCAAGGAACTGGTCCTGCCCGTCTCGCACCCGGCCAGCACCGAGCCATTCGCGCTGACCGTCACCACCCAGGGTTGCGCGGATGCAGGTTTGTGCTACCCCCCGATCTCCCGCACCGTGACGGTGGCCGGTGCGGGGGGCGCCACGACCCAGACTGGTGCCACGTCCCCTGAAGCGCAAGACGAATCCAGCCAGGTCGGCGCCCTGCTCAAGGGCAGCAGCCTGCCGCTGATTCTGCTCAGCTTCTTCGGCTTCGGCCTGCTGCTGGCCTTTACGCCCTGTGTGTTCCCCATGATCCCGATTTTGTCCAGCATCATCGTTGGCCACGGTGACAACATCACCAAGAAGCGGGCTTTGGTGATGTCCTGCGCCTACGTCTTGGGCATGGCCGTGGCCTACACCCTGGCAGGCATCGCTGCGGGCTTGTCCGGCACCATGCTGTCTGCGGCCCTGCAAAACGCCTGGGTGCTGGGCGGCTTTGGCCTGGTCTTTGTGGTGCTGTCCTTCTCCATGTTCGGCTTTTACGAGCTGCAACTTCCGGCCAGCCTGCAAAGCCGTTTGTCCGACACCGCCAACCGGCAGGGCGGGTCCCTGATCGGCGTCACCCTGATGGGCACGCTGTCTGCGCTGATCGTCGGCCCTTGTGTGGCCGCGCCTCTGGCCGGAGCCCTGCTGTACATCGCCCAGACGGGCGATGCGGTTCTGGGCGGTGTTGCGCTCTTCACCATGGCCCTGGGCATGGGCGCCCCGCTGATCGTGGTGGGGGTGGCTGCCCGTACCGCGCTGCCCAAGGCGGGTGCCTGGATGGATGGCGTCAAAAAGGCCTTTGGCGTGCTGCTGCTCGGCGTGGCGGTCTGGCTGGTGTCCCCGGTGGTTCCGCCGGTGGCCACCATGCTGGCCATTGCGGTGCTGTTGGTCTTCTCCGGCATTTACCTGCACGCCCTGGACCCCCTGGCACCCCATGCCGCAGGCTGGCAGCGTTTCTGGAAAGGCGTGGGCGTCATGTCCGTGCTGATGGGCAGCACCATGGTGGTGGGCACCCTGGCCGGTTCCCGCGACCCCTTGCAGCCACTGGCCGTGCTGCGGGACAACTCGGGCACAGCCCCCGCCAGTGCCAAGGCCGTGCAATTCACGCGGGTGCGCTCCTTGACCGAGTTGGACCAAGTGTTGAAGACCGCCGACCGCCCGGTCATGGTGGACTTCTATGCGGACTGGTGCGTGTCGTGCAAGGAGATGGAACACCTCACCTTTGCCGACCCCGCAGTGCGCCAGAAAATGGACCAAACACTGACCGTGCAAGTGGACGTGACCGCCAACTCCGAGCTGGACAAGGCGCTGCTCAAACGCTTTGGCCTCTTCGGCCCGCCCGGCATCGTCTTCATGGAAGGCGGTGACCCGGCACGCGAAGTGCAACGCGTCATTGGATTCCAGAGCGCCGAAAAATTCAACAAGGTGTTGGACCGGGTGCTTGAGCTCTGAGGGCAGCTATTGCTATTGATATCGTAGCTGCCTACGCACATTCCATGCGGGCTAGAGCCTGATTTGCCTCGAAACCAAACATGAAACTCCAATTGCAGCGGTTGAGTTCACTGGTTTTTATGGGGCTGGCTAGCGCCGGAAATATGGGAGCATGGGCGGCTGACATCAATCCGAACCCAGCCCCTTTTTCTTCTTTTTTCGCTTTCTCTCTTTTCTCTGTCAATCCAGCATGGCAGCTACCCGCGCCCGCACTTCTTCCACCACATCGTCCGGTGCTTGCTCAATCAGGGTCAAGCTGCGCTGTGACGGGTCAATCATTCTGAACTGGTGAACCAGCACCACGCCCTGCGTCTGCGTGCCGGTGCCCATGAGGCTGACCGACAAACCGGCGTTACGTGCGCCCATGCCACCTTGCGTGATGGGACAAATGCCAATCATGCCCAGCCGGTTCAAGTCGGCGTGCGTCACCACCATACCGGACCTGCGGCCTTGTTGTTCCTGGCCGAGCGTGGGGTCGAAACTGGCGACCACAATGTCGCCGCGTTGCCAAACCTTGCGGCTCAAACCGGAACCTCTTGGCCTTTGGCGGGCATGTTGTCCCAAGCCTGGTCGATCACCAGCGGCTCGTCGCCCTGCAAGGCCAATAACTCTTGCAAGCTGTACTTGCGGCGGCTGATCGGCGAAATGATCAAACGCCCGGCGTCAAATTCAAAACTGACCTTGTCGCCAGGGTGCAGGCCGGTGGACTTGGCCAGTGACTGCGGAATGGTCACGGCGATGGAGCCACCAGCGGCGCGGAGTGTAGATGTGTGCATGGCTTGTCCGGTTAATCCAAGTGTGTAGCACTTAGTTTAACTTGAACTGAAAGATGTAACAATGACCAATCGTTCACACCTGCCCGGCACACGCCTCAGTCTGTTCCGTACTTAAATCCAGAGTTTGAGATGATTTTGCAGGTTGACGACGAATCCGAAGATTAATCCGAGCCCGGCCCCAATGGCACTGACTTAAGCATAGACAGCAGCCATGATGAGATCGCGCTGCACCTGTAATTGCGCTTTTAGGACAGCACGCGGTTGCGTCAAATGTG
>MESI01000117.1 GCA_001770935.1 Burkholderiales bacterium RIFCSPLOWO2_12_FULL_61_40 | reverse complement strand
GGTTATTCTCCTTTACCGTCAGCTGCTGCAGCTGGCGCGGCGACTGTGCGAACGCGCTTAACGGCGGTTTTTGCATCGGCGCCTGTCGCTTCTGCGGGCTTGTCGCTGCCGTCGGCTGGCGCGGCATTGCTGCCGACCGGACGACGTGCACCACGGGGTGCGGGACGGTCAGAACCGGGGCGCGCACCGCCACGGTCATCACGGCGGGGACCGCGTGGACGACGCTCTTCTTCAGCGCGGGGCTCCACGGCGGCAGGCAGGTCGTTACGACCCAGCGTGTCACCCTTGTAAACCCAAACCTTCACGCCAATAATGCCGTAGGTGGTTTTTGCTTCGGAAGTACCGTAGTCGATGTCGGCGCGCAGGGTGTGCAATGGCACGCGACCTTCGCGGTACCATTCGCAACGGGCGATTTCAATGCCGTTCAGACGACCGGACGACATGATCTTGATGCCCAGGGCACCCAGACGCATGGCGTTTTGCATGGCGCGCTTCATGGCACGGCGGAACATGATCCGCTTTTCCAATTGCTGCGTAATGCTATCGGCGATCAGCTTGGCATCGATTTCAGGCTTGCGCACTTCTTCGATGTTCACTGCGACAGGCACGCCCAGCTGTTTGCTGAGATCGCGCTTGAGGTTTTCAATGTCCTCGCCCTTTTTACCGATCACCACACCCGGACGCGCCGAGTAGATGGTGATGCGGGCATTCTTGGCAGGCCGCTCAATCAGGATGCGCGAAACGGACGCGTTCTTGAGTTTGAGCTTCAGGTATTCGCGAACCTTGATGTCTTCAGCCAGCATGCCAGCGAAATCATGGTTGTTTGCGTACCAGCGTGAGGACCAATTGCGGCTAACGCTCAAGCGAAAGCCGGTTGGGTGGATTTTTTGTCCCATATCTTCCTGGCCTCTTTCAGTTACCAACCGTCACGTACACGTGGCACGTCGGTTTTCTGATTTGGTTTCCGCGACCTTTGGCGCGGGCCGTGAAGCGACGCAGCGATGCACCTTGCTCGACGTAGATGGTTTTCACCTTCAACTCGTCGATATCGGCACCATCATTGTGCTCAGCATTAGCAATAGCGGACTCCAGAACCTTCTTGATGATCACGGCAGCTTTTTTCTGCGTGAACTGCAAGATGTTCAGGGCTTGGTCCACCTTCTTGCCGCGAATCAGATCCGCGACCAAACGGCCTTTGTCGACCGATAAACGAACGCCACGAAGGGTTGCACGAGTTTCCATGGTCACCTCCTTATTTCTTTTGGACTTTTTTGTCCGCAGGATGGCCCTTGAAAGTCCGTGTGAGCGCAAACTCACCCAACTTGTGGCCTACCATTTGGTCGGTAATATAGACTGGCACGTGCTGTTTGCCGTTGTGCACAGCAATGGTCAAGCCGATGAACTCGGGCAAGATCATGGAGCGGCGCGACCAGGTCTTAATTGGCTTTTTGTCCTTGGTAGCAACAGCCTTTTCGGTTTTGGCTACCAGGTGGTGATCCACAAAGGGACCCTTTTTGAGAGAGCGAGTCATTTACGTTCCCCTTACTTCTTGCGACGCGACACGATCATGACCTGCGTGCGCTTGTTGTTACGGGTACGGTAACCCTTGGTCAGATTGCCCCAAGGATCGACTGCATGACGGCCTTCGCCGGTCTTGCCTTCGCCACCGCCATGAGGGTGGTCCACTGGGTTCATCACCACACCGCGAACGGTGGGGCGAATACCCATCCAGCGTTTCACACCGGCTTTACCGAGGCGACGCAGGCTGTGCTCTTCATTAGCCACTTGACCCAATGTTGCACGGCAGTCGATGTGGATCTTGCGAACCTCACCGGAACGCATGCGCACCTGGGCGTAAGTGCCTTCGCGGGCCAGCAGGGTTGCAGAAGTACCCGCAGAGCGGATGATCTGGGCACCTTTACCCACCTGGAGTTCGACGCAATGGATGATCGAGCCGACAGGAATATTGCGGATAGGCAAAGTGTTGCCAACACGAATCGGCGCTTCGGAGCCGCTCATGATGGAGGCACCCACTTCCAGACCGCGGGGAGCAATGATGTACTGGCGCTCGCCGTCTGCGTAGCACACCAGAGCGATGTGGGCAGAACGGTTAGGGTCGTACTCAATACGCTCAACCTTGGCAGGAATGCCATCCTTTACGCGACGGAAGTCGACCACACGGTAGTGGTGCTTGTGACCGCCGCCCTTATGACGGGTGGTGATGTGTCCGTTGTTGTTACGGCCAGCTTGCTGGAATTGTGGCTCCAACAGCGCTGCGTGAGGCGCACCTTTGTGCAGGTGGTCACGAGAAATCTTCACCACGCCACGACGGCCGGGTGAAGTGGGTTTCATTTTGATAACAGCCATGATTACGCAGCCTCCCCGCCGAGGTTCAGCTCTTGACCGGGCTTCAGCATCACGTAGGCTTTGCGAACATTGTCGCGACGGCCAACAGACTTGCCAAAACGCTTGGTCTTGCCTTTGGTGTTCACCACAGAAACGCCTTTAACCTCAACCTTGAACATCAATTCCACAGCGGCCTTGATTTCATATTTGGTAGCGTCTTGCAGCACCTTGAAAGTCACCGCATTGCTCTTCTCCGCAACCATGGTGGCCTTTTCAGACACGATGGGAGCGACGAGCACCTTCATCAAGCGACCTTCGTCAAACTTGGTCAAATTGGGACCGTGGCTCATGCGAACATCTCCTTGAGTGTGTCCATGGCAGCCTTGGTCACCAGCACCTTACGGTAATGGACCAACGACACCGGATCGGCGTAGCGTGGCTCAACCACCAGGATGTTGACCAGATTGCGGGAAGCCAGGTACAGGTTTTCATCGACTTCGTCGGCAATCACCAGAACGGAATCCAGATTCATGGCCTTGAACTTGGCAGCCAGGGCCTTGGTCTTGGGAGAATCCACCGTGAGCGAATCCACCACAGCCAGACGGCCTTCGCGGGCCAACTGCGAGAAGATCGAAGCCATACCAGCACGGTACATCTTCTTGTTGATCTTCTGGGTGAAGTTTTCATTGGGCATATTCGGGAAAATACGACCGCCTCCGCGCCACAGTGGCGAGGATGTCATACCGGCACGGGCACGGCCCGTTCCCTTTTGCTTGAATGGCTTCTTGGTCGAGTGCTTGACCTGTTCACGGTCTTTCTGAGCACGGGTGCCTTGGCGGGCATTGGCCTGGAAGGCAACAACTACCTGGTGAACCAGATCTTCGTTGTATTCACGGCCAAACACGGTCTCAGGGGCTTCGAATTTCGAAGTAGCCTGACCTTGGTCGTTCAGGAGTTCGAGCTGCATTAGTTCGCTCCTTTCGCGGCTTCAGCCTTGGCCTTGACAGCCGGACGCACAGACACAAATCCACCAGCAGATCCGGGGATAGCTCCCTTGATCAACAACAACTGGCGGGATTCGTCAATGCGGAAGATATCCAGATTCTGCGTTGTCACGATGTCATCACCCAGATGACCCGTCATACGCTTACCAGGAAAAACCCGGCCTGGATCTTGGGCCATACCAATAGAGCCGGGAACATTGTGCGAACGGCTATTGCCGTGGGACGCACGCTGCGAACTCATGTGGTGGCGCTTGATGGTGCCAGCGTAACCCTTACCAATGGTTGTGCCTTGCACGTCCACCTTCTGGCCGACAGCAAACACAGCCGACACAGGCACTGTGGCGCCCGCTGGGTACTGCGCAGCCGCATCAGCGGTTACACGGAATTCCTGAATGATTTCACCGGCCTCAACACCTGCTTTTGCAAGGTGCCCAGCCACTGGCTTGGTTACACGCGAAGCTTTGCGCGAACCGAACGTCACCTGCAAGGCAACGTAGCCATCATTCTCCTGGGTTTTCACCTGGGTGACGCGGTTGTTGGACACATCCACCACCGTAACAGGAACTGCATCCCCGTCATCGGTGAATAGGCGCATCATGCCAACCTTGCGACCCAGCAACCCCAATCGATTGCTAAGACTCATTATTTTCTCCGTAACTCCCACCACTGCCACTTCAATTGGTGGCAGCGTTTTGCGTGAGAGACTGTTAGTAAAACCTCACGAAAATGCCAAGGCAAATTCAATGAAGCCTGCGAGTATAACGCGGGCCTGCATATGACGCAAGCCTTTGCTTCGACTCTATTGATGGCAAGATCAAGTGTTTGGCACCCGGCCTGCCGAACAACGATTATTGAAGTTTGATTTCGACGTCCACGCCGGCCGGCAAATCAAGCTTCATCAATGCATCCACCGTTTTGTCCGTAGGGTCCACAATGTCCATCAGACGTTGGTGGGTACGAATTTCGAACTGATCGCGGCTTGCCTTGTTCACATGGGGTGAACGCAGAATGTCGAAACGCTTCATGCGGGTTGGCAAAGGTACGGGACCCTTGACAATCGCACCGGTGCGCTTGGCGGTTTCCACGATCTCGGCAGCCGACTGATCAATCAGTTTGTAATCAAACGCCTTCAGGCGAATGCGAATTTTTTGCTTGGTAGCCATGGTAATTCCTCTTGATTAGTTGGGGTCAGAGCACGTTGCTGTGCAAGTGGCCTGACCCGCAAGGTTATTTCTATGGCTTACGCAATAATCTTGGCAACCACACCTGCGCCCACGGTACGACCGCCTTCGCGGATCGCGAAACGCAGGCCTTCTTCCATGGCGATGGGGTTGATCAATTTCACAGTGATGGAGACGTTATCGCCAGGCATCACCATTTCTTTGCCTTCTGGCAACTCGATCGCACCGGTCACGTCCGTGGTACGGAAATAGAACTGGGGACGGTAGTTGTTGAAGAAGGGTGTGTGACGGCCGCCTTCGTCCTTGGACAAAACGTAGATCTCGCCAGTGAAGTGGGTGTGGGGCTTGATGGAGCCGGGCTTGCACAGCACTTGGCCGCGCTGCACGTCTTCACGCTTGGTGCCGCGCAACAAAATACCCACGTTGTCGCCAGCCTGACCCTGGTCGAGCAGCTTGCGGAACATTTCCACGCCGGTGCAGGTGGTTTTTTGGGTGTCAGCGATACCGACGATTTCGATTTCTTCGCCGACTTTGACCACACCGCGTTCCACGCGGCCGGTCACCACGGTACCACGACCAGAGATGGAGAACACATCTTCCACAGGCATCAGGAAAGCACCGTCCACTGCGCGCTCTGGCAGGGGAATGTAGCTATCCAATGCGTCGGCCAGCTTCATGATGGCTTCTTCACCCAAAGCACCCTTGTCGCCTTCCATGGCGAGCTTGGCGGAGCCGTGGATGATGGGGGTGGCATCACCAGGGAAATCGTATTTGTCGAGCAACTCACGCACTTCCATCTCGACCAGTTCGAGCAGTTCAGCATCATCAACCATGTCGCACTTGTTCAGGAACACGATGATGTAAGGAACACCCACCTGGCGCGCCAGCAGGATGTGCTCGCGGGTCTGGGGCATGGGGCCGTCCGCAGCGGAACACACCAAAATGGCGCCGTCCATCTGGGCCGCGCCGGTGATCATGTTTTTCACATAGTCGGCGTGTCCAGGGCAATCGACGTGGGCGTAGTGGCGGTTGGCCGTTTCGTACTCAACGTGGGCGGTGTTGATGGTAATACCGCGCGCTTTTTCTTCAGGTGCCGCGTCAATTTGGTCGTACGCCTTGGCCTGGCCGCCAAACTTTTGCGCCAACACCGTGGTGATAGCCGCGGTCAGCGTGGTTTTACCGTGGTCAACGTGGCCAATGGTTCCCACATTGACGTGGGGCTTGGTACGTGTGAATTTTTCTTTTCCCATTTTTCAAATCTCCAAAAGAGCTAATTTCCGTGTGTTGGTTTTACGTCTGCACGGTATTGCGGATTCGCCCCGCACGGAAAACAGGGCGGCACACCGTCGCAGACAGGAGATCTTTTAATCAGTTGGGGACAGAGCTTGCCGCTACGCGACTGCGGTCTGTCCCGCAAACAGATTACTTAGCCCTTGCAGCCATGATGGCTTCAGACACGTTACGCGGTGCTTCCGTGTAGTGCTTGAATTCCATCGTGTAGGTTGCACGGCCTTGCGACATCGAACGCAAGGTGGTGGAGTAACCAAACATTTCGGACAGAGGAACTTCGGCCTTGATGGCTTTGCCTCCGCCAACCATGTCTTCCATGCCCTGAACCATGCCGCGGCGTGAAGACAAATCACCCATCACGTTACCGGCGTAGTCTTCTGGGGTTTCCACTTCAACCGCCATCATGGGCTCCAAAATCACGGGGCCGGCTTTACGGCAACCTTCTTTGAAGCCGAAAATGGCAGCCATCTTGAACGCCAACTCATTCGAGTCAACGTCATGGTAGGAACCAAAGTGCAGAGTCACCTTGACGTCGACCACAGGGTATCCAGCCAACACGCCTTGCGTGACCGCCTCATTGATACCTTTTTCCACCGCAGGAATGAATTCACGGGGAACGGTACCACCCTTGATGGCGTCAACAAACTCAATGCCCTTACCCTGTTCGTTGGGTTCGATCTTGAGCACAACGTGCCCGTATTGGCCTTTACCGCCAGACTGGCGCACAAACTTGCCTTCAGCATCTTCCACCGTCTTGCGAATCGTTTCGCGGTAAGCCACCTGGGGCTTGCCCACGTTGGCTTCCACGCCGAATTCACGCTTCATGCGGTCGACAATAATTTCCAAATGCAACTCGCCCATACCGGCAATCAGGGTCTGACCGGACTCTTCATCGGTTTTGACGCGGAATGAAGGGTCTTCCTGGGCCAAACGCTGCAAAGCGATACCCATTTTTTCCTGGTCAACCTTGGTCTTGGGTTCCACGGCCTGTGTAATCACGGGCTCAGGGAACACCATACGCTCCAGCATCACGATAGCCGCTGGATCGCACAAGGTTTCACCCGTTGTCACATCTTTCAAGCCCACGCAAGCAGCAATGTCACCGGCGCGGATTTCACTGACTTCTTCGCGGTTGTTGGCGTGCATTTGCACGATACGGCCGATGCGCTCTTTTTTGCCACGGATCGGGTTGTAGACGCTGTCGCCCTTTTGCAGCACGCCGGAGTAGACGCGCACAAAGGTCAACTGGCCGACAAACGGATCGGTCATCAACTTGAATGCAAGCGCTGAGAATTTTTCCGTGTCGCTGGCTTGACGCACCACGGGAGCCTCGTCTTCGTCCGTTCCGCTCACGGGAGGAATGTCCACCGGCGACGGCATGAATTCAATCACGGCGTCCAGCATACGCTGCACACCCTTGTTCTTGAACGCAGAACCGCAATACATGGGCTGAATTTCGCTGGCGATGGTGCGCATGCGAATGCCGGTCTTGATTTCTTCTTCCGTCAAGTCACCTTCTTCAAGGTACTTGTTCATGAATTCTTCAGAGGCTTCGGCAGCCGCTTCAACCATCTTTTCACGCCATTCCTTGGCCAACTCCACCAGTTCGGCAGGGATGTCGCGGTAGTTGAACAACATACCTTGTGAAGCTTCATCCCAGATGATGGCTTTCATCTTCAGCAAATCGACCACACCGGTGAAATTCTCTTCTGCACCGATTGGAATCACCATGGGCACAGGGCTGGCCTTCAGGCGCAGTTTCATCTGGTCCACGACCTTGAAGAAGTTGGCACCGGTACGGTCCATCTTGTTGACAAAGGCCAGGCGAGGCACTTTGTATTTATTGGCCTGACGCCACACGGTTTCCGACTGGGGCTGCACGCCACCCACAGCACAGTACACCATGCAAGCACCGTCCAGCACACGCATGGAACGCTCCACTTCAATCGTGAAGTCCACGTGTCCAGGGGTGTCAATGATGTTGATGCGGTGCTCGGGCAGGGACTTGTCCATACCCTTCCAGAAGCAGGTGGTTGCAGCGGAAGTGATCGTGATGCCACGCTCTTGCTCCTGCTCCATCCAGTCCATGGTGGCAGCGCCATCATGCACTTCACCAATCTTGTGGTTCACACCAGTGTAAAAAAGAACGCGCTCGGTAGTCGTAGTTTTACCGGCGTCAATGTGAGCCGAAATACCGATATTGCGGTAGCGCTCAATGGGGGTATGGCGAGCCATGATGGATCCTTGGTTGATCTGTATATTTCAAACGACGACG
>MESI01000116.1 GCA_001770935.1 Burkholderiales bacterium RIFCSPLOWO2_12_FULL_61_40 | reverse complement strand
CAGCATGGCGAATCTCTGTGGCACTCGCTGGTACGGGGGGCATTTCCAGCAGACGAATTTCCATAGGGGAGTTCGATAATGCATCAAAATGGACTGATTCACCCGTAACACTGGCGCGAGCAGCTACACAAATTATAGCAAGTCGGGGAATTTCCTCCCAACGGTGCCAGGAGGACAAGGCATTCGCCTGGTCCTCTCCCACAATCAAAAAAAGCTGCGCTCCAGGAAATTCGGATTGCAATTCGCGCAAAGTGTCTATGGTGTAGCTGGCGCCACTGCGTTGTGTCTCCCTGGGGTCAATCACCACTTTGTCTATTTCAGCGAAGGCCAACTGCGCCATGGCCAGCCGGTGCACAGCAGGCGTCAAACTGCGCGTTTTGTGCCAAGCGTGCCCTGTGGGAATGATCCTCAACACGTCCAGCTGCAATTCCTGCAGCGCCGCCTTCGCCAGCGCCACATGTCCCGTATGCGGTGGATCAAAGGCACCGCCAAATACGCCTATGCGCATGGGTGCATTGGTCAGGCGGCTCACACCCAATCCCGACGCACCAAAAACTGGCGGTACAACGCATCTTCTGCCGAACCCGCTTCTGGAACCGACTGGTAGGACCATGTTGCATGCGGTGGCATAGACAGCAAAATCGACTCGGTACGCCCACCGGACTGCAATCCGAAATGCGTGCCGCGATCCCACACCAGATTGAACTCGACATAGCGGCCGCGCCGGTACAACTGAAATTCCCGCTCCCGGCTCCCGTAGACCGTGTGTTTGCGTCGCTCCACAATGGGCAGGTAGGCGTCCAGAAAGGCATCGCCCACCGCGCGCAGCATGGCAGAGCTGCGCTCAAAGCCCAATTCCGAGAAGTCGTCGAAAAAAATGCCTCCCACACCTCGGGGCTCGTTGCGGTGTTTCAGGAAAAAATAGTCATCACACCAGGTTTTAAAGCGCGGGTATTTGTCGTCGCCAAAGGGCTGCAAGGCCTGCAGGCAGCTTTGGTGAAAATGGACAACGTCTTCTTCAAAACCATAAAACGGAGTCAGGTCCATGCCGCCGCCGAACCAGCACACCTGTGCGCCATCTGGCCCCGTGGCAGCAAGCATGCGCACATTCATATGCACCGTGGGCACATAGGGGTTGCGCGGGTGAAATACCAGCGATACCCCCATGGCTTCAAATGGAGCTCCGGACAACTCCGGCCGGTGCTGGGTCGCACTGGGCGGCAATTTGGGCCCGCGTACATGCGAAAAGCCGCAGCCTGCGCGCTCAAAGACGGCGCCACCCTCCAGGATTTTCGTCATGCCGCTGCCCTGCAAAGGCTCACCGGGCGCTTTTTCCCAGGGGTCTGACAAAAAGCTGCCGCCGTCGATTGCTGCAATGGACGAGGTAATACGCTCCTGCAGCCCTACAAGGTAGTGACGTACCGCCTCAGTGCCATCGGGGCTGGAGTTGAATGCCCCCATCGTTTACGCGTGTTTGACGGCGCGGTGTCCAATGTCGGTGCGGTACTGCATGCCGTCAAAGTGAATGCCATGGGTCACCTCGTACACCCGATGCTGGGCTTGCCGCACGCTGTCAGCCAGCGCCGTGACACACAGCACACGGCCACCCGAGGTCAGCAACTTGCCATCCTGCAGCGTAGTGCCCGCATGGAACACGGCCGCATCATCACTGTCTTTGGGAATGCCGGTGATCAGGTCGCCTTTGCGGGGTTGGGCCGGGTAGCCTGGCGCAGCCAAGACCACGCCCAAAGCGGTACGGCGATCCCACTGCAACTCCACCTCGTCGAGCTTGCCATGCGGGCCGGGTTCGGTAGCAGCCCACATCACATCGACCAGATCGGTCTTCAGCCGCATCAGGATGGGCTGGGTCTCGGGGTCGCCCATGCGGCAGTTGAATTCAAGCGTTTTGGGGTGGCCCTGCGCATCGATCATCAAACCGGCATACAGGAAGCCGGTGAAAGGAATGCCGTCTTTTTCCATGCCCTTGATGGTGGGCAGAATCACCTCGCGCATGGCGCGGGCGTGTACATCGGGTGTGACCACGGGGGCGGGGGAATAGGCCCCCATACCACCGGTGTTGGGACCCTGGTCACCGTCTTGCAGGCGTTTGTGGTCCTGGCTGGTGGCCAGAGGCAGCACGTTGCGGCCATCGCACATGACGATGAAACTCGCCTCTTCGCCTTCAAGAAACTCTTCAATCACCACCCGTGCCCCACCGTCGTTGTGGGAAATGCCCAGTGTGTTGTCCACCAGCATGAAGTCAATGGCCTCGTGCGCTTCGGCTTCCGTCATGGCCACCACCACACCCTTGCCAGCGGCCAGCCCATCAGCCTTGACCACGGTGGGCGCACCCATTTTGCTCACATAGGCATGGGCCGCTACGGGATCTGAAAACGTGGCGTATTCCGCCGTCGGGATGCCATGGCGGCGCATGAAGGCCTTGGAAAACGCCTTGGAGCTCTCCAGCTGCGCGGCAGCCTTGGTGGGGCCAAAAACACGCAAGCCATGCTTGCGAAAATCGTCCACCACACCGGCGGCCAACGGGCCTTCGGGTCCGACCACGGTCAGTTCAATTTTGTGGGTCAAGGCCCACTCGCGCAACTCGGCCACATCGGTGATGTTGATGTTTTTGAGCCGCGTATCCAGCGCCGTGCCGCCGTTGCCCGGGGCCACGTACACCATCTGTACTTTGGGAGACTGCGCCAGCTTCCAAGCCAGTGCGTGTTCGCGTCCGCCGCCGCCAATAACCAGGATATTCATAAGTAAATTTCAGAGTGCAGCGTTATGGTAGACCTCTTGCGTGTCATCCAGGTCTTCCAGTATGTCCAGCAGTTTTTGCATGCGCACGGCATCATCGCCTTCGAGCTCAATGGTGTTCTCCGCCCGCATGGTCACGCCTGCCACCTCGGCATTCAGGCCGGCCGCTTCCAAAGCCGCTTTGACCGACTCAAAGTCGGCAACGGCGGTGAGCACCTCAATAGCGCCTTCTTCATCGGTAATCACATCTTCGGCTCCCGCCTCCAATGCCACTTCCATCACATTGTCCTCGCTGGTGCCGGGTGCGTAAATCAGTTGGCCGCAATGCTTGAACTGAAACGCCACCGAGCCTTCCGTGCCCATGTTGCCGCCGTGTTTGCTGAAGGCGTGGCGCACCTCGGCCACGGTGCGCACCCGGTTGTCGGTCATGGTGTCCACCAGGATGGCCGCGCCGCCAATGCCGTAGCCTTCGTAACGGATTTCTTCGTAGCTTACGCCTTCCGCATTGCCCGTGGCTTTGTCAATGTTGTACTTGACACGGTCGGCGGGCATATTGGCGGCCTTGGCTTTTTCCACGGCCAGGCGCAAGCGGGGGTTGCAGCTCAAATCCCCGCCACCGGCGCGGGCCGCCACCGTAATCTCACGGATGATGCGGGTCCAGATCTTGCCCCGCTTCTCGTCCTGACGGCCCTTGCGGTGTTGAATATTCGCCCACTTGCTATGTCCTGCCACGGGAAATCCTTTAAAAATTCGTTACGCTATATCCTCGATTGTACTTTTTGAGAGCTCCATGGCTTCTATCACCGACGCTGGCATTCTGATCGCCCAAGGCCAGCACCAAGGCGCAGATCTGCAATGTTTTTTGCGCCCCGACAAGGCCAACCGCCATGGCCTCATCACCGGCGCCACCGGCACCGGCAAAACCATCACCTTGCAAAGCCTGGCAGAAGGATTTTCCAGCCTCGGTGTGCCGGTTTTCATGGCCGATGTCAAGGGCGACCTGACCGGCATTTCCCAAAAAGGCGTTTTGGGAGAAAAACTGGGCAAACTCATTGCAGAGCGTGCACTGCCGACACCTGAATTTGCTGCATTCCCCACCACCTTGTGGGATGTGTTTGGCGAACAGGGCCACCCGGTGCGCGCCACGGTTAGCGACCTGGGGCCTTTGCTGCTGGCCCGCATGCTCAACCTCAATGAAACCCAGGCGGGGGTGCTGCAACTGGTTTTCAAGATTGCCGACGACGACGGTCTGATGCTGCTGGACATGAAAGACCTGCGCGCCATGTGCCAGCATGTGGGCGAACACGCCAGCGAGTTCACCACCGAGTACGGCAACATCAGCGCCGCCAGCATTGGCGCTATCCAGCGCGGGCTGATGCAGATCGAATCCCAGGGCGGCGACCAATTTTTTGGCGAGCCCATGCTCAACATTGCCGACTTCATGCAGACCGACAGCGATGGCCGGGGTGTGGTCAATATCCTGGCGGCCGACAAGCTGATGAACGCACCGCGCCTGTACGCCACCTTCCTTCTTTGGATGCTCAGCGAATTGTTTGAAACCCTGCCCGAGGTGGGCGACCTGGACCAACCCAAGCTGGTGTTTTTCTTTGACGAGGCCCATTTGCTATTCGCCGGCGCGCCCAAGGTGCTGGTGGAGCGCATCGAGCTGGTGGTGCGCCTGGTGCGCAGCAAGGGCGTGGGCGTGTTTTTTGTCACCCAAAACCCGCTGGACATTCCCGACACGGTGTTGGCGCAACTGGGCAACCGGGTGCAGCACGCCCTGCGCGCCTTCACCCCGCGCGACCAGAAGGCCGTCAAATCCGCCGCCGACACCATGCGCGGCAACCCCGCGCTGGACATTGCCACCGCCATCACCGAACTGGCCGTGGGCGAGGCCCTGGTGAGCCTGCTGGACGAAAAGGGCCGCCCGGGTGTGACCGAGCGGGTGTATGTGCTGCCTCCGGCCAGCCAGATTGGCCCCATTGGCCCGGTGCAGCGCAAGGCCCTGTTGGACAATTCCATCGTGGCGGGTGTGTATGAAAAAGCTGTAGACCGGGCATCGGCCTACGAAACCCTCAAGGGCCATGTCCAAAGCCGCTTGGCGCAGGAATCCGCTCCAGCCCCCTTGGGCAACTCCGGTGGGCAAAACGGCAGCACCACACCAGGCCAGCCACCCGCGCCCCCCGAGCGCGGCATTCTGGACGGCCTGGGCGATCTGCTAGGCGGTGGCGCCCGCCGCACCCGCGCCAGCGTGGGCGAACAGCTCATCAAAAGCGCGGCCAGCTCCATTGGCCGCGAAGTAGGCCGCCAGATCATCCGCGGCGTACTGGGCGGCATCTTTGGCAACTCCCGGCGTTAAATACCCTCCCCCACACAACCCAGACCTTCACAAGAGAGAAAAGGAATTTCCATGATCGCCATCGACCCCGCCGCGCGCGCCAATGTGCACCTGATCGACCACCCGCTGGTGCAGCACAAGCTCACCCTGATGCGCAAAAAGGAATCCAGCACCAGCAGCTTTCGCCGCCTGCTCAATGAGCTGGCCGGCCTGATGATTTACGAAGTCTGCCGCGACATGCCCTTGCAGGACGTAGAGGTTGAAACCCCCATGGAAACCATGACCGGCAAGGTCATCGACGGCAAAAAACTGGTATTTGCCAGCGTGCTGCGCGCCGGCAATGGCATTCTGGACGGTGTGCTCAATGTGGTCCCCGGCGCCCGCGTAGGCCACGTCGGCCTGTACCGCGACCCCAAAACCCTGCAGGCGGTGGAGTACTACTTCAAGATGCCCAAGAACATGGAGGAGCGCGATGTGGTGGTGGTAGACCCCATGCTGGCCACCGGAAACTCGGCCGCCGCCGCCGTGGCGCGCCTGAAACAGTGCAAGCCCAAATCCATCAAATTCCTATGCCTGCTGACCTGCCCCGAGGGCATCAACACCATGTACAAGGAACACCCCGACGTGCAAATCTTCACCGCCGCCATCGACCGCGAGCTCAACGACCACGGCTACATCCTGCCGGGCTTGGGCGATGCGGGGGACCGAATTTTCGGAACACAATGAAGCTAAGTTACTGATATAAATAGATGTTCAATGTATTATCTAAAAACATAAAAATACATTGAACATGCTTTCAAGCACCTTATTCCTGGACCAGTCGGAAAGCCAAAAGCGCCAGTACATTGACGCTGAAACGGTTTTTTTGGCCCTGGCGAAGGCAAAAAAGGCAGCGTCCGACGTGCGCGGCAGCATGTTGTGGCGCGAACTGCGTGGCAAACAAACGCTGATTCGCACCTCCGCCAGCGGCGCCCAAAAATCCCTGGGGCCGCACAGCGAAGAAACCCAGGCCATGTATTCCAGCTTCATGGCGCGCAAGGCCTCTGCCGAAGAACGGCTCAAGGCCCTCAAAGCCCAGCTGGCGACCCAGCAGCGGCTCAACCGGGCATTGCGTGTAGGCCGCGTACCCAACGTCGTGGTGGGTGTCATCAACGCCCTGGAGAACATGGGCGTGCAAGAGCACTTTTTGGTCGTAGGTACCCATGCGCTGTACGCCTACGAAAGCGCTGCGGGCGTGCGCATTGCCGAAGAAGCCATGGCCACGCGCGATGTGGACATGCTGTTTGACACACGCAAACACATTGCTTTTTTCACCGCCATGAAAAAACTGGACAGCTCCTTGATCGGGGTATTGCGCAAGGTCGATGCCAGTTTTGAGGTGGTGGAAGACCAGCACTACACCGCACGCAACCAGGACGGATTCGAGGTGGACATCATTCGCCGCGCTGCCCGCGACCTGGACCCCCATCCTTTGCGCATGAGCGATGACGAAGATGACTTTTGGGCAGTGCAGGTCTCCATGGGCGAAAAGCTGCAATCCGCCCGACGTATGGACCAGGTTGTCGTTGCCACGTCTGGCGAAATGGCGCTGATGCGCACGGTCCATCCGCTGGACTTTGCGCGGATCAAACAAACCCTGTCGCAACAAATCGGGCGGGACCCGAACAAACGCGGCAAGGATGCGTTGCAGGCCAAAGTCGTTACGGAACTGGTCGCAGAGTATCTGCCCCATCTGCTGCTTCCGGGAAGCACGCCAATTTAGTGCCAAAAATGCCTCCAGCCCTTTATTTATATGCGCAAGCAGCTACTTAATTGATAGCAAAAGTACCAGGAATCCGCCATGCTCGATCTGCTCATCCACCACGCCACCCTGCCCGACGGGCGCACCGACATGTCGGTGGCGGTGCACAACGGCCGCATCACCGAGGTCACCCAGGGCCTGCAAGCGCCTGCGGCCGAGGTGCTGGACGCGGGTGGCCTGCTGCTGAGTCCGCCGTTTGTGGACGTGCACTTCCACATGGACGCCACGCTGAGCTACGGCATGCCGCGCGTCAACCAGAGCGGCACGCTGCTGGAGGGCATTGCGCTGTGGGGCGAACTCAAGCCCAGCCTCACGGCCGACGCCATCATCGACCGCGCCCTCACCTACTGCGACTGGGCCGTGGCCCAGGGCCTGCTGGCCATCCGCTCGCATGTGGACACCAGCGACCCGCGCATGCTGGCGGTGGAAGCCCTGCTGGAAGTCAAAAAACGCGTGGCCCCCTACATCGACCTGCAACTGGTCGCCTTTCCGCAAGACGGCGTGCTCAGAACAAAGGGCGGCATGGACAGCCTGACCCGCGCGCTGGACCTGGGCGTGGACGTGGTGGGCGGCATCCCCCACTTCGAGCGCACCATGGCGGACGGCGCCACCAGCGTCAAGCTGCTGTGCGAGCTGGCCGCCGAGCGCGGCAAGCTGGTGGACATGCACTGCGACGAGAGCGACGACCCGCATTCGCGCCACATCGAATCCCTGGCCTTCGAAACCCAGCGCCTGGGCCTGCACGGGCGCGTCACCGGTTCGCACCTCACCTCCATGCACAGCATGGACAACTACTACGTCACCAAGCTCATGGGCCTGATGGTGGAAGCGCAGGTGCATGTGGCCAGCAACCCCTGCGTCAACATCACCCTGCAGGGCCGCCACGACACCTACCCCAAGCGCCGCGGCCTCACCCGCGTGCCCGAACTCATGGCCGCTGGCTTGACCGTAGCGTTTGGGCAGGACGACATGATGGACCCGTGGTACAGCTTGGGCTGCGCCGACATGCTGGACGTAGCCAGCATGGGCCTGCACGTAGCGCAAATGACCAGCCAGGCCGCCATGCGCCAATGCTTCGAGGCAGTGACCACCCACCCGGCGCGCATTCTGCAACTGGAAGGCTACGGAATTGCGGCCGGTTGCCACGCCGATTTTGTGCTGCTGCAGGCTCGCGACCCGGTGGAAGCCCTGCGATTGAAGGCCACGCGGCTGAAGGTGTTCAAGCGGGGCAAGCTGTTGTCGGAAACTGCGCCCCGCACGGCGTCGCTGGCCTTGCCGGGACGGCCAGCGCAGACGTCGTTCATGCACGGGAAAGCACCACGTTTAGGATGAAATAGAGCTGTAGCCAGCGTGGAGTGTGCGTAGGCAGCTATTCTTTTGGTAGCAATCGTTTTAGCTACCCGTCGCGGCTGGCAGATCGGATATCCGTTCTCTGGCCCACGCTCGCCGTCTTGCAGTTTGGGTTTGCTGGAATTTGTTCGTGAACGCGGTGACTGGTGCGCCGGTTCTGTGGCAACGGCGAATGGGGCCGACGCCCGGACACCCAATCCGCCAGCCGGGTGGCGTGGTTGCTTGGGTCGGCGGGAATACAAAATAACCCATCGCTTGGCTGCAATGCAGGGGGAGCGGCCATTGAATACACCTGCAAAATCAGCTCATCGACTCGCTCCCTGGCCCAAGAACCAACCACCCTTGTTGCATCGGATCTGCCAGAATATCGTTAAAGCCCTTTGACCATAAGTGCTAGGATTTACCCATGAAGACTGCAACCATCATCAACCAAGCGCTGTCCCTTCCCGTGCAACAACGGGCAGAATTGGCGGCGCAGCTTTTGGCCAGCCTTGACGCGCTGTCCGAATCCGAAATTGAGCCTCTTTGGTTTCAAGAGGCTGCGCATAGGGCTGCGGAAATGGATAGCGGGCTTTCCAAGCGCATTCCTGCAGATGTAGTACGCCAACAAGCACACGCTTTGCTGAAGTGAGTTACTTCTTCAGCGAAGCCGCGCGCGTTGAGCACCTTGAGCATGTGGCCTACTACGAAGCTTGTCAAATTGGACTCGGCGCACGTTACCTGTTGGCTTTCGATGAAGCGATGGGAATCATCTGCGAATCCCCGGATCGATACCGAGTCGAATTCCCGCCTGGTATTCGCAGGTATCGCGTTCCGGGTTTTCCTTACAACATCCTCTATCGGATTGTGGGTTCAGACATTGAAATTCTTGTCGTCGCCGCGCATCGTCGGCGACCGGGCTACTGGTTGGGCAGGCTTTAACGGGTCGGCAAAGCACCGCCCGCCTGCCGCACCAACTCCTCCCAATCTTCAGGAGGATTTCCACCCTCCAGCATCTTGCGAAACACCCGGTACGCGTCGTCGCTGCTCTCGTAAGCCCGCTTGCTGTCTTCGTCGTTGACCCAGGCCAGCACAATGATCCGGGCCTGCGCGTGGTAGCGGAAAAACAGGCGGTACTGCTGAAAGAACTTGGCTCGGAACCAGTGCTTGTATTCCTCGCCCAGTGTGCCGCCCTGGCGGTATTCCGGGCGCGCGGGGTCTTGGGGGATGACTTCAAACGCCAGTTTCTGGATGGCGGCCAGCCGTTTGGTGGCGTTCTTCTTGGCGTAGCCCTGTGGGTCTTTGCGCTTCAGCGCTTCGACCTGCGCGGTCAGCGTTTCCAGTTGGGCAAGAAACAGGGGATGGACGAAGATGGACCAGCCGTTGACGACGATGGAAGTAGCTGGCTTGGTGCTCATTCATCGTCTGCCGAGAGGGCCACGTCCAAATCCACCACCACCCCAGCCGTCAGCGCCTGGATTCGTTGCAGAAGTTCCGCATCGAACGCCTGCAGACGCTCTGGGTGATTGTTGATGTCTTGGGCCAAAAAGCCCAGGAATGCGCCCAAAGCCGGATCGCTGTCCGGCACCTCTGGTGCTTTGGTGAGCACGACCTCACCGCTGGGCCGGATGCTGTAGTGAATCTTGTCACGCTTGCCCAGGCGCAGCGCGCGGCGCACTGTTTCGGGCACCGTGGTTTGGTAGCGCTCGGTCAGGGTGGATTCGACTTCCAGGGTGGTTGGCATGGTGCACTCCTTCTCAAAATGGCATTGAACCGGCATGGTAATGCAGTTGCATTGTCTTTGCAATGCGATTGCATTACCACCAAACCATGGCATCCTTCACCCCATGCAAAACTACTGGCTCATGAAATCCGAACCCAGCGAAGTCTCGGTGGACGACGCGCTGGCCGCGCCGCAGGCCACGGTGGCCTGGACCGGGGTGCGCAACTACCAGGCGCGCAACTTCATGCGCGATGCCATGCGAGTGGGGGATGGCGTGCTGTTCTACCACTCCAGTTGCGCCGAGCCGGGCGTGGTGGGTATTGCGCAGGTGGCCTCGGGCGCCTACACCGACCCGACGCAGTTTGACCCGCAATCGCCCTACTTTGACGCCGCCAGCAAATCCGAGGCGCCGCGCTGGCTGCTGGTGGAAGTGCAGGTGCTGCGCAAGACAAGCAACCTCACCCTACCGGACTTGCGCGTAGATGCCGCGCTGGCGGACCTGCTGGTGCTCAAAAAAGGCAACCGTCTGTCCATCACGCCGGTCGAGCCGCGGCACTGGCAGCGGATACTGCAATTGCTGGAATAGCCACGAAAATAGCGGTCAAATCGCCTTCCAGCCCTTATATCCATTGCGTAAGCAGCTCCTTAAATGATAGCAACAACCATTGCCGCCGCCCAGTCCATCTCCCGCCCCGGGGACATCGACGCCAACGTCCAGGAGCACCTGCGCTTCATCTCCGCCGCCCATGCGGCCGGGGTGCAGATGCTGGTGTTTCCCGAGCTGTCCTTGAGCGGCTACGAGTTGCCGCTGATGCAGCGCTGCCTCTTGCACCCGGAACACCCGGCCCTGGCGCCCATCCGGGCTTTGGTCCAGCACACCGGCATGTATGTCACGGTGGGGGCGCCGGTGGCCAACGGCGACGCGCTGCCTGCCATTGGTGCCATCACGTTTCGCCCCGACGGCTCGGCGGTGGTCTACCGCAAGCACCATGTGCACTCCAGCGAAGCCCGCTTTGCATCGCCCGGCGCGCAGGCGACCCGTGTGGTCGCCCTGGGGTTGGAAACCGTTGGTCAGGCCATTTGTGCCGATATCGGCCAGCCCACGCATGCGGCGCTGGCCGCCCAGGCGGGCGCGACGCTGTACCTGGCGGGTGTGCTGGTGTCCGAGGCGGGGTACGCCAAGGATTCGGCCGCCCTACAGCAATACGCCCAAATTCACGGCATGGGTACGCTCATGGCCAACCACGGCGGGCCGTCGGGTGACTATATTTCTGCGGGCAAAAGTGCGTTTTGGGCACCGGGTGGCGCGCTGGTCGTTGCCGCGCCGGGAGCCGGCCCCTGCCTGGTGATTGCGCGCAAAACAGGTCTCACCGGCCAAACCCAGTGGTCTGGCCACACCGTCAATATCTAAAGTAAAACCCCTAAAGTAAACCCCCATGACCATTGAACAAGACATCCAAGGCCTGGCCCTGCAGGAAGAACTGCTGCGTTTTGACCAATTCGATGCCACCACTGCCTGGGAGCTGGGCACCCGCCTGAAGGCGATTGCACAGGCGCGTGGCGTGGGGCTCTGCATTGAAGTACGGCTGGCGAAGGAGACCGTGTTTTTCTACGCCATGCCAGGCACCGCGCCCAGCAATGCGGACTGGGCCCGCCGCAAGCGCAACCTGGTGGAGCT
Organism: Burkholderiales bacterium RIFCSPLOWO2_12_FULL_61_40; assembly: GCA_001770935.1. Lineage (GTDB taxonomy): Bacteria > Pseudomonadota > Gammaproteobacteria > Burkholderiales > Burkholderiaceae_C > Allorhodoferax. The sequence continues at coordinate 361 of MESI01000116.1, read as the reverse complement.
GCTGCACACCAGCTCTTACGCCGTCGGGCGCGCGCACGCCAACGGCGGTAGCAACACCGAAGCCATCATGGGGCTGCCCACGCGGGACTACGCGGCGCACGGCGGCAGCTTCCCCATCCGGGTCAGGGGCGTGGGCTGCGTGGGGGTGGCTACCGTGTCGGGCGTGCCACAGCGCGAAGACCATGCCATCGTGGTCGAGGCGCTGGCCGGTCTGTGCGGGGTGCCCTTGTCCAACGTGGCGCTGGACTGAAAAACCGGGTTAGCCTGAAGTTCTTCCCAGCTTTTGGCTAAATCTCCTTTGAAATCAATGCGTTAGAGCTTTCTTTTGTGCGGATATGTAGACATGTAAATTATTGCATTA
>MESI01000115.1 GCA_001770935.1 Burkholderiales bacterium RIFCSPLOWO2_12_FULL_61_40 | reverse complement strand
ACCACTGCACGGTGTGCCACAAGTGCCTCTCGCCCTGTCCGGTGAAGATCGACTTTGGCGATGTCACCATGAACATGCGCAACCTCTTGCGCAAAATGGGCAAGAAGAGCTTCAGGCCTGCCGGTGCGGCGGCCATGTTCCTGCTCAACGCCACCAACCCGCAGACCATCCGCACCGCGCGCTCCATCATGGTCAATGTGGCGATCCGCTCGCAACGCATCGCGCATGACGTGATGAAGCTGGTGACCCGGCGCCAGACTAACAAACCGCCCGCCACCGTGGGCACCGCACCGCTGAAAGAGCAGGTGATCCACTTTGTCAACAAGAAACTGCCCGGCGGTTTGCCCAAGCGCACGGCGCGGGCGCTGCTGGACATTGAAGACAAAAACTACGTCCCCATCATCCGCAACCCCAAGGCCACCACGGCCGAAACCGAGGCGGTGTTTTACTTCCCCGGCTGCGGCTCGGAGCGCCTGTTCAGCCAGGTGGGGCTGGCCACGCAGGCCATGCTCTGGCACGCGGGCGTGCAAACGGTGCTGCCGCCCGGCTATTTGTGCTGCGGCTACCCGCAGCGCGGCGCGGGCCAGTTTGACAAGGCCGAGAAGATGATCACCGACAACCGGGTGCTGTTCCACCGGGTGGCCAACACCCTGAACTACCTGGACATCAAGACCGTGGTGGTGAGTTGCGGCACCTGCTACGACCAGCTGCAGGGCTACAAGTTCGAGGAAATCTTCCCCGGCAGCCGCATCATCGACATCCACGAGTACCTGCTGGAAAAGGGCGTGACCCTGCAAAACGCCGGTGCTTTCCTGTTCCACGACCCCTGCCACAGCCCCATGAAGCTGCAAGAACCGATCAAGACCGTCAAGGCCTTGTTGGGGGACAACGTCGTGCAATCCGCCCGCTGCTGCGGCGAGTCGGGCACGCTGGCCTTGAACCGCCCCGATATTTCCACCCAGGTGCGTTTTCGCAAGGAAGAGGAAATCCGCAAGGGTGAAACCCAGTTGCGTGCCACGGGTGCGGTGGGCGCCAAGGACAACATCAAGATGCTGACCTCTTGCCCCGCCTGCATGCAAGGCCTGTCCCGTTTTGGTGAAGATCTGCAAAACGGCCTGCTGGAAGCCGACTACATCGTGGTGGAGATGGCGCGCCAGATCCTGGGTGAAGACTGGTTGCCGCAGTACGTGCAAACGGTCAACGCCGGAGGCATTGAGCGGGTGCTGGTGTAGTACGGCCGGTTTGCGGCGACAATCGGCCTCTTTTTTTTATTTCGATTCGGTTTCTTTGACATGTCCAGCACGATCACTTTTCAAGTCCGCCCCGCCACCCTGCGCGATGCCAAATCCATTGCAGAACTGCACAACGCCGCCTTGCGCGAGGCCTTCAATGGCGTGGTCGCCGACGAGCATGTGCCGGTGGTCGCGCAGGACAAGCGCCAGGCCTACTGGCGCGAGGCCATTGAATACAGCGAACCCCATGTGCAGGTGGCGCTCAACGGCGACAAGATCGTCGGTTTTGTCGGCTACGACCGCTCGCGCGACCCCAAAACGCCCAACACCATGGGCGAAATCTGGGCCATTTACGCCCACCCCGACTACTGGGGCCTGGGCGTCGGTTTGGCGCTGTGGGATGCCGCCCGCGAAGGCCTGATGGAGGAAGGCTGCCTGAACGTCAGCGTGTGGGTGCCCGTGGGCATTGAGCGCACCATCCGCTTCCACGAGCTGGCCGGTTTCAAGCGCGAAATGACCACCATCAAAACCGTGCCCATGGGCGCGGTGAAGATCGAAGAAATCCGCCTCAAGCGCGCGCTCGGCTAAGGTGTGGCGGCGTGGCGCTGCGCAGCCAGCGCCGCACCGAAAAACACGAACGTGGCAGCGGCTACCTTGTTGACCGTGCGGCCACCCCGCCCGGATGTAAGCCAGCCCCTGGCGCGTTTGGCAAAGACAGCGTAGAGGCTGTGGATGACGACGACCAAAGTGCTGTAGGTCAGCACCAGGGTCGCAAACTGCATCGGGTAGCTCTGCTGCGGGTCGATGAATTGTGGAAACACCGAAAGAAAGAAAAAAATGGCTTTCGGATTCGTGAGTTGCAGCGAGAGCCCTTCGAGAAAGCGCTTGCCGAAACTGGCTTCGTGCGCCGATGGCTCGGTGAATTGGAAGGGCGGCGCGCGCCAAAGCCGAATGCCCAGGTAGACCAGGTAAGCGGCGCCCACGAACTTGAGCACGGTGAAGGCCAGCGCCGATGCCGCCAGAAGCACCCCAAGGCTGGTCGCCGACAGGGCCGCCACGACCAGTGCGCCCACGGCGATGCCCAAAATGCCTCCGAACGTGCCGCGCATGCCGTAGCGCAAGGCGTTGGTGAGCGTCATGACGACACCGGGGCCGGGACTGAACACCGTGGCGGTTGCCATGACGAGAAAGAGTGAATACAGCTTCATACCGAGGCGCCTGGGTTGGCGGCACCGGCGGGCGCCAGTGCGGCTTGCGCTGCCGCGCGGGCATGGATGGCGGTGGTGTCAAACAGCGGGACTGTGGCGTTTTGCGGACCGACCAGTAGCGGAATCGACACGGCCGCCTCTATGCTGGCCGCCTGGGCCATCAGGGCGCCTGCGGCCTCCCAATCGCCCGCATGCTGGAGCCGTTCGACCTCATGGAAATCGACGCTGTACAGGACGAGCTTGGCGGAATGCAGCCCGCCCAGGTGTTCCTTGACCGTCTGGTTGATCTGGCGGTAGTACGGAATCGTCGATTCCCAGCTCATGCCGCCGATGAGGCCTATGGTTTTCATGCGTGTTCCTTGGGGAGAGTTAAGCTGGTTCGCGAGACGATCATATTCAAGTCCATTGTCCGGCCTCAGGCTTCCAAGTGGCCGAAGCGCCGCGCCCTGTTGCAGCCCTTTCGGTCGGTGGCCAAAGCAGCAGGTCAAGCAGTGCGACGGTGTCAGCCAAGGTACTGGCATTGACGCGGTTCTTGTTCAGAAACGCCTGCCACTGGCGCACCTTCGCGGCGTCTTCACTGAACTGGCAGGTCAAAGCAAGTGGACGCTCCGTTGGCAGTGCTGTGTTCCTTCTGGCAAACGTAGCGGCGATGGCTGCGGCCAAGGTGGCACCATCCAACGCAGTGCGGCGGGCGATCACTGCCAGGTCGTAGAAATCTTTCATGCGGCTGTTGGCCTGGCCCAGCATCACCATGGCCTGGTACTTTTCGGCGATCACGGTGTAGACCGGATAGACCCGCAACACCGGGGCCTGAAAATCTTGCAAAAGCGTTGGGAAGGCGACCGTCGCAGCCGCTGGCGTGACGGCATCACCGAAGCCCACGTCGATCTGCAGCGCGCAGCGTGCGGAGCCGATGCGTGCGACAAGATGGATGCGCGTGCCGCCGTAGGTGTTGTCTTCCCGGATGGCATCGGCACGCACGGAGCCGGGATCGAACACAATGCCGTCGTCCAAATCCATGGCCGCGATGTCACGGAAGGTGGCAATCAGGTTGTCGGGGTCCATGGGGCCAAAGCCCAGCAGGTCAACATCCCGCGTGGGGCGGTGCGGATCGTCGTACCACAGCGCAAAGAGCAAGGCTCCTTTGAGCAGAAACCGGTCCGCATGCGGCGACAGGCTCATGCGGCACAACAGACGCTCCAGCGCGAAGCGGTTCAGCAGCAGGCTGTAATCAATGCCCCGTGTCTTGGCCAAGGTCAGCAACCGGGCCAGGATGGATGCAGGGAGATTGCTGCTCATGCAACCACGGCCTCCAGATAGGGTTGCATGACTTTTTCAACCCGGTTGATCTTGGCAAAGTGGGAGACCTCCGCCATGGTGACCTTGCGTTGGCGCCATGCGTCCTTGAGCGCTTCCAGCGCAACGTCCAGACCGATTTTGTTGCGGAACTTGAAGCAGTCGGTCACCGTTTTGGCAACGCTGTAAACGCGGACCGGTGCGCCGTGCTCCATCACGGTTTCGATGCCTTCGCTGTACGCAGCACCACGCAGGCGAGCGATGCGAAGCGTTGGGTAGTCAAGCGCCGGGGTCTGCGTGCCTTCCGGCAGCGCAATCCAGACCTCGTGGGGCATCTGTGAGCCAACTTCGTGGAATTGCAGCGCAGACAGCAGGCACAGCACGGCCTTCGGCACACGTTGACAAACTTCCATCAGCACCTGATGCTCGGTGATTTCGGCATCAGGCAGGCTGTAGAGGCCACGGGAAATCCGTTGCAGCTTGCCTGCTTGGTGCATTTTGAGAAGGAGCTGCGGCGGCAAGCCGTGCTCGCGCACATCCGCAGCCCGAAGCACGCGACGGTGCCGAGCCAGCGCAAGGATGTGGTCAGACGGGTTCATTTGGTGCAGTTTAATATTCGCATTACTTATTTGCAAGTAATGCGGTTTTTCTGCTTATGTCGATGCCAGCCCCCTGCTTTTCCAATCGCCCTCATGCTACAGCTGTTGGACTTCTTGGAAGTCGACGCTGTACAGGACGACCTTCGCGGAATGCAGCCCGCCCAGGCGCTCCTTGACCGCCTGGTTGACCTGGCGGTAGTACGGAATCGTCGATTCCCAGCTCAGCCCGCCGATGAGGCCTAAGGCTTTCATGCGTGTTCCTTTGAGGGAGGCTCATTGCCCAGTTTTGGCCTGCGCTTCACGGGCTTGCGTACGCAAATGCGCCAAGCCGGGTGGCTCCGCCGAGAATCACAGCCCCAAGGGTAAACCTGGTCCGCAAAAATCATGTGCAAGTCCATTTTGCGGCCTCAGGCTTCCAAGTCGCCGTGGCACCACTCAAGATCCGCAGCACTGGGGCCTGAGAATCTTGCAGAAGTGTCGGGAAGGCCACTGTCTCAGCCGCTGGCGTGACGACATCACCGAAGCTCACGTCGATCTGCAATAGTGGTGCGACTGTGTGTAACCTCAAAGCCCCCCAAAGCACAGATACTTGAGTTGCAGGTACTCGTCGATGCCGTGGTGCGAACCCTCGCGACCCAGGCCCGACTCCTTGATACCGCCGAACGGGGCCACCTCGTTCGAGATCAGGCCCTCATTGATGCCTACCATCCCATACTCCAGCTGCTCGGCAACGCGCCAGACGCGGCCGATGTCACGGGAGTAGAAATACGAAGCCAGGCCGTAGCAGGTGTCGTTCGCCATCCGCACCGCTTCCTCGTCGGTCTTGAAGCGAAACACCGGTGCCACCGGGCCGAAGATCTCCTCCCGGGCCACGGCCATGGCCGGGGTCACCTCGGTCAGCACCGTGGGCGCATAGAAATTGCCGCCCCGGGCGTGGCGCGTACCACCCAGGGCCACCCTGGCCCCTTTGGCCACGGCGTCGGCCACCAGTGTTTCCACCTTGGCCACGGCGGCCTGGTTTATCAGCGGCCCGATCTGGGCACCGGGGGCCAGACCGTCATCCACCTGCATCGCCGCCACCGCTTCCACCAGTTTGGCGGTGAAAGCCGCATAGACGCTGTCCTGCACCAGCAGGCGGTTGGTGCAGACGCAGGTCTGCCCGGCATTGCGGTACTTGGAGGCCAGTGCGCCGCGCACCGCCGCGTCCAGGTCGGCGTCGTCGAAGACGATATAGGGCGCGTTGCCACCCAACTCCAGGGAGACGCGCTTGAGGGTGTCGGCGCACTGCGCCATCAGGCGCTTGCCGACCGGGGTTGAACCGGTAAAGGAGAGCTTTCTCACGGTGGGGCTGGCCGTCAGCACCGCACCCACCACGGCCGGGCGCGCGGTGGTGACGATGTTGAGCACACCCGCCGGGATACCGGCGCGGCTCGCCAGTTCCGCCAGCGCCAGGGCGCACAGTGGCGTCGCCTCGGCCGGCTTGACCACCGAGGTGCAACCGGCGGCCAGGGCCGGGCCGACTTTGCGGGTGATCATGGCGATGGGGAAATTCCAGGGCGTGATGGCAGCCGTCACCCCGACGGCTTGCTTGATCACTACCAGACGCTTGTCCGCCGTAGGGGCAGGAATCACCTCGCCATACACGCGCTTGCCTTCCTCGGCGAACCACTCGATGAAGGAAGCACCGTAGGCCACCTCTCCGCCCGCTTCGGCCAGCGGCTTGCCTTGCTCTAGCGTCATTAGCAAGGCCAGGTCGACCTGGTTCGCCAGGATCAGGTCGTGCCAGCGGCGCAGCAGGGCCGAGCGCTCCTTGGCCGTCTTGGCGCGCCAGGCGGGCAAGGCGGCGTCGGCGGCGGCAATGGCACGTTCGGTTTCTGCCGCCCCCAGGTCGGGCACGCGGGCGATTTCAGCACCGGTGGACGGGTTGTGGATGGCGTGGGTGGCACCGTCATCGGCGGCCACCCAGGCACCGTCGATGAAGGCGCGGGTTTTCAGAAGCGAGAAGTCTTTGAGTTGCATGGTTGGTTTCCTTAAACGGGGTTGAATTGGTGAATGGGGGACTGGGTCGCAACCCGGGGGGTGGATTTGCCATGTGCATGGGGCTTTGCGTGGACGCCAGCCTGCTCAGGCCAGCAGCAGTCTCTGGGTCAGCCATACCAGTCCCATACCCGCAATGCCTGCCGACAGCACCTGCGCCACACGGGGTCCGGCGGCTCGCCGCGCCAGCCACGCCAGCGTGGGTGCAAGCAGCAGCACGAGCAGGGCCTGGCCCGACTCCACGCCGAGGTTGAAGCCCAGCAGCGCACGCGACAACGGCCAGCCGCTCAGGTGCAGCTCGGTCAGCGCCTCGGCAAAGGCCAGGCCGTGAACCAGGCCGAAGGCGAAGGTCAGCACATGCCGGTGCCAGGGCGCTGGCGCACAACGCAGGTTTTCAAGCGCAACCCAGATGATGGAGGCGGCGATGGCCGGTTCGACCCAGTTGCCCGAAACCGTAACCCAGCCCAGCGTCGCCGCCGCCAGGCTCAGGCTGTGCGCGGCGGTGAATGCAGTGACCGTGATCAACAGTGAACGCAGGCTGCGGCTGCCCAGCAACAGCGCGGCGAGAAACAGCAGGTGATCCAGGCCGCTGAGGATATGTTCCAGGCCCAGCCGCAGAAAGCCCGTGAGGCCGGACGGTGCGGCTTGGCCGAAATCAAACGTCGCCTGCGGGTGTGCGTGGTCGAACACCCGTTCCTCGCGCACTCCGTCGGGCCGAATGACGCTGGCGATGGTGCGGTAGTGTTCCCCGAACGGTGTGCTCAGTGTGTCGCTGATCTGCAGCCGCCCCGGCGTGGCCGGACAGCGGAAGTCGAGCAACAATGCGACCCGCTCATCACCCAGCGTTGACGCCTGCAGCCGCGTGCGCCGGATGCGACAGGCCTGCCCATTGACCGCCAGCGCCACATGCGTTTGCAGCAGCGCACCGACGCGTGTCGCTGCAAATGCGTCGCCCGCAGCAGCCTGCGGGATATCCGCTGCCGATTCACCGATCTCAGCCGGTGCCAGGCTCAGCCGGTAGGCGAGTTCCTCGCCGCCGGTCGCAACCAGCGCCAGACCGGTGCTGCTGGTGTGGGCCTGCGCGCTGCCGATCAGCAGGAACAGGTGCAGCGCAAGGCTCAGAACCGCCCGGTAACCGATACCGCAGCGCCTCGCTTTTTCAGTCATTGCTGCAAACTCCGTACGACTTGCTCCCAAGGTTCGACCACGTAGTCGGACATCAGGTGCAGCGCACTGCGACCCTGCGCGCGGATGCGTACATAGCGCGCCAGGCCGGTGGCGTTGGCACCACCGAAGTCGGCCTCGAAGCGGGTGCCATCGGCACTGCGCAGATGGATGCGCAAGGTCGGCGGCGTCAGCCCGAAATCGGAGGACTCTGTGCCGAAACTGCGCTCGGGCGGTGAGTTGTGCAGCAGGCGCAGCCCCATTTCCAGCGCGTCACGCGTGGCGGCATCGACCGGCGCTCCTGCCATGTCCATTTGCCAGCCGCTCGCGCGGCGCTCCAAGTTCCACTGGCGCTGGCCCGCCTCGATGCGCAGCGCGGTGATGGCGGCGGTTTCGATGTGGCGCATCGGCCCGATGGCCTCGAATTCGGTCAGGCCTTTTTGCCGGTCGGGGCTGTACAGCGCCAAGCCCAACAGCAGCAACGCCGCCGCCGCGCCGGCCAGAGCCCAGGCCTGGCGTTGGAGTGAATGGAGCAGAGGGTGTGCCATGCGGTGTCTCAGTAGCGCCGACGCCACCACACGGCAAGGCCGAGCGCGGCGCACAGGCCGGGCAGCAGCAACACACAGAGGATGAAAATCATCTGCATCTGCGCATTGTTCAGCGCCACGGTTGGCAGCACTTCGACCGGTGGCTTCATGGCCGGGCCGCGCTGCTCGCCACGCAACCAGGAGGTCAGCCCCAGCACCAGATCGGCATTGGCCAGATAGGGGTAGAACGAGTTGCTGGCGAAATCGGCGTCACCCACCACGGCCAGGCGAAAGGGCTGGGCCGTGGCACTGAGACGGCCCTCGCTGGCGAGCGCCAGTGCACGCACGCCCGTGCCAGCACCCAGGTCGCTGCGGCTCTTGCCGCCGCGCGCCGTCACCGTGGCGCTGGCGCTGCTGGCCAACAGCACCCGGCTCTGCACACCGGGTGCGGTCAGCACCTCCAGCGGGCGTGCCCCGGGAAGAAAGCTCATGGCCAGGCCGCGCGTAGCGGGGTGGTCGGCGTACTTTTCCACCGCCACCATCTGCGCATCGGTGAAGTAGTGGCTGTCCGGATCGGCCACCACGCCGTCACCGACCCGGATGCCGGCGCGCCCCAGCAATGCCGCCCATTCAGCGCCCAGCACGTAGTCGGGCTCCAGCAACAGCAAGAGCTTGCCACCGCCTTCCAGGTAACGCCCCAGCAGCGCCACCTCAGGCGGCGCGTAGGGCGTGCGCGGATTGGCATCCACCAGCGCCGCGCAATCGCCCGGCACGCCGTCGGCGCTGCCGGTGGCCAGATTGAGCTTGCGCACGGCATAGCCCAGCTTGTCGAGCGCACGGCGCAGCCGACCGATGCCGTGCTGCTCCATCTGCACCACCGCAGTGCCCAGTTCGTCGTGGTTGTGCCCTTGGCTGCCTTCGAAATGGGTGTGGAACTCGAAGTTGTCGGTGTCGTATTCACCATGCCCGCTCAGGAAACACAGCGGCCGTTTGTCGCTGCGCAACAGGCGCAGCAGGCCCAGCGCGATTTCGCGGTCTTCGGTGGTGATGACCTCGATGCGACGCTCGCCCGCGATCAGCAATGCGGCGTTGTACATGCGCACGCCGAGCTGGCTGGCCAGTGCGGGCTGCTGGTCGGGGTCGATCACCCGCACCTTCAGGTGCGGCGTGACCTTGGCCATGATCTCGACCATCTGCTTGGCGGCGCGACCGGCCGGGTTCTGCTGTTGGTAAAAGTAGATCAGCTCCACATCCTGCTGCAGTTCGCGCAGGATCTGCAGTGTTTCTGGTGCCGGTGTGAACGCCTCTTCCTGGGTCAGGTCAAAGTGCTGGTCGTTGCGGTAGACCGCGATGTTGGCGAGCAGCGCCACGCCGAGCACACCGAGCACACCGGCAACACGCGAAAACAGGCGGGCGCGGCCCTGGCCTATCGGTGCGCGCAGGCCGACGGTAAACAGCAGCAGCAGCGCCAGCAGGACAAGCAAGTTGATGATGATGCTCATGTTGATCCCCTATTCAATCAACGGTCGGCCAGCTGACGGCTGGCCAGCCACAGTGCGCACAGTGTCAGGCTGATGAAGTACATGGCGTCCGACAGGAACACCGAGCCGCTGACGAGCGGCTTGAAGTGCGCCAGCAGCGACAGGTTCAGCGCCACCGGTTCCAGCACAGCGGGCAACATCGGGGCCACCGAGTCGGCGAACCAGAGCATCAGGAACGCGCCCAGGGACAAGGCGGCGGCAATCACCTGGTTTTCGGTCAGGCTGGACGCCAGCAGACCCACCGACACCAGCAAGGCGCTCAGCAGCGCCATGGCGGCATAGCCGATCAGGATGGGCCCCCAGTCGGGCTCACCCACCCAGGCCAGCACCAGCGCGTAGACGCCTGACAGGGCATAGATCGCCAGCATCACCGCCCAGGTGGCCGCAAACTTGGACAGCACCATCCAGACCTCGGCCACCGGCGCGCTCAGCAGCAGCTCCAGCGTGTCGTTGCGCCGCTCCTCGGCCACGGCCCGCATCGTCAGCACCGGGACCAGCAGGATCGACAGAACGTACATCTGGTGAAAGATGTAGTTGAGGTTGGCCACCTTGGTCGCAAACAGTGTCAGGCTGAAGGTGTAGCCCAGCACCAGCAGGAACACCGCCGCAATGGTGTAGGCAATCGGTGACAGCAGCGCCGCACTGAACTCCTTGCGGGTCAAAACGAGAAAAGCGTTCATGGATGTACTCGTGTTGGGGTGGCGCTCAGGCCAGGGAGAGGAACCAGTCCTCCAGGTCGGTATCACTCGGATTGACGTCGCGCTGCCCCCTGATCTGGCCCCCCAGCAGCGCCACCACGCGGTCGGCTGTGCGCGCAACCTCGGACAGGATGTGCGAGCTCATCAGCACCGTGTAGTGCCTGGCCAGTGAGCGGATCAGCTGCCGCATTTCAATGATCTGGCGGGGATCAAGCCCGTTGCTCGGCTCGTCGAGAATGAGCAGCTTGGGTTCATGCACCAGCGCTTGCGCGATGCACACCCGCTGGCGGTAGCCGCGCGACAGGGTCGGCATCGGTGCATCGAGCTTGTGTGTCAGTGCCAGTTGCTCGGCCACCCGCGCCACGGCCTCTTGGACCTGGCGCGCAGGCACCTGGCGCAGCCGTGCCATGAAGGCCAGGAACTCACCCACGCGCATGTGGCGGTACATCGGTGCCGATTCGGGCGCGTAGCCTATGCACTGGCGTGCCTGCATGGGCTCGCGCTGCACGTCAAAACCGGCCACCTGTAGCGTTCCCGCGCTGGGCGACATGAAGCCGGCCAGCAAGCGAATGAAGGTGGTCTTGCCCGAGCCATTGGGCCCGAGCAGACACACGACCTCGCCGCGCTGGATGTCGAGGCTGAAATCGTCCAGCGCCAGCACCGGGCCGTAGCGCTTGACCACGCCACGCGCAGAGACCGCCGAGGGGGAATTGTTCATGATGTAAGGGTGTGGACGGTGATGCAAGGCCCACGGGCCTGCGACGGCACCGTGGACCCCATGGGTTGGCTTAGTCGTAAAACTCTGGTGCCTGCTTGGTGGCCTTGAAGATTTCGGGATCGTGTCCGTAGAAAATCTTGGCACCCTCGGCATCGCGGATGTGCCGAATGCGCTGGTACGACTTGTACGCATCAATCGGATTGGAGACGCCGGGAATCGGCGGGATCAGGTTCTTGTCCAGGTTTTCCTTCACGTACACCACGTCGCTGGTCAGGATCACGGCCCCGGTTTTGGGTAGCCGGGCCACCGCGAATTGGCTGCCCTTGGTGTGGCCAGGGGCGCTAAGCACACGGAAGCTGCCGTCGCCGAACAGATCCAGGTCGCCCTTGATCCGCATCACGTTCTGGTTCTTCATGTCGGCAAAGTCGCCCTGGATGTAGTACACCGAGAAGCCCGTATCCGGGGTCAACGCGGCATTGACTTCTTCGTCCTGCACCACCACGGTGGCGTTGGGAAACTGGCCGATGTTGCCGGCATGGTCCAGGTGCATGTGACCGAGCACCAGGTACTTGATGTCGCTGGTCTTCAAACCAATCTTGGCGAGCTGCGCGGGGATCGCATCGTCCTTGGTCATTTTCAGGCCAAAGCCCTTGGCCAGTGGGCCCCACCAGGCGGTGGCGTCGGCGATGGTCTTGTCGTTGTTGCCGCAGTCAAACATCACAATGCCCTTGGGGCTTTTGTAAACGTAGAAGCTCACCGGAACATCGCCATAGTTGCCGGTCGCACCGGCCGTAAAGGCGGCCTTGGAGAAGCCTGACAAGGCACCCGAGGTGAACACATACAGCTGTTGCGCCGCCACGGGTAGCGCCATCAGCGATGACAGAGCGGCGCCTGCCGCCCAAAGTTTCAAACACTTCAGTTTTCTGGGTTTCATGGTGTCTCCTGAGTTAAGTTGCTATGGATGTTGGCTTTTTTGTTCACTTCTTCGATGCGGCGAACCAACGCGCCCCCGGCACTTCATTGCGGCGACTGGGCCGGGGGCGCTCAGTAGGCGGCCTGGTAGATCGCCAGGGCGTCCTCCAAGGCCACGTCGCGCGGGTTGTTCACCAGCAGACGCTGCACCTTCATGGCGTCTTGGGCCAGCATCGGCAAATCCGCTTGTCTGACGCCAGCCTCCCGCAGGGTCTGGGCGTAAGGCATGGCGGCCACGCGTTCGCGCAATGCGGCGACGAAGGCTGTCGCCGTTTGCGCGTCGCCAGCGTCCGCCAGCTGCGGCAGGATGGCGCGGCCCAATTCGGCGTAGAGGGGCTGGGCCAGCGGCAGGTTGAACGCCAGCACCGGCAGCAGCACCAGGGAATTGCTCAGGCCGTGCGGCAAATGGCAGTGGCCGCCCAGCGGGTAGGCCAGCGCATGCACCGCACCCACCGGGGCGTTGGCGAAGGCCATGCCCGCCAACAGCGAGCCCAGCAACATGGCCTCGCGCACGTCGGCGTCCTGGCCGTCATTCACAGCGGCTGGCAGATTGGTGTAGAGCAGTTGCAGCGCCTTGATGGCCAGGGCATCGGACAGCGGATTCTTCTTCAGGCGGGTGGTGAAGGCTTCGATCGCATGCACCATGGCGTCCACCCCGGTCATCGCCGTGATGGCCGGTGGCAGGCCCAGGGTCAGGCGGCTGTCGAGCAGTGCAATGTCGGGATAGAGCAGCGGCGAGACCACGCCCTTCTTCTCGTGGCTGGGCGTGGTCAGGATGGCAATTGGTGTCACCTCCGAGCCGGTGCCCGCCGTGGTCGGCACCTGGATCAGCGCCAGGCGCGGGCCACGGGCCAGGCCGACGCCGTAGATGTCGGGCAGAGCCTGGGGGCTGCGTGCCAGCAGGGCGACGAGCTTGGCGGTGTCGAGCGAACTGCCGCCGCCAAAGCCCACCACGCCATCCACATCCGCCGCGCGGGCGGCGTCCACGGCGGCCAGGACGCTTTGTTCCGGCGGATCGGCCAGCACATCCGAGAACACCGTGACTTCAATACCCGCTGCCGCCAGCGAGACCAGGGCACCATCGATCAGGTTGGCCTTGATCAAGCCCGGGTCGGTGACGAGAAACAGCCGCGTGATGCCCAGGCTCCGGGCGATCTCGCCGAGGCGCTCAGCACCGCCTTGCTCGCAGATGATTTTCGGCGCAGTTTCAAAACTAAATGGAAACATGAAGAAACCTTTTGAGACGGGGAGTTGCGTTCAGCGGGCCGTGACGACGCCACGCTCGATGTGATAAACATGGTCCACCAAGCCAGCGCTGTGGGTGTCGTCGGACTCGGAAAGAATGACCGATAGGCCGCCCTGGCGCAGATTGGCAATGACCTCGGTCAGGCGTCGTGACAGCACCGGTGCCACGCCTTCAAAAGGCTCATCGAGCAGTAGCAAGTTGTGGCCAGGCATAAGGGCGCGGGCCAGCGCCACCAGCTTTTGTTGCCCGCCGGAGAGTTGCAGGGCGCGCCGCGTTCGGAAGGCGCTGACCTCGGGCATCAAGCCATAAATCCAGTTCAGTCGCTTTTGTGCTTCATGGATGCCGTTGGCCCAGGCTGGCAACAGGATGTTCTCCTCCACCGTCAAAGCCGGGATCAAGCGCCTATCCTCCGGCATGTAGCTGATGCCCCGCCTGGCCAGTTGAAACGGTTTGAGTTGCTGTAGATCCTGCCCGGCACAGACCAGGCGTTCGGCCTGGACCGGCATCAGACCCATGATGGCGCGCATCAAGGTGGTCTTGCCCGCGCCGTTGCGGCCGATGAGTCCAACCATTTTGCCCGCAGGCACTTGCAGCGACACGTTGCGCAAAATTGGGATGCGGTCGATGGCAACGTTCAATGAATTAATTTCAAGCGCAGCGTTCATGCGGTTTCTCCCAGGGCAGCGTTCACGTCGAAGTGATGGCCGATCACCAGTTCCTGCACCCGGGCGTCGCCGAGTACCGTGCGGGGCGGCCCGTCGGCAATGATCTCGCCGCTGTAGAAGGCCATGATGCGGGTCACATAGCGCGCCACGATTTCCATGTCGTGCTCGACAAAGAGCACCGTGACACCGTGCTGGCGCACCACGGCCATCACCGTGTCCATCAGCGTGAATTTCTCCTCGACGCTGACACCGCTGGTTGGCTCGTCGAGCAGCAGCATGCGGGGCTGACTGACCAGCGCCATGGCGATATCCACCAGCTTGCGTACGCCTTGCGGCACGGTGCTGACGAGGGCGTCGCGGTAGCGGCTGACGCCGAACTCGGCAAAGATGGCATCGGCCCGCTCCCGTCGTTCTGGCGTATCCAATGGACGCCACAGCGACGGCTGCGGACCCTCGGCCGCCACCAGGGAGACCAGCGCGTTTTCCAGCACCGTCAGCTTGGGGAATAGCTGTGCCACCTGGAACGAGCGGGCCATGCCCAGGCGCGTTATGTCACGCGGCTGGCGACCGATCACCGACTGGCCGTCGAACAGAATGTCGCCACTGCTGGGCGGCAAGTAGCCGGTGACCATGTTGATGAAGGTCGTTTTACCCGCGCCGTTGGAGCCAATGACACCGACAATTTCGCCCGGTCCGATATGCACATTGAGGTCTTTGGCGGCGACGACGGCACCGAAGGTGCGGGTCAGGCCCCGTGTTTCGAGTATTGAAGTCATAGTGCCACCTCCCGCTTGGTGCTGCGCGCGACCAGGCTCCACAGGCCCTTGGGCAGGAACAGGATGAGGGCGAGCAGAACGAAGCCCAGCGTCATCTGCCAGGTGTTGGGTGCCTCCTGAATGGCGAAGGTGCGGATCACGGAGAACACGATGGCCCCGATGAAGGGTGCCACCACATGGCCGGTGCCACCCAGGATGGCGATAAAGACGAATTCGCCAGAGGTGGTCCAGAACGCCATGTCGGGATCGATGTGACCGGCGGCCAGGGCCGTCAGTCCACCGCCCAGGGCGGAAACACCGGCGGCCAGCACGTAGTTGACAAACAGCACCCGTTGCGGCGAGAGGCCCAGGTACTCAACGCGAATCTCGTTCTCGCGCACCGCCTCGGTCACGCGGCCCAGGCTGGAGACCATGAAGCGGTGAAAGCCCAGCGCGACGGCGGTGGCGAGCAACACCGTCAGCAGGTACAGCGTGCGCTTTCTGGCGTCTCCTTCTGGCACCCAGCCCAGGAAGCTGGGTGCGGATACGTTGAAGCCGTCGGTGGAGCCCAGCGCCGAAGATTTGACCAGCACACCATACAGAATCATGGACAGCGCCAGCGTCAGCATGGCGTAGAAAATTTCGCGGTAGCGCGTCAGCAACCAGCCGCAGGCCAGCGCCAGCAGGACGGCGGCAATCGTGCCCAAGGCCAGCAGCGCGAAGGCGTCCGTGATGCCTAGATACTGCGCAGCCAGACCTACGCCGTAGCCGCCGATGCAATAGAACAGGGCCTGGCCGAAAGACACCAGCCCGGCGCGCATCTGGACGACCACGCCCAGCACCACCAGTGCCTTGGCCAAGGCCAGGGTTATCAGGAAAGCCAGCCAGGCCGGCATGACCCAGGCGCTGGCGGCGAACGCCGCGCCTGCCAGCAGCAAGGCGGGCGTGGTCGCAGAGGAAGAGTATTTGCGAAGGAACATTCAGATTCTCCTGACAAGGGTTTGGCCAAACAGCCCTTGCGGACGGATGGACAACACCAGAAACATCACGCCGTAGATCACGAACAGCTCGATCTCGGGGGCGACGTGGACCGCGAAGGAGCGCGACAGACCGACCAGCACGGCACCAGCGGCGGCACCGCCGATGCTGCCCAGTCCGCCGACGACAATCACGGCAAAGGCCAGCACGATGACTTCGACCCCGATGCCCGGTGACACCGAAATCGCCGGGGCCGTGAGCGCGCCTGCCAGTGCGCCCAGCATCGCACCGATGGCGAAGGTGGCGGCAAACATGGCGTTGACGTTGACGCCCATGGCAATGGCAATCTCGCGGTCGTGAATGACGGCCCGCAGCAAGCGGCCCTTGTTGGTCCGGTTGAGGACGAACCAGGCCACCAGGCCGATCAGGATGGCGACGGCGATCAGCGCGAGATCGTAGTTGGCGAAGCGCAGGCTGTCGCCAAAGGCGGACTGTCCGAGCAGACGGTAGGGCTGGTAGGCAAAGTAGGGATTGACACCCCAAATCAGCTTGACGGCGTCTTCCAGGATGAGCAACAGGGCATAGGTGACGATCACCATCAGGATCTCGTCGCGGCCATGGAGGAAGCGCAGCAGACCCTGTTCGATGGCCAGGCCGATGATGACGCCAACCACCAAGGCACAGGTCGGCAACAACAGCAGACTCCAGTAGGGGTTGCCCTGCTCGCCGGAAAAATACCAGCTCACCAGCGAGGCGGCCGAGTAGGCACCGATGGCATAGAAGCTGCCATGCGCCATGTTCAGCACGCGCATGACGCCGTAAATGATGGTCATCCCGGCCGCAACGAGAAACAGCCAGGAGGCGTAAATGGCCCCGTCAATCAGGATGGCAAGAAAAGTGGTCATAGGAATTTCCTGCGGAGGCGCGACGCAATGGCGCGCCCCCGCACTTGGCTATAGAACGGTAGGGGCCACATCAATTGCATTTGGCACCGGGAAAACCTGCCTTGATCCAGTCGGCCGGGCTGGTGCCGTCCGGCGGCATCAGGCATTCACCCGCATAGGTCTTGACCTTGGTAACCGTTGCCTTGCCACTCTTAGGCTCGAACTGGTACTCGCCAAACGAGACGCTTTGAACCGCCTGGTGGCCCTTGACCCGTGCCATGTTGACGGTGCCGCTGGGGGCTTCAAAGCTGAGTCCGGCCAGCCCCTGAACCACCTGCTCGGCCGTCGGCATGGCACCGGGCTTGGCACTCTTTTCGGCGGCGGCCTTGAGGCCGAGGATGGCCTGGATCATCTTGTAGGCCGGGTAGGTGGGAGCTTCCTTGAACTCAGCGCTGAAGGCCGGGCGGAACCAGTCGTTCAGGGCATTTTTCGGTGCAAAGGCACCGAATGGGCCACGACCGCCGATGATGGTGCCGTTGGCGACCTGGTCCTTGAAGGAGCCGATGCCGGTTTCACCGGCGGTCAGCAGCACCGTTCTCTTGTCAAAAAGCCCACGGGCGCCACCTTGCAGCATCAGCGCCTCCATGTCGCCACCCCAGAAGCTGGAGTGCATCAGATCGGGGTTGCTGACCGACAGAGCGGAAATTTCGGCACCGTACTGACCCTGTCCGAGTTTGGGCCACTGCTCGGAGACCACCTTGATCTCGGGCTTGATCCCTTTCAGCGCGAGGGCGAAGTCGGCCCACGATTCCTGGCCCCAGGCGTAGTTTTGCTGGATGCTGGCGACCGTTTTGATATGGGGGCGGGTTTCCGCAACATAGCGCGCGGCGGCGATGTTATCGACCACCGCGTCCAGGCCGGTGCGAAACAGGAATTTGGGGTTCTTGACCGTCTCGAACACCTTGGAGGTGCCGCAGTCAAAGAAGAGGGTCGGCACCCCCAGTTCCTCGGCGGCTGGTGCGATGGCCAGGCAGTCGCCCGACGAGATGTAGCCGATCACGGCATCCACCTTCTGGCGCTGAACCAGGTTGCGGAACTCTTCCGTCTGCTTGGTGGCACCGCCCGCTTCATCGAGCAGGATCATTTCGATTTCAAGGCCATTGATGCCCTTTTTACCGTAGGGGGCAGGCATCTTGCCGTTGTTCAACGTGTCCACCGCGAGCTTGGCCGCATTCGCCGCCGGCACACCGAAGGGCCCAGCCGCCGCGCCTGACAGGAAGGTGACAACCCCGATGCGGTATTTGCCGTTGTCGGCGGCGCTGGCGCAGGTCGCTACACCGGCCGCCAGCGCAATGGCGGCGACGCTGGCGGATAGACGCAAGGCGCGATGGGGAAGAATCAGTTTGGCTTTCATGGATGTCTCCTGGTTGGTCGAGTTTTTGGAGATGGGAGCCGCTTGACTCGGTCGCTGCGCGGACCCACCCTGGCCATGTATTGCAAGGGGTGTGCCAAGCACTTGGTGAAAGCCGCAAATGCTTCGCCGTAGCAGGGAAGGGCAGGGAATCCGGTGTAGCCGTAGGCCGGGATAGCCAGTCAAACAGGAGCGCCCAAGGGGCGGAAAGCGCTCAACGCGGATCAACAGCACCCCAGGTGTGAGCGCAATCCGCTCACGCCCTGGCTGGACCGACGCCAGGGCTAGCGCAAGGGGCTGGCTTTGCGGGTTGCCAACTTGTCGTCGGGTTTGACGGGAAGGGTGTCGCCCACGATGCCGCGCGCACCGGCACGGCGGGAACGGATGAGACCGGGGGGTGGCTGCAAATCCTCGGCGCGATACACCGTCCAGCGCCCGAGCATGACCTTGGCCGGTGCGAATGCGGTGTTCGGCAGCACCTCGCCAATGGCCTGGGCCTGGATGATCTGGTGCGTTTGCGGATCAATATGCGAGACGTAACCCGGCGGGTCCTCGGGCAACGCCAGCTGCAGGCCCTCCAGGGCATGGATCAACTGCTCGTTGTTGGCCTTGCGCCCGGCCACTTGCATGGCGCGGCCAATCGCCTTGATTCCCGCATAGGCCCCTTCGGCGGCGTAGGTGGGAAACCGCCCTTCGAGGCGGTGGAAATCGCTGACAAATTTGCGGTTGCGCTCGGTCTCGGGCCAGTTGTTGTGGTGACGCGCCGACAGGGTCAGCCCAGCCGGAGCCTGCTCGTCCAGGGATGCCAGCACATCAAAGTTGGCGCCGGTATCGAAGTTGGCCAGCCTGGCTTTTTCCAGCAATCCAGACGACAGCGCCTGCTTGAGAAAGGCGATGAAATCGCCGCCCCACAGCGCCGTCACCACCACGTCCGGCTTGGCGGCCAGCAACTCGGCGATGTAGGCCGTGTAGTCGGGTTCGTACAGGCGCGGCCACAGATGCCCGGCCATGTCGTAGCGAACGCCAATGCTGTCCAGCGCTTGCTCCAGGTCGCGCCACGCGATATGCCCGTAGTCGTAGTCGGGCCCGATGAAGGCCAGGCGCCGCCATTGGTTCTTTTTTTGCAAATCGGCAAGGTAGCGGGCACCCGCGGCCATCGAGGTGTAGGTGTCGTTGGAGAGCCGGAAGTAATGGCGGTGGAAGTCCTCGATGGTCAAACGGGAGGAGGCATGGTCGGTGCCTATCATGATGACCTTACGTTCACGCGACACGCGGCTGACCGCCTGCGCCACGCCGGAGCTGACGACGCCGCAGAGGAAGCGGGCCTTGTCGCGGGCGATGAAGTTCTCGGCGATGCGGGTCGCCACCGAGGCCTTGGAGCGATCATCTTCCACCAGGATGCGCAGCCTGGGTGCCGTCCCCGGTGGCAGCTCAGTCGCCAGGTCGGCCAGGGCCAGCTTCATGCCGGCGATGCTGTCGCGGCCATAAATGGCGGCCCGCCCGGCCAGGGGAAACATGCAGCCCACCGTGGCGTCGGCGCTTGCCGGGGGCGCGCCGAATTCAATCCGCGCCTGGCCGACCTGCGGCCAGGCCATGGCTACTGCCGCCAGCGCCAGCGCAAGCCCCCAGCCCCGCAGCGCGCCAGGCGGCAAAGCGGCTCGCAGTTCAATCAGGGGCGGGGTGACGCCAATTCGTGCAGGCATTGTGATCTCCGGTAGCTGGGACATTGCCGCGCCCCATGTGATCGATACAGCCATTGTTCACTGCCCCGCGCGACTTGTATAGCCGGGGGGCAGCCCCACGCTCAAGGTGGCAGCCTGAACACGTCCACGGTGCTGAGCAAGGCCTGCGCCTGGGATTTCAGGCCGCTGGCCGCCGCTGCCATTTGCTCGACCAGCGCCGCATTTTGCTGCGTGGTTTGGTCCATTTGCATGACTGCTTCACCCACCTGCGACACCCCCGCGCTTTGCTCTGAACTGGCGGTGCTGATCTCGCCCGTGATGTCGGTGACCAGCCGGATGGCGCTGACCACCTCGGTCATGGTGACGCCTGCCTGTTCCACCAGGGTGTTGCCGTGCTCCACCCGCGCCACACTGGCGTTGATCAGGGATTTGATTTCCTTGGCCGCATCGGCAGAGCGCCCAGCCAGGCAACGTACCTCGCTGGCCACCACGGCAAAACCCCGCCCCTGCTCCCCGGCCCGAGCCGCTTCGACGGCCGCATTGAGCGCCAGGATGTTGGTCTGGAAAGCGATGCCGTCGATGACACCGATGATGTCGGCGATCTTGCGGGAGCTGTCGTTGATGCCTTTCATGGTTGCAACCACCTGGGCGACCACGTCGCCCCCCTGGATGGCCACGGTGGAGGCATGCATGGCGAGTTGATTGGCCTGGCGCGCACCGTCGGCGTTTTGCTTGACGGTGGCACCCAGCTCCTCCATGGCAGCGGCGGTTTCTTCCAAGGCGCTGGCTTGCTGTTCGGTGCGGGCACTGAGATCATAGTTGCCCTGCGCAATCTCCGCACTGGCGGTGCTCACCCCTTCAGCGCTGGCACGCACGGTACTGACCGTCTGGCTCAGGCTGTCACGCATGTGGGCCATGGTTGCCATCACACTTCGGGTGTCCCCCGGTCGCACCGTGATGGGTGCGGAAAGGTCGCCCAGGGCAACCGTTTGCGCCGCGTGGCGGACTTGGTCCGGCTCTGCGCCGAGCGCCCGGGTGAGAAACCTGAGCATCGCCAGGCCGAAACCCACGGCCACCGCCATGGCGACGGCAAAGACGCAGCTCAGGATCAGCAGATTGGACTGGACGGCGGCCTGCGCCAGCTGGTACTCCCGTCGGGCCTCCCGGGTTTGCAGGTCCACCAGTTTGCCCATGGCCTGGACGGCGGGCTTTTGCAGCGCCCTGAAGTAGTCCATTGCCCCCACCGCCTTGACGAACTGTTCCGCTTGAATGATCTCCATCACGGGTTGGAGCCCCTCCGCGAAGAACGCATCGCGCTTGAGCACGAAATCCTTGATCAGCGCCTCTTCCTCCGCAGTATGTTGGGTCGCCTGGTAGAGCTTCCAGTTGTGATTGATCTTTTCCAGGTTGGCCTTGATCTCCGCGATGGCGGCGGCACCCTGCGCCGGGTCCGCCTGCACGGCGGCATCAAGCAGTGTCCCCCGGTTGGCCTCCATGCGCTCGCCGATGCGTCCCAGCAGCGTGGCAGGCACCGTCCGATCCTCATACACGGTCTGCAGGGCACGCACGCCTTGCGCGGCGACGTACCAGCCTGTGGCCCCCATGGCGGCCAGAGTCAATGCAAACAAAGCCATTAGCAGGTGCACACGGGTGGCGATTTTGAGGCCTGCGCAGCCCGGTGAGTGGTTCATGGCTGGTTTTTTGTTGGACGCGTGGCTGGGAGAGATAAGCATGCGAATCGTTGGCCTTCCGCCGGGATATAAAGCGGGGGTTCACGGCCCCGCGCTACAGGTGTAGCAAGGCCTGTACCAGGCTCGCGGAAAAACCGTTGGTTGCTGCCGGTCTGGGCGTGCAGAAATTTTCAGAGTGACGACGCCCGCCCGCCGCAAGTCGCAAACGTGACGAAAAAGGAGCGGACACCGCTCAAGCGCGGGCGACTTCCACCCGCGCTTGAGCGCAAAACGATCATTCAATCCCGAGGCGTTGCAAGCGGCGCTTGAAGGCGTGCCGGGAGATGCCCAGACGGTCGGCCGCCTGGCCCTTGTGGCCGCCACATGCGCGCAGC
Source organism: Burkholderiales bacterium RIFCSPLOWO2_12_FULL_61_40 (assembly GCA_001770935.1). Classification (GTDB taxonomy): domain Bacteria; phylum Pseudomonadota; class Gammaproteobacteria; order Burkholderiales; family Burkholderiaceae_C; genus Allorhodoferax. The sequence continues at coordinate 60,930 of MESI01000115.1, read as the reverse complement.
GCACCCAGGAGCAGCTCGCGCTCGGTCAGCGCCAGCGTGGCGCTGATGGAGGGCTGCCCTGGGGGTGGCACCGAGGCGCTCGGCCCGGCGGTGCTTGAGAGCTCCTGGCCTGCGGCGGCGATCTCCGGTGGCAGCTCCGCCAGGGCGATGTCGCGGCCCGGCAGCAGGATGGTCAGGCGTTCAATCAGGTTTTTCAGCTCGCGCACATTGCCGGGCCAGCGGTAGGTAGCCAGCCGCGCGCGCACCGCAGCGCCGAGCCCAATCGGGAGCACGCCTTCCTCTTGCGCGTACTGGCGGGCAAAGTGCTCGGCCAGATGCACGGCATCGTCGCCCCGGCTGCGCAGGGCGGGAATTTGCAGGCAGATGACGTTGATGCGGTAGTACAGGTCTTCGCGGAAACGCCCGGCGCTGACTTCGGCGGCCAGGTCACGGTTGGTGGCGGCCACCACGCGCACATCGGCCTGCACGGAGCGCGTCGAACCGATGGCCCGGTATTGCCCGTTCTCCAGGAAATGCAGCAGCTTGGCCTGCAGGGCCAGTGGCATCTCGCCGATTTCGTCGAGAAAGAGCGTGCCTTTGTCGGCCAGGCTGACCAGGCCGACCCGGCGCTGATGGGCACCGGTGTAGGCACCCTTTTCCGCGCCGAATAGTTCCGCCTCGATCAGCTGCTCTGGCAGCGAGGCGCAGTTGACTTCGATGAACGGCCCGGCGCGGCGCGCACTGCCGACGTGGATGGCTTTGGCCACCAGCGCCTTGCCGGTGCCGGACTCGCCCAATACCAGAATGCGGGCGGTGCTGCTGGTGGCCACGCGCGTGATGAGCGCCGCCAGATCACACATGGCCGGGCTCTCGCCCACCAGCCCGCCATGGCGCAGCGCGCTGCGCCGATGGAAATCGATCTCACTGGCCATGCGCCCGCGCTCCAGGGTGGTGCCGATGGTGTGCAGCAGGTCGTCCAGGTCGAAGGGCTTGGTCAGGTAATCGGCGGCCCCCATCTTTACCGCCTTGACGGCGGCCCGCGTGTCACCGTGGGCCGAGATCATGATCACCTGCGGCACACCGTTCTCGCGCGGCATCGCCTCCAGCACCTCAAGCCCGGTCTGGTCGGGTAGGCGCAAATCGAGCAGCACCAGGTCCGGCTGCAGATCGCTGACGGCCAGCAACCCGGCCGCGCCACTGGCCGCGCCGTGCACCTTGTAGCCCTCTTCTTCGAGCGCGAAGGTGAGTGAGCTGACGAGGCTGGCCTCGTCGTCAATGATCAGAATGGTCGGCATGGTGGAGGGTTTGGGCCAAAGGAAGCAAAATGCGTACCACAGTACCGTGTCCGGGCGTGCTGTCAAGGGTCATCACGCCGGCGTTGAGTTCGCACAGTTGGCGCGAAATGCTGAGTCCGAGGCCAACGCCCCGGGTCTTGGTGGTGAAGAAGGGTTCGCTGACCCGCTCCAGCAGTTCGCCCGGTATGCCGCAACCGGTGTCGCTTGCCTCGATGGCCGCCTGCCCATCGACGGCGCAGGCGCGCAACAGCACCGCGCCACCGCTGGGCGTCGCCTGGACGGCGTTGAGGGCCAGATTCAGGAGAATTTGCAGCAGGTGGTCAGGATCGGCCCACAAGGTCAACTCGGGGTTGCCCTGACATCCAAAGTGCAGGCCCCGCTCCTGGGCCTGCGGTTCGATGACCGCAGAGATGCGCCGGAACAGCTCACGCACCGGCACAGCGCCGGGCAGCGGGTGCCGGGGTCGGCCGAAGTCCAGCAGATCGCTGACGACCCGCGCCAGGCGGTCGATCTCCCCGTCCATCTCGGCCAGCAGCTGGGCGCGTTTGGGATCGTGCTCGCGCCGCGCCAGCGCTTGCACACTGGTCTTGATGGCGGCCAGCGGGTTGCGGATCTCGTGTGCGATGCCGGTGGCGAACTCGCCCAGCACCGCCAGCTTCTCCATGCGCACGGCGCGGTCGAGGTACTCCTTGAGTTTGCCGGACATGGCGTTGAAGGCGTGCGAGACGGCGGCTATCTCATCGCTTCCGTGCTCGACGATGCGGTGCTCAAGTTGCCCCGACGCGATGGCTTGCGCGCCGCTCAGGAGCAGACCGATACGCCTGCGCAGCAATTGCGCCAAACGGTAGAAAAGGAACACGATCAGCACCGCGCTGACCAGCACCGCCACCAGTAGCGCCCGCCGCTCCAGCGCAAAGGCTTTGAGCAAGCCGGTGGATTCGACCTCAAGCAGGGGTCGCCAGCCGGGCAAAATTTCAGGGCCGACGATCACTTGGCCCTTCACGCTCACCGCGTTGCCGACGGTATTGATGTCAGCGACCGGTGTGCGCAGCAAGGGTTGCAGGGCATCGACCACCGCGTTCCCGCCGAGTTGTTCGGTGAGTGAAGCCAGGCGAACGTGCAGGGCGATATAGCCGGTGATCTGCTCGGACTGTTTGCCGTGCAGCGGGTGGCGTACCAGCAGCCAGCCGGAATCGCCGTCGGCGGCAGGCTTGGGGCCCAGGATTTGGGTGTCGCCCAGTACCGTTACTGGCAGCCGTGCGGTGTCGAAAGGGCGGTCGGCCCAGTAGGGCGGACCCGAGGCAGCCTGACCCGGCACGGCGCGCTGCAAACGACCGTCGGCATCGAAGAAAAGGATGCCGTAGAGATCCGGCAGATCAGATTCGATTTGCAGCAAGGCGGCCACTTCGCTGTTCGCATGGCGCGCGCCTGCACCGGCAAACCCGGCAATTCCCGGGTAATTGGCCAGCGTTTCGACCTGGTAGCGCCGCGCCTCGACGTAGGCACCGAGCCGGTTGGCGGTGGCCGTGAGATGCGTGGAAATTTTCTCACCCAGTAATTGTTCCAGCGCGTTGCTGGTGAAGCGGTCGTAGAGCAGTCCGATCGACAGCACCGGCAGTGTGGAGGCGAGCACCGACAGGATCAGATAACGTCGAACGATGCTCTTTTCGATGGCCATGGGTTTTCTGGAACTGCGCGACAAGGAGGAGCAACGACTATCGCATGGATATGGAGGAAGGCCAGGATGCTTTCAGTTTGGAATGCCTGCAGTCCCTCGCAGCTTTCGAGCGACCGACAGCGTTGTTCTTGCATGCCTGAAAATCGGCATGGCATGAGTGCTCGCCACCACAGGCGGATGTTTGCGCCTTAGGTGGCAAGTGCTTCTTCCGCCGCCGCACGGGCGTGGATGGCGGTGGTGTCAAACAGCGGGACCGTGGCATCTTGCGGATCGACCAGCAGCGAAATTTCCGTGCACCCCAGGATGATGGCCGTGGCACCTTGTTCCACCAGGTTCGCCATGATTCTTTGGTACGCGCTGCGCGAAGCGGGCGAGACGACCCCGAGGCACAGTTCCTCGTAAATGATGCGGTGGACGGTGTCGCGGTCTTGCGGCGGCGGCGTGAACACCTGCAGGCCATGGCGTTCGCTTAAGCGGTCGCGGTAAAAGGCTTGTTCCATGGTGAACCGCGTACCCAGAAGGCCCACGCTGGCGTGCCCCGCCTGCTTGATCTGGATGGCGGTGGGGTCGGCAATATGGAGCAGCGGAATCGACACGGCCGCCTCGATGCTGGCCGCCACCTTGTGCATGGTGTTGGTGCATAGCACCAAAAAGTCCGCCCCCGCCGCTTCCAGCGAGCATGCCACCTGGGCCATCATGGCCCCGGCGGCCTCCCAATCGCCCGCATGCTGGAGCCGTTCGACCTCATGGAAATCGACGCTGTACAGGACGATCTTGGCGGAATGCAGCCCGCCCAGGTGCTCTTTGACCGTCTGGTTGATCTGGCGGTAGTACGGAATCGTCGATTCCCAGCTCATGCCACCGATGAGGCCTATGGTTTTCATGCGTGTTCCTTGGGGCACTTCCCGGCCTTCGTCTGCGCTTCACTGGCTTGTGCACGCAAATGCACCAAGCCGCGCGGCTCTGCCGAGAACCACAGCCACTGGGTGTCCGTGCCGCCCTTGCGCAAGATGAACTGCATGACCGTGAGTGTCACCACCGTAGCAATGGCAAGGACCAGGAGAAGCGCTGCAGCACCGAGGGCACTGTAAATCAGCACCCACTGCAGCGGCACCTCGGGTGCGAGTTGTGCGCCAGCGACGCCCGCCAGCGCCACGAGGAGAACGGTTGCCAGAAGCGTTTTCAGGGCAACTTGCTTGTTAACCTTGGACAGTGACATGGGAGCCTTTGCAGATGGGGGTTTAACAATGCGTGTTTACCTGCTGCGCGGCCATGCTGATGTAAACCAAGAGCAGTGCTGCAGTGGATAAACCGCGCTGAACTATACCGCCGAGCCGGTTTTCCGTTCACTGTGGGCGTGTGGAGTCGCGAGTGTGGGCCAGGCAGCAGCCGTCGGTGGTGAAGGGCTGCAAGCCAGGGCTGGCTGGCTGGGGGCATTCTCGTGAATGAATTCAACTTGCTATGAATTTAGGAGCTACTTGCGCACAATTGACGAGGGCTACAGGCTGTTTTGTTTGCATTTTTTTGAAGGCAAACGAGCGCCTGGAATAATTTCTGATAATGTTTGATAATTCTCGATAATCACCACAGGAAATGGCCATGTCCCAATCCCCCGAGCCCTCCCAGGATCAGTTCTTTCACCGTCCCGAGCTGGCTACCGCACTCGCCGATCAGGCGCTCGATACCTCGCTTGGAACGAGTGGCGGCATGTTCCTGGCCGCACCGCGGCGCACAGGTAAGTCGACCTTTGTGCGCCAGGACCTGGTGCCCGAGTTTGAGCGGCGCAACCTCAACGTCATCTATGTTGACCTCTGGATCGACAAGACGGTAAACCCGGCGATTCATATCGCCAACGCCATTCGCACCGAACTGGCCCGGGAGGATGGGGCGATTGCAAAAACGCTCAAAAAACTGAGCAGTATGTCCAAGCTGACTGTCGGCGCATGGGGCAATGGCCTGAGCTTTGACCTTTCGCAGCTGAATCTGTCCAAAGACGCCACCTTGGCCGATGCGCTCAAGGCGCTTTCGACGGCCAGCCAGAAAAAACTGATTCTGGTGATTGATGAGGCCCAGCATGCGCTGACTACGGAGGAGGGCATCAATGCCCTGTTTTCCCTCAAAGCGGCGCGCGACAGTCTGAACACCGATCCGGGCCGGTATGGGATGCAACTGGTCGCCACCGGCTCCAACCGAGACAAGCTGGCCACCTTGGTCAATGGGCGCGAGCAGGCGTTTTATGGCGCCGACATGGTGCAATTCCCCACCCTCGGCAAGGACTATGTTCAATGGTTGGTGGGCCGCTCCAAACTCAATCTGGATATCGACTTGGCGACCGAGGTGTTTCAAAGCCTGGGGTCTCGACCCGAACCCTTTCGTAAAGCGCTGAGCCAAACGCGGCTGCAACTGGCGGTTAACCCGGCTCAGGATCCCAATGCGATGCTGGCCAGCCTGGCTGCCAAAGGTGTTCGGGATTCCAAAACGGAGTTCCTCAACACGGTGGCCAGTTTGCCGCCGCTGCAGTCGGCCCTCTTGCGCGAGCTGGCCGCTGACTCCTTGTTGGGGTCAGATGTGCGCCGCCCCGGCCTGTTTTCCGCCGCCATGAAGGCGCGCTTGTTGGCGCGGCTGGAGGCTGAGATGGGCGCCGCCCACGGGGTTTCAGTGGAAACGCCGTCGGTCCAGAATGCGCTGGACAAATTGCGCGAAGAAAACTTTCTCTGGCGTTCACAGCGCGGGTCTTATTCGGTTGAAGATGAACAATTTCTGGAGTGGCTGGCTGAGGAGGACCGGGAGTGTCATGGCGTTCCATAAACCATCCCGTGCCAAATCTGTCCAGGCAGAAATGCAGGGTTTTGAGGTTGTCAGGGCGACGGGGCATGGATGGTGGGGGCTGCAAATGGCCGTGATTTCACCGGTCCGCGCCTACCCCGCCAACCCCACATACACATTCTGCACATCGTCATTGCCGTCAATCGCGGCCAGGAAGGCTTCGACTTCTTCCAGCGCTTCGGCGCTCAGGTTGACCGGGTTTTTGGGCTTGTAGCCCAGCTTGGCGGTCAGCACGGTGAAGCCGTGGGTGGGCAGTGCGCGGCTCACCAGGTCCAGGTCGGAGGCGTCGGTCAGGAACAGGGTTGTGCCTTCCTCGTCGCCCGCTTCAAAGTCCTGGGCGCCAGCTTCGATGGCGGCCACTTCCGCATCAGCCCCAGCGGCGGCGGGTTCGGCTTCGATCATGCCGACATGGTCAAAGTCCCAGGACACCGAGCCGGAGGTGCCCAGTTGCCCCTTGCGGAACAGGACGCGCATTTCAGGCGCCGTGCGGTTCACGTTGTCGGTCAGGCACTCCACCATCACCGGCACCTGGTGCGGGGCAAAGCCTTCGTAAATAACGTGTTCAAAATGGACCGCTTCGCCGGTCAGGCCCGCGCCTTTCTTGATGGCGCGCTCCAGCGTGTCCTTGGGCATGGAGACCTTGCGGGCCTGTTCCACCAATAGCCGCAGGCGGGCGTTGGCGGCGGGGTCGGCCCCGCTGCGCGCCGCGAGCATGATGTCCTTGGACAATTTTCCGAATGCACGGCCCTTGGCATTTGCCGCCAGTTCCTTGCCTTTTGCTTTCCACTGTGCGCCCATAGTCTGGTTTCCTGTTTGTTGCTATCGTGTTTTAAATGCGTTTGACAACCACGCTGCCAATCGAATAACCCGCCCCGAACGAGCAGATCACGCCCACTTCGCCGCTCTGGATGTCGGCATGGTGGCGGTGAAAGGCGATGATGGAGCCGGCCGAGGCGGTGTTGGCGAATTCGTCCAGAATCACCGGCGCTTCTTCCCGCGTGGCGTCGCGCCCCAGGATTTTGCGGCTGATCAATTGGTTCATGGAGAGGTTGGCCTGGTGCAGCCAGAAGCGGCGCACTTGGGCAGGTTGCAGTTCCAACGTTGCCAGGTGTCCGGTGATGTGTTCGGCGGCCATGGGGCACACCTCCTTGAACACTTTGCGGCCTTCCTGGCGGAACAACTGGTCGCGGTCGTCCGGGTCGCGGTCTTCAGAGCGGGACATGAAGCCGTGGTTGTTGCGGATGGCGTTGGAAAACGTGGTGGTGAGTTGGGTGCCCAGCACTTCAAAGCTGCCTGCGGGCGCCAGGTCCAGGCGTTCCACCAGCACCGCGGTGCACACGTCGCCAAAGATGAAGTGGCAGTCCCGGTCTATCCAGGCCTGGTGGCCGGAGGTGATTTCGGGGCTGATCACCAGCACGGCGCGGGCCGAACCGGTGCGCACGGCGTTCACGGCCTGTTCAATGCCGAAGGTGGCCGACGAGCAGGCCACATTCATGTCAAAGCCGTAGCCCTGAATCCCCAGCGCGGTCTGGATTTCCACCGCCATGGCGGGGTAGGCGCGTTGCTGGTTGGCGCAGGCGCAAATGACGCTGTCCACATCGGCGGCGGTTTTGCCCGCAGCGTCCAGCGCAGCCTGCGCGGCTTTGACGCCGATTTCGGCCATGAGGGATATTTCCGTGTCCGGGCGCGGGGTGAACACCGGGCGCATGCGGTGCGGGTCCAGCACGCCGGACTTTTCCATCACATAGCGGCGTTGGATGCCGGAGGCTTTTTCGATGAATTCGACGTTGGATTCGACCAGCGCAGTGTGGCTGCCTGCGGCAATGTCTTGTGCGTGCTTGGCATTTTCCAGCTGGGCATACTGGTTGTACGCAGCCACCAATTCTTCGTTGGTGATGACTTCGGGTGGCGTAAAAAGGCCGGTACTGCTGATGGCAACACGATGCATAGTAAAGAGCTCTTGGGGTGACGGGCATTGGCCAAATCCAATGCCGCGCTGATTATGCTCCGGGTTTTTGCCGTCGCAGGGGTTACAGACGCCCTGGCATAGGGCGCTGTACTGCGGTACGCTGTGCGCCAGACCCTCTCTTTACGGACGCACCATGACCCAGTTTCGCGCCTGGGCCGCCACACGCAGCGGCGGCCCCCTGGAAAAATTCGAGTTTGACCCCGGTCCCATGGACCCGGAGGACGTGGAAATTGCGGTCGAATACTGCGGTGTATGCCACTCCGACCTGGCCATGGTGGACAGCGAGTGGTTTCCGGCCAACTACCCCCTGGTGCCCGGCCATGAGGTGGTGGGCACCATTGTGGCGGTGGGGGCGCAGGCCAAGGGCCGCCACGTGGGCCAGCGCGTGGGCCTGGGCTGGCACAGCCGCAGTTGCCTGCATTGCCAGCACTGCCTGGGCGGTGAGCAGAACCTGTGCCGTAAAAGCCAGCCCACCATCATCGGCCGCCATGGCGGTTTTGCCGACCGCGTGCGTGCCCACTGGAGCTGGAACATTCCCCTGCCCGACGCGCTGGATGCCAGCGCGGTCGGCCCTTTGATGTGCGGTGGCGGTACTGCGTTTTTGCCCTTTGTGGTCCACGGCATCCAACCCACCGACAAGGTGGGCGTGGTGGGTATCGGCGGTCTGGGCCATCTGGCGGTGAAGTTCGCCCGGGCCTGGGGTTGCGAGGTAACCGCGTTCACCTCCACGCCCTCCAAGCGTGAAGAGGCTTTGGCGCTGGGCGCGCACCACACCATCTCCAGTGTGGACGTGAAAGAACTCAAAACGATTGCCGGAACGCTGGACTTCTTGCTGGTCACGGTAGGCGCCAGCCTGGAGTGGGATGCGCTGATCGGCACGCTGGCGCCCAAGGGGCGTATGCACATGGTGGGGGTGGTGACCGAGGCGATGAAGCTGCGCACCAGCGGCTTGTTGTCGTGGCAGCGCAGCATCTCGGCATCCCCCACGCCCTCGCCCACGATGCTGGCCAAAATGCTGGAGTTCTCAGCCCGCCACGGCATTGCGCCGCAGGTGGAGCACTTTCCCATGCGCCGGGTCAACGAGGCGCTGGACCACCTGCGTTCGGGTCAGGCCCGTTACCGGGTGGTGCTGGACGCCGATTTCAGCTGACCTCGCCGCCAAAACGCTGGATCAGGTTGGCGATGTACTGCTCGGTCAGTGCCTCGAATTCGGCTTCCACCAGGGGCGCCACCACCATTTTCATGAGGCCGGGCAGGGGCAGGGGCAGGGTCAGTTCGGCTTCCAGTTGAAGCACCAGCTTGGTGGACTTTTCCTTTTCGGTGATTTTCCAACTGCCGGACACCTGGGCATTGCCTTCGCCTTGGATCGGCGTCCACGCCACTGTGCCTTTGGTTTTGTTGGAAACATAACGGGATGCGTACACCGTTTGCAGGTCCAGGGAGCCCACGCTGATCTTTTCCATTTCCCAGCGGTAAGCGCCGTCGCCCTGGTCCACCAGACGGCTCACTTTGGGGTAATGGCTGGCGGAGTCGGGCACATTGGCCAGCACGTCGAACACTTCCTTGGCGCTTGCCTTGACCTTGAATTCATAACCAAGTTCGACGGGGACGGTGATCGCCATGGGATCTCCTGAATAGGGGGGGCTGCAACGGGTCGGCATGTTACTGCAAGCCAGTCTAGAGCGGCAACCTTAGGCCGTGGCGAATTTAATTCAGGTCAAGTTATTCTGTGGCTCTCGTGCACATACTGGCCTTTTCAAATTTTTTGCAGGGAGCGTCACACCGTGACCAAGCCATTAACCATCGACTCCATTGAAGCATGCGTAGACCACGTGCTGGACACCATTGTGGGGGACGTTGTCCTCGGTATTCCTTTAGGGGTGGGCAAGCCCAATCCGCTGGTCAATGCGCTGTACCGCCGCATCAAGGCCAACCCCGCGCGCAAGCTGCGCATCATCACCGCGCTGTCGCTGGAAAAGCCGGTGGGCCACAGCGAGCTGGAGAAGAATTTTCTGGAGCCCCTGGTCGAGCGGGTGTTTGAAGACTACCCCGACATGGACTATGTGAAAGATGCCCGCTCGGGCGAGCTGCCGTCCCATATCGAGGTGCGCGAGTTCTTCATGAAGACCGGCGACTACCTGGGCAACGACACGGCGCAGATCAGCTACATCTCCACCAACTACACCTTTGTGGCGCGCGACATGGGGGTGCAGGGCATCAACGTGCTGGCCCAGGCGGTCGCGGCCAAGGAAGACGCCAAAGGGCTGCGCCTGAGCTTGTCCAGCAACCCCGATGTCAGCCACGAGGTGATTGCCAATATGCGCTCCACCGGGGCGCCCCTGATTGCCATTGGGGTGATCAACCACAAGATGCCCTTCATGCCCAATGGCGCGGAAGTGAGCCCCGAATTTTTTGACGTGGTGGTGACCGACCCTGCGGCCACCCACGCCGTGTTTGCCCCGCCCAATGCCCGCATCAGTGTGGCGGACTACGCCATCGGGCTGCATGCGTCCAGCCTGGTCACGGACGGCGGTACCCTGCAAATTGGCATCGGCTCACTGGGCGATGCCATTGCCCAGGCGCTGGTGGTGCGGGACCGCCACAGCGCGGAATACAAACGCATTCTCGAATCGCTGTGCCCCCAGGGTCTGCAGGGGCGCGAGCTGGGGCGTTTTGATGAAGGCCTGTATGGCTGCTCCGAAATGTTTGTCAACGGCTTTCTCAAGCTGATCGAGGCGGGCATTGTGCGCCGCGAAGTGTTTGGCGATGCCGTGTTGCAGCAAATGCTCAACGACGGGCGCATCCAGGACGAGACCGTCACGCCGGATACCTTGCGCGCGCTGCTGGACGGTGGGCGGATTCGCTCGCCCCTGGGCGCTGAAGACCTGGCCTTCCTGCAGCGTTTTGGCGTCTTGCGGCCCGAAGTGGTGCTTCATGGGGATACCCTGGAGCTGGACGGCACGCGCTGCAGTAACAACCTGCGCGACGATGCCAGTTTGGACTGTGTGGGCGCCAACATGCTGGGCCCGCGCCTCACGGGCGGCATTTTCATGACCGGGGGGTTCTTCCTCGGCCCCCGCGACTTTTATGAACGTCTGCGCACCATGCCGCCGCAGGAGCTGGACAAGATCGACATGACGCGCATTGACTTCATCAACCAGTTGTATGGCGACGATGCCTTGAAGCGTGCGCAGCGGCGCAAGGCGCGTTTCATCAACACCACCATGGTGGTGACCCTGCTGGGTGCTGCGGCCAGCGACGCACTGGAGTCGGGCCAGGTGGTCAGCGGCGTGGGCGGGCAGTACAACTTTGTGGCCATGTCCCATGCGCTGCCCGATGCCCGCTTGCTGATGATGCTGCGCTCCACCCACGACAACAAGGACGGGCTCAAAAGCAGCATTGTGTGGAACTACGGGCATGTCACCATCCCCCGCCATTTGCGCGACGTGGTGATCACCGAATACGGCATTGCCGAGTTGCGGGGCTTGTCCGATGGTGAGGTGGTCAAGCGCCTGATCGAGATTGCGGATTCCCGCTTCCAGGGCGAGCTGGTCAAACAGGCCAAGGCCCACGGCAAGCTGGATGCGGGCTACGAAGTGCCTGAGTGCTACCGCAACAACCTGCCCCAGGCCCTGGCCGCCAAACTGCGCCCCTGGATGCAGGCCGGCTTGTTGCCCGACTTCCCCTTTGGCACCGACCTGACCGACGATGAGCAGCACATGGTCAAGGCCATGAAGAAGATGAAGCAGGCCAGCCACCGCCCGGCCGAGATGCTGTCCATGGCGATCAAGAGCCTGTGGGAAGGCAAGGAAGCACCACCGGCCTACCTGGAGCGCCTGGGCCTGTCGGAGGCGCGCGGCTTCAAGGAGATGCTCATGCGCCGCCTGTTCGCCGGGAATCTTTAGGCGAACAAGCCCGTCATTGGGAGCCTGCGCCGCACAGGCTGCGCAGCCGCTGCAAGGTGAGCTGCAGCAGCCGCGCATCGGAGCTGGCGCGGTGGCGCTGGGTGCCGCGCTCGCTGCTGACCTGGGCCTTGACGGTATGCCATTGGTCGGCTTGTGCGTCATTGAGCAGGGCGCGCAGGTTTTCCAGCTTGAAACGCGGTGCCATGTCCGCCGCATCAAACAGCGCGCCCAGCCAGCTGTAGTCATTGGCCCAGCCGTCCGAATACACGGTTTGTCCGGCCAGCTGCTGGTTCAACTGGCGGGCGACCTCCTTTGCGGGCAGGCCGCGCGCCAGGATCAGTGCACGCGGGATATGGTGCAGGGTTTCGGCCTGTGCGTCCCAGTGGGTCCAATGCGCTTCGGGGCGCACCAGCGTGCAATAGGCGTGTCCGTCGGGCAGGACAAAGCCCACTTCAATGGGGTAGCTGTTGCGCCCGAAGCCCGAGGCTTCGACATCCAGAACGGCCGGTGCAAGCGCGTGGTGCATGGTGTTGTATGGCTTATTCCGTTTTCAGATCAATGAGAGATTAGGCGCCCCGACGCAGGCAGTGCTTTAGCACGACAAGGAGGGGCAACGACATATCGCATGGATATGGAAATGGAATTATCCCGGTGCGGGAACCTGTTCGACCACCAGCGGCCCCAGCCAAGCCCCCGCATCTTGGGGCAGCAGGGGTCTGGAATACAAATAACCCTGCAGTTCCCCACAGCCTGCGTCGCGTGCGGTGTGGGCCTGTTCTGCGGTTTCTATGCCTTCGGCGACCACATGCAAATGCAAGGCATCGGCCAGCTGGCAAATGGCGCGCACCACCGCGATGGCGTCGCTGGAGGGCAAGGGTTCGATCAGGCCCCGGTCTATTTTGAGGGTGTGCAGGCGCAAGCTGCGCAGCATGTTGAGCGAGGAAAAGCCGGTGCCGAAGTCGTCCATGGCGACGTGCACGCCCATGGCCCGCAACTGTTCCACCTGCAGCACGGTTTGCTCCATGTTTTGAACGGCGGAGCTTTCGGTGATTTCCAGCGTCAGCCATTGCGCGGCCACACCACAGGAGTCCAGGATGTGCGCCACCAGTTGGGGGAAGCGGGGGGCCAGCAATTGCAAGGGGGACACGTTGACCGCCACCGGCACGCAAGTGCCGTATTGCAGCTGCCAGCTGGCGATCTGCTGGCAGGCCTGTCTGAGCAAAGCGGTGCCCAGCACGCCAATCAAGCCGGTGCGCTCGGCGGCGGCGATAAATTCCACCGGGCTCACCGGCCCCACGCCGGGGCGGTCCCAGCGCGCCAGGGCCTCGAAGCTGGTCAAGCGGCCCGATTGGGCGTTCACCTTGGGTTGGAACACCAGGTGAAATTCCGCGCGCTCGATGCCTGCGCGCAGCGCCTGCTCTTGTTCCAGCACATTGCTGGAGCCGCGCTCAAACGCTTTTTCTGCAAGCCGGTGGGAGGTGCCGGGGGTGCGCTTGGCCACATGCATGGCCGCATTGGCGGCGCGCAACAGCGAGTCCGCATCGCGGGCGCTGTTGGGGTACAGGGCAATGCCCAGGGATGCGTCGAGGAAGATTTCCCCCTCGTTCACCTGCAGCGGCCTGGCGAGCAGCTGGCGCACTGCGGTGACCAGGGCCACGGCGGTTTCACCCAAATCACCATCGCCATGCGGGGCCGAGACCAATGCAAATTCATCGCCCGCCAGGCGCATCACCTCGACGCCTGTATCCAGCGCGCCGCGCAGGGCGTGCCCCAGCGCTTTGAGCACCTCGTCCCCCATGGCGTGGCCATGGGCTTCGTTGAACAGCTTGAAGCGGTCGATGTTCATCAGCACCAGTACAAAGCGCTCTCCTGGGCCATCGGGCTGGCAGCGCTGGCGCAGGCTTTTGAGCAAGGCAGCGCGGTTGGGCAAGCCGGTCAGGTCATCGTGCAGGGCCTGGTAGACCAGGGCCTGGTTGGCCTGGTAGCGTTCGGTGTCGTCCGAAATCAGCACCTGCACGGCTGGCAGGCCATCCCACTCGGTGCAGAAAAAATGAAAACGCAGCCACATGGGGGTGCCGTCCTGGCGGTGGCGCAGGGCCTCGTAGCTGAAATCGTCTTGCTGGCCGCTTTGAATGCGTTGCAGCAACTGGCCCACCATGGCGCGCTCGGCCTTGGGGATGGACCGGGTGACCACCGCGGAATTCATGTCGGCAATGTCGCTGGCCCCGTAGATGTCCATGCAAGCCGGGTTGGCATAGACGATGTGCTCGGTCTGGAAGATCAAAATGCCCTGGTGCGAACGGTCGGTCAGGCGCTCAAAGCGGTGTTGCAATTTCCGGGCGGCCAGCGCGATCCGGTCCAAAGCGGCATAGAGCAGCACCAGCCCCAAGGCCATGCGCAGCAGCGCACCCAGTATGGCCTGCAGGGCCACCCCCCCGTCCTGGTACACCACGTAGACAAACTGGTTCAGGCCCAGCAGGACCAGCAGTGGACCCACCAATTTTTCGGAGTGGTAGCGCGTGGCGCCGGAGTTCCACAACCAATAGGTGCATACCACGCCCAGCAGGGTATTGATGGCGGCGGCGATGGCCTGGCCCAAGCGCATGCCGCCGAGCCCAAGGGTGGTGGCGTTGACGGCCACCAGCGCCAGCAGAAACAGACCAACCCATTTTGTGGGGACCGGCCGGTGGGCCAGGTGCATGGTCCCTACCGCCAGCAAAGTGGTGTACATGGCGGCCACGGCGGGAAGCGCGGTCCTCCCCAGGAGGTCCGCGGCCGGGCTGTTTTGTGCGGTGAGCCAGAAAGTGGCGGGCACCAGCAGCTGCACCAGATTGGCCCAACCCATATAGCGGGTGAAGGCTTGTGTGCGGTCCCGGCGCCAGACCAACACCAGTGCCACCCCCATGATGAGGCTGACAGCGGCGTTGATGGTCAGGGCATAGTTCATCGAAAATAACATGGCGTGGTGCGGCTATTGTGCGGCTTGCAGGTGAAAATCGACTTTCTTATAACTGCGGGATTACCCTATGGCGAGTAGCCTTCTTGCTCTGATTGACGACATTGCCACTATTTTGGACGATGTGGCGGTGCTGACCAAAGTGGCAGCCCAGAAAACTGCCGGGGTGCTGGGCGACGACCTGGCACTGAATGCGCAACAGGTGGCCGGAGTGACCGCCGACCGGGAGCTGCCGGTGGTGTGGGCGGTGTGCAAGGGCTCCTTGCTCAACAAGCTGATTCTGGTGCCCTCGGCACTGGCCATCAGCTTCGTCATCCCCTGGGCGGTGACCCCATTGTTGATGGTGGGCGGTGCCTTTTTGTGTTTTGAGGGTTTTGAAAAACTGGCGCACAAGTTCTTGCACCACGCAGCTGAGGACCAGGCGCATGAGGCCGAGCTGATGCAGGCGCTGGCGGACCCCTCGGTGGACCTGCTGGCGCTGGAGCGGGACAAGGTCAAAGGCGCCATCCGCACCGACTTCATCCTGTCGGCCGAAATCATTGCCATCACCCTGGGCACGGTGCAAACCAGTGGCTGGATGACGCAGCTCAGCGTGCTCAGCGGCATTGCGGTGCTGATGACGTTTGGGGTCTACGGCATTGTGGCGGGCATCGTCAAGATCGACGATCTGGGGCTGTACCTCAGCCGCAAGGGCGGTGCAGGTGGCTGGGCCGAAGTGCAGCGGGCGTGGGGGCGTGGCCTGTTGGGCGCGGCGCCCTGGCTGATGAAGTTTTTGTCGGTGGCCGGTACCGCCGCCATGTTTTTGGTGGGCGGTGGCATTCTGGTGCATGGCCTGCCGTTCTTGCACCACGGGGTGGACGCTCTGGTATCGGGGCTGGCCGACATGGCGCTGGCGCAGGCTGCGGTGCCACTGCTGCTGGATGCGCTGGCCGGTGTGGTCGCCGGGGCGCTGGTCTTGCTGGCGGTGACCGGGGGCCAGCGTGTGCGTCAGTTATTCAAGCCATAAATGGCTGCAGCCCGCGTGGAATAAGCGCAAACAGCTCCTGAATTTATAGCGAAACTGATGCACGCAGGGGCCAAGTTCAGAACTGCTGCGTGATGTGCACCGAGTCCTGGTGGCGTTCGACCTGCACATTGGGTGAGCCGTTGCGGGCCAGGTGCAGCATGCGCGCATTGCCGGGCAGCACATCGGCCACAAAGCCGCGCAGGCCCCGGCGCTTGGCGTGCTGCACCATGCAGGCCTGCAAGGCCCCGCCCAATCCGCTGCCCTGCCAGTCGGGGTGCACCATGAAGGCGGTGTCGGCCAGGTTGGTGGTCGGGTTGGTGAAATAACACGATTGGCCCACGATCTGCGCCTCTTCGCGCCCGCCGGTGGTGGCCACAAAGGCCACTTCGTTCTCGTAGTTCACATTGCACAGGCGCTCCACCTCCTGGTCGGACAGGCCGCGCACATTGCGGAAAAAACGGGTGTACACGTCTTCTTCGCTCAGGTGGTGGAACAGCTCGCGGATGCCCTGCGCGTCGCTGGACAGGGCCGGGCGCAGTAGCACGGTGCGGCCGTCCTTGAGGGTGATGGTCTGCTCTTCCTCCACCGGGTAGGCACGCAGGTTGTGCAGGGTTTGCTCCAGCGGCAGGTAGCCCAGTGCCTGCGCCTGGGCAAACAGCGCGGGGCGAAATTTCGGGTGGGCCAGCTCGATCAGCGCGGTGGCCCGCTGGCGGATGGACTTGCCAAACAAATAGGCGATGCCGTATTCGGTTACCACGTAATGCACATCGGTGCGCGCAATGGTGGCCGCCTCGCCCGCCAGCAGGGCCGGGCGGATGCGGGAGGTTTCGCCGTCCTCGGTGGTGGAGGTCATGCAGATGATGGGCTTGCCGCCGGGCGAGCGCGAGGCGCCGCGCAAGAATTCCCCCTGGTTGCCGATGCCGCTGTAGAACTCGCCGTCAAACTGGTCCACACACACCTGGCCGGTGAGGTCGATGGCAAAGGCCTGGGCAATGGCCACCATCTTGTGCTGTGCCGCAATGGTGGCCGGGTTGCACACCACGTCGATGGGCTGGAACACAAACAAGGGGTTGCGGTCAATCAGGTCGTACAACCTGCGCGAACCCAGCGCCAGGCTGGTCACGATCTTGAAGGGCTGGCTGGTCTTTTTGGCCCCCGTCAGGCTGCCGTGCTCCAGCAGCGGAAAAATGGCGTCGGAGATGACATCGGAGTGGATGCCCAGGTCCTTGCGATCGGTAAGGTACTGCAAGGCTTCGTGGGCCAGTTGCCCCAGCCCGATCTGCAGCGTGGAGCCATCGTCGATGATGCCGGCAATGTAGCGCGCAATGCGCTGCACATCCTCGGCCTGCGAAGGGCTGCGCTGCAGTTCGGTGATGGGCGTGTCCACCGGCACCAGGTGGTGGATGCGGCTGACATGCAGCGTGGAGTCGCCCATGGAGCGCGGCATGGCCGGGTTGACCTCGGCAATCACCAGCCGGGCGCGCGCCACCGCCGCCGGGATGATGTCCACCGAAATGCCCAGGCTCACAAAACCAAACGCGTCGGGCAGGCTGACCTGGATCAGTGCCACGTCCACCGGCACCCGCCCCAGCGCCATCATCTCCGGCACCCGCGCCACCGACATGGGCACATACTCCACCAGCCCCTGCTTGACGGCGGCGCGCATGTCGCTGCCGACAAAAAAGGTGCGGTGCTTGAAGCGCGTGGTGCTGTGGCCGTCGGCATCGTGCTCAAAGGCCTGGATGGTGAAAAAGTGCAGCAGCTCCAGGTCGGCCGGTACCACCGGCAGCGCTTCCAGCGCCCGCAGCAAGCCCTGGGGCGCGGCACAGCCGGTGCCCACAAACACATGCTCGCCATTGCGGATCTGGCCTACTGCCTGCTGCGCAGAGCACACCTTGTCAGCGTAGGCGTCAAGTGGGTGCGGTTTTTTGGGGCTTTTGGAAAACATGGCTGGCTTGTCCTGCATCGGGCCGGGTCGGCGGGAGTTCGTATCATCCCGCATATCGGCGGAATTGGGCAACTGCCCGGATGACACTTCAATAGAGGAGCAACTCCATGGATTTAGGACTTCGCGGCAAATGGGCTTTGGTGTGTGGCGCCAGCAAAGGGCTGGGCCTGGGCTGTGCGCGGGCGCTGGTGCAAGAGGGGGTGAACGTGCTCATGGTGGCGCGGGGGCGCGAGCAATTGGAAACATCTGCTACTGAATTGATAGCTGCTTGCGCAGATTCTACGGGGGCTAGCGTGCTATTTTGTGCCCAAGATATCACGACCGAGGCGGGCCGGGCGGCGGTGTTCGCCGTGCGCGGCGACTTCGACATTGTGGTCACCAATGCCGGGGGCCCGCCCACCGGCAACTTTAGGGACTGGGACCGCGACGCCTGGATCAAGGCCGTGGACGCCAATATGCTCACCCCCATCGAACTCATCAAGGCCACGGTGGACGGCATGGCGGCGCGCGGCTTTGGCCGCGTTGTCAACATCACGTCCAGCGCCGTGAAGTCGCCCATCGACATCCTGGGCCTGTCCAACGGCGCGCGCAGCGGCCTGACCGGTTTTGTAGCCGGTGTGGCGCGCTCCAGCCTGGCGGCCCAGGGGGTGACGATCAACAACCTGCTGCCCGGCGCCTTTGACACCGACCGCCTGCGCAGCACCCTGCAAGGCACCGCGCAAAAAAGCGGCCAGCCGCTGGACGCGGTGACCGACCAACGCCGCCAAGCCATCCCCGCCCGGCGCTTTGGCACGCCCGATGAGTTTGGCGCGGTGTGCGCATTTTTGTGCAGCCGACAAGCGGGCTACATCACCGGGCAAAACGTGCTGGTGGACGGCGGGGCGTATCCGGGCACGTTTTGAGCGGGGATAGGCAAGCCTCGGAGATGACGGCGAACCTACCCAGCCCAGCCATCGCGCAGCACATGGCGCAGTGCCTTGCCACGGGCGTCGCGGTACACGTCAAAGTCGGAATCAATGGTTAACACATGGCGCAAACCGTGGCGCGCAGCCAGGTCGGCGACGGATGCATCGGACAAGTCAAATGGCAAATCATGGAAGCGCTCGCTGATTAACAGCACCTGTGCCAAGGCCTCGGGCAAGGCTTCAGCGCCAGGCGCATCCAGCGTAAAACCGCCCCTTTGCCCCCAGCGCAAAAAGTCCAGCGCCGCCGCGTTGCTGACGCGCCGGGCCAGCATGGCGCACACCTCGGTGACGACTGGCCAGGTCGTCAGCAGCCGGGCCTGTGGGTTGGCTTGCAGCCACTGCAGCACAGGTGTGTGCCAATGGTCTGCCGTGTTGAAAAGGGCCAGCAGCGGGCCGCTGTCGGCCACCACCGTGCGTGCTGCAGTGCCAACGCTTGCCGCCGAGCGCCGTCCCGGCGCTCGCGCGTCAGTTTTTGCCATGGCGTGGCTTGGCAGCGGGCGCAGGGCCTGCGGGATGTTTTTGATCCCAAATCTGTTGCAACGCAGCCCGGCGCTGGCTGGACAAATCTGCCGCCCCAGCGTGCTTGCCAAACAAATCCTCCCCCAGTGCGTAGGCCGAAGGGGCAGGCGGTGCCGTTTGCGCCAAATAAGCCTGCAAAGCCTCGCGCATCAGTGCACTGGCAGAGCGCCCCACGGTCGCACAGCGCTGACGCAAAGCACGCTCCAGCGGTTCATCGAGTTTGACGGTCATGGTCATGGCGATGGCTTCTCAAAAAGTAATACCGAAATTATTACACCATCAATTTGCAACATTCATGAAAAGGGTGAACACATGCCAGTACAGAGAGTGGCGCTTACCACCAACGATTCTGCATGCCCTTGAATATGGCAGCTACGACCTCAAGCGCCTCCTGCAACCCAAGGCTGCACCCGCCACCGGTGCCACATTGGACCTGGTATTTTGGGACAACATACTGGCCGACTTGCGCCAGCACGTGGGCAACTACCCGCCAAATTCCGATTCCCCCGCAGATGCCCAGCGTGCGCGGCGCGATGCCACCGCGTTGATGGGCATGCTGAACGCCATGTTTTCCACCGCCACCTGGACAGACCACGCTGTCTGTCAGCTGTGCGGCGGCGCTGAATCCGGTGATTGTGGCGAGCTGGCAGTAGGGGGATTGGCAGTGTTATGGGGTGGCGCCCATAGCACTGCTTGTTGTGATGCTGGGTGGCTTTTCTGATGCGCAAAGGAGTTCACACTTTTTTCATGAGGTCGTTAAGATGCACGCAATTTCTGAGCACCTTTGGCCCCGGCCTTTTTGGAGATCTCATGCGACTGCTCCCCCTGCGATGGATTGCCTTGTGTCTGTCTGTGCTGGCCTTGGGCCAGGCGCTTCCTGCGTTGGCCTTGCCGCCCGCCACCGGCAAGGTCATCCTGACCATCTCGGGCAAGGTGGGTGAAAAAAACGCCCCCCATGCGGCCGTGTTTGACCTCGCCATGCTGCAAAAATTGCCCCAGCAGACCTTCACCACCATGACACCCTGGGACAAACGTCCGATCCAATTCACCGGCCCTTTGTTGCGGGATGTGCTGGCGGCGGCCAAGGCCAGCGGCAGCACCATCAAAGCTTTGGCCTTGAATGACTACCAGACCCGCATTCCGGTGCAAGACGCTCAAAAGTACGACGTCATCGTGGCGCACCAGATGAACGGAGAAGCCATTCCGGTCAAGACCAAAGGCCCCCTTTTCATCGTCTACCCCTATGACACCCAGGCGGAACTGCGCTCCACCGTGTACTACGAGCGATCGGCGTGGCAGCTCAAGGCCATGACCATTGAATAGATGCGCCATGCGGGGCCACGCCAACCACCGACGCTTTCTTTTTTGGCTGGCGCTGGGGACTGCGTTGATGGCCTTGGCCATGGCCGTGCTGCTGGTATTCACGCTGGCGCAGCGCCGGGCGGTGCAACTCGCTGCGGGCCTGCGCCACGACTCCATTACGGCACCGGCTTTTGAGTGTGAACGCGAGTTTTTGCGCTTTCGCCAGGCGCTCGATAGCACCGTCCATAGCCGCCATCCGCCCGGCCACGACGAACTGACACTGCGCTACGACCTGTTCCTGAGCCGCTTGACGCTGCTGCGCGACAGTCCCAGCATTTCAGTGCTGGTGCAGCGGCCGGAGTACCAAACGGTGGTGCCGCAGCTGGAGCAGTGGGCGCGGCGGGCGGACCGGGTGATTCCCAGCGTGCGGCCCGACCCGCAGGCGCTGGCGGGCCTGCTCGACGAGGTCAACGCCATGGCCTTTGATGTGCATGCCCTGAGTCTGGCCGCCAACTCCGTGGTGTCGCGCCTGGTGGAGGACCAGGAAAACACCTTGCTCAAACAATCGGAGCAGATTGTGGCGCTGACGCTGGCGCAACTGATTTTGCTGTCCATCGCCGCCACCGCCCTGGTGGTGCGCCATAAGCGCCAGGAGCAGGAGCGTCTGGCCCTGGAGGTGCTGACCGACAAGTTGCACCGCTCGCAGGAAGCCCTGGCCCGCAGCGAAACCAAGGCCGCTTTAAGCACCGTGATCGCCAGTGTGTCGCACGAACTCAGCACCCCCTTGGGCAACAGCCTGATGACGGCCAGCACCCTGGTGGACCAGAGCCGCGATTTTCGGCGCACCTTCGACAGCAACCAACTCAAACGCTCTGAACTCAGCGCTTTTGTCGAGAACGTGTGTGAAGGCAACGACCTGATGCTGCGCAACCTGCAGCGGGCGGTGGCCTTGCTCAAAAATTTCAGGCAGGTGGCCAACGACCAGGCCAGCGAACAACGCCGCCGTTTTGATCTGGCGACGGTGGTTCACGAAGTGGTGGACACCCTGGCGCCCAGTCTCAAACGCCAGCCGCACACCATCGTGCTGGACATCCCGCCCGGCATCACCATGGACAGCCTGCCCGGCCCCCTGGGCCAGGTCATCATCAATCTGGTCAACAATGCCTATTTGCACGGTTTCGAGGGCCGAACGGATGGGGTTTTGACCATCCGTGCCACCCAGGGTGGTGGCCATGTGCATCTGGTTTTTAGCGACAACGGCGTGGGCATGTCGCCGCAAACGCAGGCCCGTTTGTTTCAGCCGTTTTTCAGCACCAAAACGGGGGAGGGCGGCACGGGTCTGGGCATGACGATTGTGGCCGACCTCGTTCGCAAAACACTGGGGGGTACGCTGGAGGTGTACTCCATCTTGGGCAGCGGTACCACTATGCGCCTGGATTTGCCGCTGGTCGTGCCCCGTATTGAGGAGTGAACCCTGCGCATGCCTTTGGGCAGGCACAGGGGATTAACGCCGGGACGACAGCACAATCCCCGAGACGATCAACACAAACGCCAGCGCATGGAAGGCCTGCGGTGTTTCCCCCAGAAACGCGGCGGACAGCAGGGCCGTGAACAGCGGCGTGAGGTTGATGAAAAACCCGGCCACCGCCGGACCGGCGCGTGACACCCCCGCGCCCCAGGAGCCATAGGCGATCACCGCCGGTCCCACGGCGATGAAAGCCAGCGCGCTGACCAGGGGCCAGCCCCACTGGATGTGGGCGGCGCTCAGTGTCCACTCGGCACCGGCAAAGGCGGCGGACCAGCCCAGGCCAAACACGATTTGCCCCAGCAGAAAGGCCGCCCAATCGGTGCGCAGAGAGGCAGACTCGGGGGTGGGGTGGACCAGCATCCAGCTGTAGTAGGCCCAGGCCATGGACGCGATCAGAATGTACAGGTCGCCCGCCACCAGGCGCATGCCCAGCAACACCTCCCACTGCCCGCGCGACAGCACCAGCAGCACACCGGCGATGGACAGCACCGCCCCCAGCAATTGCCGGTGGGACACCGGCACCTTGAAAAACAGCCTGCCAATGAGCAGCATCCACACCGGCGTGCTGGCCCCCACCAGGGTCACATTGATGGGGGTGGAGGTGTTGAGCGCCAGGTACAGCAGGGCGTTGTAGCCGCCGATGCTGAACAGGCTCAAAAACGCAAAGCGCCGCCACTGGCGCCACAAGGGGCTGCTGCCCCGCAGCACGCCGCCCGCCAGGGGCAACAGCAGCACAAAGGCCATCGCCCAGCGCAGCAGGTTCAGGGTCATGGGCGACACCAGCGGGGCGACCACGCGCCCCACCACGGCGTTGCCCGACCACAGCAGGGGCGGGATGATGAGCAGCACAATGGCGGCGGGGGTCAGGCGTTGGGTCATGGCAGGACTGTACCAAGCCCGGTGTACCCCCGTGCACGGGGGTTTTTGATTCATGGCACCATCGGTAGCAATCTTTTGACAACCCGGAGAATCCGATGACGCAAACCCAGTCCCGAGCCATTTGTATTGACCAGCATGGAGGCCCGGAACAGCTCAAGCTGGTCCTTCAGGTGTTCATGGGTGACCCCGGCCCTGGCGAGGTGCGTATTCGCCACCATGCAGTGGGCCTGAATTTTATTGATGTCTACCAGCGCAGCGGCCTGTACCCCATGGCACTGCCGTTGCAATTGGGCATGGAGGCCTCCGGCGTCGTGGAAGCGGTGGGTGAGGGTGTCACCCATTTGCAAGCGGGTGACCGCGTGGCCTATGCCAGCCAGCCCCCGGGAAGCTACTGCGAGCTGCGGGTTATGCCCGCCAGATGCGTGTGCAAGCTTCCCAACAGTATTTCTTTTGCCACAGGCGCCGCCATGATGCTCAAGGGCCTGACCGCCCAGTATCTGCTCAAAAAAACCCAGCCCCAGGGAGGGCTGCATCCGGGCGATTTTGTGCTGTTTCACGCCGCAGCCGGTGGGGTGGGTCTGATTGCCTGCCAGTGGGCGCGGGCCATGGGCCTGCAACTCATTGGCACCGCGGGGTCGGACGCCAAATGCGCCCTGGCCCTGGAGAACGGCGCGGCCTTTGCCATCAATTACGCGACCGAGGACTTCCTGGCGCGGGTGAAAGACATCACCGCTGGCAAAGGCGTCAAGGTGGTTTACGACTCGGTGGGCAAGGACACCTGGGACAAGTCCCTGGACTGCATTGCGCCTTTTGGCCTGATGGCCAGTTTTGGCAATGCCTCGGGCCCGGTGGCGCCGTTTGCTCCGGGCATTTTGGGTGCCAAAGGCTCCTTGTACCTGACGCGCCAAACCCTGTTCACCCACATCGCCACCCGTGAGAGCACGCAGGCCATGGCGGATGATTTGTTTGACATGGTTGACAGCGGCCAGGTCCACATCCGCATCGGGCAACGCTACCCCCTGGAGCAGGTACAGCAAGCCCACCGGGACCTGGAGGCGCGGGCGACTACCGGCAGCACGATTTTGACTTTGTAGGGAACGGGATCAGCGGGTGCGCCGCACCCGCAGCAGTTCATCCAGAATCAGACAAACCGCGCCCACGGTGATGGCGCTGTCGGCCACGTTGAAGGCCGGAAAATGCATGCCGCGCCAGTGGAAGTCCAAAAAATCCACCACGTAGCCGTACAGCAGGCGGTCCACCACATTGCCGATGGCGCCGCCCAGAATGCAGGCCATGGCGAAGCTGAACAGGCGCTGGCCGGAATGGGATTTGAGCATCCAGATGATCACCCCTGCCGCCACAAAGCCGAGCACGGTAAAAAACCAGCGCTGCCAGCCCGAAGCGCCCGCCAGAAACGAGAAGGCCGCCCCGTAGTTGTGCACCCGCACCACGTTGAAAAAGCTGGTGACAACGCTGCTGTCCCCCAGGTGGTAGTAGCCCACAACCAATACCTTGGTGAACTGGTCCACCAGCAAGATGACGAAAGCCAGGCCCAGCCAGTGCAGCATGCCGCCCCCGGAGGCTTTGCCAAAGACCATGGTTTTACCGCCGCGTGCCATCAGGCGTAAGTGCGGGTTTCGCCCACACCGTCCAGGTTGCTGGCGCAGCGGCCACACAGGGTGGGATGGGCGGCTGCGCTGCCCACATCGTCGCAGTAGTGCCAGCAGCGTTCGCATTTGGTGCCATTTGATGCGCTAGCCCTGATGGACAGTGCGCTTCCAGCTACCAAAGTAATAGCAGATGTGATGAACACAAACTTCAGATCGGCCCCCAGGCTGGCCAGCAAGGCGTAGTCATCTTCTGCCACTGTCAGCGTGACTTCGGCTTGCAGGGACGCGCCCACCTGGCCATCGGCACGCAAGACTTCAATGTCTTTGTTCACCGCTTCCCGGATTTCGCGGATCCGCGCCCACTTGCGCAGCAGCGTCTCGTTGGGGGCTTCCAGGGCCACATAGGTGTCCATGAAGATGGAGTCAGCCGTGGCGGCCGGCGTCTTGCCTTCCGCCCCCAGTACGGCCCATGCCTCTTCGGCGGTGAAGCTGAGGAACGGCGCCATCCAGCGCAGCATGGCTTGGGTGATGGTCCACAGCGCCGTTTGTGCCGAGCGGCGGGCCAGGGACTGGGCGCCGGTGGTGTAGAGCCGGTCTTTCAGGATGTCCAGGTAGAAGGCGCCCAGGTCTTCGCTGCAATAAATCTGCAGCTTGGACACCACGGGGTGGAATTCATAGACCTCGTAATGCGCCAGGATGTCGGCTTGCAATTGCGCCGTGCGGCTCAGGGCGTAGCGGTCGATCTCCAGTAACTGGTCGGCGGGAACCGCGTCTTTGACCGGGTCAAAGTCGCTCACATTGGCCAGCAAAAACTTGCATGTGTTGCGCACCCGGCGGTAGGTGTCCACCACGCGGGCCAGAATCTTGTCGTCAATGTTCAGGTCGCCCGAATAGTCGGTCGATGCCACCCACAGGCGCACGATTTCGGCGCCCATTTTGGTGGTGATGGTCTGTGGTTCCACCGTGTTGCCCAGGGATTTGCTCATCTTGCGGCCCTGGCCGTCGGTGGCAAAGCCGTGGGTCAGCAGGCCCCGGTAGGGTGCGCGGTCAAACAACGCACAGCCCAGCAAGAGGGATGAATGGAACCAGCCGCGGTGCTGGTCGTGGCCTTCCAGGTACAGATCGGCCTCAGGCCCTTCGGCGTGGAAGGGGGGGCGGGCGTAGGCGTCCTTGTGGCTGCCGCGCAGCACATGCCAGAAGGTGGAGCCGGAGTCGAACCACACCTCCAGAATGTCGGTGCTCTTGGTGTAGTGCTCGGCATCTTCAGCGCCCAGGATGTCGGCCACGGTCACGCGGCTCCAGGCCTCGATGCCACCCTTTTCCACAATATCAGCCGCCTGGTCCAGGATGGCCATGGTGTTGGGGTGCAATTCGCCCGAATCCTTGTGCAAAAAGAACGGCACCGGCACGCCCCAGCTGCGCTGGCGCGAAATGCACCAGTCGGGGCGGTTGGCGATCATGTCGCGCAAGCGGGTTTTGCCGTTCTCGGGGTAGAAGCTGGTTTGCTCGATCGCGTCCAGGGCCAGCTGGCGCAGGGTCTTGGGC
Source organism: Burkholderiales bacterium RIFCSPLOWO2_12_FULL_61_40 (assembly GCA_001770935.1). GTDB lineage: Bacteria > Pseudomonadota > Gammaproteobacteria > Burkholderiales > Burkholderiaceae_C > Allorhodoferax. The sequence continues at coordinate 35,020 of MESI01000115.1, read as the reverse complement.
GCCTTGTCCTTGGTGAACACGCCCGCGCCTTCGTCCATGCGCACAAACCATTGGGCGGCGGCACGGTAGATCACCGGCGTCTTGTGGCGCCAGCAGTGCGGGTAGCTGTGGACGATGGGGCTGCTGGCCAGCAGGCGGTCATGTGTACGCAGGGTGTCGAGGATGACCGGGCAGGCTTTCCAGATGTTCAGGCCGCCGAACAGGGGCAGGTCGTCGGCATAGGTGCCGTTGCCCTGTACCGGGTTCAGGATGTCGTCGTATTTGAGGCCGTGGGCCACACAGCTGTTGAAGTCATCCACGCCGTAGGCGGGCGCGGAGTGCACGATGCCGGTGCCGTCGGAGTCGCTGACATAGTCGGCCAGATACACCGGAGACAGGCGTGCGTAGCCTGCATCCACGTCGTGCAAGGGGTGCTTGAAGTTCAGTCCCGCGAGTTGTTTGCCGCTGGTGGTGGCGATGACGGTGCCCGTGGTGCCGTAGCGCTCCAGGCACTTCTCGACCAGCGTGTCGGCCAGTACCAGCAGGCCGCGCGGGGTGTCCACCAGCGCATAGGTCAGCTCGGGGTGGGCGTTGAGCGCCTGGTTGGCGGGAATGGTCCAGGCGGTGGTGGTCCAGATGACGATAAAGGCCGACTTGGCTTCCAGCCGTGACGCCACCAGCGCTGAGGAGGGGTGGTCGGACAGTTTGCCGGGGAAAAATGCCTGCAGCAGCGCTTGCTTGTCAGCGGCTTCAAAGGCCACGTCCAGCGTGTCGCTCTTCTTGTCGGCGTATTCGATTTCGAATTCGGCCAGAGAGGAGCTGCAGTCAAAACACCAGTACACGGGCTTCAGGCCGCGGTAGACAAAGCCGCGTTCGATCACGCGCTTGAAGGCGCGGATCTGGCCGCCCTCGTTGGCCGGGTCCATGGTGCGGTAGGGGCGCTCCCAGTCGCCCAGCACGCCCAGGCGCTTGAAGTCTTCGCGCTGCTGCTCGATCTGCTCGGTGGCGTAGGCGCGGCTCTTGGCCTGCATGTCGTCTCTAGACAGCTTGCGGCCGTGCAGTTTTTCGATGGCGTTTTCGATCGGCAGGCCGTGGCAGTCCCAGCCGGGGATGTACTGCGCGTCAAAACCGCCCAACTGTTTGGACTTGACGATCATGTCCTTGAGCACCTTGTTCAGCGCGTGGCCGATGTGCAGCTTGCCGTTGGCGTAGGGCGGGCCGTCGTGCAGCACAAACAAAGGTGCGCCTTGGCGGTGGTCGCGCAGCTTTTTGTACAAGCCGCCAGACCGTTCGCCGGGCCGCCCCAAGGACGGCTGCACCCCCTCGGGGGGCCTGGCTTCGCCAGGGGTGGGGGCCATTTCGTTCCAGGCCTTGACCCAGGCCGGTTCCCGCTTGGGCAGGTCGCCGCGCATGGGAAAAGGGGTGTCGGGCAGGTTCAGGGTGCTGCGGTAATCAACTTTGTCGGTCATGGCGAATTCTCGTGTGGGGGCGTTTTTTTAGGAGGTGCATGGCGTCGCCAGTTCCAAGGGGCGATCCGCACCAGGGCAGTTTCACAAGACGCGGGGCAAGGTGCGTCGCTGACCGGTGGGTCTGCCCCATCAAATTCGGGCGATCAACCAGGCGCGGGCGTCATCACAGTCCCGGCGTATGCCTTGGGTCAAGGCGTCCAGGCTGTCGTATTTCAGCTCGTCGTGCAGTTTGTGTAGCAGTTCCACGCGGATGATTTTACCGTAGGCCCCCTCGGACCCCAAGCCTTCCGGCCAGTCCAGGCAGTGCGTCTCCAGCAGCACCCGCCCGCCATTGACGTCGTTGGGGTCCAGCGAGGGCCGCACGCCCAGGTTGGCCACGCCTTGCAGCGGCTTGTGGGTGAGCCCATGCACCAGCACCACAAAAATGCCGCTGGCGGCCGGTTTCCAGTGCGCAAAGCGCAGGTTCAGGGTTTTGAAGCCCAGGGTGCGGCCCAGTTTGCGGCCATGCACCACATGGCCGGAGATGCAGTAGGGCCGCCCCAGCAAACGTCCGGCATCGGCCATGCGCCCTTGGCCCAGGGCGTCGCGCACTGCCGAGCTGGAGACCCGCAGGCCGTGCACCTCGTAGCTGTTCATGCGGGCCACGTCAAAGCCCTGCGCTTCGCCAGCCGCATCCAAGAGCGCGTAGTCGCCCGCACGTTGCTTGCCAAAGCGAAAGTCGTCGCCGACCAGTACGTACCTGGCACCCAGGCCATCGCGCAGCACCCCTTGAATGAACTCCTGGGGCGACTGGTTGGCCAATTGGGCATCAAAGGGCAACACCACGGTCTGGTCCACGCCGCAATGGGCCAGGTCTTCCAGTTTGTCGCGCAGGGTGCCCACCCGTGCCGGGGCCAGATCGGGCTTTTTGTGCAGCTCGGCAAAGTAGTCGCGCGGGTGCGGCTCAAAAGTTAATACACAGCTGGGCACACCGCGCTGTTGGGCCTCACCGCGCAGCAGGGCGAGCATGGCCTGGTGGCCCCGGTGCACACCGTCAAAATTGCCGATCGTGACCGCACAGGCGGGCGCCACACCAGGATGTTTGAAACCGCGAAAAACCTTCATGGAGTTGTTATCTTTTTGATAGCAGGCTGCGCACGGGTATTCAGCGCTTGAAGCCTGTTTGTCACATAAACAGGGTATATTGTGACGCAGCAGTACCCGGACAGGCGATCCGGCGCGTGACTGCAGACATTTGCGTTCCAAGTTGGTGGTGGTTTTTACCGTTCCAGGAGGCGTGTTTTGAAAGTCTTGAAGTTGTCGGCCCAAGGGCTGCCCCAGTCGTGGATCTCACTGGAGCAGGCCGTCGTGCATTACGCCACCGGCGAGGTGCGCTGGGAGTCGGGTGGCGAAGTGGCCGTGTTCCACGGTGGGCACAACGCGGCGACCGGGCTGCAATCCATCATCCGGGTCAACAGCATCATCGGTACACGCGGTGTGCCCAACATCAATCCCTTCGATCTGCGACCCGGCCTGACCAATGGCAAGCTGTTTATCCGGGACCGCAATGTGTGCGCCTACTGCGGCGGGCATTTTCATGAAGTCGACCTGACGCGCGAGCACATCATTCCCTTTGCCCAGCAGGGGGTGGACACCTGGATGAATGTGGTCACCGCCTGCCGCCCCTGCAACCACCGCAAGAGCCACCGCACGCCCGAGCAGGCCCATATGCCACTGCTGTACACGCCTTACATTCCCAGCTTGTGGGAAGATTTCATTCTGCGCAACCGCCGCATCCTGGCCGACCAGATGGAGTTTCTGATGGCCCATGTGCCACGTTCATCCCGCTTGCTGATCTGACCCACCTGACATCCCCTTCCATGCCATTGCCTGTGCCACCCCGTATTGCCCTGATCGCCCACAACCATAAAAAAGACGCCATGGTGCAGCTTGCCAAGGAGTTTGAACCCCTGTTGCGCCGCTGCACCCTGAGCGCGACCGGCACCACGGGCGGCCGATTGGTGAACGAAGTGGGTCTGACGGTGGAACGTATGCTCAGCGGTCCCTGGGGCGGTGACCTGCAGATTGGCGCACGCCTGGCACAAGGGGAGGTGGATGTGGTCATTTTCCTGCGCGACCCCATGACGCCGCAGCCGCACGAACCCGACATCAACGCCCTGGTGCGCGCCTGCGATGTGCATGACGTGCCCTGCGCCACCAACCTGTCCACGGCGCGCATGGTGCTGGCACAGCTGGCGCGCACTACACCAACGGTTTGAAACTCAGGGTGCCATGTTCTTCTGGCGGACACGCACGTCAAGCCATGCCGGTGCAAAGCCAATACGGCGGTGTGGTCGATAAAATGGCCCATGGCCACCACAGAATCTTCTCCCGACCTCTCCCCCAAAGCCCAAACCATCCTGGACGCAGCCGAAAGTCTGTTTGTGCGGTATGGCTACCGCAAATCCTCCATGGACGATGTGGCCCGGGAGGCGGGCATTGCCAAAGGCACGGTGTACCTGTACTACGCCGGCAAAGAAGCCCTGTTCCGGGCCTTGCTGGAGCGCACCGGGGCGAATGTGCTGCGGGCCTCGACAACCGCAGCCCATGCGCCCTTGCCCTTTGAAGACCGGTTATTCGGGGTGCTCAATGCCTTCTATGGGTATTTCTACGAACGCTTCAGCGACTCAGGCCATCTGCAAGAGCTGGGTGAAATACGCGGCAGCCTGGGCCAGGACCTGACTGAGCAACTGCGGCAAAACCATTTGCAAATCCTGATCGACCTGCTGGCCCGCGCAGACGCCGCAGGTGAGGTGGGTCTGGGTCAGCGCGGCCTCACGCCGCACGACGTGGCGGCGACCCTGATTGCGGCGGCCAGTGGCGCCAAAGTCATGCTGCTCCCTGGGGCGGGGCTCAAGGCCTACGCAGACGCACTCAAGCGCACCAGCCATGTGTTCGCGGCGGCGCTGTCGCCTAACGCTTAAGCGCACACACTGATCCCTGCGGGCACCGCGCCCCGCAGCACAGGCGCTACACTTTCCTGACAACACACAAGGGAGGGGCAAAACACCATGGCCAATCTAACGCTGCGCCCACGGGCAACATATTTGGGGCTGTTGCTGGCCGGGCTTGTTTGGCCTGCGTCGGTGCCTGCAGCCCCGGTTCAGGCTGGGGGCGGCACGGCCTTGTCCCCCGCATCGCCGCTGGCTCCCGCGCTGATGCTGGCGAAAAACTGGCAGGCGGGTCTGGACCCAGCGGCCTACCTGGTCAGCGAAAAGCTGGATGGGGTGCGTGCGTATTGGGATGGGCAGGTGCTGCGCTTCAAAAGCGGCCGCACCATTGCGGCACCGGCCTGGTTTACCGCAGCCTTGCCCGCCACGCCACTGGACGGCGAGTTGTGGCTGGGGCGGCGCCATTTCGACCGGCTCTCGGCCACGGTGCGCCGCAATGTGCCCGTGGACGCCGAATGGCGTGAAATACGCTACATGATTTTCGACCTGCCCCACGAGGCGGATGTGTTTGCCGAACGCAGCGCCCGCATGGCGTCCGTGCTGGGCGGCGCGGGGGTGGCCTGGTTGCAGGCCGTGGCGCAGATCCGGGTGGCCGACGGCACTGCCTTGCAAGTTCACCTGCTGAAAACTGTGGAGCAGGGTGGCGAGGGGCTGGTCTTGCACCGTGCCGATGCCCCGTGGCAAGCAGGCCGCAGCGATGCCTTGCGCAAGCTGAAAACCACGCCGGATGAAGACGCCCGTGTCATCGCCCAGGTGCCGGGCAAAGGTCGCCACACCGGGCGCATGGGCGCGCTGCTGCTGGAGATGCCCAATGGCCAGCGCTTTGCGCTGGGCACGGGTTTCACCGATGCCCAGCGGGACGCACCGCCGCCGGTGGGCGCGGTGGTCACCTACCGCTACCGGGACCGCACCGCCACGGGGCTGCCCAAGTTCGCCAGTTTTATGCGGGTGCGCGAGGCCGAGTAGGCCGCGCAGCCCTTGCGGCGCAAGGCCTCAGGCAAAAACGCTTGCGCTGTCCTGCATGCGCGCAGACACTTCACCCAGGTGGTGCAGGCTGTCGCCAAAAGTCATTTCCAGCTGGGTGAGCTTCTTGAAGTAATGGCTGACGATGTACTCGTCCGTCACCCCGATGCCGCCATGCAATTGCACCGCCTGCTGGCCGACAAAACGCATGGATGTGCCCAACTGGTACTTGGCGCGGGCCATTGCGGCGCGGCGTTCTTCAGCCGGTGCATTGAGTTTGAGGCTGGCATAAAAACTCATGGAACGGGCCAGCTCCAACTGCATCTTCATGTCGGCCGCGCGGTGGCGCAGGGCCTGGAAGCTGCTGATCACCACGCCAAACTGCTTGCGTGTGTTCAGGTACTCGGCGGTGAGGCCAAAAGTCTTGTCCATGACGCCCACGGCTTCCGCGCAGGTGGCGGCAATGCCGATGTCCACCGCGTGCTCCAGTGCGGTCAGGCCGTCGCTGGTGACCAGGGTGGCAGGAGAATTTTTGAAGCTGACTTCTGCCGCGCGGCCGCCGTCTTGCGTGCCGTAGCCGCGGGTGCTGACACCGCTGGATTGGCGCTCGACCAGGAACAGGGCCAGTTGGCTGTTGATCTTGGCAGGCACCAAAAAGGCATTGGCCTGGTCGCCCACGGGCACTACACTTTTTGTAGCGTTCAGCACATAGCCACCGGGGGCTTGTGTGGCTTTTGCCTCACAGACATCAAGCTTGTAGCGCGCTGCACGCTCCTGGTAGGCCAGCACCACCAGTGCCTCGCCGCTGGAAATCTGCGGCAGCCATGCGGCTTTGGTGGCAGCGTCAGCATAACCGGCGAGGACGGCGCCCGCGATGAGGGATTGGGCCAGGGGCTCCAGCACCATGCCGCGCCCCAGCTCTTCCATCACCACCATGCCTTCGACCGGACCCATGCCCAGGCCGCCATCGGCTTCGGGCACGTACAGGCCACACAGGCCCAGCTCGGCCATTTCAGTGAAGGCGGCGCGGTCAAAGCCGCCCGCTTTTTCGGCAGCGCGGCGGCGCTCAAAGGTGTAGCCCTTGTCCACCCATTTGCGTACCGCGTCGCGCAATTGTTCCTGGTCGTCAGAGAAGTCGAAGTCCATTTTTTTCACCTGTAATCTTGTTGTGGTCTTATGCCGTTTTCAGATCAAAGCGAGATGAGGCGCGCCGACGCAGGCAGTGCTTTCGCACGACCAGGAGGGGCAACGACATATCGCATTGCTATGGAAATGGAATTAACCCAGGGCGACCTGGGACACGATGTTGCGCTGCACTTCATTGGAGCCGCCGTAAATGGTGGTCTTGCGCATATTGAAGTAGGTAGACGCCAGCGGCGCGCAGTGGGCCGCGCCTACCGCGTCGCCTTGCCAGCCGGCTTCCATGGCCTCGCGGATCAGGGGCAGGGCGAAGGGGCCGACGGCCAGCATCATCAGCTCGGAGTAGCGCTGCTGGATTTCGCTGCCGCGAATCTTGAGCAGGCCCGCAATGTCCAGCGAGTTTTTGCCCGATTTTTCGGCGGCCAGCACGCGTAGCACCATCATCTCCAGCGCAATCACATCCACTTCCAGCTTGGCGATTTCGTCGCGAAAGCGGGTGTCGGTGTACACACCTTCGGCCTGGGCGATGCGCTTCAAGCGCTCCAGTTCGCGTTTGGCGCGGTTCACATCGGCGATGTTGGTGCGCTCGTGGCTGAGCAGGTGCTTGGCATAGGTCCAGCCCTTGTTCTCTTCGCCGATCAGGTTCTCGGCGGGCACTTCGACGTTGTCAAAAAACACCTCGTTGACTTCGGCTTCACCGTCCAGCAGCACGATGGGGCGCACGGTGACGCCGGGCGACTTCATGTCGATCAAGAGGAAGGAAATGCCGGTTTGGGGCTTGCCCTCGGTACTGGTGCGCACCAGGCAGAAAATCCACTCGCCGTACTGGCCCAGCGTGGTCCAGGTCTTTTGGCCGTTGACGATGTATTTGTCGCCCTGGCCTGGACGGCTCACTTTTTCTGCCCGGGTTTTGACCGAGGCCAGGTCCGAGCCCGAGCCGGGTTCGCTGTAGCCTTGGCTCCACCAGACTTCGCCACTGGCAATGCCGGGCAAAAAGCGCTGCTGCTGCTCGGCATTGCCAAACGCCATGATCACCGGAGCCACCATCACCGGGCCGAAGGGCACCACGCGGGGGGCACCCGCCAGCGCGCACTCTTCTTCAAACAAGTGCTTTTGCACCGAGTTCCAGCCGGGGCCGCCAAACTCCTTGGGCCAGGCATGGCCCAGCCAGCCTTTTTTGCCCAGGATCTTGGCCCAGCTTTGCAGGTCGTCGCGGGTCAGATGGTGTGCGTTGTGCACTTTGTGGGACAACTCGGCGGGCAGGTTGGCACCTACCCAGGCGCGGATCTCTTCTCGGAATGTTTGTTCTTCAGGGGTGAATGCCAAATCCATGGGGGTCTCCAGTCGTTCGATCTTGGTACGTTGACGGGCATGGTTTTAGCACGGTCGTTCGTTTACCCCTGTCCGGGTGGCGACATGCCCAGTTCGGAGCACAGCTTGGCCACAGTCTCCCGCAACTGCGCAACCTCGGCTTCCAGCCGCTCGATGCGCTCGGCGGTGCCGCCGCTGGCCGCTGCGCTGCCCTGAAATACCTGGTTGGCATCCACGGGGCCGCACAGCAAATGCGCCCAGCGCTGCTCGCGGGCACCTGGCGCGCGCGCCAGCTTCACCACCAGCGGGCCGCCTTTTTCGGCGGAGCGCTCTTGCAGTTCGTCCAGGAAGCCTTCCACCGAAGAGATGTCGGCAAACTTGTACCAGCGCTCGGCGTTGAGCCGCAATTCGGCGCTGGTCTGCGGGCCGCGCAGCATCAAGAGGCCCAGCAGCACGGCCGCTTGTTCGTACACACCCACGCCACGCTGGAAGTTGTGCTCAAACTTGGTGGTGCGCGCGCCACCGACTTCACGCACCAGGTTGGCACTGCGCAGGGTGCCGACGGCGTCCGCCACCTGCGCTTCGGTCAGGTCCATGGTCGGCTCGCGGCTGCTTTTCTGGTTGCAGCCCAGCACCAGGGAGTTGAGGGTGAGCGGGTAGCTGTCGGGCACGGTGCGCGCTTTTTCCATCAGGGTGCCCAGCACGCGGGCCTGCACGGGGTCAAGAAGAACAGAGGGGGGGAGGGTCAAGGTCATAATTCAGCCAGGTATGAAAAACATTGTCATTTTGATCTCAGGCGGCGGCTCCAACATGGCCGCCATCGTAAATACTGCCCAGCGCGAGCACTGGTCCGACAAATACGGCGCCCGCGTGGCCGCCGTCATCAGCAACAAAGCCGATACCAAAGGCCTGGTGTTCGCCCGTGAACACGGCATTGCCACCGAGGTGCTGGACCACAAAGCATTTGCCAGCCGCGAGGACTTTGACGCCGCACTGGCCGAGGTGATTGACCGCTTTGACACGCCCGGGCACCCGGTGCTGGTGGTGCTGGCGGGATTCATGCGCATTCTCACGCCGGGCTTCGTGGCGCACTACGCAGGGCGCCTGACCAATATCCACCCTTCGCTGCTGCCGGCCTTCACCGGCTTGCACACCCACCAGCGTGCGCTGGACGCGGGCTGCAAATTTGCGGGCGCAACGGTGCACCTGGTGACCGCCGAGTTGGACCACGGCCCTATCCTGGACCAGGCCGTGGTGCCGGTGTTGCCCGGCGACACCGCCGATACGCTGGCGGCCCGCATCCTCACCCAGGAGCACCTGATCTACCCCAGGGCGGTGGCACAGTTGCTACAAAAATAGTAGCTGTGCATATTCCACGGGGGCTTGAGGCTGATTTGGCTTGTAAATTGGCCTGGATCGCGCCTGAACCAATTTAAGCTTCCTCGGACCAACTTTCGCCCAACGCCTGTGCTTGTTGCAGCACCAGCTCCACGGCACCGTCCATCAAATCGGGCGGGTATTTGTATTTGCGCAGAATGCGCTTCACCATCAGGCGCAGCTTGGCCCGCACGCTCTCGCGCTCTGACCAGTCCACGCTCAGGCTCTGGCGCAGGTTTTCGGTCAGCTCGTGGGCAATCTTCTTGAGGGTCTCATCCGTCAGCTCACGCACGGCGGACTCATTGTTGGCCAAGGCGTCGTAGAACTTCACCTCGTCCTCGCTCAGGCCCAACTGTTCGCCGCGCGAGGCCGCCTCGCGGAACTTCTTGGCCATGACCACCAATTCTTCCATGACCTGCGCCGTCTCAATACTGCGGTTTTGGTAACGGGTGCCATTGTGCAAAACACCAGGCAAAAGGGCAATTGGTGCATCCACCAATTGCCCTTGTTTACGCTGTGTTGACGTACTGTTTTACGTCACACAAATTCCCATCTCGGGACCGATTCTGCGCCACGGCAAACCACAACTCGCCCGCACCATGTTTGTTCAAAATGGCGGCGATGGCCACCAGGCCTTCTTTGAGTTCGGCCAGGCTCTTTTTTAGCTCAACGGTTTCGCTTTCGCGCAGGGGTTCAGAACTCATATTCCAGCCTCCCCGTCTTGCGTCAAATCATCATCACCTCCATCCAGCCCCAATTCCCGCTCAATCGCCTCAATGCTGGGCAACTTGCCGCGCAGGGCTTCGGGCAGGGTGTGGCTCAGGGTGTAGGTCGACAGACCCATGGGTTTTTGAATGTCGCTGAGCGCGTATTCGGCCACCAGCCGGTCTTTGCTTTTGCACAGCAGCAGTCCAATGGTGGGCTGATCGCCCTCGCCGCGCAGTTGTTCGTCCACGGCCTTGATGTAGAAGTTGAGCTTGCCCGCAAACTCGGGTTCAAAGTCCACCGTTTTCAGTTCCACCACCACATGGCAATGCAGGCGCGTGTGATAGAAAAGCAGGTCCATAAAGAACTCGCGCTCGCCCACTTGCAGCGGAACCTGGCGGCCTATGTAGGCAAAGCCTGCGCCCAGTTCCAGCAGAAATTGGGTGATGTGAGTGATCAGGCCGGTTTCCAGCTCGCGCTCGGTGTGTTCTTTGCTGAGCGACAGGAAGTCAAACTTGTACGGGTCTTTGAGCATTTGCGTGGCCAGGTCGGACTGTGCGGCGGGCAGCGTCTGCTCAAAGTTGGTGATGGCTTTGCCCTCGCGCTGCCACAGGCCGCTCTCGATCTGGTGCACCAGCACGCTGCGGCTCCAGCCGTAGGTTTGGGTGGCTTGGGCGTAATACAGCGCCTCACCGTGCCGCTTGCACTTGGCCAGAATAGCCAGGTTGTGGCCCCAAGGGATGGACAGGATTTGCGAAACAGGCTGTTGCGTTAATTGGCCTACAGGCTGTTGGCCAATTGGCGACGACCCGGCATAAAACAAATGCCACTGACGAATGCTTTTCAAATTACTGACCGAAAACCCCTGCACATCCGGGAATTCGCGCCTTAAATCGGTGCTGAGCTGTTTGATGAAACCACCGCCCCACGCAAACTGCGTTTGCTTGGCCACCATGTCCGCCCCCAGCTCCCAATAAAACTGGAGCATGGCAGTGTTGACTGCAACGGCCGCTTTAAGCTGCACTTGGCGAAAACGCGCTTTCAGCTCGCCCAGCCATTGGCGGTAGTCGGCTGTGTTGGGTGTGATTTCTCCAACCAGCGGTTGGAGTTTTGGTTCGTCAGTCATGCCGCGGCCTTTCCATCATCGGTGGATTGAAGTCGCACAAATGTGATGTATTCGTTTTGAACATCCAGCGCGAGTGTTTTGCCCGCTTGCAGGGCTGCCAGATGCTCAGTGGTGAGGGTGAAGCACTCGCCGCCCCAGCGTTTGCCAAAGGGTTGCTCGGTTTCGTCCACGCTGAACGGTTTGTTCAAGATGACGATGCCGCTTTCGGCATCCTGCTTTTCAGAACTCATACCCCAACCCTCCCAGCTTCTGCCGTATCAACTGATCCAGTTCCGCGCCTTTGGCCATTTGCTCACCCAGCTTCTCGGTCAGCTGCTGCATCTTGGTGGCGAAGTCTTCATCGTTGTCTTCCACCTCTTCCGCGCCCACGTAGCGGCCGGGGGTGAGGACGTGGCCGTGCTGGGCGATCTCGGCCAGGGGAACTGAGCGGCAAAACCCAGGAATGTCCTCGTAAACAGTGCGTGAGCAGCTATCATTTTCAGAGCGACTGTTGGCGTGGCCCGCATCCGGCTCGCCACGCCATGCGGCCACGGTGGCGGCAATGCGCTCGATCACCGCGTCGGTGAACTCGCTCTGCACGCGGCTGATCATGGTGGCTTGTTTGCGGGCGTCGATGAACAGCACTTCGCCCTTGCGCTGGGTCTTTTGCTTGACCAGAAACCACAGGCAGGCCGGGATTTGGGTGTTGAAGAACAACTGGCCGGGCAGCGCCACCATCACCTCCACCACGTCGGCCTCGACCATGGCGGCGCGGATTTGGCCTTCGCTGTTCTGGCTGCTGCTCATGGAGCCGTTGGCCAGCACGATGCCGGCGCGGCCCGTCGGTTTGAGGTGGTGCAGCATGTGCTGCAGCCAGGCGTAGTTTGCGTTGCCCTGCGGTGGGTCGCCGTAGACCCAGCGGGCGTCGCCGGTCAGGCTGCCGTGCCACCAGTCGCTGATGTTGAAGGGCGGGTTGGCCAGGATGAAGTCGGCCCGCAGGTCGGGGTGCTGGTTGCGGGTGAAGGTGTCGCCGGGTTCGCGGCCCAGGTTGAAGTCGATGCCCCTGATAGCCAGGTTCATGGCCGCCAGGCGCCAGGTGGTGGGGTTGGCCTCTTGGCCGTAGATGGACACGTCGCCAATTTTCCCGCCGTGGGCTTCGATGAACTTCTCGCTCTGCACGAACATGCCGCCCGAGCCGCAGCAGGGGTCGTACACCTGGCCACTGTGCGGGCTGAGGATGGCGACCAGGGTTTTGACGATGCTCGCTGGCGTGTAAAACTGCCCGCCGCGTTTGCCCTCGGCGCTGGCGAACATGCCCAAAAAGTACTCATAGACCTGGCCCAGCACGTCACGGGCGGTAGAGGGGTTGTCGCCAAAGCCGATGGTGGACACCAGATCGACCAGCTCCCCCAGCTTGCCGTCGGGCAACTGTGCGCGGGCGTAGCGTTTGTCCAGAATGCCTTTGAGCTTTGGGTTCTCGGCCTCGATCACGGTCAGCGCATCGTCAATTTGCTTGCCGATGTCCACCTGTTTGGCTGCAGAGCGCAGCGCCTCCCAGCGGGCGCTCTCAGGCACCCAGAAGGCGTTGACTTCGGTGTAGTAGTCGCGGTCTTCCAGTTCCTGCGCCAAGTCAGCGGGTGTGGCGTTGGCAAAAAAGTAGTCGTCTGCCGGGTTGGTCAGCCGCGTGGTCAGCTCCGCCCGGCGGGCGGCGAAGGTGTCGGAGATGTATTTGACGAAAATGAGGCCGAGCACCAGGTGCTTGTATTCGGCGGCGTCCATGTTGGCGCGCAGCTTGTCGGCGGTAGCCCAAAGGGTTTTTTTGATGTCGTCGAGCATGGCGTGGGAGTTTCCCTGTGCACTTGTGGTGGAGTCCGTGGCAGGGATTATGCGGGGCGGGGTTGCCACAAGAAATTCGCTATGAAAATAGTAGCTGCTTGCGCATGTTTCACGGGGGTTGGAGGCTGATTTGGCATGCTAAATCGGCTGAAACAGGCGTTTGCCTCTGTTTGCCTCTTTACCGCCCCACCATGTCCTGCGGCCGGACCCAGGCGTCAAACTGCTCCGCCGTCACAAAGCCCGAGGCCACGGCCGCCTCGCGCAGGCTGCTGCCCTGTGCATGGGCTTGTTTGGCAATGAGCGCAGCCTTGTCGTAGCCGATGTGCGGGTTCAGGGCGGTGACCAGCATCAGTGAGCGGTCCACCAGTTCGGCAATGCGGCTGTGGTTGGGCGTGATGCCTACGGCGCAGTGGTCGTTGAAGCTGCGCATGCCCTCACTCAGCAGGCGCACGCTTTGCAGGAAGTTGTGGGCGATCAGGGGGCGAAACACATTGAGCTCGAAGTTGCCCGAGGCGCCGCCCATATTGATGGCCACGTCGTTGCCCATCACCTGGCAGCACAGCATGGTGAGTGCCTCGCTTTGTGTGGGGTTGACCTTGCCGGGCATGATGCTGGAGCCGGGTTCGTTTTCGGGTATGGCCAGCTCGCCAATGCCGCTGCGCGGGCCGCTGGCGAGCCAGCGCACGTCGTTGGCGATTTTCATCAGGCTGGCGGCCAGGGTTTTGAGCGCGCCGTGGGCGTGCACCAGGGCGTCGCAACTGGCCAGGGCCTCGAACTTGTTGGGGGCCGTCACCAGTGGCAAACCCGTGAGCCGTGCCAGTTCGGCCGCCGCCCGTTCGGCAAAACCCGCGGGAGCGTTGAGCCCGGTGCCCACCGCCGTGCCGCCCAGCGCCAGTTCACACAGGTGGGGCAGGGCGGCCTGCACATGCCGTTCGCCATGGGCCAGTTGCGCCGCATAGCCGGAAAACTCCTGGCCCAGGGTGAGCGGCGTGGCGTCTTGCAAATGGGTGCGGCCGATCTTGACGATGGCGTCGAATGCCTGCGCCTTGGCCGCCAAGGTGCCCTGCAGCGCGGCCAGCGCGGGCAGCAGCCGGTGCGTGAGGGCCTGCAGCGCCGCCAGATGCATGGCGGTGGGGAACACATCGTTGGAGGACTGGCTGCGGTTCACCTCGTCGTTGGGGTGCACTAGCCGCAAGTCGCCGCGCAGGCCGCCCAGCAGCTCGCTGGCGCGGTTGGCCAGCACCTCGTTGAGGTTCATATTCGTTTGGGTGCCCGAGCCGGTTTGCCAGACCACCAGGGGGAATTCGCCCGCGTGCTGGCCGGCCAGCACCTCGTCGGCGGCGGCCACGATGGCCTCGGCCTTGCGGGCGTCCAGCAGGCCCAGGTCCAGATTGACGGTGGCGCACGCCCGCTTGACCTGCGCCAGCGCGTGGATGATTTCGCGCGGCATTTTTTCGCCGGAAATGGCGAAGTTCAGCAGCGAGCGCTGGGTCTGCGCGCCCCATAGCTGCCCGGCGGGCACCTCGATGGCGCCCATGCTGTCGTGTTCGGTACGGGTGGTGTTCATGGCGGTTTCCTCCTTATTCCATTTCCATATCAATGCGATATGTCGTTGCCCCTCCTGGTCGTGCTAAAGCACTGCCTGCGTCGGGGCGCCTCATCTCCCATCGATCTGAAAATGGAATTATTCATGGCGCAGCGCCTCGATCGGGTCCAGCCGCGCCGCCCGGCGCGCCGGAAAATAACCAAACACTACGCCGATGCCAGCCGAAAATGCAAACGACAGCAGATTGACCCAGAGGTTGAAGAGGTAAGGCACCTCCATCACCTGGGCCAGCACCAGCGACGCGCCGGTGGCCAGCACGATGCCGATCAGGCCGCCCAGCGAGGACAGCACCACCGCCTCGATCAAAAACTGCAGCAGCACCTCGCGCTCCAGTGCGCCAATGGCCAGGCGCAGGCCGATCTCGCGGGTGCGCTCGGTCACGCTGACCAGCATGATGTTCATGATGCCGATGCCGCCCACCAGCAGGCTGACGCCCGCCACCGCGCCCAGCAGCATGGTCATCACCTTGGTGGTGCCCGACAGCGCTTCGGCCAGTTGCTTGGTGTCCAGCACATTGAAGTTGTCTTCATCACCCTCGGCCAGCTTGCGGCGTTCGCGCAGCAGCTGGGTGATGCCGGACTTGACGCGGGTGGCGTCGCTGCCCTCCGTCATGGACACCAGCAAGGTGTTGACGCGGGTGTTGCCGGTGATGCGGCGCTGCAGCGTTTTCAGGGGCACCAGCACCACGTCGTCCTGGTCGTTGCCAAAGCTGCCCTGGCCCTTGGACGCCAGCAGGCCCACGATTTCGCAGGAAATTTGTTTGACGCGCAGTTGCTCGCCCACCACGGGGCGGGTAGCAAACAGCTCGCGCCGCACGGTGGCGCCCACCAGGCACACGGCGGCGCCTGCGCGCAATTCGTCGTCCGAGAACACGCGGCCATCGGCGAGTTTCCAGTTGCCGGTGCGCAGCCAGGCGTTGGTGCTGCCGATGACGCTGGTGGCCCAGTTGCGGCCGTTGGCCACCACGGTGGCAGAACTGCGCGCTTCGGGGGCGACGGCGGCAATGCCGCCGATCTGGGTGGCAATGGCGTCGGCGTCCACGCCCTTGAACGCGGGCGCGCCACCGCCACCACCGCCCATCATGCGCTGGCCGGGGCGCACCTGCAGCAAATTGGTGCCCAGGCCCGAGATCTGGTTTTGCACCGCCATGGTGGCCCCGTTGCCCAGGGTGACCATGGTGATGACGGCGCTCACGCCGATCACGATGCCCAACATCGTCAGGAAGGAGCGCAGCAGGTTGCGCCGGATGGAGCGCAGGGCGAGCAGCAGGGTATTGAGCAGCATCACGCGGCCTCTGCGGGCATCACCTCTGCGGGAGTCTGGCGCCCGGCAGGATGGGGGTTGGGTACGTCACTTGCCACCACCCCGTCCACAAAACGCACGATGCGCTTGGCATAGGCGGCCATGTCGGCCTCGTGCGTGACCATCAGCACGGTAATGCCGTGGTCCACATTCAGCGCCCACAGCAGGTCCATGATTTCGTGGCTGCGCTGGGTGTCCAGGTTGCCGGTGGGCTCGTCGGCCAGCAGCACGGCGGGCTCGGTGACGATGGCGCGGGCAATGGCCACGCGCTGCTGTTGCCCGCCCGAGAGTTCGGCGGGCGTGTGGTGCTCCCAGCCCGCCAGACCCACCTGGGCCAGCGCGCGGGCCGCCGCCGCGTGGCGGGCCTTGGCCGACTCGCCGCGGTACAGCAGGGGCAGCTCCACGTTTTCCTGGGCCGAGGTGCGCGCCAGCAGGTTGAAGCCCTGGAACACAAAGCCCAGAAAGTTCCGGCGCAGCCGTGCCCGCTGGTCGCGCGACAGGGTTTCGACATGCACGCCCTGGAACAGGTATTCGCCCGTGGTGGGGGTGTCCAGGCAGCCCAGCATGTTCATGGCGGTGGACTTGCCCGAGCCGCTGGGGCCCATGATGGCCACAAAGTCCCCGGCCGCGATGCGCAGGTCCACCCCTTTGAGCGCCTGCAAGGCCGTGGCCCCCTGGCCATAGGTTTTGGTCACCTGCTGCAGCGCGATCAGGGCGGGAGTTCCGGGGGCGTTGCTCATGGGGCGCTGCCTGCACTGCGCTGGTCGGTGATGACCTGCATGCCCACCTGCAAATCTCCGCCGGTGACTTCGGTCATGCGCCCGTCGCTGATGCCGGTGCGCACGGCCACGGCCACCGGTGCGCCGTCCCGCAGCACCCAGACCTGGCGGGCGGTGCCGCCTGCGGCGCCTTCGCCGCCATTGCCGCCCCCGGCCCTGCGTGCATTGCCTCTGGGCATGCGGGGCAGCAGGCTGGAGACAATGCCGCCGCTGCTTTTGGCGGTGCCCGGTTCGCCGCCGGTCACGGCGGGGGTGAAGCGCAGTGCGGTGTTGGGCACCAGCAGCACGCCCTGGCGCTCGGTGGAGGTGATGCTGCTGGAGGCCGTCATGCCGGGGCGCAGGCTCAGGTCGGCGTTGTCCACGTCCAGGTGGGTGATGTAGGTCACCACGTTGTCGGTGGTGGTGGAGCCAAAGGCCACGCGGGTCACCGTGGCCGGGTATTTGCGGGACGGGTAGGCGCTGACGGTGAAGCTGGCCTTTTGCCCCACGGCGACGGCGCCCACATCGGCCTCGTCCACATTCACCTGCAGCCGCAGCTTGCTTAAATCCTCGGCAATGGTGAACAGGGTAACGGCCTGCAGCGAGGCGGCCACGGCGTTGCCGGGGTCCACCGTGCGCGTCAGCACCACGCCGTCAATAGAGGAGCGGATGGAGGCCTTGGACAGGTTGGTTGCATCGGTGGACGCCGTGGCGCGGGCTTGCACCACGTCGGCCTGGGCACTGGTTTCCTGCGCCAGGGCGCGCTCCAGCGTGGCTCGGCCTGTGTCCAGCTCGGCCTTGGACTGCACTTTGCCGCCCGAGAGGCGCGCCACCTCTTCCAGGCGCGCCAGGTTGCTGCGCGCTTCGCGCACGGTGGCCTGGGCCTGGGCCACTTGGGCGGTGGCCGCGTTCAGCGCGGCGCGTGAGCGGGTCACCTGGTCGCTGAGCTTGGCAGTGTCCAGCTCCACCAGCACCTGGCCTTTTTTCACGCGGTCATTCACGTCCACCAGCACGCGCAGCACGGTGCCCGACAGCTCGCTGCCGATGTTCACCGAGCGGGTGGGCTGCAGCGTGCCGTTGGCGGCCACGCTCAGGGTCAGCTTGCCCAGATTCACGGGTTCGGTGACAAACACCGGCGCCGCATTGCGCTGGGCGTGGGCTTGCCAGAAATACAGGCCTGCGCCCGCCAGCAGCACCAGGGCCAGCGCAATCCAGACCATGGGGCGGCGCCACCAGACCGCAGAGGGCGCTTCGTTCAGCAGGGTTTGCACCTCGGTGGTGGACATGGAGGGGAGGGTGGTGTCTGGCGTGGTCATGGTGGGGTCCGAGGGTTCTTCGAAGGCTTCGCTAGGGGTTCAATACCAGCCGCCGCCCAGGGCCTTGTACAGGCGCACATGGTCGGCACTGATGTCGGCTTGGCTGCTGGCCACGTTGTCTTGTGCGGTGAGCAGCGTGCGCTGGGTTTGCAGCACCGTCTGGAAGTCGATCAGTCCGCTGGCGTAGCGTTGCTGGGCCAGCAGGGCGGCGTTGGCGGCGGCATCGGCGGCGTTTTGCAGGCGCAGCAGGCGGGCGCGGTCACCGGCAAGGGCGACTAGCGCGTCTTCCACGTCTTTCAAGGCGCTGAGCACCGCCGCCTGGTAGCCCACGCGGGCCTGCTCCAGCCCGGCTTCCTGGGCCTGCACCTGGGCGATGCCCGCGCCACCGTCGAACAGCGGCACGGAAATGCTGGCCAGCAAGGCGTTCAGCACGGAGGCACCGTTGGTCAGGGCCCCCAGCGTCAGGGCGCTCAGGCCGAGCGAGCCGCTGATGGAAAAACTGGGGTAACGCGCCGCGTCCGCCGCCGACACGCGGGCCAGCGCGGCGCTGATGCGGTGCTCGGCGGCACGCACATCGGGACGCTGGCGCAGGGTTTGCGCGGGAATGCTCAGTGCCAAGTCGTGCGCGGCTTGCGGAATGGCCGCCATGGGCGCCAGCAGCGCCTCCAGCGCCCCGGGGGACTGGCCGGTCAGCACGGCCAGGCTGTGCCGGGTCTTGGCGATATTGGCGTGCAGAACGGGAAGCTGGGCGCCGGTTTGTTCGCTGGCGGCGCGGGCTTGCTCCACCTCCAGCGCGGTGGCCAGGCCCGCCTGGGTGCGCCAGTCGGTGATTTGCAGGGTTTCTTGCTGGCTGGCCAGGTTGGTGCGGGCGATGTGCCACTGGTTTTGCTGGCCGCGCAACTGGATGTAGGCCAGCGCCACTTCGGCGGCGATGGACACCTGCACGTCCCCCAGCGCGGCCTGCGCGGCCTGCGCATCGGCTTCGGTGGCGTCCCGCGCATTGCGCTGGCCGCCAAACACGTCGGGCTCCCAACTGGCGTCCAGACCCACGCGGAAACTGGTGGTGGCGTCGCGGGCGTCGGTCTGGTTGCGCTGGGCCGAGGTGGAGGCTTTTACGCCGGGCAGCAGCGCGGCACCCTTGGCATCGCGCAGTGCACGCGATTGCTGCAGTGCCGCCTGGGCCGTGCGCACGCTGGTGTTGGCTTGCAGCGCCTGCGTGACCAGGGTGGTGAGCAGCGGGTCGTTGAAGTGGTGCCACCACTGCGCCAGCGAACTCGGGGTTGCAACCAGCGCGCCGGGCGTGGGCACGCCAGATTCCGACCAGGTGGGCGGGATGGGCAGGCCGGGTTCGGCAGTCGCCGTGGGCTGCCAAGATGCGCAGCCGCCCAGGAGCACGGACAAGGCGATGGTGATGGCTGTGGCACGCGGCCGACCGCACGTCAATTGCCGGGACGGGCTGGGTGGTGACCGGGTGAGTGCCATGTTTTTTTGACTGTAAAGCGCAGAGGGGTAGGTGCATTGTGCAGAGTCAATTGCAACAAAAATGTCTTTTGCGTGAAGACGTGTAAAGCTGCCGATGCCGAGTACAAATTTTTACATTTTCAAGGTCAGCCCATCCTGGCCTTGCGGCGTTGCGGAAATGGGTTCACTTTGGGAGACCGCGATGAAAAAATTGACTGCTGTAACGCTGCTGGCCTGTGTGCTTGGAAGCAGCGGCGCATGGGGGCAAGCCCGTGTGGGCATTTCGATTGGCATCCACCAGCCTGGTGTTTATGGCCGTATCGACATTGGAAACTACCCGGAGCCTGTGTTGGTGTATCCGCAACCCATTGTCGTGACGCCCGTGCCGCTGGCGGCTTACCGTCGGCCCATTTACCTCTATGTGCCGCCCGGGCACCAAAAACATTGGGCGAAGCACTGCGCGCGCTACAACGCATGCAATCAGCCGGTGTATTTTGTCCAGGAGCAGTGGGTGAGGGAGCGTTATGAACATGAGCGCGAGCGCTGGCGTGAGGGGCGGCGCGAAGGGCGTCGCGATGGACGGCGGCATGACCGTGACGACCGTGATGATCGCAGGGATCACCATGGCCGCGATCACCGGCGGTAGCACAGATTTCCCTTTTTTTCCCGTCCTTGAATTGGTCAGTGGCGCTGCCGTCTGAGCGCTACGGCATGTGGCCCGTGGGTTGTTGACAATTCTCAAGCGTTTCAGGCGCTTGCGCTGTTCAATGAAATTCAACGTTGGTTGGTTTCATTTAAAAGGAGAGTTGTCATGACTGAGCACAAGACGATTGCAGTGGTGGGCGCCACCGGGGCGCAAGGCGGTGGGTTGGTCCGTGCGATTTTGAAAGATTCCAGTGGTGGGTTTGCCGTGCGGGCGCTCACCAGAAATCCCCGATCCGAGAAAGCCCAGGCGCTTGCCGACTTGGGCGCGGAGGTGGTGCGGGCCGATATTGACGACGAGGCAAGTCTGGCCAAGGCATTCAAAGGGGTGCATGGTGCCTACTGTGTGACCTTTTTCTGGGAGCATCTCTCGCCAGCGAAGGAAAAGGCGCAAGCCCAGCACATGGCTTCTGCGGCCAAAACAGCGGGGCTCAAACATGTCATCTGGTCCACGCTGGAAGACACCCGGCAGTGGATTCCGCTTACCGACAAACGCATGCCCACCTTGACGGGGGGGTACAAGGTACCGCATTTCGATGCCAAGGGCGAGTCCAACAAGTTCTTCACCGAGCAGGGTGTTCCCACCACTTTCCTGTACCCGTCTTTTTATTGGGACAACCTGATCCATTTCGGCATGGGGCCCAAGAGAGGGGCCGATGGCAGAATGGTGTTCTCGCTTCCCTTGGGCGACAAGAAGATGCCCGGCATCGCCGCGGAAGACATCGGCAAATGTGCCTACGGCATCTTCAAGAAGGGCAGCAAGTACATCGGCAAAAACGTCGGTATTGCGGGAGCGCACCTGACCGGACAGGAGATGGCCGATGCGATGTCCTTGGCCTTGGGGCAAGAGGTGCGTTACCAGCCCGTGAGTCCGCAGGCCTACCGCAGCTCGGGGATGCAGGGGGCCGAAGACCTGGGCAATATGTTCCAGTTTTTCTGCGATTTTGAGCGCGATTTTTGCGGCATGCGCAATGTCGAAACCTCGCGCACCCTGAACCCCGCGCTGCAGTCTTTTGACGCCTGGCTGGCCCAGAACAAGGCCCGCATTCCGCTGCAGTGACGCTGCTCAGGCTCACCCGCTCAGCGCGTTGCTGATTGGCCCTGAATGGCGCGTCCTTACCGTATTTTGCTATCGAACTTATAGCTGCTTACGCACTGTCTGCAAGCGGAAAGGCTACTTTTGATGGCTAACCTTGACGAAGCGGGGCTGTTGGATGCCATCCACCAGCACCGTCTCTTCAAACATGACCATAGGCCGGACCCACAGATCTGAATTGGGGTCAGATTCCAATTTTCTGTACAGCGTCATAGGTTCCAGGGTTTCGCTGTGGCGCGCAGTGCCCAGCACCTCGTACAGATTGCCCTTGTAATGGCGGTACAAGCCAGGGGGCGTGGTGATCAGTGGGGGAAGTTTTTCATCACTCATGGGACAATCCTGGTTATGCATCCAAAAGCTCTCTTAGAAGCCTGTTCCGAGTTGGTCCGGCTCACGCTCAAATTTGACCATCCCGCCGACGCTATTGTGTCGCGTTTCTTCCGCGACCACCGCGGCCTGGGGCCGCGCGAGCGGGCTACCCTGGCCGAAACGGTGTACACCGTGTTGCGGAAAAAACTGCTGTTTGACCACCTGGCGCCCTCGGGCAGCGGACCCAAGGAGCGCCGCCTGGCGATCCTGGGTTTTTATGGCCCCGGCGACTTTCTGCGCAGCGCGCTGACCGACCAGGAGAAAAACTGGCTGGACCAGTGTGAAAAAGTGGACTCCAAGGACCTGATGGAACGCCACCGCCACAACCTGCCCGAGTGGCTGGTGCAGCCGCTCAAGGACCAGGTCGGAGACGGCTTCTGGCCTCTGGTGGAGGGTATGAACCAGGGGGCCGGGCTGGACCTGCGGGTCAACGACTTCAAGGCCAAACGCGCCGATGTGCAAAAAGAATTGGCCAAACTCGGCATCAAAGCCCTGCCCACACCGTATTCGCCCTGGGGCCTGCGTATTGCGGGCAAACCCGCCCTGAACAAAATGGAAGCCTTCACCCGGGGCGACTTTGAAGTGCAGGACGAGGGCTCGCAACTGCTGGCCATGCTGGTGGACGCCAAACGCGGTGAAATGGTGGTGGACTTTTGCGCCGGCGCCGGCGGCAAAACCCTGGCCATAGGCGCTGCCATGCGCAGCACCGGCCGCCTGTATGCGTTTGACACCTCGGCTGGCCGTTTGGATTCTTTCAAGCCCCGCATGGCGCGCAGCGGACTGTCCAATGTGCACCCTGCGGCCATTGCCCATGAGCGCGATGACCGGGTCAAGCGCCTGACAGGCAAGATCGACCGCGTGCTGGTGGATGCGCCGTGTACCGGCATGGGCACCTTGCGCCGCAACCCCGACCTGAAATGGCGCCAAACCCTGCAATCGGTGGAGGAAATGGCGGTCAAGCAGGCCGCTATTTTGCAAAGCGCGGCACGTTTGGTGAAGTCGGGCGGACGCCTGGTGT
This sequence comes from Burkholderiales bacterium RIFCSPLOWO2_12_FULL_61_40, assembly GCA_001770935.1. GTDB lineage: Bacteria > Pseudomonadota > Gammaproteobacteria > Burkholderiales > Burkholderiaceae_C > Allorhodoferax. Next base: position 12,517 of record MESI01000115.1, on the reverse strand, counting down.
ACGCCACCTGCAGTGTGTTGCCGCAAGAAAACGAGGCGATTGCCGCAGCCTTCTCTGCGGCCAATCCCGAGTTTGAGGCCTTGCCGGTGGGTGAGGTCCTGACCGGGCTCAAGGTGCAGGAGGCCCCCACCTTGTGCAGCGGCGGGGAAGACGGCCATCTGTACCTGCGTTTGTGGCCACATCGGCATGCGACGGATGGTTTTTTTGCCGCAGTTTGGCAAAAGAAGTAAGTGTTGGGGTGGGCCGACGGGGTCCTGCGCGTTGAGGGAGTGCGTTGCGTATGTTGTTAGCTGATGGATCGGTATTGGATGCCACCGTAGCGTGGCTGGCCTATGGCGTTTGGGACCTGGACTGGTGGCAGATGGTGCTGTTCACCTTGGTCATGACGCATATCACCATGATCAGCGTGACGGTGTTCTTGCACCGCCACCAGGCGCACCGGGCATTGGATTTGCACCCCATTGCCTCGCATTTTTTCCGTTTCTGGTTGTGGCTGACCACCGGGCAGGTGACCAAGGAGTGGGCCTCCATCCACCGCAAGCACCACGCCAAATGCGAGCAGGCCGAAGACCCGCACAGCCCCCATGTGTACGGCATCCAGACCGTGCTGTTGCAGGGGTATGAGTTGTACCGGGCCGAAGCGGCCAACAAGGACACCCTGGCACGGTATGGCCACGGCACCCCCAACGACTGGCTGGAGCGCCAGTTGTACGCCCGCTTTTCGACCGCGGGTATTGCCCTGATGCTGGTGATTGACCTGGCCTTGTTCGGCGCGGCCGGTCTGGCTGTGTGGGCGGTGCAAATGGCCTGGACCCCGGTGATGGCGGCTGGCATCATCAACGGAGCGGCCCATTACTGGGGCTACCGCAACTTTGAAGCGCCCGACGCCAGCACCAACATCTCCCCCTGGGGCATCCTCATTGCGGGCGAGGAGTTGCACAACAACCACCATACCTACCCGACCTCGGCCAAGCTGTCGGTCAAATCCTACGAATTCGATGTGGGCTGGATGTATATCCGATTGATGCAGGCGCTGCGTCTGGCCAGGGTCAAAAAAACCCCACCCAAAACTGCCTATGGTGAGATTCGTCCAGTGGCGGATGAAAAAACGCTGGAAGCGCTGATCGCCAACCGCTACGAAATCATGGCCGCTTATGCCAAAGGTGTGCGCCTGGCGGCGCGCACCGAGTTCGAGGCCATGAAAGCCCGTAGCGCCGATGGAGCGGTGATCCAGGCGGCCAAACGCTGGATGCACCGCGATATAGAAAAAATCCCGGCCTCCGTGGCTGTTGCGCTGGCGCGTGCACGCCAAGCCTCGCCCGTGCTGGACAAGATGGTGACCATGCGCGAAGAGCTGCGCCAGATGTGGCTCAACACCCATGTCTCGCGTGAGCAGTTGGCGCTGGACCTGCAGGCCTGGTGTCGCCGGGCGGAGGAAAGCGGCATTGCATCGCTGCGCGAGTTTTCGATGAGGCTGCGGGCGGCGCGGGTTTAGGTCGTTCCTTTGCGCCTTCGAGAAAGCCCGTTTTTAGCGGGCTTTTTTTTGTGCGCACGGTTCTTGGGGGTTTTTTTGCGCGCTCCAGACCAGCCGGGTTGTGCGTTTTGCTCCGTGTCCCCCGGCCTTCGGCCTCCTCCTTTACCTGCGCAAAACGCACAGCCCGACTGGTCTTGCGAAAGGTTGGCGTGCCCACGGTGGTGAACTTCCTTCTCCCTTCTCCCTTCCAAATACTCCAGCAGCAGAGGTGGGTTGGGCGTTCTGCGTAGGTAAAGGAGGAGCCCGAAGGGCGGAGGACACGAAGCAGAGCGCCCAACCCACCTCTGCTGTCGGCGAAAGAAGTGCCCCCAATCCATAAACTCAGGACGTAAAAAAGCCCGCACAGGGCGGGCTTTTTTGTTCCACAAAGAAACTGAATTACTTCAGCTTCATCTCTTTGTAGTCCACATGCTTGCGAGCTTTTGGATCAAATTTCTTGATCAACATCTTCTCGGGCATGGTTTTCTTGTTCTTGCTGGTCGTGTAGAAATGACCAGTACCTGCTGTGGATTCCAGCTTGATTTTTTCGCGTCCGCCTTTGGTTGCCATGGTTCTGCTCCTTATGCCTGGCCACGTGCGCGCAAATCTGCGAGCACAACATCAATACCCTTTTTGTCGATCAAACGCAGACCTGCGTTGGAAATCCGCAGGCGAACCCAACGGTTTTCAGTCTCGACCCAGAAACGGCGGTATTGCAGGTTCGGCAGGAACCGGCGCTTGGTTTTGTTGTTGGCGTGGGAAACATTGTTCCCGACCATGGGGCCTTTGCCCGTGACTTGACATACGCGTGCCATTAGGACACTCCGATACTTCTTTAACGGCTGTTGCTGGCGATTAAAAAGTCTGTGGTGACAGAACCGTTCAATCTCGCTCTAGCCTCACCTCGCCAATAGAAAGGGTGGCGGTAACCCCAGGTTACTTGACATAACCCCCCGCCAAGGTGACTTGGCGGATATTGCTGCCCTGCGGCCCTCACGGGCTGATTTCAGCAAAGCCTGCGATTATAGCGAATTTCACCAAGAGTCGAAGCATGAAGACAATTTTCCGCAGGGCCGCCCCAAGGCTCTGAGCCGCTTGGCGGTCAGCCCCGCGAGGGAAAATTAGCCCCCCTGGGGGGCGGCGACCCACACGCAGTGGGGGAGCGTGGGGGCCTTTATTCCTGTTCCAGGAAGCGCTGCGCATCCAGCGCCGCCATGCAACCTGTGCCTGCGCTGGTGATGGCCTGGCGGTAGACATGGTCTTGCACGTCGCCTGCGGCAAACACGCCGGGCACCGAGGTCTGCGTGGCAAAACCCTTGAGCCCGCCTTGGGTGACGATGTAGCCGCCATTCATCTCCAACTGGCCCTGGAAAATTTCGCTGTTGGGTGCATGGCCGATGGCGATGAAACAACCCTTGAGGGTGATGTCTTCCGTAGCGCCGTCCTTGGTGCTTTTGAGGCGAATGCCGGTCACGCCGCTGGCGTCACCCAGCACTTCGTCCAAGGTCACGAAGGTTTTAAGTTCAATCTTGCCTTCGGCCACTTTGGCCATCATTTTGTCCACCAGAATGGGCTCGGCCTTGAACTTGTCGCGGCGGTGCACCAGGTAGACCTTGCTGGCGATGTTGGACAGGTACAGCGCCTCTTCCACCGCCGTGTTGCCGCCACCCACCACACAGCAAATTTCATTGCGGTAGAAGAAACCGTCGCAGGTGGCGCAGCCCGACACGCCGCGCCCCATAAAAGCAGACTCAGACGGCAGGCCCAGGTACTTGGCCGATGCGCCGGTGGCGATGATCAGCGAGTCACAGGTGTATTCGTCGGTGTCGCCCTTCAGGGTAAAGGGGCGCTTGCTCAGATCGACCGCGTTGATGTGGTCAAAAATGATCTGGGTCTGGAAGCGCTCGGCGTGCTCCAGAAAACGCTGCATCAGTTCGGGGCCTTGCACCCCCTGCACGTCGGCGGGCCAGTTGTCCACTTCGGTGGTGGTCATGAGCTGGCCGCCTTGGGCCATGCCGGTGACCAGCACGGGGTTGAGGTTGGCGCGCGCAGCGTACACGGCGGCGGTGTAGCCGGCAGGGCCAGAGCCCAGAATCAGAACTTTGGCGTGTTTGGTGGGAGACATTGGGTTTACCTATCTATGCAAAAACTCGGGGTGATGCGGTGTACATTTGGAAGAGCCTAGATTGTAAGAAACCTATTTTTGCCCTTCTGGAAAATATGCCATGGCAGTGGTGAGTAACCTGGATCTGATTCGTCGAGTGGCCTTGTTTGCGATGCTTACGCCGGAGCAGGCGAAGTCCTTGGCGGGCTCCGTTGGAAAGAAGCGTTTCAAGCGGGGCGAATGCATCGTCACACAAGGCGGGCACTCTGATTCTCTGTTCATCCTTTTGACGGGCCGCGCCCGCGTGCTGATCACCGACAACCAGGGGCGCGAGGTGATTTTGGCCACTTTGCGCTCGGGCGACTGCGTGGGGGAGATGAGCATCATCGACGAAGAACCCCACAGTGCCACGGTGTCGGCAGAGTTGCCGTGCGATGTGCTGGTCTTGGAACGGGAGGATTTTTCGCGTTGCCTGAAAGAGAACGCGGCAATTGCGGACGCCGTCATGCGGGGCCTGGTGCGGCGCCTGCGCAACGCGACACAAAAAATCGGCTCCCTGGCGCTGATGGGGGTGTACGGGCGGGTGGCCAATGTGCTGCTGGAAGCTGCAGTGCCGAACGAACGCGGCGAGCGCATGACCCGCGAAAAAATCTCGCGCCAGGATCTGGCCAAAATGGTGGGGGCCTCCCGCGAGATGGTCAGCCGTGTCATGAAGCACTTTGAAGAGCAGGGCTTTATTGAAACCTTGGACAGCGGTGTGCTGCGCGTCATTGAACGCCGGGTTGAGCCGCGCTGAGTGCGCGTGGGTGGACACACCATGGTGGCTGTCGGCGTAATTCCATTTCCATATCAATACGATAGGTCGTTGCCCCTCCTTGTCGTGCTAAAGCACTGCCTGCGTCGGTGCGCCTACTCTCGTATTGATCTGAAAACGGAATAAGGGCGGCGCTTGCGTTAAGCTAGTGCCCGACTGGTTTGCCGCATGACATATTCGCTCAATACCCTCCATCCCTCTTCCTCATCCCCCGCACCCGTACGCACCGCCATAGGCATGGGCCGTTTCGGCAGCGAGCTGGCGCTGATCGCGGGCTTCTTCCTGCTGGCCCTGTGGCTGCTGGCCTTGCTGAGTTATTCACCGCAGGATGCCGCCTGGTCCACGTCGGGCACCGGGGCGCCGGTGCTGAACCGGGCCGGGCGCCTGGGCGCCTGGCTTGCCGACCTGAGTTATTTTTTGGCTGGCTTTTCCGTCTGGTGGTGCGTGGCCGTGGGCATCCGGGTGTGGTTGTCGGTGTTGGCCAGGCGCTTGCGCGGGGACGATGTGCGCAGCGGTGGCGCCCAGGCCGCGGGCTCTGCCAAATGGCACAGTCTGGACAGCCGATTTGCCTTTTGGTTGGGGTTTTTGCTGCTGCTGTACGCCAGCGGTTCGCTGGAATGGACCCGCTTGTACAGCCTGGAGGCCCGCTTGCCTGGCCATAGCGGGGGGGTGTTGGGCTATTTGGCGGGTTCCTGGAGTGTGCAGTGGCTGGGGTTTTCGGGGGCTGGATTGGTGGCGATTGTGCTGGGCATTGTCGGTTCCGCCCTGGCTTTTAAATTCTCCTGGTTGCATCTGGCGGAGAACATCGGTGCCTGGGTGGATTCCAGGATCGAGTCGCGGCGCGAACAGCGCGAAATGGCGCAAGACAAGGTGCTGGGGCAGCAGGCCGCCCGCGAGCGCGAAGAAATTTTGCTGGAAGAATACGAAGAAATTGCGGTGCACCCCCCCAAGCCGGTGGTGATCGAGCCGGTGCGCATCGAGCTGCCGCCCAGCACGCGTGTGGCCAAGGAACGGCAAAAACCGCTGTTCACCGACATGCCCGACAGCAAATTGCCCCAGGTGGCCCTGCTGGATGGCGCGCTCTTGCGCCAGGAAACCGTGGCCCCCGAGACGCTGGAGATGACCAGCCGCATGATCGAGAAAAAGCTCAAGGACTTTGGCGTGGAGGTGCGCGTGGTGCTGGCCTCGCCCGGCCCGGTGATCACCCGCTACGAAATCGAGCCGGCCACGGGCGTCAAAGGCTCGCAGATTGTGGGCCTGGCCAAGGATTTGGCGCGCTCCCTGAGTCTGGTGTCCATTCGCGTGGTGGAAACCATTCCGGGCAAGAACTACATGGCGCTGGAGCTGCCCAACGCCAAGCGCCAGTCCATCACCCTGTCCGAAATCTTGGGCTCGCAGGTCTACCACGAGGCCAAATCCCTGCTCACCATGGGCCTGGGCAAGGACATCATCGGCAACCCGGTGGTGGCCGATCTGGCCAAGATGCCGCACGTGTTGGTGGCCGGAACCACCGGTTCGGGCAAGTCGGTGGGGATCAATGCCATGATCTTGAGCATCTTGTACAAGGCCGAGGCGCGCGATGTGCGCCTCTTGATGATCGACCCCAAGATGCTGGAAATGTCGGTGTACGAGGGCATTCCCCATTTGCTGGCGCCGGTGGTGACCGACATGCGCCAGGCCGCCCACGGCCTGACCTGGTGCGTGGCCGAGATGGAGCGCCGCTACAAGCTGCTGAGCAAGATGGGCGTGCGCAATCTGGCGGGCTACAACGCCAAGATCGACGACGCTGCGGCGCGCGAGGAGTTCATTTACAACCCGTTCAGCCTCACACCCGAGGCGCCGGAGCCCTTGCAGCGCCTGCCGCACATTGTGGTGGTGATCGACGAGCTGGCCGATTTGATGATGGTGGTGGGCAAGAAGATCGAGGAGCTGATCGCCCGGCTGGCGCAAAAAGCCCGCGCGGCCGGCATCCACCTGATTTTGGCCACCCAGCGCCCCAGCGTGGACGTGATCACCGGCCTGATCAAGGCCAATATTCCCACCCGCATTTCCTTCAAGGTCAGCAGCAAGATCGACAGCCGCACCATCCTGGACCAGATGGGCGCCGAAGCCCTGCTCGGCCTGGGCGACATGCTCTACATGCCCGGCAGCGGCATGCCGACCCGGGTGCATGGCGCCTTTGTCAGCGACGAAGAGGTGCACCGCGTGGTCAGTTACCTGAAGACCCAGGGCGAGCCCGACTACGTGGAAGGTGTGCTGGAAGGCGGCACCGTGGACGGTGAAGACGGCGAAGGCGGAGAAGCTGGCAGTGGTGGAGGTGAGAAAGACCCCATGTACGACCAGGCGGTGGAGGTGGTTTTAAAGAACCGCAAGGCCAGCATTTCCCTGGTGCAGCGGCATCTGAAGATTGGCTACAACCGCGCCGCCCGTCTGGTGGAGGACATGGAGAAAGCCGGACTGGTCAGCGCCATGAGTGGCAGCGGCCAGCGGGAAATTCTGGTGCCTGCGCGCGCCGAGTGACAAACCCTTTGCGGATGGACGCTGTAATGAAAAACCGATTGATTGCTATTATTTTGCTAGCTGCTTGCGCAGTATCTGCGGGGGCTACAGGCCTAAATGACCTTGAAAACTTTGTCAAGACCGTAAAAACCGGCCATGCCGACTTCACCCAGGTGGTGACCTCACCCGCCAAAGACGGGCAAGTGCCACGGGCCAAAACCTCTAGCGGAACCTTCGAGTTTTCCCGGCCCAGCCGGTTCAGGTTTGTCTACAAAAAGCCGTTTGAGCAAAGCATCGTGGCCGACGGCCAGACCCTGTGGTTGTATGACGTGGACCTGAACCAGGTGACCGCCCGCAAGCAGGCCCAGGCCTTGGGCTCCACACCGGCGGCCCTGATCGCCGCCGCGCCCGATCTGCGCGCTTTGCAGGCCGACTTCACGCTGACCGATGCGCCCGACCAGGACGGCCTGCAGTGGGTGCTGGCCACACCCAAGGCCAAGGACAGTTCGCTGCAAAGCGTGCGGGTCGGCTTCAAGGACGGTGCTTTGGCGGTGCTGGAGATGCTGGACAGCTTTGGCCAAAAGTCCACCATGCGGTTTAGCGCCTTTCAGGCCAATGCGCCGCTGGACGCCGCCCACTTCCAGTTCAAACCGCCGCAGGGTGCGGACGTGATCCGGCAGTAATTGCGCCGCCGCCGCTGATGACCCCTGCTGCCTCCCACCAGCCGCTGGCCGAGCGCCTGCGCCCCCGTACCCTGGCCGAAGTCATTGGCCAGCAGCACCTGCTGGGCGAAGGCATGGCGCTGCGCCTGGCTTTTGAATCCGGCCAACCGCACAGCTGCATTCTCTGGGGGCCGCCGGGCACCGGCAAGACCACCATTGCGCGGCTGATGGCCAGCGCGTTTGACGCCCAGTTCATCAGCATCAGCGCGGTGCTGGGCGGGGTGAAGGACATCCGCGAGGCGGTGGAGCAGGCCCTGGCCGCACGCGAGGGGCTGGAGCCGCGCCGCACCATCGTGTTTGTGGACGAGGTGCACCGCTTCAACAAAAGCCAGCAGGATGCTTTTTTGGCCCATGTGGAGAGTGGCCTGTTCACCTTCATCGGCGCCACCACCGAGAATCCGTCGTTTGAAGTCAACTCTGCGCTCTTGTCGCGGGCGGCCGTGTATGTGCTGCAGCCGCTGGCGGAGGATGATCTTAAGCAAATCATAGCCAGAGCCCTTGCAGATACAGCGCAGCCAGCTATCGAAAGCATAGCAGTCGATCGCCTTGTCGCCTACGCCGATGGCGATGCCCGGCGCTTGCTGAACACGCTGGAAACCCTGGTGGTGGCGGCGCAGCAGGAAAAAGTGGGCGAGATCAGCGACGTGTGGCTGCTCAAGGTTTTGGGCGAGCGCATGCGCCGCTACGACAAGGGTGGCGAGCAGTTTTACGACACCATCTCGGCCCTGCACAAAAGTGTGCGCGGCAGCGACCCCGACGCCGCCCTGTACTGGCTGATGCGCATGCTCGATGGCGGGGCCGACCCCCGCTACATGGCCCGGCGCCTGGTTCGCATGGCCACCGAAGACATCGGCCTGGCCGACCCGCGCGCGCTGCGCCTGGCGCTGGATGCCGCCGAGGTCTACGAGCGCCTGGGCTCGCCCGAAGGCGAATTGGCCCTGGCCGAGTGTGTGGTGTACCTGGCCGTGGCGGCCAAGTCCAACGCCGTCTACAAAGCCTTCAACGAAGCCAAAGCTTTCATCAAAAAAGACGGCACCCGCCCCGTGCCCATGCACCTGCGCAATGCGCCCACCAAGCTGATGAAGCAGCTGGACTACGGCAAAGGCTACCGCTACGCCCACGACGAGGAAGGCGGCTTTGCCGCGGGCGAACGCTACCTGCCCGACGGCATGGCCTCACCCGGTTTTTACCGCCCCGTAGAGCGGGGCCTGGAGATTCGCATCGCCGAGAAGCTGCGGCGGCTGCGGGAGCTGGACCGCAAGAGTGAGGGGGGCGGGGCGTAAGGGCGCGGTGTTGGTGCGCGGCTTGGCGGAGCGGACCCGACCCAAAGTGGACACCCGCGCGCCGAAGGGCTGCCCCACTGCTTGTGCATCCGCAGCCGGCATCGCCAATGCTTCAAACGCCTCCAGCGGCAGCGGGCGGCTGAACAGATAACCTTGCATGAAATCGCAGTGGTGCACCGTGTTCAGAAAGTAGCGCTGCGCCTCGGTCTCCACGCCTTCGGCGACCACTTTGAGCTTCAGGCTGTGGGCCAGGCTGATGGTGGCGGCACAGATGACAACCGCACCGTCGTTCGACTCGATGTCCACCACAAAGGAGCGGTCGATTTTGATCTGGTCCAAAGGCAGCTGGTTCAGGTAGGAGAGGGAGGAATAGCCGGTGCCAAAGTCGTCCAGCGAGAAGCCCACACCGGCCCGCTTCAGGGCGTGCATTTTGGCAATCACATCGTCCACATCCGCCACCAGCAGGCTCTCCGTCAGCTCCAGCTTGAGCCTTTGGGGGTTGGCTCCTGTGGTTTTCAGCACGGCCAGCACCTCACCCACGAAGTCGAGTTGCCGGAACTGGTGGGCACTGATATTCACCGCGACCATGAGGTGGGCCATGGCGGGATGCAGAGCCCACCGCGCCAGCTGTCGGCAGGCGGTTTCCAGCACCCAGTGGCCCAGGGGCAAAATCAGGCCGGTTTCCTCGGCCAGGGGAATGAACTCGGTGGGCGGCACCATGCCGCGTTGCCCATGCTGCCAGCGCACCAGGGCTTCCGCTCCGACCAGCAGCCCTTCGCCATCGACCTGGGCCTGGTAGTGCAGGACAAACTGCCTCTCCCGAACCGCCTCGCGCAAATCCACTTCCAGAAGAACACGGGCGGTCACTGCGGCCTGCATCGCGGGATCAAAAAAGCGCAGGGCGTTGCGTCCCCTGGACTTGGCCTGGTACATGGCAAAGTCGGCCTGCATCATCAGATCGGACATGACCTCCTTGGGGTTGCCAAACAGCGTGACGCCGATGCTGCAGGTGCAGTGGTAGGCGTGCCCGTCGAGCACATAGGTCTGGTTGAGCGAGGCCAGAACTTTTTCACCAATGGTCTCCGCCTGGCTGGCGGCTTCATCGATGGAGGGGCTCAGATTTTCCAGCAAGACCACAAATTCGTCGCCGCCCAGCCGGGAGACGGTGTCACCTTCGCGCACGCAGGCCACCAGACGCTGGGCCACTTGTTGCAACAGCAAATCACCCTTGTCGTGGCCCAGTGTGTCGTTCAGGGTCTTGAACTTGTCCAGGTCGATGAACATGAGCGCGCCCCGGCGTTCCAGCCGTTGGGTGGTGGCCAGGGCGTGGTGCATGCGGTCCATCAGGAGCCGCCGGTTGGGCAGGTGCGTCAGCGGGTCGTAGAAAGCGAGGTGCTTGATCTCTTCTTCTGCCGCCTTGCGCTGGGTAATGTCGGTTTGCGTACTGACGTAATGGGTCGTCACCCCCTCATCGGTCTTGACCGCCGTGATGACCATCCATTTGGGGTAAATCTCCCCGTTTTTGCGGCGGTCCCAGATCTCGCCCTGCCATACGCCGGTTTGCCCGACACTCTCCCACATGGCCGTATAAAAGGCGGTGTCGTGGCGGCCCGAGCGCAACAGGCGTGGGGTTTGGCCGACGGCTTCCTGTTCGGTGTAGCCGGTGTCTTCGGTGAACATGCGGTTGACCCGCAGGATCACGCCTTTGGAGTCCGTGACGATGATGCCGACCTGGGCCTCGAAAGCGGTGGCGGCGATTCGCAGGTCTGCCTCGATGCGCAAGCGGTCCGTGATGTCTCGCAAAATGACAGTGAGGTAGGTGTCGCCATCCGCATCCAGTTGGGAAATCGACGCTTCCACGGGGAACACCTCACCATTGGCGCGAATGCCGGTGATGACCCCCAACCCGTCCATGCGCCGGGTGGTTGCATCGGCGGTGCTGAAGGTTCGAAAATGGTCGGCGTGCGCCGTTTGCAGGCGTTGCGGCAACAGCAACTCCAGCGGTGCGCCCAGCACATCGCTGGCGTGGCGGCCAAACATTTTTTCGGCGGCCTGGTTGAACAGGGTGACGCGGTGGGTGCCATCGACCATGATCAGGGCATCCATGGCGAAATTGATGAAGCCCGTCAGTTCCGCCTGCAGGTGGTTGCGCACGCGGTCCGCAGCCGATCGCCGCTGGTCGCTCTGGCGCAGGCTCTCTGCGGTGCGCCAAACAAATACGCTGGACAAGACCACGTAGATCAGGGACACCAGGGCGACACCGAATTCTGAGCTGTAGAGCCCCCGCCGCTCGCCCTGAATGCGCAGCCAAATGATGATGAAGGGGGCCAGCACCGCCAGTGGCAGCAGTCGGCGGGCCATGACCCCGCCCACCGTGTCGCTGGTCACCACCGCCATCAGACCCTGCTGCGGCCGTACAAACAACACCCCCAGATTCACCACCACCAATCCGGCTGCGGTGCACAACGCAGCGCTGGAGTAGGCGCCGATACCATACAGGGATGTCATGCCGTAGGCATAGCCAAGAATGGCCAGGACACCGATCATGGTGCCCGCCAGTGCCGCAATTTGCGACCCTGCATGGGCGCCAGGGCGGTCCAGCAGGAGCAGGGCGAGCCCGGTCAAGGCCAAGCCAGCTGCCGTGGCTTCGGCCATGGATCCCATGCCCAGATCCGCAGCCAGCAGGTGCTCAGCGAGTGTCAGCAGTCCCAGTAGTGCCAGCAGCGCTGCCGGGACCCGGTGGATACGGCGCCAAACCGCAGCCTGGGGACGGTGGCTGGCCGCGAACAGGGCCGTACCGGCGAGAACAAAGCCCCAGGCCGTGTGGGTATGCAGCACCTCCCAGCCGACCAGGTTGGCCAAGCCGAGTACGACTGCGGCAAGCGCACAGAGCCGGGCAGTGCTTTCAAAGCGCAGGACCAGGGCCACGTTGTTTGTTTCGTCATTCATGGCACTCTTCCATGCGCGGATTGTTGCCAATGCCAGCGGGTGGGAGTTGCGAATTGTCATGGACCGCAGAGGCCCATTCAGCGACTCGGCTGATTGCCGGTGAAGGATGTCAGCACCGCAGTCCTGGTCAAGGGGATCAAACAATGGGCGGTTTACGAAGAAAAATCCGGCGTCAAGACCATTCGGACGGTTTTCAAAATCACCTAATCAGTGTCGTGCCAGTGCCGTGCGCCGGGGAGCCCCTCACACCACCGGCAGTGTCCACGCATGTTTCACCTCTTTGAGTGAAAAGCTGGTGGAAATTTCTTTCACCCCCGGCAGGCTGCCGATCCTGGCGCGCACCAGTTGCGAGAACGATTCCAGGTCGGGGGCGATGGCTTCGATGAGGTAGTCGTAGCGGCCCGACAGGTTGTGGCAGGCCAGCACCTGGGGCAGGGCGACCACCTCGCGCTCGAAGGCGGCGATGACTTCGGGTGTGTGGTTGTTCATTTGCAGATGCACAAAGCCGGTCACGCCGTAGCCCAGCTTTTTGCGGCTCAGGTGGGCGTGGTAGCCCTCGATGACGCCGGTTTCCTCCAACTGGCGCACCCGGCGCCAACACGGGGAGGGGGACAGCGACACCTTGTGGGCCAG
>MESI01000114.1 GCA_001770935.1 Burkholderiales bacterium RIFCSPLOWO2_12_FULL_61_40 | reverse complement strand
CCCCATGTTTCACATTCACCATGTTGGCGTCGCAAACGGTATCAAAAGAAGGCATTTTTGTAAGAATAAGAGTTGCACGCCCCGCATCGGTCCCGGGTTGTGCACGATTGGAACGGCTAGGCCATGACCGATCTGGCCCGCGCGGGAGCCCCGTGGGCGCCCAGTGCGACAATCCCGCCATGTTAGTCGAGAAAAACGTCCCCCTCCAAGCTTTTAATACCTTCCACATCGTGGCCAAGGCCCATACGCTGGTGCGCATTGCCAGTGAAACCGATGTGCAAGACCTGCTGGCCGATCCCGCTTTGGGCAGCGCGGACAAGTTCGTGCTGGGCGGCGGCAGCAACATCGTGCTTGCGGGCGATGTCAAGCCCGTGGTGCTCAAGGTGGAGGTCATGGGGCGCCGTTTGGTGCAAGAGACCGCCAAACATTTCATTGTGGAAGCCGGTGCGGGCGAGAACTGGCACGACTTTGTGACCTGGACGCTGGCACAAGGCTACCCCGGACTGGAGAGCATGGCGCTGATTCCCGGCACGGTGGGGGCCGCTCCGGTGCAAAACGTGGGTGCTTACGGCGTGGAGTTGCAAGACCGCTTTGAGTCGCTGGACGCAGTGGATTTGCACACCGGCCAGGTGTTCACCCTGAATGCGGCGCAGTGCGCCTTCGGCTACCGCGATTCGGTGTTCAAGCACGGCGGCACCAGCACCGCTGGGGCAGTGGCCGGTAATCACCAGGCCCTGGGCCTCAAGGACCGCGCCCTGATTCTGCGCGTGCGGTTCGCCTTGCCCAAGGCGTGGAAGGCCGTGCTGGGCTACGCCGATATCGACAAAAAAATGGCAGAGCAGGGGTGCACCGAACCCACCGCCCAGCAACTCTACGGCTGGGTCTGCGACATCCGCCGCGCCAAGCTGCCCGACCCGCAGGTCATCGGCAATGCGGGCAGTTTTTTCAAAAACCCCACGGTTACCGCAGAGCAGTGCGCCGACATCATCGCCCGCGACCCCAAGGTGGTGCACTACCGCCTGGCGGACGGCGCGGTCAAGCTGGCCGCCGGCTGGCTGATCGACTCCTGCGGCTGGAAAGGCAAATCCGTAGGCCAAGCCGGGGTGTATGAGAAACAGGCCCTGGTGCTCGTCAACCGGGGCGGCGCCACGGGCGGTGAGGTGATGACACTTGCCAAAGCCATCCAGACCAGTGTGTACGAGCGCTTTGGCATCGTGCTGGAGCCCGAGCCGGTGGTGGTGTGATTCCATATCCATACCCAGGGGCCGCTCCCCTTTTTTGCCCCTTTGACATTTGGCATGGAGCGCGCCCGCCCACGCCGCTAGATTGCCCGCATGGCGCAAATCTTGATACTGGGTGCGAGCGGCTTTGTGGGCACCCATGTGTGCGAAAAAATGGTGAACAAAGAGTGGCAGGTTACCGCCCCCACCCGGCGCTGGGCCCATGCCGAAAACCTGCTGATCTATCCCTTCATGGATGTGCAGGAGCTGGATGTGCACGACGAGGCGACCCTGCACCGCACCGTGGCGGGGCACGACGCGGTGGTGAATCTGGTGGGCCTCTTGCACGGCACCCAGGCGGAGTTTGACCACGTCCATGTGGCCTTGCCACAAAAACTGGCACGCGCCTGCGCGGCCCAGGGCGTCAAGCGGCTGATCCACATCAGTGCCCTGGGGGCCGACGCACGGCGCCCCGACCGTGCGCCGTCCATGTACCTGCGCAGCAAAAGCCAGGGCGAAGTGGTATTGATGGATGCGGCGGGCGAGGGCACCCAGGCCGCATTCGACCTGCACATCCTGCGCCCCAGTGTGATGTTTGGCGCCGGAGACCGCTTTTTAACCCGGTTTGCCAGACTGCAAAAACACCTGCCCCTCGTGCCCCTGGCCTGCGCCCATACACGCTTCCAACCGGTGTGGGTGGAAGATGTGGCCAGCGCCGTGGTGCACTACCTGGAGCCCGACGCCCTGGCCTCCATTCCCCCCAGGCCCCCAGAGTTGGAATTGTGTGGCCCGCAGGTTTTTACGCTGGAGCAACTGGTGCGCCTGTCGGCCCAGATCGTGGGCATTCGCGAAGGCCGTGGCCGCCCGGTAATCCCCTTGCCCCGCTGGCTGGCCTATCTGCAGGCTGTGGTGATGGAACTGCTGCCGGGCGAACCCCTGCTGAGCCGCGACAACCTGGACTCCATGCGCATCGACAACGTCGCCAGCGGACTGTGGCCGGGCCTGGAGGCGCTGGGCATCACCCCGGCGGCGCTGCTGCCCATTGCGCGGGACTATTTAAGCAGGCTGCAGCCTAACTACGGCCTGTTGGGCATTCGCCAGCGCGCGCACTATGGGCGGGTGAAATAGGGCGGCGGCAGGTAAAGGCCTGTTTTGCGGCTGCTTTTTGCTGTTGTTGCTCAGATCGAGAGAATCGCCGCCGCACATAGGGCAGTGCTTTTTTCTATCCTATAAGTGTGTTTTCGTAATATATAAAGAGATAGTATTGCTATCAAACAAGAAGCTGCTTGCGCACATTGATTGACGGCTTCCGCCATATAACGTCGCTATTCAATGTTACGGTTGTTATCACAAATACTCATTTATTGTTTGAATGGTACGGATTGGCTGGCAGTTTAAATCCGCGTTGGTAGACCCGATTTGACGCGAATGATGGAGTCTCGATCTTTTGATTTCACCATTGCGCAGGAACAGTCTTGTGGAATTTGGTGGCAGGTGTGTAGCGAAAGCAGACCTTGCTGGCGCAGGTTTGCGGGGGCCGTTGCCACCGGGGTGGATGGTTCCGCTCATGTCCCCCGAACCGGGCTGCGCCCGGCTCTCCTCCTTTACTTCGCTGCACCATCCACCCCAATGGCAACGGCAGCCAGCAATGTTGGCCGACGCAGGGCGGCGTGGCGTTCAGCGCAGTGAGGTAAAGGAGGAGCCCGCAGGGCGGGGGACACGAACGGAGTTGAGCGCCATGCCGCCCTGCGTCTTGCGTGCCTTCTGGGAAATGACTGCAATGGGTCTGCTCCCGACCATCGCAACCAAAAAAAAGGTCGGATACCCCGGCCTTTAGTTTCCTACCCACAAGCAACCCTCATTTCTTCCCATCGCTCCCCAGCTTGAGGAAATCCCCGCCTTCACCCAGCGACAGCAAACCGGCCTGCGCATAGATCCCTAGCTTGGCACGCGTATCCACAATGTCCAGATTGCGCATGGTCAGTTGCCCAATACGGTCCAGCGGCGAGAACGGCGCGTCTTCCACCTTTTCCATGCTCAGGCGCTCAGGCGCATAGGTCAGATTCGGCGACTCGGTGTTCAGCAGCGAGTAGTCGTTGCCCCGGCGCAGCTCCAGCGTGACGGCGCCGGTGATGGCGCGGGCGATCCAGCGCTGGGCGGTTTCGCGCAGCATGATGGCCTGGCTGTCGAACCAGCGGCCCTGGTACAGCAGGCGGCCGCAGTTTGCGGCCGTTGTCGCGGTACTGCTCGATGGTGTCTTCCTTGTGGATGCCGGTGGCCAGGCGCTCGTAGCGGACAAGGTAGATGGTCAATTGTTATAATATTGTTATTATTTTCAAAGGAGCGGTCATGCTGACAACCATGCGTCAAATCGGGAATTCCAGGGGGGTATTGATTCCTGCGGCTTTTCTTGCGTCGTGCCGCATCGAAGACCAGGTGGACATGCAATTGCAAGACGGTCAGATTGTGATCAAGCCCGTCACGCGCAAACTGCGCGACGGCTGGTTTGCTCAGCCTGCGTCTGACGCCGTGCGGCTACAAGAGGCGGCAGAGGCCAAGGCTTGGGAAGCGGTGCCCGTGGCGGATGACAGCGAGTGGGTATGGTGAGCCGGACTATCGCACGCGGTGACGTGTATTGGGTCAACCTCGACCCGACTATCGGCACGGAAATTCAAAAGACACGACCGGCGCTCGTGGTGTCACCCAACGACATGAACGCCGCATTGCCCCGCGTCATCATTGCGCCCATCACTAGCGCCGGGCAGCCCATGGGTTGCCGCCCCGAAGTGGTTTTTCAAAGGAAAAAAGCACGCATCCTGCTCGATCAAATTCGTTGCGTGGATAAAGTGCGGTTGGGCAAGAAGATGGGCAAGATTGATGAGAAAGCCTGGCATGGGGTTCTGCTGGAAATGCTGGCCTGACTCTGACTACTACAACAGCGATGGGAGGATATGCCAATGTTTCGTGTTGACATAAAAAAACAAGACTCTGATCGAACTTAAGGCTACGGGCTTTTCTGATCTTGGGTTGAAAGAGCGTTTTGATATCCAAGAATGGATAGAAAAAAGTCCGATTATTTTGGGAGAAGAGCTGCTCGTCATTGGCAAGGATGTCATCCTTTTTTCTGGCAAGCGGCTTGATCTGCTTTGTGTCGATAAATCGGCGGCACTTGTCGTGGTCGAGTTGAAGCGGGACGATTCCGGCTCATCTGTCGAATGGCAGGCGATCAAGTACGCCTCTTATTGCTCCAGCCTCTTGCCGGGTGAGATATTCAAGCAGTATGCGTCTTATTCCAATTCCATATCAATAAGATACATCGTTGCCCCTCCTGGTCGTGCTAAAGCACTGCCTGCGTCGGGGCGCCTCATCTCCTATTGATCTGTAAATGGAATTACTTGAACAAGTCGGAGTTTGATGCAACGAAATCAATCGAGGAATTCATTGATACTGACATTGAGGCACTAAACGCGAATCAACGGATCATTTTGGCGTCACGGGAGTTCAACTCAGAAGTTATTTCCGCAGTGCTCTGGTTGCGTGAATTCGGCGTGGATATCCAATGCACCCGACTTGCTCCGTTTGTCGATTCTGATGGTGAACTGTTCATCAAACCGGAAACGATCATCCCATTGCCGGAGGCTAAAGACTACATCGAGCGAAAAGAGGTCAAGCAAAGAACAACCTCCACCAATCAGACCGAATGGGCCGGCAACTGGTTTGTGAATGTAGGTGAGGGGCCGCACCGAACTTGGGAAGACAACATGAAGTTCGGATTTGTCGGAGCGGGATAAGGGAAGCGCTATTCATCCGCACTCAACCGCCTTGCTGTCGGCGACAAAATCTTTGCTTACATGAAGGGGCTTGGTTATGTCGGCTGTGGGGAAGTGACTAAGCCAGCAGTGATGATTCGCAATTTCGTAACCAACGACAATGTTCCGTTGCTCTCGGCCGGATTGAAAGCTGAGCGTCCGAACGAAAATGCCAATGATGAGGAGTTGTCGGAATGGGCTGTTGGTGTCCGTTGGATCAAAGCGATCCCGAAGAATCAGGCCAAGACCTTCGTCGGAGTTTTCGCAAACCAAAATGTGGTGTGCAAGTTGCGCCACGAGCAGACTCTAAAGTTTGTGCAGACTGAGTTTGATCAGTAGGTATTTGGTAGCAGGCTGGCGCGATTTCAAAAAAACCCAGCGTATGAGCGCCAGGCTGCCAGGCCCAACTCGCCTGGCCCCGGAGCGCGAAACCCCCGAAAACGAAGCGCGATTTACTTGCCCCCACCCAGCTTCAAAAAGTCGCCCCCTTCACCCAGCGACAGCAAACCACTTTGCGCATAAATGCCCAGCTTGGCGCGCGTATCGGTGATGTCCAGATTGCGCATGGTCAGTTGCCCAATACGGTCCAGCGGCGAGAACGGCGCGTCTTCCACCTTTTCCATGCTCAAGCGCTCAGGCGCATAGGTCAGATTCGGCGACTCGGTGTTCAGCAGCGAATAGTCGTTGCCCCGGCGCAGTTCCAGCGTCACGGTGCCGGTGATGGCGCGGGCGATCCAGCGCTGGGCGGTCTCGCGCAGCATGATGGCCTGGCTGTCGAACCAGCGGCCCTGGTACAGCAGGCGGCCGAGCTTGCGGCCGTTGTCGCGGTACTGCTCGATGGTGTCTTCGTTGTGGATGCCGGTGACCAGGCGCTCGTAGGCGATGAACAGCAGCGCCAGGCCGGGGGCTTCGTAGATGCCGCGGCTCTTGGCTTCGAT
>MESI01000113.1 GCA_001770935.1 Burkholderiales bacterium RIFCSPLOWO2_12_FULL_61_40 | reverse complement strand
TGCGTCACATACCTGAGGCAGGAGCCGTATGCGGGAATTCCGCACGTACGGATCTGCGCGGGGGGCAGAGGGTAACCTTTGTTCCTACCGCAACTCTAAACAGGAGCAAAAGTGCTCAACCCGGCAGCTGTTCAAAATACCCCGCCAGCAGCGCCAGCGCGTGGCGCGTGGCGCACTTTGGCGGGCTGCTCTCCGCGCCGGGGGGTGATGGCGTAGATGGGCATGTCGGGCAGCTTCCAGCCCGGCAGCACGGGCAGCAAACGCCCGTCGGCCAGGGCGCGGCGGTCGTCGTCGCTCACCACCACGCTGATGCCCCAGCCCTCAAGCGCCTGCTGGTGGTGGGCGGTGCGGGCAGCCTGTTCGTGGCCCCTGGCGTGTAGCTGGTGGACACGCCGCCGTTCGAGGCACCCGCCGGTATCTCGGTGGCCGACCTGGCGCTTGCCATCGTGGACGAGATCGAGACCCCGCGCCACCTGCAACAGCGCTTTACGGTGGCCAGCTGAGTTGCACCGGAAGCTAGCGCCCCACCACCGACCAGCCCGCGTGGCGGTTGACCTTGTTGTTCTCGTACTCCCAGGCGGTGCCGCAGCGCTCGCAGCGGTACCTGGTGATGGTGACCTGGCCGTGTTTATGGGTTTCGGTGCGGTTGGTGCCTTGCACCAACTCCGGGTGGCCCGGCGCCTTGCGCCAGTTGCGCTGGATGTCGGCGCAGGAGTCGCACAGCTTCATCGGATTTACATCGTTCTGGGGTTTTACATCTTGGGTCATGTGCTTGCTCTGGTGTGGGGGATGGAAGGCCGCATGGCCTTGGGTGCGAGGGGGTGATTGTCGCGCGCGCCTGGGTGCTGGCTTGGGGCCCTTCGTAAAATTGGCGCCCACAGCCACCCAAACAGCGCAAAAGTGAGCCCACAGGACCTTTTTGACGACTTGCCGCCGCCGCCCGAGGCGGTGCACACTCCCATTGCGCCGGGCGCGGTGCTGCTGCGCGCCTGGGGCCGGGACGGCGATGCAGCCCTGCTGCAGGCCGTGGAGGCCGTCATCGCCCAGGCGCCCCTGCGCCACATGCAAACCCCCGGCGGCTACACCATGTCGGTGGCCACCACCAGTTGCGGCGCGCTGGGTTGGGTGTCCGACCCGCAGGGTTACCGCTACGCCACGCGCGACCCGGTATCCCGACAGCCCTGGCCTGCCATGCCCGCGTGTTTGCTGGCGCTGGCCCAGCGCGCCGCCGCGCAGGCCGGTTATGCCCACTTCCAGCCCGAAGCCTGCCTGATCAACCAGTACCTGCCCGGCGCCAAGCTCTCGCTGCACCAGGACAAAGACGAAAAAGACCTGTCCGCCCCCATCGTGTCGCTGTCCCTGGGCCTGCCTGCGGTGTTCCTGTTTGGCACGCCGCGGCGCAGCGACCGGCCCCAGCGGCTGCGGCTGGTGCATGGCGACGTGGTGGTGTGGGGCGGGCCATCGCGCCTGGCCTACCACGGGGTGCAGCCGCTGGAGGATGGCGCGCATGGCCTGCTGGGGCGCAGGCGCATCAACCTGACGTTTCGCAGCCCGCGGATCACCACCGCACATCTGTAGGGCTTGGCCCACTGATACAGCGCAAGTGCACACCCGCCCCGCTGTGCCTTGGCGCCGCCGCCAGGGCGCCCTACAGTCAAGGCACTGACTCTGGAGAGCTGCCTGATGTGGACCGATTTACTGCCCCTGATGACCTACTGTTTTGTGATGTCGAGCACGCCGGGACCGAACAACGTGATGCTGGCCAGCTCGGGCGCCCTGTTTGGTTTTCGCCGGGCGCTGCCGCAAATCTTTGGCCAGGGCACCGGGGTGGCGGTGCAAACCTATGTCACCTGCCTGGGGCTGGGCAGCCTGTTCGTCGCCTTCCCGGTGCTGCACCAGATGCTGCGCATCACCGGCGCGCTGTATCTGGTGTTTCTGGCCTACAAGCTCAGCGCCAGTTCGCTGGGCGAGGCGCGTGAGAGCCAGCCGCTGAGTTTTGCGCAGGCCGCCCTGTTCCAGGCGGTCAACCCCAAGAGCTGGGTCAAGGCCATCACGCTGGCCTCGGTGTTCATGCCCGCGGGCCTGAGTGCGCCGGTGGGTGCGCTGCTGGTGGCGGTGGTGGGGCTGCTCATCGGCTTTCCCAGCGCGTCGATGTGGGCCCTGTTTGGCGTGGCGATCCGCCGCCTGCTGACCGACCCGCGCAAGCAGCGCATCTTCAACCTGAGCATGGGTGCTTTGCTGCTGGTGCTGGCGGTCAGCTTTCTGCGCTAATTCCATTTTTAACCCATCCGTGTCGTTGTTGCTTCGCCTTGTCGTGCTACAGCACTGCCAGCGGCTTCGCGCCTCGACACAAATGATTTAGAAATGGAATAACCTCGGGCCATGTTTTTCCTCGACCGCAACGCTCCCACCCCACTGGCCGACCAGATTGAGCTGCGCCTGCGCGAGCTGATCGCCGGTGGCCAGTTGCCGGCCGCCGCCCGGCTGCTGTCGATCCGCCAGCTGGCCGCGCAACTGGCGGTCAGCCCCAACACCGTGGTTACCGCCTACGACCGCCTCATGGCGCTGGGCCTGATCGAGTCGCGTGGCACGGCCGGCTACTTTGTGCGCGAGACGCGCCACGCCCATGTGCCAGATGCCGTCGCCCTGGAAGCCGGTGAAGAACAAGAAGGCGTGTGGCTGGCCCAGCAGGCCAACGACCAGCGTGCCGGAGTGCTGCTGGCCAGCAGCGGCGCCTTGCCGCCCGCATGGTTGGAAGACGCGGTGCCCGCCGCCGCCGTGCAGCGCGGCCTGGCCCGCTCCAGCGCCGGCATGGCCTCGCGCTGCCCGCCCCAGGGCCTGCCCGAGCTGCGCGAGCGCATCGCCACGGTCATGCGCGGCGTCGGCATTGCGGTGGACGCCGGGCGCATCCTCACCACCTACGGCGGCACCCATGCCATCGACCTGATCTGCCGCGCCTTTTTGCAGCCCGGCGACACCGTGCTGGTGGAAGACCCCGGTTTTTTCCTGATGTTCGAGCGCCTGCGCAAGGAGGGCGTGCGCATCGTCTCCATCCAACGCCGCCCCGATGGGCTGGACCTGGAGCAACTCGACGCCGCCTGCCGCGAACACCGCCCACGCATCCTGTTCATCCAGACCGTGCTGCACAACCCCACTGGCTGGAGCAGCACGGCGGCCAATCTGCACAAGGTGCTGGTGCTGGCGCAGCAATACGGGTTTTTGATCGCCGAGGACGATGTGCACGGGCATTTTCACCCCGGCCACGCGACGCGGCTGGCCAGCCTGGCGGGGCTGGAACGCGTCATCTACTACTCCAGCTTCTGCAAGGCCCTGAGCCCGGCGCTGCGCATCGGCTACATGGCGGCCGAGCACACGCTCTTGAAGGCCCTGATGCGCGAGAAGATCTACTCGGTGCTGACGACCGCCGCGCTCAACGAATACGTGATGCTCGAAGTGCTGGCCGCCGGGCGCTGGCGCAAGCACCTGGACCGCCTGAACGCCAAGCTGCTCGCCGCCCGCCACGCGTGTGCGCGCCAGTTGACAGAGGCCGGCCTGCTGCTGGACCATCCCGGCGAAGGCGGCCTGTTCCTCTGGGCTTCGGTGCCCAGCCATGTGGACCTGAACCTGCTGGTGCAAGACGCCTACCGCAACAAAATCCTGCTGGTGCGCGGCGCCACTTTCTCTGCCGACAACCCCACCGACGCCCACATCCGCTTCAACGTCGCCTTCAGCCAGCAACCCCGCCTGGCGGATTACTTGCGTGAGCGGCTGCAGTCGCTGGCCGGGGCGCGGGCGGCGTTGGCGCGGGTGAGTGGGGGGGAGCAGTTGAAGTCGTAAACGGCGCCGTGGCGTCCGTGCGGGGGCGTTGCGTTTTGTTCAAAGAACGTGGCGTAGTTGCCATCTACGGATGAGCCGCTTTTGGACAAGAGCGGGTCATCCGGGTTGCTGCTCCATAACGACCGTTCGCTGAACTGAAGTTTTCATTGCGGTCGTTCAGCCCGAGAAATCACGCACTGCCAATGGCCGGATTTTGAGTGGCGGAAGCGGTCTTTCACGAACTCACCCGAATGGGGGATATGCAAATCATTCCCTAGGAATCAGAATCGCAGCGGTCATTCAGCGTTGGGCTTTTCAAGCTCCAGGACGTCACATGGTTTGTTTCGTTCCAAGTTTGTAGTTGATTTTTCTGCTCTGCCGAAATGCAGGGTGAATTCATAGGAGTTGGTAACGTGCAGGACGAAATCAAAGTATCCATCGATTCCAGTAGCTGCGAGCAATCTCCGGATTGACCCAGCGAAGTACAAAGAACGACTGTCGTTGGCATTCTCTGTCTTGCCTTATGCCGTCGAGATTGTTATTGATCGCCCAAGCTCAATTACAGACGGAATTTTCCCTCTGGCAATTTCGAGGTTTTCCTCCGCTTCCAACAACCAAAAGAGTAATACGCTGAAGGATGTTCATTCCATTGCATCAGCAGTTTTCAGTGAGCTCGCAGCCGGTGCCTAGACTCAACCCATCACGCCCACCGGAGGCTGCGCGATAAAACCGCGTAGCGCCGATGAATTCAAACGGTAGACTCACCCACATAACATACAGAATGCTCATTCGATCCGACCTACAAATAGCAGCGCCTCTTCTGAGTCGTCTTTTGGAATACGCAAAAGTATTCAACGACTACAACATGAAGCGATGGCCGCACCTGAAGAACAACGAAGATTTCAAGAAGGTATACGAACTTCCGTGGGAGCAAAAAGGGCCTCTTGAGGAAATTTATGCCGACGGACGAAATTTGGCAGGATTTATGGCTTCTCGACTGATTGAGTTCAATCACGCTGGCATTTTCCCGACCCTGAAGTCTTTTGCGGACTCCTTTAATGGTGGTTGGCTCGATCAAACGGAAATACTAAAAGAGGTTTCAAGCCTTGCCAAGTACAAAGTGGCTGAACTACCCCACCCGCCATGGGCAATAAGGCAAATGATTTCACTGTTTGATGATCAAATTGAACTTCTTGCTCCAATAAAACAAACTATTGAAGCACTGAAACAAACCGACCTTTATAAGTGGGAAGGAGGAGTTCAAAACAACACGATTCACACAACGGAATATTCTAAAATATTGGAGTGCGTACACAGTATAGGAAAGATGTTTGAGCGACTTCCTGGCGCTTACATCGGAAAAGACGAAGAGTCTCTACGGGATCAGATTTTAGTCACACTCGGAGCGGCCATTCACGGATCGGTAACGGGCGAGACGTTCAACAAAAGAGGTAAAACGGATATTCTTGTTAGAGGAGCCGGCGGCAACGAATTCATTGGCGAATGCAAATTCTGGCGTGGCAAGGAAGTGTACCTTTCAACAATATCTCAATTGTTGAGCTATCTTTCATGGCGCGACACCAAAACAGCAATTATATTATTCGTCTCGAACATGGATTTTGGATCGGTAATTAGTAAAATAAAAGAACACACATCAGAGCATCCGAATTTCTCACGCCTAGTGTCCGAGAGTGATGAAACTTGGCAGAATTACGAATTCAAAATGAATGAGGATTCAGGCAGAATTGTAAGTATGGCAATAATGGCATACCACATGCCTTAAATAGGTCTAGCGAGTAAGGTTAGACCCCTTTTGAAATGCTTTGAAGTAAGGTTGGTATTTCGTCATATTGCTCATACCATATGACATTTACGCCTAATTCACGCAGAACGCCCTCATTGAGTTTGTGGTGCCTGTCGAGAAACCTCTTCACTACGCCTGATGGAGCTCTGACTACGGATTTTTCCCCCTCCGTAGAGAAGTTTTTGTAGGTTATTCTCTTCATAAAGGCGAAGTGCTTTGATTTGTCGATGGATTTTGCAGATATTTCCAGCAGTCGCCTCAGATTTGGGTCGGTTAGTGAAAGGCCAACCATAAGGCAGCTTGTTTCTTTTAGACTGTTGAGCTGAATCAGATTTGACCAGTGATAGGCTTCTCGATATATGTGATGATAGCCTTCCTCTGAAAAAACGAGTGTTGCCTTATTAATGTTTTGATATTCGTCCCTGTTCTCTGGGAGAAAGCCGTGAACGTGATAGATGGGCAGTTCTTCAGAGGATGCGAGATCAACCTCTTCAAATATGCTTCTGTACGAGAGTCCTCGGGCTTTAATTTCTCGCTCAAGCAAGTCGTCAAAGTTGTACGTCAGGACGGCCTTTACTTTTGCTCCTGTTCTGGTTGGGGCGCAAAGGTTGGCTATGGATTTTATTAAAGGCGAGCTGATCGAGTGTTTCTTGTTTCGCAACCCATAAAGCTGCTCCGTCACCGCCTTGATGAATTTTCCCTGTTCAGATTGAGAGTCAGCGGCGATTCCTTTTCTTATATACCTAGCCAGCATTAATGCGGAGGGGCCGTCAATTTGGCGCAAGCGTTTGACGATGCTGGATATTTGATCTGGGTCTGCATTCTTCCCTCCCACACCGTCTTCGGTAAGCATGGATACAAAAAGGGAATTCAGCAATGTATCCCAGTCTGGAAGCCCAGCGCTGCTTGATACGCCGGCCCCAAGCAACATTGAGAAGCGGCCGGACATATAATTTTCCCGAATGGCTGCAATAACAACCTTTCGCTGCTCTTTCCAGTCCTCATCCTTTCCTTCTAGCGCAATTCTAAAGCGATTGGAGAAGAGGTTGTCGGCGACTTCTGCTGATACCTGCGGGTGCTTATTTATTAGCTCTTGGATTTCATTTTGCCCCCAAAGTATGATGTTTTTGGCACTGGGGAAACGTTTTTCTATAAATTCTTTAGCATTGGTTGGATAGCTTCCAATTGAAATAAGAAGCAAAGATGACGCCCCATCCCGTGAAAGGCTTGAGTGGCGCTGCAACTCCTTAATTATTCTGTTTGGATTTAAAGATCGAACAATTTCGATTGCAACCGGGCCAGGAAGGTCTGCAAACCCATCTGGTGCAATCGCGTCATATGCTGCGATATTGTTGCCAGAGTGGTATATAAGATTTCGTCCTTCGCTTATGGCTTCGGCCTGAAGAATTTTTATGATGAATGATTCAAACAAGTAGTAACCGTCAGCCCCATAGCTGGAGAGTTTTTCTTCTAATAGTGCAAGGTCCACAATGTCTCCTGAAGGGGGTCTAACGTGTTATCTCAGCGAAACCTGTCTTATCAACAAAGTCGTCTTGGACCATGATTTCACTCCCAGTACTTATAAGTGGTTGATTTATAACTGAATTGCCGCCAGGTCCAATCGTGACCCAAAATAAAATGGCGACAAACGCTGCACAAGAGCCACACAGTCGGCAGAAATTGCACTGCGACTACGAAGGTCTACTTACTGATTACCATACACCAAGGTGAATGACTGCTTCCTCCCACCATGGCTGTCCGGTATGGACACCTGACGCGAAGTTCACGAACAACTGCTGGCGGTTAGCGAACCGCGCTGCCACATAGCCGTCAGTCGCTAACGCCCACATAAACCCGCGCGTGCTATGCTTGCCCACATGTTGTGCCGCTCCATGCCTAACCCCATCAACACCATGCAAGTGGTGCATGTTGGGGTGCCCGCCATTGCGCGGGCGATGGGCGCACACATGATTACCACCATTATGAACACGGCCGCCTGAGCGTCGTTCAGGTGGCCGTTCCGGCTGCCTACTGGTGTATCTCTCTCAGAACAAACCCAGCACAGGCAGCTGGGTTAGCAACTGTTCGTAGGAGAGTTTTATGTACCAAGATCATCAAGCCAGTGTTTCACCGCCGGGCCGCCCCAAGGTGAAACGCGCCCCCTCGGGGGGCAGGGAGCCACACGAAGTGGGCAACCGTGGGGGGTCTTTTGCTCTGGGCAACCATTCCAGTGTTGCGTCCATACACGCCATGGCACCGCTGCGCGTGGGCCTGCTCGGCCTGGGCACCGTGGGTGCGGGCACCTACACCGTGCTGCAGCGCAACGCCGAGGTGATTGCGGCCCGCACCGGCCGGCGCATCGAGATTGCCATGGTCGCCGTGCGCAACCTGGCACGCGCCGCCCGCCTGTTGGGGCCGGAGGTGGTGCTGGTGGACGATCCGTTTCTGGTGGTCAACCATCCCGATACAGACGTGGTGGTGGAAGTGATTGGTGGCACCACCCTGGCGCGGGAACTGGTGCTGCAAGCCATTGCCAACGGCAAACATGTGGTCACCGCCAACAAGGCTTTGCTGGCCGTGCATGGCAGCGAGATTTTTGCCGCCGCCCAGGCGCAGGGTGTGGTGGTGGCCTACGAGGGCGCGGTGGCCGTCAGCATCCCCATCATCAAGGCGCTGCGCGAAGGCCTGACGGCCAACCGCATCGAATGGATCGCCGGCATCATCAACGGCACCACCAACTACATCCTCTCGGAAATGAAAGCCAAGGGCGTGAGTTTTGCCGACGCGCTGGCCGACGCCCAGCGCCTGGGGTATGCCGAGGCCGACCCCGCGTTTGATGTGGAAGGCATCGACGCCGCGCACAAGCTCACGCTCTTGGCGTCCAACGCGTTTGGCGTGCCCGTGCAGTTCGACAAGGTGCATGTGGAGGGCATCACGCAGTTGGACTCGGCCGACATCGCTTTTGCCGAGCGCCTGGGTTACTGCGTCAAGCTGCTGGGCATTGCCAAGCGCAATGCGCAGGGGCTGGAGCTGCGCGTGCACCCCACACTGATTGCGGCTGATCACCTGTTGGCGCACGTCAACGGCCCCATGAACGCCGTGATGGTGAAGAGCGATGCTGCGGGTGTGACGATGTACTACGGCGCGGGCGCCGGCTCCGAACAAACCGCCTCGGCGGTGATTGCCGACCTGGTGGACCTGTGCCGCGTCTCGGACCTGGCGCACCGGCACCGCGTGCCTTCCCTGGCGTTTCAGCCCGGTGCCATCGCCGAACTGCCGGTGCTTGCGGTGGAGGACGTGGAGACGGTCTACTACCTGCGCTTGGATATCGCCAAGCTGTCGCGGACCCTGCCGAAACTCATGGCCTGTTTTGCAGACGCCAAAGTGGGGGTGCAGCAACTGGACGTGTTGGAGCACCCCAGCGACCCGGAACTCAACGCCGTGGTGCTGCTGACCGAACCAACCCAGGAGCGCGTCCTGCGCGGCGCGATTGCGGAGCTGGAGCAGTGGCCCACCGTGATGGGTTTTGCGAAGACCATTCGCATGGAGGGTTTGTGCTGAGGGCTATCATTTTGATAGCAATTGCGCGGACTTGCGGCGTGGCAAGGCGGGGGGCGGTTCGATCAAGGCCGCCAGCCTTTGCACCGTCATCTCCACAAACGCGGTCACCGCGCGCGGCACATGGCGGCGGCTGGGGTAGACCACGTACAGGTTGCCCACGCCGCTGGCCACGCCCGGCAGCACTTCCACCAGTTCGCCTGATTGAAAACTTGCGCGCAGCGACCCAATGGGCAACAGGCAAATACCCAGGCCGCCTATGGCCGCTTTCTTTTGTGCCGGCCCGGCGTTGGCGCTGAAGCGCCCGCTCACCGCCGTCTGTGTGGGGCCGTCCGGCCCGTTCAGGCGCCAGGTGGTCGGCCCACTCTGACCTACGGCGCGGATGCAGTCGTGCGCCGCCAGGTCTTGCACCGTGCGCGGTGTGCCGCGCGCGGCCAGGTAGGCCGGGCTGGCGGCCAGGGCAAAGTGGCCGCTGGCCACCTTGCGCGCCACCAGGCTGGAGTCGGGCAACTCCGCGCTGCCGCGAAACGCCACGTCAATGCCCTCGCCAATGAAGTCGGCCATGGCGTCGCTCAGCACAAACTCCAGTTGCACGCGGGGGTAGCGGGTCAAAAATTCGGTGACCCATTCCATGGGGAAAAAATCAAAAAGCCCGGCCGATGCCGCCACGCGGATGCTGCCTTGGGGCGTCTGGCTGTCTCCGGCCAATTGGCTGGCGGCATTGTGGAGCGCCGCAATCTGCCCGGCGCACTGGTCAAACAGCGCGCGGCCCGCGTCGGTCAGCGTCAGCTTGCGTGTGCTGCGCTGCAGCAGCCGGGCCTGTAGCGCGTCTTCCAGTTGCGCCACCTGGCGGCTCAGCGTGGTGGGCGGCATGGCCAGTCTGCGCGCCGCCTCGGCGAAGCTGCCGGCCTGCACCACTTGCACAAACAGCGCCATTTGGTTCAGGTCCAGCATGGTATTCCTAATGAAATTGGCATAGTGAATGTCAATTGTGACATCTACACAAGTAATGCCCGCGCCCTTACTCTAACAACATCGCACGGATTCACCGCACCAGGAGAAACCTGTGTACCCCCCAAAAAAACTGGAGCCCCCCTTGACCAACACGACCCACAACACCCTCTTCCAACCCTACACCATGGGCAGCATCCAGCTTGCCAACCGCCTGGTCATGAACCCCATGACCCGTTGCCGCGCTGACGCGACCGGCACGCCCCAAGACCCCATGGCCGAGTACTACGGCCAACGCGCCACCGCCGGCTTGATCGTGTCCGAAGGCATTGCGCCCTCGGCGAATGGCAAGGGCTATGCCCGCATTCCCGGCCTGTGGAGCGACGCCCAGGTGCAAGCCTGGAAGCCGATCGTGAACGCCGTGCATGCCAAGGGCGGCAAAATCTTTGCGCAACTGATGCACACCGGCCGCGTCAGCCATGCGGCCAATATGGCAGCGGACGCCAAAATTTTGGCCCCCAGCGCCCTGGCGCTGGCCGGGCAGATGTACACCGACTCCCAGGGCATGCAGGACTACCCGGTGCCGCAAGAAATGACAGAGGCGGACATCGCGCAGGCCAAGGCCGAGTTTGTGCAGGCCGCCCAAAACGCCATCGCCGCCGGTTTTGACGGTGTCGAATTACACGCCGCCAACGGCTACCTGCTGGAGCAATTCCTGAGCCCCACGACCAACCATCGCACCGATGGCTGGGGTGGCAGCGTCGAAAACCGCATCCGCTTTGTGGCCGAAGTGGTGCGCGAGACCGCGGCCGCCATTGGCGGCGACAAGCTCGGCATTCGCCTGTCGCCCTATGGCACCAACTCCGGCATGGTCGAGTACCCGGAAGTCCAGGAAACCTACTTCAAGCTGCTGCCTTTGCTGGCCGACGCGGGTCTGGCCTATGTGCATGTGGCCGACCATGCCGCCATGGGCGCACCGGCCGTGCCTGCTGCCTTCAAGCAGGCGCTGCGCAAGGCCTGGCCGCGCACCTTCTTCATCGGTGGCAGTTTTGACCAGGCCTCGGGCCAGCAGGCGGTGAGTGATGGCCTGGTGGATTTGATCGGTCTGGGCCGCGCCTTCCTGGCCAACCCGGATCTGGTGCAGCGCTTTAAGGAGGGCCTGGCCCTGGCCGCGCCCGACATGGGCACCTTCTTTACGCCCGGCGCCAAAGGCTATACCGACTACGCACCCGCGTAAGCGCGCGCAACGGCCCCCCTGGGCTGGGCTAACCTACCAAGCGCAAGGCCTGCAGGCGCTGGTGTGCCGCACTCGCCAGGTCTGCTGGCAACTGGTGCTTGGCTTGCAGGTAGTGGTGGGTGAACACGTCCAGGTAGCTCTCCAGCGTTTGGGCCGCCACCGGTTCACCTGCCAGTTCCAGACACAGGGCGCCCACCTCGGAGGTGCAAAAGTGGTCGTCGCGGCGGGAGCGGCGCAACTTGTAGCGCGATATCTGTTCGGGCTGCAGGCTCAGCACCGGCAGCGTATTCAGGTAGGGGCTTTTGCGGAACATCTTGCGCGCCTCGGGCCAGGTGGCGTCCAGCAGCACGAACAGCGGGCGCTTGCCTTGGGCGGCGGCATTGGGCAGCAGCGCGGTGACTACCCGCTCGGGTGCCACAAATTCGCCAGGAAACACCACATACGCTTGCCACTGCGGATCGGCCAGCAGCGCCAGCAGCGCAGGGTCCACCTCGGTGCGCGCCCAGCCAAAGGCAAAGGTATCGGCCACCACATCGGCAATCAGCCAGCCCGTGTTGCTGGGCTTGAGCGGTTCAATATCGGCCATCAGCAGGCACACGCCCGCGCAGGTGGGCACGGGCGGGCGCAAGGCGCACAGGCAGTGGCTGGGCACCAGGCGGCAGCCCGCGCAGCGCTCGCCGCGTGGACCGCCCCGGGCCAAAAAGGGTTTGACGCTGCGGGCCAGGCGTGCGGCGCGCAGGCGGGAGACGGCGTGGGGGTTGGCGATGTGTGGCATTGGGGCTGTTAGCTGCGGCTGTCCACGCACTCCAGTGCAAACACCGGCACCTCGGCCCGTCGGCTTAGCCACAGGCCTCCGCCCAGTTCGGTAAAGCCCTCGGCCAGGCCACGCCGGTACAAGGCGGCCGGGTGCTTGAACAGGCGCGGATCGGTCAGCGTCTCGTCCACGATGTCGCGCTCCCAGTCCTCGCGGGCCACCGCTTCCACATACAGCGCGCCGGTGCACAGGCGCGCCAGGTTGTGCATGGCGCGCTTGGCGTCCGCAGGGTTCAGGTAGGGCAGCACGCCCTGGCAGATCACCAGGTCAAACGGGGCCTGGGCCCGGTAGTCCAGCACCGAGCCGCGCTCCCAGCCGAAGCGCCCGCACAGGTACTCGCTGTACTCGACGCCGTGGTAGCTGGCCTGCGGGTAGTGCGTGGCGACCACATCGCGCCACAGCCCGATGCCGCAGCCCATGTCCAGCACCCGCAGCACCGGCACCCGGATGTACTGCAGGTAGCTGCACACAAAGGCGCCTAAGCGGTCCATATGGTCGCGGTCCACCACACTGGTTTTCTTGTCGAAATAGAAGCGCTTGTAGTAGGCCTCGTCGAACAAACTGTCACTTGCTGATTGCACTCAAACTCCTTGGGTTGGCAGGGGGGCACGCTCTGGCAGGGCAATGCGTTCGGTTTCACCAGGCACCTGCCCCATGCCCTGGCTGGCATCGCCGGCCTCCCAAGCCTGGGACGCCTGCGCAATGCGTTCCTTGCGGGTGGACACAAAATTCCACCAAATCAGCCGCCGCCCCAGGGGCTGGCCGCCAATCACCACCAGGCGTGCGCCTTCTGGCCCCGCCGTCAGCACGGTGGTGCCGGTCAGCACTACCAGGGTGTGGGGAGCCAGGGGCTGCCCGTCGAGTTGCACATCCCCTTGCACGACATACACCGCTTGCTCTTCGGCCAGCATGGGCAGGGTCCACTGGCCTGCGCCAGGCAGTTGCACATCCAGGTACAGCGTGGGCGACAGGGTAAGCACCGGCGACTGGGCGCCCAGCGCCTGCCCCACCAGCACCCGCACCTGGGCATCGCCGTCGCGCACTTCGGGAATGGCGTCGGCCGGGGTGTGGGTGAAGGTGGCAGGCAGCTCCTGTGCCGCCTCGGGCAGCGCCAGCCACAACTGCAGGCCGTGGTTGACGTAGGTGCGGTCGCGTTCGGCCTCGGGCTTGCGCTCGGAGTGCACGATGCCGCTGCCCGCCGTCATCCAGTTGATGGCGCCGGGTTCGATGCG
This sequence comes from Burkholderiales bacterium RIFCSPLOWO2_12_FULL_61_40, assembly GCA_001770935.1. GTDB lineage: Bacteria > Pseudomonadota > Gammaproteobacteria > Burkholderiales > Burkholderiaceae_C > Allorhodoferax. Next base: position 9,391 of record MESI01000113.1, on the reverse strand, counting down.
TTGGGTGTAGCCCAGGTTGTCGCGGTGCAGGATCACGCCCTCGAACAAATAGGTCACCGTGGCCAGCCCGATGTGGGGGTGGGGCCGCACATCGTGGTTGTCGGCGGGGGTGATGGTGACCGGGCCGAAGTGGTCGAAAAAGAGAAACGGCCCCACCGCCTGGCGTTGCGCTGCGGGCAACAGACGGCGCACCACAAAACCGCCGCCCAGATCATGGGCATGGGCCGCCAGCAACTGCGGGGGACTTGACTGCAGCGTGCTCATGCGGCGCGCTCCACCTGGGTGGTGATTTCGGTCGTCACGCTGGTCATCAGCTTGTGCACCGGGCACTTCCCGGCCACCGCTACCAGCTGCGCAAACTCGGCATCGCTGAAGGTCCCGCTGATCACCAGCTTGCTCTGAATGCGGTAGACCCCCGCACGCTCCTGGCTGTTGTCGCTGTGCACTTCGGTGTGAATGTCTTCCACCGCAATGCCTTTTTTCTTGGCAAACCACAGCACGGTCAAGGCCTTGCAGGCGCCCACCGCTGCGTCGTACAAATCGTGCGGGCTGGGTCCCTCGTCCGCACCGCCCTCGGCGAGCGACACATCGGCGTCGAGCTGGTGCTGGCGGATATGGATGGTTTGGGCCAATGCGCTGCCGGGTTTGTGTTGGAGGGTGATGGACATGTGGGTTTTCTGGGGGGATTGGCTTTCAGTGTAAGCCGTGCTCCTTTCACCATCGCTACACCGTCGGATGTTTGGTAAACAAGCCAAAACAGGTTTGCAAAAAGTCCATGGTGGCCAGCAACTTGGGCGCCCGGTGCCGGGTGCTCAATATCACCGCATGAATGGAATTGCTGCCGGGTTCAACCACCTTGGGTAAAACGGACTTGAGCTTGCCCTGCGCAACCAAAGACTGCCCAAGCACATCGTTGATGCGCGCGATGCCCGCGCCCGCCAGGGCCAGGGCAACGACAGACGCGCTGCTGTTGACTTGCACATGGCCCCGGATATTCAGCAGGGTGGACGCGCCGTTCACATGAAAATTCCACTGGTTGTGCGTCCGGGTGGATGCGTTGGAAATCAGCCTGTGCGTAGACAAATCTTCCACACATTTGGGCGTTCCGTGTCGGCGCAAATACGCCGGTGATGCATACAGCGCACGGCCATGGTGTCCCAGCAATCGGGCCACCGAGGCCTGCGCCGGTTCCACGCCGGCCCGGATTGCAATATCAATGGACTCGTCGGCCATGTCAACCACCCGGTCTTCCACCTGAAGCTCCACCGTGAGCCCCGGGTGCTGTGTGCCGAGCAGGTGCAGCTTGGGGATCAACACATACTCCGCCAGCAGCTGACTGACGCTGATGCGCACCGTCCCGACAATTTGCTGTGAACGTCCGCCAAAACCATCACGCAGCTGCGCATATTCGTCCAGAATGCGCCGCGCATGCTCCAAGAAAACCTCCCCTTCTTCGGTCAGAGACAGGCTGTGCGTGGTCCGGTGGGCCAAGCGCAGGCCGCAGGCCGCTTCAATGCGCGCCATGCCGCGCGAGATGCGGCTCGCGTCCACATTGCGCTCCCGCGCGACCGTTGAAAACGAGTGCGCGGCGGCAATTTGCGCAAACAAGGCGAAGTCATCCAGGTTGAGGTCTTTCATGGCTGTGCATTTTCTGCACAAGCGCTGTGTTCCACAAGCGGTTTCCAAAAAACGTACGCATCGGCACAGTCTGGGTGTGCGGCATTTTCCGCACACATCACCCGAATCCCAGGAGTAAACATGCCCTTGACCCTCATCATCACCGAAGGTGTACTGCCCAAAAGCCGCCACCAAGCCACCATCGCGCGGCTGTCCGAAGCATTCCTCCAACTGCATGGCCTCGCCGGAAACCAATTCTTCACGCCCAATGTCATTGGGCACATCTCGGAACTCCCCGCAGGCAGTACCTACGCGGGCATGAATCCCGCGCAAGTCGCCATCGTGGAGTGGCTGACGCCGTCATTCGCGTTCCCCACCCGCGAAATCCAGCAAGCCTATGTCGCCCAGGCCACCGACATCCTCTTTGAAGCCTGCGACGGCAAGCAGCCGCGCGCAAACATCTGGGTCAATCTCAAATACGCGGTGGACGGCATGTGGGGCATTGGCGGCAAGGCCTACACCAACGCGGAGCTTGGAGAAGCTGCCGCAAAGGGCTAACCATGCCCATTGACAACGCCACGCCAAGTGCCCGGCCCACCCGACTGCTGCACACCATGCTGCGTGTGGGTGACCTGCAGCGCTCATTGCAGTTCTATATTGAAAAGCTGGGCATGCGCCTGCATCGGCAGGAGCGCTATCCGGCGGGCCGCTTCACCCTGGCGTTTTTGGGCTATGGAGATGAGCGCACCGACGCCTGCATCGAACTGACCCATAACTGGGATGACTCGGCCTACCAGCGCGGCACTGCCTACGGGCACATTGCGCTGGCCGTTGTCAATGTGGCGCAGAGCTGTGCGAGTTTGCAGGCTGCCGGTGTACCGGTGGTGCGACCGGCTGGCCCCATGTCGGCCAGCTCGCCCGACCGCAACGAGGCAGAACACATTGCATTCATTGAAGACCCCGATGGCTACCGCATTGAACTGGTACAGCAATCGACCGCCAATGCACAACACGCACCCAAGGAAACCACCCCATGCCTCTCGTACGACTAGACCTCCCCGCCCAGACCGCACCCCAAACCATGCGCACCGTTGCCGACGCCGTGCACCACGCGCTGGTCTCGGCACTCGGCATACCGGTGGCGGACCGGTTTCAAACCATCGCCCGCCGCAGCGCGGACGAACTGATCTGCAGCGCAGAGTTTCTCGGCATCGTGCATTCCGATCAGGTGGTCTTTGTGCAGATCACACTGGCGCCGCGTGCCGTGGAACTGAAAAAGGCCCTGTTTCTGGAGATTGCGTCGGGCATTGCGCGTGAAACGCACTTCAAGAGCAGCGACGTGATCATCAACCTTGTGGAGTCGGCGCGAGAAAACTGGAGTTTTGGCAACGGTCAGGCGCCATTCGCGTAGCCCAGCCCTGGTGCCGGTGGGGCGTATCCGGCATGCGGCCGGATCCCCTGGGGTTATCCCAGGGGTGCCCGGTTTTGGCACGCCAAACCAATACTTTGGCCTGCACGGCCAGTGACGAAAACTTCCATACAGAAGACACTGACTGCGAACTGACAACAAGGCAGACGTTGCCCTGCGGTTGGGCAACGAACAGCGCGTGTATGGGGGCTCAGCCTACGCCAAGCAGACGCAGCACCATGAGGCAACACATGACAACACTCGAATTTGTGGCATCTGACACGACCCCGCCACCACCCGCAGAGTCGAAAATGACGCACCGGGATTTTGCTTGGCACCGGATGGATACCGACAAAAATCTGATGGTCATCAACAGCATTCTGCTGTTCGAGGGTCCGCTCGACGTGGGCAGGCTGGTGTCGACCATTGCGCACCGCCTGCCCAACTACCCACGCTTCACCCAAAAAGTGGTGACCCGCTGGGGCCAACCGCGTTGGATCGAAGACACCCAATTCGACATCCTCTCCCATATCCAGCTGGAGACCCTGGGCGCCCACGTCAACGACAGCGAACTGCGCCAGCGCTTGACCGAGATGGCGCACCTGCCGCTCGTACCAGACCGGCCGCTATGGCACATGAGCGTCATTGATCAGGCCGGCACGGGCTACGCCATTGTGTTTCGCGTGCACCACTGCATTACCGATGGCCTGGGCCTGATCCATGTCCTCAACCACCTGACCGACGACAACGATAACCATGGCAAGGTGCCCGCCGTGGCGGAACACCCGCACCGCGCACGCGTCACACCGCAGACCGTTTGTTCGCGTTTGGCGCAGTTCGTCTCCTGGGTCAAAATTGCCGCGCATGTGACGCGCCTGTCCCTGCTGTGGCCGGATGCGCGCACACGGCTCAAGCAACGCTTGACCGGTGCCAAGCAACTGGTCTGGCTGCCCCCGTTGGAATTGGAACGCGTGCGCATGATCTCCAAACGCATGGGCGTCACGCTCAACGACATCTGGGTCGCCGCCGTGTCGGGCGCGCTGCGCCAGTACCTGGGTGAGTTGGGCGAGTCCATCGACGCTCGCCCGATACGGGCTGCGGTCACCTTTAACCTGCGCGAAAAGACCAACGCTTTTCAGCTGGGCAACGAGTTTGGCCTGGTGGCACTCGATCTGCCGACCAATGTGTGCGGTGCACGCCAGCGCTTGGTCGAGGCCAGCCAGCGCATGAACGCCATCAAGCGCTCGCACCAGCCACAGGCCACCATGGCCTTCCTGTCGATTGCCGGTTCCCTGCCCCGCCGGCTGCAGCACTTTGCGCTCAATCTGTTCACCTCCAAAGGCTCCGTGGTCCTGACCAACATCGAGGGCCCGGCGCGCCCGCGTTATCTGGCGGGCTCCAAGATGACGGACCTGATCTGCTGGGTGCCGCAAGCGGGGATGATGGGGGTCGGTTTTGCCTTCATCTCCTACGCCGGCCAGATTCAGCTGGCGCTGTCGGTGGATACCGATCTGGTGCAGTTTCCCGAGCGCCTGATGGCATTGACCTATGCCGCCTTTGCGCGGCTCGACCAGGACACCCGGATGCGGTCGGTGGATGGCTGTGCGCTCCATCCCGAAGCCACGCAGGGTCTGCACGGTGCGCTACCCGCGCGAACTTTCAAGGAAATGCACTGATATGAATACCGCTCCCGATTTGTTAAGCGTCAGCCGCCAGCTTGCGGGAAAACGGGTGCTGATCACCGGCACAACCGGGTTTCTGGCCAAAGTGCTGCTGGAAAAACTGGTCAGGGATGTGCCCGACATCAAGCGCTTTGTGCTGGTCATACGCGCCAGCAAAGCCTGCACCACGGCGGCAGAGCGGTTTGAGCGCGAAATCCTGTCGTCCTCGGTCTTTGACCGGCTGCGCGAAGAGCAGCCGGACTATCTGACCAACGTCATCCGCGATAAATTCATCTTTGTCACCGGCGAAGTGACCGAACCCCTGTTCGGCCTGGCACCGCAGGCCTTTGCCCAGCTGGCCGACAGCGTTGACATCGTGGTCAATTGCGCCGCCAGCGTCAATTTCCGGGAGGCACTCGACCAGGCGCTGGAGATCAATGCCCTGTCCCTGCTGACCTTGACGGAACTCACCCGGCAGGCCGGGCATATTCCCCTGGTGCATGTGTCCACCTGCTACGTCAATGGCTACAACCGGGGCGCCATGCAAGAGCAGGTGGTGGAGCCGACCGGCCAGCAGATGGCGCGCCATGCGGATGGCTATTACGAGGTGCGCGCGCTGATCGCAGAGCTGCAACGCAAAATTGAACTGGTGAAACGCCAGTGCGCCACGCCAGCCGAGTGGCCCCAGGCCCTGACCGAGCTGGGCATACGGGAAGCCAACCACTACGGCTGGAACGACACCTACACCTTCACCAAGTGGATTGGCGAGCAAATTGCCTGCCGCGAGTTGCGCGGCAAAAGCCTGACCATCTTGCGCCCTGCCATCATCGAAAGCACCTTGTGTGAACCCAAACCCGGCTGGATTGAAGGCGTCAAAGTGGCCGATGCGCTCATCCTGGCCTATGCGCGCGGAAAAACCCAGTTCTTTCCAGCCAAGCCCGATGAAATCGTCGACGTGATTCCCGCCGACCTGGTGGCCAACAGCATCATCCTGTCCATGGCACAAGCGCTGGCCAGCCCCGGGCACACGCGCATTTACCAATGCTGCAGCGGCGCATCCAATCCCGTCAAAATTGGTGCCTTGATCGACATTCTCCAGACTGCCAGCCAGCGCAACTGGCATGCCTACGAGAAATTGTTCTACAACCAGCCGGTCAAAGACTTTCGCTGTGTCACCCGGCCCGTCTTTCTGGCCACCATGCGCGTCATGAAACTGGTTTTGGGCGCCGTATCGGTGGCCAGAAAAATGCTGGGCCTGAAGCCCAGTTTTGCGATGCTTGAAGCGTTCAACACGACCCATGAACTGGCGGTGGTGTTTTCCTTCTACACCACACCCAGCTACACGTTTCAAAACACCCAGCTTCAGGCGCTGCAAGCCCAGATGTGCGAGCACGACCGCCGTGTGTTCTCGGCCGATGCGCGCCAGATCGACTGGACCGACTACATGGGCCGTATCCACCTGGCAGGCTTGAACCGGTTTGCGCTGAAAGAACGGCCCCGCAAACACCTGCAAGTCGGCCATGTGGCAGCGGACCCCGCCAACGTGGCCACCGTCAACGTGCGCTAAACAACCGGCTGGCTCCAGCCCGGCACATTGACGGCGTAGCGCGTGGCCTTGCCCACGCCCTCCACCCGCAGCAGGCCCTTGGCCAGCAAGTCGGTCAGGTCGCGCGTGGCGGTGGCTTTGGATGCGCTGGTGATCTTGGCGTATTTGTCGCTGGTCATGCCGCCCAAAAAGCCGCCACCCAGCTCCATGCTTCCGGCTTCCAGCAGGCGTTCCAGCACCTTGTGTTGCCGCGCATTCAAGCCACCTTGCGCCGCCTGCAAACGGAAGGCGGATTTATCTAGCGCCTGCTTCACCACGCACTGGCACGTGATGCAGCCCTGTGTGAAGGCCTCTACGAACCAGCGTACCCAAGGCGTCACGTCGATCGCGCCTCCCTGGGGGCCGGGCTGTTGGATGCGCTGCGCCATGTTGAGTCCGTCGTAGTAGGCCGCGCGGGTTTTGAGCATCTGGCGCGCCATGCCAAACACGCGCACCAAGGACCCGCTGGCGTCCGGGTCGCGCGCGTACAGGTCCTGCGCCAAAGCCATGTCCACCACCGCGCGCCCGAGCCGGCCATTGCCGTCTTCAAAGGGATGAATCGACTCAAACCACAGGTGCGCCAGCGCCGCGCGGGCCACGCCGTGCAGCACGGGGGCGGTGCTGTGTGCGGGCCGGGTGGATGCAAACCATGCCAAAAATGGGGCCAATTCTTGCGCCACCTGGTTCGACGGCGGCGCCTGGTAGTGCACCACTTCACGGCCCAGCGGCCCGCTGACGATTTGCATGGCATCCGCATGGTCGCGCAGGCGCCCCACGGCAATGCGCGCCAGGCCGGACGTGCCCCCGGGAAACAAGGCCGATTGCCAACGGCACAGGCGGTCCAGGTCCAGCGCGCTCTGGTGGTTTTCCATCGCGTCTTGCATCACCAGCACCAAACCGTCCACATGGCGGTCATGGCTGGGCGCGTCTGCCAGCCCCAGCCGATGCGCGACCGAAGACCGCACCGACTCCAGGTTCAGGTTTTCCCCCTCTATGGCGGCCGTGGCCAGCGCCTCTTGCACCCACAACTCGCGCCGCACCTCTTGCGCCTGTGCCATGCCAATGGCATTGAGCAAGCCCAGCAACTTGCCCTGCTCCAGCCGCGCCAGATCCAAGTCGGGTGCCAATGCCGCAGCATCAAACGCCAACGCGGGCCATGCGGGGTGCTGCCAGATGTAGCGGGGTTGGGTGGAGGTGGTTGGGGTGGGCATGAGCTGCATTTTAGATAATACGGCTCAAATTTTGATGCGTATTTTGGGAAATACGGCTCACCGCGCCGAAGCCATGGCTTTCTCTGTTCCAGCCGCGCTGGGATAGGCTGCAGACCGTGTGCCAAATTGACCTCTAGCCCCCGCAGCTATTGCGTAAGCAGCTATCAAATAAGTAGCAAATCTTCGCCAGGCCGGATCACTCCATCTGTTGTGTGCTTGCATGTATCAGTGCGGGTTGCAGCGTGGCGCGCAGCGCAGCAACGACCTGAGTCAGCGGGGCCGCTGCCAGTGCATTCTTTTTGAGGAACGCCGCCCACAAGGCCTGACGTGACCCATCGTTTGCAAACTCGTCGCTCAAACCAATCGGCTGCTCCGTCGGCATGGCGGTGCCACGGCGGGCGAATGTGGCCGCAATGGCTGTGGCCAAGGTGGCTGGGTCGAGTGTCTCGCGGTCCAACAGCACCGACAAATCGAGATAGTCCTTCAACCGGCTGTTGGTCATGCCCAGCAGCACGATGGCGTGCAACTTTTCCGCGATGACCGTATAGACCGGGTAGGTCCGCAACTGCGGTGCCGGAAAGTCGGCTATGAGCACGGGATAGGTAGCATCCAGCGGGCCTGGGGTCACCGCATCACCAAACCCAACGTCAATCTGTGTTTTGCAACGCGCGCGGGCCAACTCTGCCGTCACCACCACACGGGCACCCGCATAACCTGCGCTTTTGCGAATCTCCTCCACACTCACGCTGGCCGCGTCAAAAACCATACCGTCGTCCGCCGTGACCGACACGATCTCGCGGAACGCTTGTGCGATGGACGCCAGATCGCTGGGCCCAAAGCCCAACAAATCGACATCCCGCGTGGGCCGATGCGGCATGGCGTACCAAAGGTTGAACAGCATCGCACCTTTGAGCACGAAGCGGTCCGCATGGGCGGACTGGCTCAGCCGGTACAAAAAGCGCTCCAGGGCGTAGCGCACCAGCACCGCGTTGAAATCTGTTCGCTCCGCCTTGGCGATGTTGAGCAGACGCGCCCGTACAGAAGCGGCTAGATCCTGCCCCATTCAACCCCCGTGCCCGAGGGCTTCGAGGTAGGGCCGCATCACATTGGCCACCCGGCAAATCTTGGCAAAGCGCCACAACTCATTGGCGCTGGCCTTGTTGGCGGCCAGCGCTTCCTTTAGCGCCTCCATGGCCACGTCGAGGCCGACCTTGTTGCGGTGCTTGAAGCAGTCCGCCACCGTCTTGGCCACGCCATACACCCGCAGCGCCACCTGGTCGGCGTGCACGACCTCTATGCCCTGGGCATACGCCTCGCCCGAAAACTGCACCATCTTCACTGGCGGGTAGTCCATCTTGGGTACGTGGCTGCCCTGCGGCATGGCAATCCACACCTGGCGTGGTAGCTGCGTGGTGAGTTCGTGAATTTGCAAAGCCGTCAGCAAACAAAACACCGCCTGCGGCACCTTGACCGCAACCGTGGCCAGGCTTTCATGCTCGGTGCCTTGTGTGTCCGGCAACCGGTACACACCGCGCCCCACGCGTTCCAACTGCCCGCTGGCGGTCAGCCGTGAGAGCACCACGCGTGCAATGCCCAGATCTTGCAGCTGGCTGGCGCGCAGCAGGCCCCGCTGACCGGCCAGGTCCAGTACGCGCTGGGTTGGGGTGTCGAGTGGCATAGGGCGGAGAGTATGTTCCGTTTATGCGTTAAATTCAAGTAAATAGAGCATTTACGGAACAAGTTGTGCTGACGCGGCTGAGGTGGCTGACGGGTGATGGCCAAATAGGCCGCTAGCCCGCGTGGAATGTGCGCGAACAGCTAGTGCGCCAGCGTAAGCCGGTAGATCGTAGTTGATGGAAGTTCAATACAGGGAAGAAATAGCGGAATCACTCTGGCCCCGAGTCATGCG
>MESI01000112.1 GCA_001770935.1 Burkholderiales bacterium RIFCSPLOWO2_12_FULL_61_40 | reverse complement strand
AGGGAGGCATCCGCTACTTGCACACCGTGCGGCAGCTTGATTGGTCATCCACTCTGGTCATCGGCCACATCACTTTGAATCGCACCCGCCCTCTCCGGGGCAGATCAAAGAAAACGGCATCGTAGTGCAGCGACCACGGCAAAAGAAAAAATCTGGCGTTCATGATAGCGATTGGTAGAGACCTTCCCTCAATCGCCATTTTTTCCCTAAAGCACCCCGCCCACCCGCAAGGAGGCGATGGTCAGCGCGTCCAGCCCCAGCTCTGCCAGCACTTCGTCCGTGTGCTCGCCCAGACCCGGAGGGGCGCGGTGCAGCACCGGGGGCGTGGCCGTCAAGCGCAGGGGGCTGGCCACAGTTGCTATAGATTCAATAGCTGTCTGCGCACGTTCTGCGGGGGCTAGGGGCTGATTTACCACTAAATTCCGGGCCTGCACCTGGGCATCGGCAAAGGCCTGGCCCATGTCGTTGATGGGGCCGCAGGGCACGGCCTTGTCTTCCAGCAGGGTAATCCACTGGGCGGTGCTGCGGGTGCGGGTGACCTCTTGCAGCGCGGCGATCAGGGCTTCGCGGTTTTTGACCCGCAAGCTGTTGCTGGAGAAGCGCGCATCCGCCGCCCACTCGGGGTGGCCTGCGGCCTCGCAAAACCGGGCGAACTGGCCGTCGTTGCCAATGGCCAGCAGCATGGCGCCGTCCAGGGTGGGAAAGTCCTGGTACGGTGCCAGGCTGGGGTGGCTGTTGCCCTGGCGCTGCGGCACCTTGCCGGTGTTCAAAAAGCCCGCTGCCTGGTTGGCCAAAATGGCCATGCCCACGTCCAGGAGCGCCATGTCGATGTGCTGGCCTTCGCCGGTGCGGTTGCGCACTTCCAGCGCAGCCAATATCGCGGTGGACGCGTACACGCCGGTGAACAGGTCGGTGAGCGCCACGCCCACACGCTGCGGACCGCCACCGGACACATCGTCGGCCTTGCCGGTGATGCTCATCATGCCGCTCATGGCCTGGATCATCAGGTCGTAGCCTGCGCGCTCGGCGTAGGGGCCGTCTTGCCCAAAACCGGTGACCGAACAGTAGATCAGGCGCGGGTTGAGCGCTTTGAGGCTGGCGTAGTCCAGCCCGTAGGCCGCCAGACCGCCGACCTTGAAGTTTTCCACCACGATGTCGCTTTGCGCCGCCATGCGCCGGATCAGCGCCTGGCCTTCGGGTTGGGCCATATCGATGGTGATGGAGCGTTTGTTCCGGTTGCAGGAGGTGAAGTAAGTGGCCTGGTCGGTGTCCCTGCCCTGGGCGTCTTGCAAAAACGGAGGGCCCCAGTGGCGGGTGTCGTCGCCCACGCCAGGGCGTTCGACCTTGACGACATCCGCGCCCAGGTCGGCCAGCATTTGGGTGCACCAGGGGCCGGCCAGGACCCGGGAGAGGTCCAGGACCTTGAGGTGTGCGAGGGCAGCGGGTTGGGGGGTCATGGGTTTGGCTCTTGGTTGCGATTTACAGCGTGTTGTTTATTCGTGGCTTTTTGGGCTGGCTTTTGCCTGCTTGGGAGCCGTCTTATTGCCTGCTTTGGTGCCTGGTTTGGTGCCGTCTTGTTGCCTACTTTGGCGCCTGCCATGGGGGCTAATGCCGGGGGCCTCATGCTGCCAAACGCGCAGAAATCGGCCCCCGGCATTAGCCCCCATGGCGAGATCGGGACGGTCTGGCACGCTGCGGTGGGATACCGGACCCCAATGCATGGCGTTCACGACAGGGGCACACCAGGGCGCATGACATCTGCCGTTTGACATCTGCAGTTTGCCTTCCATCCGTTGCGCGCCCACCCGCTCGCTGCAGTGTTTGGGGTATTGGTCCCCGCCGATTTCTGCGCGTTTGGCAGCATGAGGCGGGGGCCAATACCCCAAACACTGCCACCAAGCACATCGGCAAACAGCAAAAATCAGTTCCCGAACGCCGCAATCCCCGTCTGCGCCCGGCCCAAAATCAGGGCGTGGATGTCGTGCGTCCCCTCATAGGTATTCACCACCTCCAAATTCACCAAATGCCGCGCCACGCCAAACTCGTCGCTGATGCCGTTGCCACCCATCATGTCGCGCGCCAAACGGGCAATGTCCAGCGACTTGCCGCAGGAGTTGCGCTTGAGGATGGAGGTGATCTCCACCGACGCCGTGCCTTCGTCCTTCATGCGGCCCAGGCGCAGGCAGCCTTGCAGGCCCAGCGCGATTTCGGTTTGCATGTCGGCCAGCTTCTTCTGAATCAGCTGGTTGGCGGCCAGGGGCTTGCCAAACTGCTTGCGGTCCAGGGTGTACTGGCGGGCGCGCAGCCAGCAGTCTTCCGCCGCTCCCAATGCCCCCCAGGCGATGCCGTAGCGGGCGCTGTTGAGGCAGGTGAACGGACCTTTGAGGCCCTGCACTTCGGGGAAGGCGTTTTCTTCGGGGCAAAACACACCGTCCATCACGATTTCACCGGTGATGCTGGCACGCAAGCCCACCTTGCCGTGGATGGCCGGGGCGCTTAGGCCCGCCATGCCTTTTTCCAGCACAAAGCCGCGGATCGGGCCGACCTGGCCGCCCTCTGACACCTCTTTGGCCCAGACCACGAACACATCGGCGATCGGGCTGTTGGAGATCCACATCTTGGAGCCGGTGAGCTTGTAGCCGCCCGCCACCTTGTAGGCGCGGGTGGCCATGGAGCCGGGGTCGGAGCCGTGGTCGGGTTCGGTCAGGCCAAAGCAGCCGATCCATTCACCGGTGGCGAGTTTGGGCAAGTATTTTTGGCGCTGCGCTTCGGTGCCGAATTCAAAAATCGGCACCATCACCAGCGAACTTTGCACGCTCATCATGGAGCGGTAGCCCGAGTCCACGCGCTCCACTTCGCGGGCGATCAGTCCGTAAGACACATAGTTCAGGCCGGGGCCGCCGTACTGCTCGGGGATGGTGGGGCCCAGCAAACCTAAAGCGCCCATCTCGCGGAAGATGGCCGGGTCGGTCGTGCCGTCGCGAAACGCCTGGGTCACGCGCGGCAGCAACTGCTCCTGGCAGTAGGCGTTTGATGCGTCACGCACCATGCGCTCGTCGTCGCTGAGTTGGGAGTCGAGCAAAAAGGGGTCTTGCCAGTTGAATGCTGCGTGGGCCATAAGGGTCTCCGAATCAAGGGTTGGAAATGCGGGCTGCATGGGCAGCGGGTAACGCATGGTAGCGGAGCGGGCATGCAAAAAGCAAACGACTTAATCTCACTCAGTCATGAGGTTTTCAGATACCTATCCAGATGAGAATAAGTGATGATTTAGGACTCAAGCCCAATGGAATATTGCGCAAGCAGCTATCAATACAGGAGCATATTGAATGGCGTTATGCGGCCTTGTTGTGTACTTTTTACACACCTTATTCGTGATGCTGACGCAACTTCCTGGACTGGCGGGGGCGGCTTGCCCAGGGCGACAACTGCCACGGGAGCTATTCATAGTGCGTCCACATCCGCAGGATACGAACGGTCCTCTCGGCCACAAAAACCTCGTACACCATGCGATGTTGAATAGTGATGCGGCGCGAGTAGGCACCTGCAAGATCCCCGACCAACTTCTCGAAGGGCGGTGGATTTTGAAATGGATTGGTGGCAAGAACCGCGAGCAAATCCTGTGCCTTTGGCTTCAACCCACTGGCAGCGAGCTTGTTGGCATCTTTCATTGCTTGCTTGGCAAACACGAGCGCCCAACTCACCACTGAAGCTCCGTCGCACTTTTCCCGAGGGGCTCCGCCATACCGGCTTTGATGGATTCGCGCATGCCTGGAACGGCAAGTAAAAACAAGGTTTCTTGAATTGCGCTCCAGTCTTCGGCCGAGAGCAATACGGCGCTGCTGCGTTTTCCAGAAATGAGGATTGGCTCATGGGACTCTGTTGTCTCATCAATGAGCCTGTATAGATTCGCGCGAGCTTCGCTGACGGTCAGTGCATGCATGTATTACCCCATAAATAAGCACAAATGGTACGCAATAACGTACGCATCGTCAATACTGAAAGGCTTGCACCACCAGAGAACTGCCATGGAGGCCGCAGAACTTGCGGGAACAGTCTGGGCGTTTCGGGATACATGGACTAGTCATGCGTTTTTCAGATATCTTGGCAGCTTCAAATTCAATGCATTTAATGACTCCAGCCCCCTAATCAATTGCGCAAGCAGCTATGAATACAGGAGCAAATTAACTTGCGCCTCAGGGCCTTCATGTGTACATTCGGCACACCATGCGCAGAAAAATACCCTCCCTTCAGGCCCTGGCCTGCTTTGAAGCCGCCGCCCGCCACGAGAGCTACACCCGCGCCGCGCAAGAGCTGGCGCTGACCCAGGGCGCGGTGTCGCGGCAAATCACCGCGCTGGAAGAATTTTTGGACCTGCCCCTGTTTCGCCGCACCCGCCACGGCGTGCTGCTGACCGAGCGCGGGCGTGAATACGCCCAACAGGTGGCGCCCCGCCTGCAGGGGCTGGAGCAGGATACGCTGGATGTGATGTCCTCCCAGGGCAGCGGCGGCACCTTGCATCTGGCGGCGGTACCCACCTTTGCCACGCGCTGGCTGATACCGCGCCTGCCCGCTTTGCAGGCGCAGCACCCCGACATCACGGTGCACATCGACACCCGCACCCGCGCCTTCATGTTTGCCGACACACCGTTCGATTGCGCCCTGTACGCCGGCACGCCCGAGCAGGTGCACAACTGGGCGGGCACCCAGGCGCTGCGCCTGATGGCCGAAGAAGTGGTGCCGGTGTGCAGCCCCCTGTTGTTGGGCAACGCGGCCAGCCTGTCGCCCGAGGCCATCAGCACCCTGCCCTTGCTGCAGCAAAGCACCCGGCCCGCCGCCTGGCGGCAGTGGTTTGAGGCCGCTGGCGTGGCCGCCCCCCTGGCCCTGTGCGGGCCGCGTTATGAGCAGTTCTCCATGACCGCCGCTGCCGCCGCCCAGGGCATGGGCCTGGCGCTGGTGCCGCGCCTGCTGATTGCGGCCGAACTGGCGCGCGGTGAACTGGTGGTGGCCTGCGACCGCCCCTTGCTGGGTGAGCGGGCGTATTACCTGGTCAGCCCCGAGCGCGACGACGCGCGCCCGGCCCTGGCGGTTTTTCAGGCCTGGCTGCGGCAAGCGGCAACCCCCGTGGAGTAGCACCCATCGGTGCGCGGGTCAAAAACGCAGGTGACGCTTGCTAAGCGAACCCGGTATGCCTATGCTTCCAACAAACTTCTGGAGATTGCACCATGTACAACAACATCGTGATTGCCTATGACGGTTCAGAGTGTGGACAAAAGGCCTTGTTGGACTGCAAAGACCTTGCGCAGTGGAGCCATGCCAAACTGTCACTGGTGGCGGTGATGCCCTCGTCAGCGGGCTACGTGGCCATGGAAGGCGCCATCTACGACCCCGAATCCGAAAGCCGCGAAGTCGCCAAGTTTCAGGCCGTGCTGGCAGACGGCCTGCGCCGCCTGGAGCAAGCCGGGTACAGCGCCAGCGGTGAACTGCTCAAGGGCGACTCGGTGCAGGAGATCACCCGGTACGCCAGCGAGGTCGGCGCCGACCTCATCGTGGTGGGCCACAAGCACCTGGACAGCTGGGCCGCCCGCTGGTGGCGCGGCTCCATCTCGGGCGCACTGATTGAGCATGCGCCGTGCAGTGTGCTGTGCGTCATCACGCGTTGATGGAGATGCCGTGCCACACACCCAGACCCGTCAAAAGGCACTCCGGCAGTACCGGCTGCGCGCCAATATTTATGACCGCGAACTGGCGGCGTTTGAGCCCATCCGCCAAAGGGCCATTGATCGGCTCAACCTTCAACCGGGCGACACCGTATTGGACGTGGGTTGCGGCACCGGCCTGAGTTTTGAACCCCTGCAGCAGGCCATTGGCGCGCACGGCCACATTGTGGGTATCGAGCAGTGCCCCGAAATGCTGAACAAGGCCCGCGCCCGCGTGGCCCAGCACCAATGGACCAATGTGACGCTGCTGAACGCCCCGGCCGAATCCGCCGCCATTCCCGTCAAGGCCGATGCGGCGCTGTTTCATTTCACCCACGACATCCTGCGCCACCCCGACGCCATCCGCAATGTGGTGGCCAGCCTCAAGCCCGGCGCCCATGTGGTGGCTGCGGGCCTGCAATGGGCGTCCCCCTGGGCCTGGGCCACCAACTGCTTTGTGCTGTTGGCGGCCACCCACTCCGTCAGCTCACTCGAAGGCCTGGGCGAACCCTGGAGCCTTCTGGCCGAACAGGTGGGCGAGATGGAGGTGCATTCCACCCTCATGGGCGGTGTCTATATCGCCAGCGGAGTGCTTAGTTTGACCCCGTCGACGAGAAAGTGAGCTGATCCACGGAGGAGCCCGCGCGCCCCGCCATGCACCCCAGCCGCTCGCCGGGAGTCACCGTGTACGAACCATTGTTGCGCCCACCACCGTAGGGGCCATAGGTGTGGCCCTGGTTGGTCGTGAAGCTCAGGCTGTCGACGCGGCCCCCGCTGGCGTAGTCCACCTGAACGATGTATTCCCCCGTGGGCAGGGACACGTCCACCGGCCAGGCTGCGTTGCTGGCATAGCCATGCGAAGCCGCCCACCCCTTGGAGCCGTAGCTGAACTGCACCGCATCCACACTGCCGCCATAACGCAGCCGGAACCCATTGACGTGCTGGCCTGCACACGCGCCGCTGTCGTTCCAGTCACTGCCGCCACCGCCACCGGCGGACTTGGACCCCGACCTGGGGGCCGGGGGTATTTGGAATGTTTTCAAAATCTTGGTGTAGCCCGCCACCAGATCCACCTTGATGGAGTCCCCGCCCACCAGCGCAATCGATACACCGGGATAGGGGCTGATCTTGCTCAGGTCCCGGTAGTTGGTGACGGCGGGCCAGGACATGCCCACGGCTGCCCCACCATCGGCCGCCAGCTCCAGGGCCAGGCCAACCGAGTTCCCGTTGGAGTCATCAATCGACCCAGGGCTCCAGAAAAAACTCACCCCCACCGAGTCGTCCGCCTGCAGGCCCGCCGAAATAGACTTGCCCTGCAGCAGCGCCAGCCGGAAGCGCCCATTGGTGGGAACGATATTCATGCCGATCGCATAACTCTGCCCAAAGCCCAGTCCCAGTCCCAGTCCCAGGGTGGTATCCACCTGAATGCCAAAGTTGGAATTTGACAGGGCATTGGGCACGTTGCTGCCGGGCTGGCCCATGTTTTGCAAATTCAGCTTTCGGCCCAGAGTCTGCATATCGCTGTTGACGGCGTCGCTGATTTGCTGGTTGGTGATGGCGTCCACGATGCGGTTCAGGGCGGCCAGGCCTTCGTCGTCCAGGTTTCTGAAGGTGTTGGCGATGCGGGTCACTTTGTCGCGGTTGGCATTGAGCATGGCATTGCCCGCCTGTCGGTAGGCCGCCAAGAGCGCCTGGTTCATGGCCGCGTTCAAGGCCGAAACGGCGTCGTTGTAGCCGTTCGTCACCTCCTGCGCGCTACTGGCGTAGGTGGACTTTGCGGCCGAAGACACCGCATTCATTTCGTTGGCGGAAGTGGAGGCAATCGTATTGGCCCCCTGGGCCACCGCGCCGGAGGTCGATTTCACTGCGCTGTTACCCGTGTTCTTGATGCTGCGCAGGATTCCCTTGGCCTGGGCGTTGAATCCTGCGGTCAGCACCAGGGATGCCAACAAGACATGCACAGAGCAGGTTACGGGGTTGAGTCTCTTTTTCATCATGGTGTGAAGCCTTTCAGGGGTTTTAACTTGCCAGGGAATGCAGACATGGACTGGGGTGTGCCGTCCAGGCCCGAGTCCATGCCACCGCTCTCGATCCACCAATTCATGGTATCGCGGCAGTTGCGTCCCGGGTAACGATTCATCAGCGCCCGCAGGCTGAAGTCGGGGCTGGCTTGCAGGCATTGGTTAATGCCATCGCCCAACCAGTGGTTGAGAATATTTGAGTTGCTGCTGTTCAAGTTATTGTGCTGTTTGTAGAAATTGATGTCGAATTCGTAGCTGCCCCGTCGCCCTTCGTCAAACCCGCCGTTTCTCCAATGCGTCACCAAATCGGTGGTACCCCAGGCGGTACCCCGGGTGTCGTAGTAGTAGTCCCAGTCGAACACTGTGGGGTCCAGCCGCTTGTCCGGGCCGTCTTTGTGCTTTTTCTTGCCCAAGCCCTTGAACGCGTTCCCCATGCTCTTGAAGGCATTGTTGGCCTCGTTGGTGGAGCTGTTCGCCAGGTTGCGGGCGGCGTTTTTTGCCTTGTTGTATTCGGCCTGGGCCGCCGCCGCGGCATCGGCTTCGATCTTGTTCAGTGCCTTGCTCGCGTCACCGGCCGAATACCCCCCGAGGGCGCCGCCCGTGGTGCTCACCCATTTCAGCGCCTTTTTGAGATCCTCACCAATGCAGCCCTGCAGCTTGGAGGGGTCAACATTCGCCCCGGCCGATGCATCGAGCAGCTTGGCCAGGTCCAGCCCGCCGTCATCCGTTTCGGCCGTGATCTGCGCGTCGATGGAAATCGCGAAGGGTGTGGCGCAGGTGGCCGGGCTGCGCACCGCCACGCTGGCGCCGTTCAGGCTCACCTCCAGCACACGCCCCAGGAAATTGCCTTTCATTTCAACAATCTGGCGGTCCTGGTTGATCTCGACGTGGGTGGCCATCTTCACGCCCAGCTTGCCCAGCGGACCCATCTTGAAAATCAGGTCGGCACTCACATCGCCGCGCATGCCACCGGTTCCCATGATGACCTTCATTTTTCCGATCTTCTGGCCCAGCACCACCACATCGTCAAAGACCCGCAGCAGCGGGCCGCTGGTGCCCCCCTCGCTGGACAGCGGCCCGAGCAGCAGCACGTTGAAGGCCTTAGGCGCGGGAAAGGGTTTGGTCGGGTCGCCAAACTTGTACTCAGCGGGCATGGCCTCGGGGTTTTTCAGCTTGAACACCGAGAGCGGCTTGGTGGCCAGCAGGAGCTTGTTCTCGTACTTTTTGATGTCCTTGACGAAGCTGCCCCGGGTGCCTGGGGGGTGGCCATCGACAGGCCCACATTCACGTAGTCTTCCAGGGTAAGCACCTTCGCGGCCAGGCCGAATTTGGCGTTCAGCAAGTCCATGGCCCCACTGGGCGCTTTTGCAGGCCCGCCGGTATGGCGGGCTCGGTCTGCGCCTGCGCGGGCAGGTGCAGCGCCAGCGCGCTGAAAAATGCCAAACCCGCCTTGTTCCAAAGTCTGTTCATAAGTAGCCCTTTCAAATGGGTTGGCCCAACGGCCCTTGCTTAGTAGTAGAGAAATTCAAGGGCCTGGCGCAAGCGGTCGCCCGTGCTGTGCATCCGGTCCCAGCGCTCCAGGGACACATCGCCCTGGCGGAACTCGCGAAACAGCTCGGTCGTTTTCAGGTGATTGAAGATGGATTCGATGTTGGTCGGGCTTTTCCCGGCAAAACCAAACTGTTCCCGCAGTGCTTTCATATGTTCGGCCGCGGCCGGGCTTTGCCCCCGCCCGGAGTGGGAGGTATACATCGGCGTGCGCGGGGTGATAAGGATCAGCACCGAACGCTGGAAGTCGTTCTTCTTCTGGTTGGAAAAAAGGTACTGGACCACCGGCACATCCTGCAAGCCCGGCACACCGGTGCGCGACTTGGACGACTCCTTTTCGCTCAAACCGCTGAGCACCAGGGTATCGCCCAGTTGCATGACCACATTGGCGTTGGCCGTGGTTTCGGAAATTTCGAGTCGGTAGGTAAAACCTTCCCGCTCCGTGTCCGGGTTCAAAAAAGTGCGCGATGCGTCCACCTTGAGCTGGACCTTGCCATTGGCCAGGAAAGCGGGCGTCACCGCAAGCCGAACGCCATAGCGCTTCTCCAGGGGAATCGCCGCGTTGCCCAGGGTGCTGGTCGTGGTGACAGCGGCATTCAGGTTGGTGCCCGAGAAAAACTCCGAGGGCATGCCCTCGATCGCCGCCAGGGTGGGCCGCGCCAGCACTTCGTTGAGGCTGTTGTTGGCGTTGGCGATGTTCAGGGAATAGGCCAGTGCCGGAATACTCACCGCCCGGGTGATGGCCGTGCTGGCGTCGCCCGTTCCCGTGTTGTAGCTAAAGTTCTCGGTGTACGCCGCCACGCCGTTGGCTGCGCCAAGCTGCAGGGTCAATGCATTGAGCAGGTTGATCCCTTTGGAGGTGGAGATGGATTCCTCGGTCGACACCATGACCACATCGACCAGCACCATGCGGGGGGAACCGTCATTCACCTCCTCGGGTGCGCGTGCACCCCCTGGGTCTGCGGCACTTGGGGAGGCTTGGCTGACCACGATGTCCTCCAGCTGATCGGATGGCTGGCGCGTGCGATAAAAAGTTTTCCATTGGGCCAGGCGCCGGTCCACGTTGTGCACATTCACCCCTTCACGGTTGAGCGGGCCCAGCGCCAGCCGCATCCGGTCGGCCTTGTCAAAGTCTCCACAGGAGGCGTACACGGAAACGCTGGACCGGATGAACCCGGCGTGCGGTTCAGGGGATGACTTGCTGAACTGGTCGGCCATGGCGCAGGCCGTGACGGGGTCACCCGTCATGTAAGAGGCCACCATCAGCCCGTAGATGGAAACGGTGCTGTCGGGAGACAGGAGGAGCACATCAGCAAACTGGCTTTTGGCCAGGTCGAATTTTTTAAGGTCTATGTACGCCAGCCCCAGAAACTCCTGTGCAATCCAGTTGCTAGGGTCGATCCGCAGCGCCTGCTGGTAGCCCTCCACGGCCATTTCGTTCTTTTGGGTGTCCCCTTGCCGGGCCTGCAGGTGGTAAACGAAACCGTTGAAAAAATGCAGATAGGTGTTGCGGGCGTCCAGTTGCAAAGCCTCGTTGATGGCTTTGCTGGCCTGCGGCAATTCCATGCGCTTGATGAAGTTCACCGCAACGGCAGCCTTTGCCAGCATCTCCGATTCGGGCTCGCCCGCAGGAATCAGAGCGAACTTGTTGACCATTTCCGCAAAGGACTTTTCCTGTGCCTGAGCCCACGACAGCGACGAAAAGCAGAGCATCACAGCGAGGCAGACAGTGAGCTTTCCGAAGCAGTACATGCGTTTCATGGGCGTTCCAGACAGTTGGTGCAATGGCGGTGCAAGCGTAGCAGGATTGTGCGCACGAAGCTTGCCAAAGCTTGCATGGCCGACGCAAAGCAACGGGCTAACATGCGGCCATGCTTGCACGACTGACACTGTGGTTTTTCATCCGCCTGGCGCTGGGCTTGGCCTGCCTGCCCGTGGCGGCGCAGGACCTGATTGCAGAGCGCGCCATTTTTGAAGACCCCTACGGCACCTTGACGCTCGGGCAGGTGAGACAGGCCGAGTTTTCGGTGGCCGGAAACATCATCAGCCAAGGGTATACCCGTGCTGCGCTTTGGGTGCGGCTGCGCGTGGATGCGCCACCCGACGCGCAGCACCTGCGCTTGCGCGTTTTTCCAGCCCAGCTGGAAGAGGTCACGCTCTATTCAGCGCTGCTGCCAGATGAGGGGCTTCGGCTCACGGGCCACGCGACCTGGATGGACGCCCTGCCCGGCCCCAACCTCTACTACCTGCGCATCAGAACCAGTGGGCCGATGCTGCTGCAGCCCCTGGTTTTCAGTGCCGAGCAAGCGCAACAAGACGACAGCACGCGCGGTTTTATTCTGGGGGTGGTACTGGCCTGCTACGCCCCCCTGCTGGTCTGGCTGCTGGTCTTGCTCATGACGCGTCGGCAGATGCTGCACCTGGCTTTTTTGCTCAACTTCAGCGTGGTTGTGGCATCCTTTCTGGGGTGGATGGGCTACCTGTCGGAATTCTTCGGCCCGGTGCATTGGGCCAGCGGCAGTACGGCCATTTTCCTGTTGGGCATGGTCAATATTTTTACGGGATTTCTGTGTGTCTGCCTGGTGCTGCAGCGTTTTGGTTTGCCGCGCTGGGGCCAACACGTGTTCACCGTCTTGGGCATTCTGTATGGTGTTTTGTTTCTTTTGTTTTTCGTGCTGGACCGCCAGCGCACCATGCAAGGCAGCTCGATTGTGGGCTTGGTGGCCAGCGTGTTTGGCTTGCTCTTGACCATTGCAGTTTTCTATCGCCAAAAACGCAGCACCTGGCTGATCGGCACCCTCCTGTGTGTCGCCATGGTGCTGGGCCTGCGCTGGTTTTTAACCCTGCATGCCCTGGTGTCGGCGGTGGAGTCTCTGGTGAGTCTGCTCTCTTTCAGGCTCATTTTTGCCGTGGGTTTTGTCTCTGTCACCCTGTGGCTGATCGACCGGGAGAAACAAAGCCAACTCCAAACCTCCATGATGAACGAAGCCGTGGCGCGCAAGCTGGCCGAGTCCGAAACCCAGCGCCGCCAAACCCAGGAACGTTTTATGACCATGCTGATGCACGAGCTGAAAACGCCGCTGGCCATCATCCAGCTGGCGGCCACCTCGCTGGGTCGCCATTTGCTCCCGGACAGTGGCGATGCCACACGCGTCAAGAACATCAACCGTGCAGTGGACGACCTCAATGCCCTGGTGGAGCGCTGCGCCTCGGCCGACCAGATCGACCAGGGTGCGATGCATATGCACAAAGAATCACTGTGCCTGGAGACGCTGGCCGCCGATGTGCTGCAAACCATGGGCACCGACCGCATCACGCTGTCGGCGCCAGCGCAGCACACGGTGTTTTCAGACGCGCAGTACCTGCGCCTGATTCTGCTCAACCTGCTGAGCAATGCGCTCAAATACTCACCGCCCGACAGCCCGGTCACACTCCAGTTTGACCATACGGCTGGCGCCCACGTGGCTGGCGTCAGCGTGTGCATCTCCAATGCGGTGGGGGCGGCAGGCATGCCCGACCCTGCGCACGTCTTCACCCGCTACTACCGGGCAGAAGGCGCCAGGCGCCAGGTGGGGGCCGGTTTGGGCCTGTGGCTGGCCCAGGCGCTGGCCCGGCAACTCGGCTCGGAGCTGCAATTCAAGGCGGACCCTGGGCGGGTGGGTTTCAGTTTTTTCCTGGAGTTGGCATGAACCTGGACGGTGCAAAAATCCCCGCGGTGATCGTGGTGGAAGACAACGAAACACTGCGCGATGAACTGGTGCTTTTTTTGTCGGAAGAGGGCTTTGCCGTGCGCGGCGTCGGCAGCGGCGAGGAGTTGAACCGGGCCATTCTTGCGCAGCCCGTCGACATCCTGATTCTGGACCTCAACTTGCCGGAAGAAGACGGCATCAGCATCACGCGGCGCATCCGCCGCGCCTTGCCCACCGTGGGCATCATCTTGCTGACAGCCCGGGTCCGTAGCACGGATCGCCTCGAAGGCTACGCCACCGGCGCGGATGTGTACCTGACCAAGCCCACCCGGCCCGACGAACTGGTGGCCGTGGTCAAAAATCTCTTCGCCCGCCTGGGCGCCGGGACCGGCCCGCTGCAGTGGCAGCTGGACATGGCCGGACTCCTGCTGCACTCCCCCCAGGGCGGTCGCATTGAACTCACGGGCACCGAAGCGCGGCTGCTGCAAGAGCTGGCGGTCAATGGGCAATTTCTGGACCACGCGGCACTGTTGTCGCACTTCGGTGACGCGGCGCAATCCGAAAAAATCAACAAAGCCCGGCTGGAGGTGCTGATCAGCCGTTTGCGCACCAAGCTCGGGCCGCACATCGGCAGCGGCTTCGATATCCGGGCGGTGCGCGGCCGCGGTTACCAGCTCGGCTTTGTGCTGATTGTGAAGAATTTGGCCAGGTCTTCAGCCCCTGCACCCCTCTGACATGGGCCGTGGCTGAACTTAAAATATTCCAAATATGCACTTATTAATTTCCAGTATATAAGTGCATTTATAGCCTATAGCCCTCTAATATTCTGCGCAAGAAGCTATGAATTTGGTAGCAAATTGAGTCTATTTTTCTGCTTATAAGTGCGTTATTTCAATAACTGAATACACCGGTGTTTCTCACAACGCATGGTTGGTGACCCGTTTGTGTGAACTTGCGTTGGACCGAATCGGTGCGTCGATTCCGGCATGATGCGTATCCCAAACCAAAGGAGTCAATGATGAAAAAGATTGAAATTTTCGACCCTGCCATGTGCTGCAGTTCGGGCGTGTGCGGGGTGGAGGTGGACCAAAAGTTGGTCGAATTCGCCGCCGATGTGGACTGGGCCAGGCAAAACGGCGCCCACATTGAACGCTTCAATCTGTCGCAACAACCGCTGGTCTTCGCCGCACGCGCGGTGGTCAAAGGCATGCTGGAGCGCTCCGGGCAAGAGGCATTGCCTTTGACACTGCTGGACGACGAAATCGCCCTCGCAGGCCGGTACCCCACCCGCATTGAATTGGCCCGGTGGGCGGGGATTGCCTTGCCCGCACCGCAAGAACCAAGTTCCGGTAACTGCTGCTCCGGTGGCAAGTGCTGCTAAACGCCATGCATCGTCACACCATGCAGTTCATCGGCAACGCGCCGCGTTTTCTCTTTTTTACAGGCAAAGGCGGTGTCGGAAAAACCTCCATCGCTTGCGCAACCGCCATCCAATTGGCAGACGCGGGCAAACGTGTCCTGCTGGTCAGCACCGACCCTGCCTCCAACGTAGGCCAGGTCTTCGGCATCACCATCGGCAACCACATCACCGCCATCGCTGCCGTTGCGAATCTTGCGGCACTGGAAATTGACCCGCAGGGTGCCGCACAGGCTTACCGCGACCGCATCGTGGGCCCCGTGCGCGGGGTCTTGCCCGACAGCATCGTCAAGGGCATTGAAGAACAGCTTTCCGGTGCCTGTACCACCGAGATCGCCGCTTTTGACGAGTTCACGGCCCTGCTGACGGACCCCGCCCTGGACGCGCAGTATGACCACATTGTTTTCGATACCGCACCCACCGGGCACACCATCCGTCTCCTGCAATTGCCAGGCGCGTGGAGCGGCTTTCTGGAAGCGGGAAAGGGCGACGCGTCCTGCCTGGGCCCCCTGGCGGGACTGGAAAAGCAACGTACGCAATACAAGGCCGCAGTCGATGCCTTGGCCAATCCGCAGAGAACCCGTCTGGTCCTGGTGTCGCGTGCGCAGCCCGCAACACTGCGGGAAGCGGCCAGAACCCATGCCGAACTGGCCGCCATTGGGTTGGCCCAACAGTACCTCGTCATCAATGGGGTGTTTCCCCACCACGCAGCGGGGGCAGATCCGCTGGCGCAAGCCATTTGTGCGAGGGAGTCGCAGGCGCTGGCCAACATGCCATCGGACCTCCTGGGTCTGCCCACGGACCGCATTGAACTCAAACCCTTCAACCTGGTTGGACTGGACGCATTGCGCCAAATGCTCGCACTGGCTGCGCCCCTGGCTCCCCAAAAGAGCCCCGAGGAAGATGTACCCCTCGCGGCGCCGAGCCTGTCCGCACTGGTGGATGGCATTGCCAAAGACGGCCATGGACTGGTCATGCTCATGGGCAAAGGGGGCGTGGGAAAAACCACGCTGGCGGCAGCGGTGGCGGTGGAGCTTGCACAACGCGGATTACCCGTTCACCTGACCACTTCGGACCCGGCTGCGCACCTGACGGAAACGTTGCAGGGAACCTTGGAGCACCTGACGGTGAGCCGCATTGACCCCCACGAGGTCACCGAGCAATACCGCCAACAGATTCTCCAAACCAAAGGGGCCAAGCTCGATGCCCAGGGACGGGCTTTGCTGGAAGAGGATTTGCGCTCCCCCTGCACGGAAGAAATAGCGGTCTTTCAGGCGTTTTCACGGGTCATTCGTGAGGCGGGTAAAAAATTCGTGGTAATGGACACGGCGCCGACCGGGCATACCCTGTTGCTACTGGATGCCACAGGGGCCTACCACCGCGACATCGTGCGTCAAATGGGCGGCACGGGAGTGCACTTCAGCACCCCCATGATGCAGTTGCAAGATACCCAGCGGACCAAAGTGTTGATTGTCACCCTGGCCGAAACCACCCCCGTGCTGGAGGCCGCGCATCTGCAAGCCGATTTGAGACGGGCTGGCATTGAGTCCTGGGCATGGATCATCAACAACAGTGTGGCGGCGTCCACCGTGACCTCGCCCTTGCTGCGGGAACGTTCTCAAAAAGAACGCGCAGAAATCGCACTGGTCGCCGGGCGGCACGCAACACGCTACGCACTGGTCCCCCTTTTGGCCACGGAGCCTGTGGGGGTGGAGCGGCTTTTACAGTTATCGCGTGCGGGTATGCCACCGGCGCGGATGTGTACCTGACCAAGCCCACCCGGCTATTGCAATGGATGTGAAGTCTGTGTGGGGCGACGGCTAGGGCGACTGGGCGTTTTTCCGTTGACATGGATGGCCCCGGAGCAGCCTTGTAGCGTTTCAATTTATGTCGTTGAAGCGGCCAACGCTGCCTCCAACCGCCCCCTACTCGTCGCCCTGAGCTTCAGCAGCCCAATCTCACGCGCCATGGCAACGAGAGCCTCTTCTCCAGACCACCCTCTGCCGAGCACCCACCGCGCCAGCGACACCAACTCCGGTTCGCAGATTTCTTCGACGCCGCGCGCGCTGTCCTCACCTGATGGCCAACGGAAAGCAAACCCGGTTTGGGTGTCAATGCCTCGCGGCCAATAGAACGTGCCGCCAGCCTCCTCTGTCGCATCAAACAGCCGCCGCGCGATCTGCTCCACCCGATCCTGAATCCGGCTTCCCGTGCGCTGGAACCCATGGGCCCGCGCGATGCGCCGCGCCACCACGGCATCCAGCACCGGCCCTTCGTGCTGCACCACCCACTCCACCATCGGCTGCAACACCGCGTCGTAGCTGGTGTCGTAGAACAGGTCAGCTGAGATGGCGCCGGGTGGCACCGCGTCGGTGGGCTGTGATGCCTGGAATCGGCGATTCCTATGAGGGTCGGCGCTCCCAATGACGGGTATTGACGGCGTGGATGCCGACCGGGCGTAGACCGCTTCGGTTGCCTCGTCCGCTTCTTCACGGGCACCGTCGGCCAGGGGCGGCAGACCTGCCGCCGCACGCGCGATGGCTGCATCTGCCTCGTTGATCACCTGCAGACTGGGCGTTGCTTCGTCGTCACTCGGCGCGGGGACCGCGTCTTCGGGTGTGGCCTTGGCTTCGGCGGCTTGGCGTTCCCGGTCCTTTTCGAGCAACGCGGTCAGCGCGGCATGCACGCGTTCCAGCGTACCGCCGGGGTTCACCCACCAGTCGGTGGACCAGATGCGCACGATCTCCCAGCCCAGGCCGCGCAGCACCAGTTCGCGCAACTTGTCCCGGTCGCGCGCGGTGGCGGAGCGGTGGTAGGTGGCGCCGTCGCATTCCACCCCCGCGAGGTAGCGGCCCGCAAAGTCGGGGTGCACCACGCCAAGGTCCAGGCGGAATGAAGATGCGCCGATCTGGGTGTGCACCTGCCAACCTTTTCGGCCCAAGGCCTTGGCCACGCTGGCTTCGAAAGGGCTCTCGAAATCGCCCAGGCTGCCGTGGTGTGCTTCGGCCAGTGCACGCGGCCCGAATTCTGCAAACTCCAGGAAGTGCTTCAGGTCCGTCACGCCGTTCGCCTTGGTGCGCGACAGATCCATCTGCTCGCCACGCAGGCTGGAGAACACGCGCAGTTCATGCCGGGCGCGCGTCACGGCCACGTTCAAGCGCCGCTCGCCGCCGTCGCGGTTCAGTGGGCCGAAGTTCATCGACACGGCACCGGTCATGTCCGGCCCGTAGGTGATAGAAAAATACATGATGTCGCGCTCGTCACCCTGCACGCTCTCCAGGTTCTTCACGAACACCGGTTCGAGCTCCATTTCGGAAAAGTAGGGTTCCAAGCCGGGGTCTTTGCGACGCTCCCCATCAAGCAAGTCTTCGATCAGGCCTTGCTGCTCCGAGTTGAAGGTCACCACACCGATGGTCAGGCCCGACTCCCGAAAGCCTGGGCGCTTGAGTCGACTCACCAGATCGGCCACCAGGGCCAGGGCCTCCGGTTGGTTGATGCGAGCGCCGCCTTTTTCGTAGCGCCCCTTCACGAGGTGAAAGCTGACGGCCCGGTCGTCGGTGACGGGCGACGGAAAGGTGACCAATCCACCTCCGTAGTAGCGGTGGTTGCTGAAGGCGATCAGGCTCTCGTGGCGCGAGCGGTAGTGCCAAGACAGGTTGCGCGTGGGCAGGCTGGCACCCAGGCACTCGTCGAGAATGCTTTCCAGGTCGCCTTCCACGACGTCGTCGTCACCGTCGGTGCTGTCGCTGCGGCCGAAGAAGTTGGTGGGTGGCAGTTGTTTCGGGTCTCCCACCATCACCACCTGCTTGCCGCGGGCCATGGCGCCGATGGCGTCCCACACCGGGATTTGAGACGCTTCGTCGAACACCACCAGGTCGAAGTTGCTGGCCTCGGCCGAAAGGTACTGCGCGATCGACAGCGGGCTCATCAACAGGCACGGGGTCAGCCGAAGCACCACCGACGGGATCTCTTGCAGCAGTTGGCGCAGCGGCTTGTGCTGCTTCTTCTTGGTGATCTCGTGGCGCAGGATGCCCCACTCGCTGTTGCGCTGGATGCTGTCGGTCGCTGGCAGGTTGGCGCACAGCTTGGCCCGTATCCACTCGCGAGACACCTTGGTGAACTCGTCATCCAAGGCGCGGAACTCTTTGATGCGAAGTTCGTGCTCTGCTGAGACAAACCGCTTGAGCACCTCGTCCTCGTCCACCGCTTCGGCCAGCCACCAGCGGGCGTAGCTCACCTCGAATGCGGTGGGCACTTGCGCCGGGGTCAGGTCACCCGCCTCAATGGCGCTCACCAGCGTGGACAGGCCTGCATTGCGTGCGTCGGCCTGTGCGTGGCGCCAGGCGCACCACGCGTGCAGGCCTTGGTGACCGCACTCCAACCGCGCAGCAGCTTCCGCCAAGTCGGCCGGCGCCAGGTCGGCGAATGCGCGACGCACGTTTTCTGGTTGAGCGGCGGTGTTGCAAAACTGGTCTGTCGCCGCGTTGAGCTCTGCCAACTGCGCCAGCACCTGGTGACAGGCCTGGCCCATCAGGGCCGTGTCGCCCAGTTCTGCGCGGCGGGTGCCCAGCACCTGGTGCAGGCTTCGCCGCGCCTGCGCAAGCGAAGAGGGTTCCAACCCGAGGCCCGACAGGCCAGCCTTCAGAGACGCGTGGAACTTCAGCACACGCTCAATGCCATCGCGGTCGCTATCCAGTGCAGTCCAGACACCTGGGCATTCGGCAGCCAGGCCGCTCATGGACAGCAGCCGGGTTTCGACCGCACCGCGCGTCTGCAAGAGCGCATGCTGTTGCTGTAAGACGGGTCCGCAACCGCCTTCGGCCACATCCGGGTGCGGTGTTTGCAGCTGGCCCCTCTGCAGCAAGCCCAGGCGTTCGCGTTCAAACGCCAGCGCGGCACGGAGCATTGCGCTGTCGGTGTCATGGCCTTTCCAAAGTCCTTGGCTGCTTTCTGATAGCTGCGCGCACTCGGCCAGGCGGTGATCCAGGTCCAACAGGGCTTTCAGGCCTTGGGCCTCGCGGGTCCAGCGTTCGCCGCAATAGCCTTCGGTGGCGGCTTCCAGTCCGTCCAGGGAAAAGGGTTTGTGCATCCGCGCGGCATGCAGCGCGGCGTTGGCCTTCAAGGCGCTGCGGGCGTGATCGGTTCGGGTCTTGCCCCCCGCCCACAATCCTTCAGCGGCGGCGCCGGGGTTCAGTTGCTGGACCTCTTCGCGCAGGCTTTTGATGCGCACCAGCGCGGACAGATCGTCGGCGACGCGTGGTTCCCCGGTGCCTTCGATGACGGCCTCCAGCGCACCACGCACCTTGCGCTTACCCAACCACGACATGGGCCAGAACGCCTTGTCGGCCTTGGCCCAATCGCGCTGCAGTTGCGCCACATTGAGCTGCCCCACACCGGCACCGTATTTGACGGAGAGGCTTGCGCGCAGTTGACCCATCTCTTCGATCCACTGCACGCCGCGCTCGATCTCGTCGCTGACCGCAGGAGGCCATGGCGTTCCGAGTTCCATGTGCAAGTTGCGGCGCTTGTCGAGCAGGTCGAGTGCCTGGGCCAGGCGAGCCTGCTGCTCGGTCGACCACGGGGCGGACATCTTCGAAGAGAGCACACCGTGTTGACCGAGCAGGTCGTTGCCGGCCTTCAACGCCGCACACACGGTGTCGCTGTCCGGCAGCGCGCAGAAGCTCCAGTCCTGGGCCGATGCCTGCGGCAAAACCTTCGTGAGCACACCGATGGCGGACCGTGTCTGCCGCTGCAGCGTCGGCCATTCCATGCCGAGCATTTGCCCCAGGCCTTGCGCTGCAGCCAGAAAGCCATGGCTGGCGGTCTGCAGCGTTTGCGCGGACCTCACCATCTCCTGCTGCCACTTGGCGGACCAATCGGTGGCGTGCACCGGCACCAGCGCGCCAGTCAACAGCTGGTCAGCACCGACCGCCGCCGCGTTGGCCTGCAAACGGCCCGCAAGATCGCGCAGCGCGGTCAGCGCAGCTTCGTCGTGTGCACGGGGAGACGCCCAGCTGAATCGCAGGTCCGATAGCGCATCGCCGCCGACAACGCACCCGATGGCTTTGAAGATCGTCCAGCCGTTGCCGTGGCGCTGGTGGAGTCGCTCAACGTAGGTGGACAGTTGCTCGCGCACCTGTCCCAGTTGCCGTGCCTTGGCTTCCCAGGTGGCAGCATCCACGTCACCCTTCGATTCCCAGGACTTCTGGAGCTGGCTCAATACGTCGAGCTTGCGACTCTTGTTCGAATGCAGTTCGAGGCAGAACTCTCCCAGTCCCACTTCGCGCAGGCGGCGGAAGACCACATCCAGCGCTGCGATCTTTTCGGCCACAAAAAGCACACGCTTGCCTTCGGCCAGACACTGAGCGATCAGGTTCGCGATGGTCTGGCTCTTGCCTGTGCCCGGCGGACCGATCAACACGAAGTCTTTGCCTCCGGCTGCAGCCATGACGGCAGACAGCTGGGACGAGTCGGCGGGGAGTGGGCTGAACACCTGCTGCGGCGGGTAGTCTGAGTCCAGCCTGCGGGTCTCGGGGAAAGGCGTTGTGGACGGGTAGGGCTCACGCGGTGTGTCGATCAGGTGCGCCACCACCGGCGACTTGCGCAAGTCGTCAGTGCGGTCAGACAAATCCTTCCACATCAGGTATTTGGCAAAGGAGAACATCGACAACACGACGTCTTCGCTGACTTCCCAGCCTCGGATGTCTTTGATGGCGCTGCGAACACGTTTCCAGATACCGGCAATGTCCAGACCGGACTCATCACGCGGCAGGTCGCCAGCGGCAATGCCCAACTCCAGTTGGAAGTCCTGCCGAAGCATTTCGACCAGCGTTGGATTGAACAGCGCCTCGTCTTCATGCTCTTGCAGCGTGAACCCCGAGCGAGCGCTTTTGCGGTTCAGCGTGATGGGCAGCAGGATCAAGGGCGCTTTGACCCGGTGATCCGGCTTGTCGGGTCGGCTCCAGACCAGGAAACCCAATGCGACGAAGAGTGTGTTGGCTCCACCCTCTTGCATCGCGCTGCGGGCCCCTCGGTACAAATCGACCAGTCGACCTTCCAGTTCCTGTGACTCCAACCGGATGAACACCTCGCGGCGTTTCAGCGCATCGGCCGCATGCGCCTTGCGAAGGTCTTCAAGGTTTCTGGCTTCGTGCAGTTGCTGGCTCCGAGGGTCGTGGCCCTGCATCAGTTCCGGGCTGGGCAGAAGCTTGATCGTTTGCCCGTCTGCCAAGGTGTCTTCCAGCGCGGGCGCAGCCACGTCCAACAGCATGGATTTCTTTCCCTGCTTGAAATTCAGCAACGCGTTTCGCAACGAGAGATCGAGCAGTTTGCGTTGCCAGCGTGCGAGGCGGTCCTTGGGGTCGAGTTCGGCGGAGGGCGTGTCGGTCGCGACCTCGTCGGGCAGGTCCGGTGCTTCTTCGAGCGTGATGGCTGGCTCGGGCTCCTCTGTGAGTGGCACCGGGGCCGCGACCGTTTGGGCCTGGGCCAGTGGCTTGATGCGCGACATGCGGGCGCGCTTCACATCGACGACCAGCTCGAACTTGTCTTCCTCTTCCTCGGAAAGCTGGCGGTTGGCGTTGGCGATGGCTTGGCTGAAACCCACCGGCTGGCCTTGAGCGGCGAGTGTGGTTTCGAAAACGACCATTTCCTGCAGCTTGATGCGCGTGCGCAGTGCCGTGACGTCGTCCACAACTGCTGACGAGAACTCTTCGTCCCGCAACCAGAAGCCGACAAAGGAATGGCCTTTGGCGAATACCAGCAGGGGGTTCAGGTTGGCCTGCTCCAGGCAGGCGGCAAACAGCAGGGTGGTGTCGAAGCAGGTGGCAATGCCGGCGTCCAGGATTTGGCTCGGGCTGCGGACCTTTTGCCCGGTGTGTTCGAAGCTGGCAGGTGGCAGCGCGTAGTTGAGCTTGCGATGAAGGACCGCGGCCCAGATCGCAGAGGCCAGTTCCCATGCCCGCTTGGGGCCTTGGGTGTAGCCGTCTATCGATCCCGATTTGCCGACCGCTTGCAAAGACAATGCCGCGCCCTTCAGCAGGCGGTCCACGGCGGGGTCATTCGGCTGAACGAATGCCGCAACCATTTCGGGCAGCTTGCCGATCCCGCCCCACTGGTTGCGAGCCAGAAGTTCGACATTCGATTCGTGCTCGGCCAGCACGACGTCGGGTTGCTTGGCGCTTCTGAGTTCGAAACGAAGTACTGCAGGCTCTGCTTCCGTCAGACGCGAGAACAATGCGCCGTCCAATCGGACATCCAGGTCAGACAGGTGATAACTTTCTCCGGGACCCACCGAGTCGAGGTTCCACGTTCGTGGTTTCACGAAGGCGGGCTCGGAAGTCAGATGAATCGTCAACTCGGCGAGCTGGGATGCCGTGTCGTTGACCACGGCCAGCTCAAGCAACGCGGGTACCGCGTTCTGAAAGGCTGCGAGGTTCAGTTTTTTCGCGGCGCTTATCTGCATCCGAACTTTTGGCGGCAGCACCTCGGAAACAGCAGAATTTTCAGGCGTATTAGCCTCTGTCGATTGACCTGACTCCCTTGTCATGCACGTTCTCCTTTTTGGCCCCATTGTGACGCGCGAAGAACGTTACTACAAATTTCTCTGATGGTCTGGAAATACTTGGGCGCATGGGCGCATTCTCATGAGCAGGAGTTCTGACTATCAAGAGCCTGTTTCAGTAGGCCCGTGGCCCGCCAAGTAATAACGGCACAGGCCAGGTGCAGCATGGCCAGAAAGGTCTCCGGCAGCTTCTCCCATCGCACCAAAATCCGGCAAAACCGATTCATCCAGCTATGCGTGCGCTCCACCACCCAGCGCCGGGCCTTGAAGCCGACTTCCTTCTTGATCGCTTGGGCCTCTTCGCCCCTGGCGCGGATGTGCGCCGTGAATCCAAACTCCTTGACGATGTCGCGCACTTCATCAAAATCGTAGCCCTTGTCCAGGCACAGTCCCTGGGGCTTGTCTTCGGTAGGCGCTGGCCGCTCGGTCATGCTGGCGTCCAGCGTGCTTTGCACCAGCTTCATGTCATGGCGATTCGCACCTTCCATGTTCACGGCAACAGGAATGCCAGCGCCCTCGGAAAATTCAAGATCCCACAAGCCTACTGAAAAATAGGCGCTAAGTTGCCCCACTTATTCCCGAACAGATATAATTTCAAACTGAAGGAATGATACTTTCTGCTCGGTTTACACTGTGCAGGTGGGTGATTCGGTTCGTGTCTGCATGCGGTTGGGAAGAAGCCAAAATCTGACGCGTGACGTTGTCCGAATGGGCTCCTGGTAGCATAGCGGTAGAAGACTGTTATTGCCCAGTACGGATTCAGCGGGAGATGATTGTGCAAAGTAAAGAAAGCCCCAAGGGAATGGATAGAAATTTGACTGATTCTGAGTTCGATGGCGCAGAGGAGTTGTCGGCAAAGGCTGTGCTCGCCGTGAAGCTCAATGAACTGATCGAAAAGCGGGGGTTGAGCCAAACCCAGGCGGCGGGCATCACCGGCATGACGCAGCCCAAGGTGTCACAGTTGCGTCAGTACAAACTCCAGAACATCTCACTTGAACGCCTGATGCAGGCGCTTGTATCGCTTGATCAGCAGGTGAAAATCGTCGTTCGTCCTGCCCGCCGTGCGCATGGCGCCGGCATCACGGTGGCCGCCTGATGCGCTGGCGTGAACAAGTGCCAGGCGTGGAGGTGCAATGAAGTTTGCCTACGAAGACCTGAGTGACGGACAGTTCGAGACGCTGATCGTGTTCGTGTGCCAGCACCTGCTCGGCGCTTCCGTGAAGGGTTTCGCCAAGGGGCCGGATGGCGGACGCGATGCGAAGTTCGTCGGGACGGCCGAACTCCATCCGAGCAAGGCCGCGCCCTGGGTTGGCACGACCATCGTTCAGGCCAAGCACACCAATGGCTACAACCGGAACTTTTCCGAACCCGACTTCTTCAGCGCCAAGTCTTCGAACACGGTACTGGGCAAGGAAATTCCACGTATCAAGAAGCTGCGTGACAGCAAGCAGCTCGACCATTACATGCTGTTTGCCAACCGCCGCTTGGCTGGCAACGCCGACAACGAAATAGGTGAGTACCTCGCTGCGCAGTGCGGCATTCCCGCGTCGTCGATCTACTTGTGTGGCCTGGAGCAGTTGGAAGTCTGGTTGAAGACCTTTCCCGATGTTGCGGGAAAGGCCGACCTCGATCCGGTCGATTCGCCGCTGATCGTCAGCCCCGACGATCTGGCCGAGGTCGTACAAGCGCTAGCACGGCAGAAGGACGAAGTGTCGGCGTTGCTCGACGATCCGCCTACTACGCGCGTGACGTATGAACGGAAGAATGCGCTCAACAACATGAGCGCCGAGTACGCGAGAGCTCAGCGCAAAAAGTACCTGAAAGAGACGGTTCAGATTCGCGCGTTTTTGGCCGCTCCGGAAAACCTCGAATTGCTGCGCATGTACGAATCGGTGGTCGATGAATTCCAGCTCAGGATCATTGCCAAGCGCAAGGACAACCAGAGCTTTGACGACGTGATGGAGTACCTGGTGGACCAGCTATTCAACCGTGATCCCGTCTTGCGGCAGCATGCCCACAAGCGCTTGACCCGCGCTGTGCTGTTCTATATGTACTGGAATTGCGATATAGGGGAGGTGGGAGATGCTGCGACCGACTAAACACTCGCATCCGGACCGCACGGTCATTAATGTTTCTCTATTGCTATTGGCACGTCTCAAATCGCGCCGGTTGGACGACTACGACAACTTAAGAAAGTATGCAAAGAAGACCGTCAGCGGCGGTGATGTGTTGTTCCTGCCAGCGCTGAACTTTCTGTATCTGATGGGGCTGATCGACTATCGTCCCAAGACTGACGCTGTGGAATACGTTGGGCCCAATGAAACTTTCTAAACTCTATTCGAACAAACCGGAACTGTTTGAGCCCGTGGACTTCGTCGCGGGTTTGAACGTCGTCATGGCGGAGATACGCCTGCCAGAAAACCGCGACAAGGATACTCACAATCTAGGCAAGACCACGCTGGGGCGGCTGCTCGACTTTGGTTTTCTCGCGGGCCGCGATCCAAAGTTTTTTCTCTTTAAGCATCTCGACCTTTTCAAAGACTTCGTTTTCTTCCTCGAAATCCAGCTGCAGGATGCCTCGTACGTGACCGTGCGTCGCAGTGTGGAAGAGGCGAGCAAAATCAGTTTCAAGAAGCACCAGGCTTCTCATCAGGACTTCTCGGCCCTACCGATGTCAGACTGGGATCATCAGGACGTGCCGTTTGATCGCGCACGCGATCTGCTCGATGGCCTGTTGGATTTGCGCGCGCTCAAGCCCTGGTCTTTCCGCAAGGGGCTGGGCTACCTGTTGCGATCACAAGACGATTTCCGGGATGTGTTCCATCTGCGTAAGTTCCAGGCTGCGCATGCCGACTGGAAGCCGTTCCTCGCTCATATCCTGGGCTTCGATGCGCCCTTGATCGTGCAGCACTATGACAAGGAAGCGGAACTTACCCAGAAGCAGACTACCGCACAGACCATCAAGGATGAATTGGGTGGGTCCATCGAGGACATCAGCAAGATTGAAGGCCTGCTGCTGCTCAAGCAGAAGGAAGCTGAGAAGAAGCAGAAGCTGCTCGATGCCTTCGACTTCCGGGCTCAGGACAAGGATCGCACCAAGCAAGTGGTCGACGACGTTGATGAGCGCATCGCAGCACTCAACGCCGAACGCTACTCGCTAAACCAGAATAAGAAGAAAATCCTGGCCTCACTGGAGGAGGATCAGATCCTGTTCAATCCCGACGAAGCGCAGCGGCTGTTTGAGGAAGCGGGCGTACTGTTCAAAGGGCAGATCAAGAAGGACTTCCAGCAGTTGATTGCCTTCAATAAGGCTATTACTGACGAGCGTCGCGATTATCTCCAAGAGGAGCGTACGGAGGTTGAAGCTGAACTGAAACGCATCAATGCCGAGCTGAATGCATTGGGTAAGAAGCGTTCGGACATGTTGTCGTTCCTTAGCGGTACCGACGTGTTCACCAAATACAAGCAGGTGTCCGATGACATGGTGACGCTTCGTGCAGACATCACGTCCCTGGAGCGTCAACGCGGTTTCTTGCACCGATTGCAGGAATTGCGTACGGACATCCGCGCATTGACGGAAGAGCGCGGTCATCTGCAAACGCAGATCGAGGTAGACGTTGAAAGACAGAACTCGGACAAGAGCAGTCTGTTCTCGGTCATCCGCCTGTTCTTCAGCGAGATCGTCGAAGAGGTGATCAACCGCAAAGCTTTGCTCAGCGTATCACCCAACAAAGAAGGGCATTTGGAGTTCAAGGCCGAGATTTTGGATGAATCCGGTAACGCGACGAGCGCTGACCTAGGGCATACCTACCGCAAGCTGCTATGCATCGCCTTCGACATGGCAATCCTGCGTGCCCATATTGAAGACAAGTTCCCGCGCTTCGTCTACCACGACGGCGTATTCGAGTCGTTGGATGATCGAAAGAAGGAAAACCTCTTGACCGTCATTCGTCGGTACGCCGACCTTGGTCTTCAACCCACCATCACCTTGATCGATTCCGACTTACCCGTGCGCACAGAGAAGAATGAACCGGTATTCAGCAAAGAGGAAATCGTGGTGAGTCTGCATGACGAAAGCGAACAGGGCCGCCTGTTCAAAATGAAAGCTTGGTGACATTGCGTGTCACGGATCATCAGGACTCGGGAAGACATGCAATGAAGACCAAGCCGCTCATTCCTTTGTTGGACTACTTGCGTATTCACGGGGTTATCAATCAGGTCGGTTCTGGACAGGGTCGATGCGCACACATCGCATGCGTGTATGTTCTTCAGCGTCGCGGGCGCGGCCATTCTTCGAGAGTTCTATAAGAAGGAGGCCATGCAGGTCGCCGGGTCCGCGTTCTACCTCGTCAACGAACAACAGCGGAACGTCCTATCTTTCGCTACGGTGGAGGAGGGGCAGGTTCAAAGCTCAGATACGGCGTTTCACGCCTGGGTCCAGTGCGATGGATACGTGATCGACTTTATGGCGCCGATATTTCCGGAGACGTGCGCGGCCGCCGGTCATCCGTTTATCGCGCCGCGGCGCATGTTCCAGAAGAGGTGGGTAGACATGGCTCCAAGCCACGAGCATCTGGATCGAGAGGGTGACTCGCGCTGCCAGTAGGTTTCGGCCGCGTCTTGCATCCCGAAGGCCTCGGCCACTGTTCTGGTGAATCCACTGGATCAGCAGGTAGCCGCCTTATGGCTGGCGGGCCGGGCTACAGCGGCAGCATGGGCATGCCGATCTTGGAGAGAAGAAATTCGTATCCGATCACGGCAACCTCATTTTTTACATACCGAGCCAGGTTTTTTTATATTTCGCAGCCGTCAGGCCAGTTTTTATATACACCCTCACCCCGCCCCCAGCAACTGCTCTTCAAAAAATGCAAACACCGCCGGGTCGTCGCAAAACGCCACGTTGAAGCGGAACCATGCGCTGGGCTGCAGGTCGGGGCTGAACAGGGCACCGGGGCCGAGCAGGATGTCTTTCTCGCCGGCCTTGTAGGCCAGTTCGGTGGCGTTGGGCATGTCGGGGTGGCGGGCCCACAGAAAAATGCCGGCTTTGGGTTCTGCAAAGATCTCAAACCCGATTTTCAGCAGCCGCGCCGACGCCACTTCATGCGCCTTGGCCAGGCGCTCGCGCAGGCTCTTGATGTGTTTGCGCCAGCGCCCGTCGACCAGGGCGCCGTAAGCCAGGCGCTCGCTGAACTCGGACGAGGTCAGGCCCGAAATCATCTTGAGCTGGGCCAGGTCTTCCAGCAGGTCCGGGTTGGCGGCCAGATAACCCACCCGGATATTGGGCGAAATGGTTTTGGAAAAACTGCTGATGTAGATCACCCGGTTGAGCTGGTCCAGGCTGGCCAGCGAGGGGCGCGGCTCCGGGTCCAGGTCGGCGTAGATGTCGTTTTCCACCACCACAAAGTCATGTTTGTCGGCCAGTTGCATGACGCGGTGCAAATGCGCCAGTTGGGCCACCGAGCCGGTGGGGCTGTGCAGCCGGGGCTGGGTGAAGAACACCTTGGGCTGGTGCTCCAGGATCAGCTTCTCCAGCGCCGCCAGGTCATAGCCTGCGGCGGTGCGCGGCACGCCCACCAGGCGCGCGCCCAAGAAACGCAGCGAGAACAGCAAGTTGGGGTAACCGGGCTCGTCCACCAGCACCGCATCGCCCGGGCGCACCAGGCGGCGCGCGACCAGGTCCATGGCCTGGCTGGAGCCATGGGTTAGCAACACCTGTTCGGAGGTGACGGCAATTTCCTGCTCCGCCAGCAGGTCGCGCACCAGCTGGCGCAGGGGCAGGTAGCCTTTGGGCTCGCCATAGCCCCCCAGGTCCACATTGTCGGCAGCCAGGCTGCGCAGGCTGCGGCGCACGCCTTCGGAGAACAGCCAGTCGCTGGGCATCCAGCCGCAACCGGGTTTCATGCGCAAGGCCCGGTTCTCAAAAATCCGGCGCAAATACCACATGGAATCAAAGCTGAAATTGGGCCCATGGCCCGGCACTTCCGCCGCGGACACCTGCCGGTGCTTCACGAAAAACCCCGAGTGCGGGCGCGAGGCAAAGTAACCCTGCGCCACCAGCCGGTCATAGGCGTCGACCACGGTGAACACACTCACTGCATGGGCGTGGGCAAACTGGCGAATGGACGGCGCCTTGGAGCCCGCACGCAGGGAGCCATCGTCGATGAGTTGGCGAAAGCCTTCGACGATTTGCACCACCAGCGGGACTGCGCTTTGTAAGTTCAGTGAAAACATCGGGTCAGTATTAGGGTTTGTATGTAGTGGCCGTGGTGGCAACACAGTGCGCCACGCAAATAGCACTGTCTGTATATGGTAGCCGCGCCAAGTGGCACCTACATTTACGTCACAAGTGGCTCTATTGCCATCGCCAGATTTCCAGCAACACACCAAAGCCAATGACTATGAAACGCGAATCCAATCTAAAAAACGCCGCTCTGATGGCCCGCCGCCGCGCCGCCCTGCCTACGGGCCTGGGCCAGGCCTTCGAGATCTTTGTGGACCGTGCCGAGAATTCGGAAGTCTGGGACGTTGAAGGCCGCCGTTATATCGACTTCGCCGGTGGCATTGCCGTACTCAACACCGGCCACCGCAACCCTGCCCTGGTCAAAGCCATTACCGAACAACTGGGCCGCTTCACCCACACCTGCTTCCAGGTGCTGGCCTATGAGCCTTATGTGGAATTGGCGGAAAAGCTCAACGCGCTGGCCCCCGGCAACTTTGCCAAGAAGAGCTTCTTCATGACCACCGGCGCCGAAGCCGTGGAAAACGCCATCAAGGTGGCACGCGCCTACACCAAGCGCTCCGGCGTGATTGCCTTTGGCGGAGGGTTTCATGGCCGCACGCTGATGGGCATGGCCCTTACCGGCAAAGTGGTGCCCTACAAGGTGGGCTTTGGCCCCTTCCCGGCCGAGGTCTAC
Organism: Burkholderiales bacterium RIFCSPLOWO2_12_FULL_61_40; assembly: GCA_001770935.1. Lineage (GTDB taxonomy): Bacteria > Pseudomonadota > Gammaproteobacteria > Burkholderiales > Burkholderiaceae_C > Allorhodoferax. Next base: position 20,806 of record MESI01000112.1, on the reverse strand, counting down.
CACGCCAAATTCCCTTGTGAACAGCACGGTGTCAGCATTGACGATGCCATCGCCTCCATTGAAGCCCTGTTCAAGTACGACGTGGAGCCTTCCCGCGTGGCCGCCATCATTCTGGAGCCCATACAAGGCGAAGGCGGTTTCTACATTGCCCCGCCCGAATTTGCCCGGCGCCTGCGCGCCCTGTGCGACCAGCACGGCATCGTGCTGATCGCCGACGAGGTGCAGACCGGCGCTGGCCGCACTGGCACTTTCCTGGCCTGCGAGCATTGGGGCGTGGCACCTGACGTGATCACCATGGCCAAGTCTTTGGCAGGCGGCATGCCGCTGTCGGCCATCATCGGCAAGGCAGAAATCATGGATGCGGCCGCCGTGGGTGGCCTGGGTGGCACCTACGCCGGCAACCCGCTGGCCTGCGCCTCCGCACTGGCGGTGCTGGAAGTGTTTGAAAAAGACAATCTGCTGCAACGCAGCCGCGATCTGGGCGCCCACATGGTGTCCAGCCTGAAAGCCATGGCCACAAGGCACTCGGCCATCGGCGATGTGCGCGGCCTGGGCTCCATGGTGGCCATCGAGCTGTGCAAGGGTGGCGACATGCACCAACCCGATGCCGACCTGACCAAGCGCCTGTGCGCCCAAGCCATCCAACGCGGGCTGGTGCTGCTGTCTTGCGGCACCTATGCCAACGTCATCCGCATTCTGGTGCCCCTGACGGCCAGCGATGCGCTTATCGATGAAGGCCTCGCCATCATCGAAGCCTCCCTGGCAGCAGCCCTGGCGGCGTAATCCCACACTGAGTCTGAACAACCATGGCAACCAATGCGCTTGTGAAATTTGTCGGGGTCCAAAAGACCTACGACGGCAATGCCCTCGTGGTGCGCGACCTCAACCTCGAAATCCAGACCGGTGAGTTCCTGTCCTTGCTGGGGCCTTCGGGTTCTGGCAAGACCACCACACTCATGATGCTGGCCGGGTTTGAGTCCCCCACCGCGGGAGAAATCTTTCTGGGTGGCAACCCCATCACCCGCACCCCACCGCACAAGCGCAACTTTGGCATGGTGTTCCAGAACTACGCCCTGTTTCCGCACATGACCGTGGCCGCCAATGTGGCCTACCCCCTGATGGTGCGCAATGTGCCCGCAGTGGACCGCGACGCCAAGGTCAAACGTGCCCTGGAAATGGTGCAAATGGGCGGCATGGGCAGCCGCTACCCGGCGCAGATGTCGGGCGGACAACAACAGCGCGTGGCCTTGGCCCGTGCGCTGGTATTTGACCCCCAGCTGGTGCTGATGGACGAGCCCCTGGGTGCGCTGGACAAGCAGTTGCGCGAGCACATGCAGATCGAGCTGAAGGAACTGCACCGCCAGTTGGGGCTGACCTTTGTGTATGTGACGCACGACCAGTCCGAAGCGCTCACCATGTCGGACCGGGTGGCGGTGTTCAACGACGGCGCCATCCAGCAGATTGACGTGGTGACCGAACTGTACGAATCACCTGTGAACCGTTTTGTGGCCAACTTTGTGGGAGATAACACGGTCTTCAATGGCACCGTGACCACCACCACCGACCAGCAGTGCGAGGTGCGCCTGCCCTGCGGCACCTTGCTCAACGGCCTGAACGTGAATGGGGCACGCACCGGCACCCCCATACAGGCCTGCGTACGCCCCGAGCGCATCATCGTGCACACGGTAGATGCCAAGCCTTGCGAGAACAGCATCCGCGCCGTCCTGGACGACGTGATTTATTTTGGTGACCACCTGCGCCTGCGCTGCACCCTGCAAGAGCAGGAAGAAGCCACGGTGAAGATCCCCCTCTCCAGCATTGCAGTCCCCCAGACCGGCCAGGCCGTGTGGCTGCATTTGCCCCCCGAGCATTTGCGTGTCTACAAATGACGCGCGTGCAATTTTTGCTTTCTTGATCCACAACCAACACACATGAGGATACTGTCAATGAAACTCAAACCCATCGTCGCCGCCGCAGCGGTAGTTGCCTCGTTTGCCAGCTTTGCGCAAACCCAGATCACCGTGGTGAACTTTGGTGGAGCCAACGGCAACGCGCAAAAGAAAGCGTATTTCGAGCCCTACGAAAAAACCACCGGCAACAAGATCGTTGGCGTGGAATACAACGGAGAGCAGGCCAAGATCAAGGCCATGGTCGAGTCCAAGAACGTGACTTGGGACGTGGTGGAAGTGGAATCCCCCGACGTGGCCCGTGGTTGCGACGAAGGTCTGTTTGAAAAAATGGACTACAGCAAAATCGGCGCCAAGTCCGACTTCACGCCTGCTGCAGTGCATGAGTGCGGCATCGGCACCTTTGTGTGGTCCACCGTGATGGCCTTTAATGCCGACAAGATCAAGACCGCCCCCGTGACCTGGGCCGACTTCTGGGATACCAAGAAATTCCCCGGCAAGCGCGGCATGCGCAAGGGCGCACGTTACAACCTCGAATTCGCCCTGATGGCGGACGGTGTCGCCGTGCAAGATGTGTACAAGGTACTGGCCACCAAGAACGGTGCCGAGCGCGCGTTCAAGAAAATGACCGAACTCAAGTCCAACATCCAGTGGTGGGAAGCCGGTGCACAGCCGCCCCAGTTCCTGGTGGCCGGCGACGTGGCTTTGACGACCGTGTACAACGGCCGTATCGACGCCGCGCAACGCGAAGGCAAGAACCTGCAAATCACCTGGACCGGCGGCATCTATGACCTGGACTACTGGGTCATGCCCAAGGGCGGCAAGAACCGTGACGCGGCTCTGAAATACATCAGCATGGCCAGCAGCGCCGCGGAGCAAAGCGAGTACGCCAAGCTGATTTCCTACGGCCCCACCAACACCAAGGCCCTGGCCAAGCTGGACGCCAAGACCCTGGGCCTGCTGCCTACATCGGCCGCCAACTCCAAGACCGCATTGCAGTTCAACGTGGGCTTCTGGGCGGACCAAGGCGAGGCTTTGGAAAAGCGCTTCGCCGCCTGGGCTGCACAGTAATTTGAGTGAATAGAGAGATCGCGATGACCACGTCAACGACCGCCCTGCCCGCCTCTGCCGTATTGCCCGCCAACCTGGCGAGACAATTGAAACGGGCAGAGCGCCGCAAACGTCTCTTCTCGATCTCCCTCACCATGCCCTTGCTGGTGTTCCTGGTGGTCATCTTCCTGGTTCCCATTGCCGCATTGCTGATGCGCGCCGTGGAAAACCCGGAAGTGGCCAACACCCTGGGACGCACCGGTGAGGCGCTGGCCCAGTGGGACCGCACAACGACCCCACCGGATGCGGCCTACGCCGCGTTGGCGGCCGACCTGGCCGCCATCCAGGAACAATCCGATGCCGGTGCGCTGGCGCGCCGGCTCAACAGTGAAGTCAGCGGCGCACGCTCGCTGGTGATGGGCACCTACCGTGCCTTGCCCTTCGACCCGGCACTCACCCCGGCCCAGGTGCACCAGCGCCTGCTGGAAGTCGATGCCCGCTGGGACGACATCACTTACTGGCAAGCCATTGCGAAAAACAGCAAGCGCTGGACACCCGACTACCTGCTGGCTTCCGTGGACTTGCAACGCGATGCCCAGGGCCACATCAGCCGGGTTCCCGACGATTCAGCCGCCTTTGGCCGGATCTTGCTGCGCACCTTCGAGATCAGTGCCGTGGTCACCCTGTTTTGCCTGCTGCTGGGCTACCCGCTGGCGTACTGGCTGTCCACGCTGACGGAGCGGCAGGCCAATATGTGCATGATTCTGGTGCTGGTGCCCTTCTGGACATCAATCCTGGTGCGTGTGGCAGCCTGGATCGTGCTCTTGCAGACCAACGGCCTGGTCAACCGCGCCCTGATGGGCACGGGCCTGACGGACGAACCCGTGGCCCTGCTGTTCAACCGCCTGGGCGTGGTGATTGCCATGGTGCACATCCTGCTGCCCTTCATGATTTTGCCGCTGTACAGCGTGATGAAGTCGGTGCCTCCCACCTACTTGCGCGCTGCGGTGTCGCTGGGCAGTTCACCGCTGGCGGCCTTCTTCAAGGTCTATGTGCCACAAACCTACCCTGGCATGGGCGCTGGCGGCCTGCTGGTTTTTATCCTGAGCATTGGCTACTACGTCACCCCTGCGTTGCTGGGCGGCGCCGATGACCAGATGCTGAGCTACTACATCGCCCAGTACACCAACGTCAACGTCAATTGGGGCATGGCCTGCGCCCTGGGTGCGGTGCTGTTGTTTACCACCTTGGTGCTCTACGGCATTTACCGCCGGGTCGTGAAATCTGAACTTAGTCTGGGGTAATCCGCATGTCCAAACCCTTTCTCCCGGTGTTTCCGGCCTACGCCACGCTGGCCGACAAAATAGGCTGGTATGCCTTGCGCGGCGTCTGCATCAGCGTGCTGCTGTTTTTGCTGCTGCCGATTCTGGTCATTATTCCGCTGTCTTTCAGCAACAGCTCCTTCCTGGCCTACCCGATTCCCGGCTGGTCATTGCAGTGGTACGACAACCTGTTCACCTCGGACGACTGGGCGCGTGCCACACGCAACAGCTTCATCGTGGCCCCCCTGGCCACGCTCCTGGCCACCGTGCTGGGCACCATGTCCGCCGTCGGCCTGGCACGGGTGAACTTCATCGGCAAAGGCATCTTGATGAGTCTGCTGATCTCCCCCATGGTGGTGCCCATCGTGGTGGTGGGGGTGAGCACCTACCTGTTTTTTGCCAAGATCGGCCTGTCGGATACCTACACCGGCCTGGTGCTGGTCCACGCGGCCCTGGGCGCACCCTTTGTGCTGACCACGGTGCTGGCCACCCTGCAGGGCTTTAACCACAACCTGGTGCGTGCGTCCTTGAGCCTGGGTGCCGGGCCGTTGGAAACCTTCTTCCGTATCACGCTGCCCATCATTGCACCCGGCGTGATTTCAGGTGCCTTGTTTGCCTTCGCCACCTCCTTCGACGAAGTGGTGGTGACCCTGTTCATCGCCGGGCCCACCCAGGTCACCCTGCCGCGCCAGATGTTCACCGGCATCCGTGAAAACATTTCGCCCACCATCGCGGCCGTGGCCACACTGCTCATCATCTTCACCACCGCGCTCATGCTGGGCCTGGAGTGGCTGCGCGGTCGCCGCCGCTAAAACGGGATCGACCATGATGATCCGCCTTCTGTTCACCCTCATTGCGGCGCTGGCCGGTGCAGCGCAGGCCCAGCCGCTGACCATCGCCAACTTTGGCGGTGCCAACGGCAAAGCCCAGGATGTGGCCTTTATCAAGCCCTTCTCCCGTGCGCGTGGGCTAGAGGCCGTGGGCATCGAATACACCGGCGATCTGGCCCCTATCCGTGCCATGGTGCGCGACCGCAAAGTCACTTGGGATGTGGTGGAGGTGGAGTCCACCGATCTCAAGGTAGGGTGTGACGAAGGCTTGTTTGAACGCATTGACCGTGCTGCCGTTCCCCACGCCAGCTTTCTGCTGCCGGGTACGGTCAAAGAATGCGGCATCGGTGCCTTCGTGTGGTCCACCGTCATGGCTTACGACGCTAACCGTTTCAAAGTGGCTCCCCGCACCTGGGCGGACTTTTGGAATGTGCAGCGTTTTCCCGGCAAACGCGGGCTGCGCAAAGGCGCGCGCTACAACCTTGAAATTGCGCTGATGTCCGACGGCGTCAAACGCCGGGATGTATACGCCGTGCTGGCCACCGAGGCGGGGCAAAACCGTGCCATGGCCAAACTGGAACAACTGAAGCCACACATCGTCTGGTGGGAATCCGGTGCGCAACCCCCTCAGCGCCTGGCATCCGGCGAGGTCAGCATGTCCACCGCCTTCAACGGCCGCATTGCCGCAGCCAACCGGGAGGGCGCCACCCAACTCACCATTGCATGGACCGATGCCATCCATGAGCTGGACTACTGGGTCATCGTCAAAGGTTCACCCAAGGCCGCCATGGCACAGGCCTTCATCAATTTCGCGACCTCGGAGGAAGCCCAATTGGCGTTCTCGCGCGAAATTCCGTATGGCCCAACCCACTTCGGTGCCATCTTTCGCTACGACGTCGGTCGCAGCCGTCCTGTAACTGGCTCGGACACCCACCTGGTGGACTTGACCATGGCCATCAGCGACTTGCCCTCGGCGCCGGGCAACCTGCGGCGTTCCCTGCCCTTTGATGCCAGCTTCTGGACCCGCCAAGGCAGTGCCATTGAGAAGCGCTTTTCCCAGCGCATGCAATGAGCCCAAGCACTCCAAAAATCGATGCGCAGCGGAAGGTATTGACCCCGATGAACACCCAGATCCAGCGCGGAGAGCGTTTTCGCGCCCTGCACACGGGCGCAGAAACCTTTGTGATGCCCAACGCCTGGGATGCTGGTAGCGCCTGCATCCTGGCCGACAGCGGCTTCCAGTGCCTGGCCACCACCAGCGCGGGCATCGCCTATTCGTTGGGCCAACCCGACTACGAGGGCTGCGTCAGCCGCTCACAGATGATGGAGTGCATTCACCGCATTACAGGTGCGGTCCAGCTGCCCGTGAGCGCCGACCTGGAAGCAGGCTTTGGCGCCGCACCCGAAGACGTGGCCGAGACCATTCGACTGGCCATCCAGGCCGGCGTGGTGGGCGGCAACATTGAAGACCTTTCGGGCGACCCACAAACGCCGCTTTTCGACATCGGCTTGGCTGTCGAACGTATCCGAGCCGCCCGGGAATCCGCGGACCAAAGCGGTGTTCCCTTCACGCTGACGGCACGCACCGACTGCTACCTTGCTGGCGTACCCTCGCCTTTTGCCGAAGCCGTCCGCCGCATCAACCTCTACCGTGACATGGGTGCAGACTGCCTGTTTGTGCCGGGCATTAAGGATGCTGAGACGATTGCCGCGCTGGTACGCGAAGTGGATGGCCCCATCACCGTGGTCATGGGGCTCACGGGAAGTGCATTTACCGTTGCGCAACTGGGCAGCCTGGGCGTCAAACGCATCAGCATCGGCGGCAGCCTGGCCCGCAGCGCACTCGGTCTGGTTCGCCGCGCGGCACAGGAGATGCTCCAGCACGGCAGCTTTGGCTTCGCCGAGCAACAGATTCCCGATGCGGAGCTGTGCAGCTTCTTTGCATCCCGTCACCCCGGCAAAGGCTAATATGAAAAACCAACCCCTCTCCGGCAACGCCATGCCACGCTTTGGCGGCATTGCCAGCATGATGCGTTTGCCACTGGCCAGCTCTTCGCAAGGGCTGGATGCCGCCTTCGTCGGCATCCCGCTGGACATCGGCACCTCGCACCGCCCCGGCGCCAGATTCGGCCCGCGCCAGATTCGGGCCGAGTCCTGCCTGCTGCGGCCCTACAACATGGCCACCGGCGCCGCCCCCTTTGACACACTGCAGGTGGCGGACCTGGGCGATGTGCCCATCAACACCTACTCTTTGGCTAAGTCCCTGCCCATCATCACCGAGTTTTACGATGAACTGCTCAGCGCCAGTTGCATACCGCTGACCCTGGGCGGCGACCACACCATTGCCCTGCCCATCTTGCGCGCCATGGCGGCCAAACACGGGCCGGTCGCCCTGGTCCATGTGGATGCCCACGCCGATGTCAACGACGACATGTTTGGTGAAGCCATTGCACACGGCACACCGTTTCGGCGGGCCGTGGAAGAAGGACTGCTGCAAACCCACAAGGTGTGGCAAATCGGCCTGCGTGGTAGCGGCTACAGCGCGGACGACTTTGACTGGCCGCGCCAGCAGGGCTTTACCGTGGTGCAGGCCCACGAGGTCTGGTACCAGTCCCTCGCGCCCTTGATGGCGCGGGTGCGAGAAACCATTGGCGATACGCCCTGCTACCTGAGCTTTGACATCGACGGCATCGACCCCGCTTTCGCCGGAGGCACCGGCACCCCGGAAATTGGGGGCCTGACCGTACCGCAGGCGCTGGAAATCATCCGGGGCTGCCGGGGGTTGAACCTGGTGGGTGCGGATCTGGTCGAAGTCTCCCCGCCCTACGACCCCAACGGCAACACCGCCCTGCTGGGCGCCAACCTGCTGTTTGAAATGCTGTGCGTGCTGCCTGGCGTGCACTACCGTTGATTTTTAACCTTTTCACGACCCCTATGAATTCACCCATGCAAAACCTGACCGGCCCCCTCTCCCACCTCAAAGACCCCACCCTGCTCAAGACCGACGCGCTCATCAACGGCCAGTGGGTCGCAGGCCCCAGCCGCTTTGACGTCTGCGACCCCGCCACCGGTGAAAAACTCGCCGACGTCGCCAACCTCGGCCCCCAGGAAACTGAGGCGGCCATCGCCGCCGCCAACGCCGCCGGACCGGCCTGGAAGTCCAAGACCGCCAAAGAACGCAGCATCCTGCTGCGCAAATGGTTTGACCTTTTGATGGCAAACCAGGACGACCTGGGCCGCATCATGACCGCCGAACAGGGCAAACCCCTGGCCGAGGCCAAAGGCGAAGTCGCCTATGGCGCCAGTTTTGTCGAATGGTTTGCCGAAGAAGCCAAACGCGTGAACGGCGAAACCCTGCCCCAGTTCGACAACAACCGCCGCCTGATGGTGCTCAAACAGCCCATCGGTGTGTGTGCGGCGATTACCCCCTGGAACTTCCCCCTGGCCATGATCACCCGCAAAGTCGCCCCGGCCCTGGCGGCCGGTTGCACCGTGCTGATCAAACCGGCAGAACTCACGCCACTCACCGCCCTGGCCGCCGCCGAGTTGGCGATTCGCGCCGGTATTCCCGCCGGTGTGCTCAACATGATTACGGCCGATGCCAGCAACAGCATCGCCGTGGGCAAGGTCATCTGTGCCAGTGATGTGGTGCGCCACCTCAGCTTCACCGGCTCCACCGAAGTGGGCCGCATCCTGATGGCGCAAAGCGCCCCCACCATCAAGAAGCTCTCCTTGGAGCTGGGTGGCAACGCCCCCTTCATCGTGTTTGACGATGCCGACCTGGACTCCGCCGTGGAAGGCGCGTTTGCCAGCAAGTACCGCAACGCCGGCCAGACCTGCGTCTGCACCAACCGCTTTTATGTGCAGGCCGGGGTCTACGACGCCTTTGTCGAGAAATTCGCCGCCAAGGTGAAAACCGCCAAGATCGGCAACGGCTTTGAAGACGGCGTCAACCAGGGCCCGCTGATCGAAGAGGCGGCACTGGTGAAGGTGGAGCGCCATGTGGCCGATGCGCTGGCCAAGGGCGGACGCGTGCTGGTGGGCGGAAAACGCCTGCCCAACTTGGGCAGCGGGCAGTTCTTCGAGCCCACGGTGGTGGCCGACGCCACGCCCGAGATGCTGTGCGCCAAGGAAGAAACCTTTGGCCCCTTTGCACCGGTGTTCAAGTTCAGCACCGAGCAAGAAGCCATTGACGCGGCCAACGATACCGAGTTCGGCCTGGCCAGTTATTTCTACACCCGCGACATGGGACGCATCTACCGCGTGGGCGAGGCGCTGGAGTACGGCATGGTGGGGGTGAACGTGGGGATTTTGGCCACCGAGCATGTGCCGTTTGGCGGAGTCAAACAGTCGGGCCTGGGGCGCGAGGGTTCGCACTTTGGCATGGATGACTATGTGGAGGTGAAGTACCTGTGTATTGGGGACATCCTGAAGTAATTCCATTTCTAAATCATCCCTGTCGTTGTTGTCTCGCCTGGTCGTGCTAAAGCACTGCCTGCGGCTCGACGCCTCGACAGAAATGATTTGGAAACGGAATAGAGACTTCAGTAGGCTCAAGGGTTGCGCAAGGAGTGCGAAATATGAATCTCTTGACGAGAATGAAACTGAGCACCCGGCTGGCGTGCGCCTTTGGCCTGCTGCTGGTTCTGCTCATGGGCATCGCCGGCATGGCGGCCCAGCAAATTGGCGTGATCCACAGCGCGCTCAACTACTACACGGCCAATACCACGCCGTCCTTGCAGGCGGTGCGCTCATGGCAAGAAAAGATGGCGGCGATTCGCATGCTGCAAGCCCAGCACCTGATGACGGTCTCCGCGGACGAAATGGCGGCACTGGAGGGCGCGATCCAGCAAGCAAACACCCAGCTGAATACCGCCCTGGCAGAGCACGAAAAGCTGCTATCGGGGGACGAAGACAAGGAACTTTGGGACAACGTCATCTCTACCACCGGCCTGGCCATGGCCCACTGGGACAAACTCAAGGACATCTCACGCCAGACCCTGGCCGATCCGGAAAAAATCGAAGAAGCCCGACGACTTTTCACCGGAAAATCGGAGCGCCTGTTCAAGGCGGCCGCGCTCGCCATCGATAAGGAATGGGAATTCAAATCCGCAATGGCCAGCCAGCTCGCTCAAAAAGGAGCTGCGACTTACCGGATGTCCCTCTCCATGCTGGTGATCGCCTGCGGCGTGGCCCTGGCGCTGGGTGTGGGTGCCGCCATCGTGGTGGTGCGCTCCATCGGGCGCCAAATGGGCGGCGAACCCACCGAAGTGGCGCGCATCGCACTGGCCATCGCAGACGGTGATCTAAGCATGGCGGTTCCCCTCAAAGCGGCGGACACCAGCAGCGTCATGGCCGCCATGGCAACCATGCGCGAACGCCTGGCCCAGTTGGTTGGCGAGGTACGCCAAAGCAGCGAGAGCATCGCCACCGGCTCCGCACAGATCGCCACCGGCAATTCGGACTTAAGCCAGCGCACCGAAGAACAGGCCAGCAACCTGCAACAGACGGTTGTGTCGATGGAGCAGCTGACCAGCACCGTCAAACACAACGCAGACACCGCCAACGAAGCGAACCGCTTGGCGTCCAGCGCCTCGGCCTCTGCCGCCCAGGGCGGCAACGCCGTAGCCCAGGTGGTTGCCACCATGCAAGGCATCGCCGCGTCCTCCCAAACCATCAGCGATATCACGGGCGTCATCGATGGCATTGCGTTTCAGACCAACATCCTGGCACTCAACGCCGCCGTGGAAGCAGCACGCGCTGGCGAACAGGGCCGCGGCTTTGCCGTGGTGGCCAGCGAAGTGCGTTCGCTCGCCCACCGCTCGGCTGATGCGGCCAAGGAAATTAAAAAGCTGATTGGCGACAACGTGCAAAAGGTCGAAGCGGGTGCACGCCAGGTCAACGATGCCGGTGCGTCCATGCGTGAAATCGTCACCCAGGTGCAGCACGTCAGTGAACTCATTGGCGAAATTCACAGCGCAACGTCAGAGCAATACCACGACATCAGCCAGGTCAGCAATGCCATTGGCCGCATTGACCAGGTCACGCTGCAAAATGCAGCCCTGGTCGAGGAAAGCAGTGCTGCTGCCGACAGTCTGAGAGCACAGGCGGCGAAGTTGGCAGAGGTGGTCCGCGTGTTCCAGCTCAGCGGCGATTCCGGCGCCCATGCCATACCATTCGCAAATGGTGCGAAGTTATTGAATGCGGGCTGAAAAGGGCTTGGTCCTGCAGTAAACTCGTGCAGTCCTGCGGGTGTAGTTCAATGGCAGAACGGCAGCTTCCCAAGCTTCATACGAGGGTTCGATTCCCTTCACCCGCTCCATCCGTGCCTACAATGTACCGATGGCATCCTCCCAAACTCCCGCCACCCCGCTTGCCCGGCGCAAGCTGCCCATCGGCATCCAAACCTTTAGCGAAATTCGCGAAGAGGGTTACTACTATGTGGACAAATCCGGGATGGCCGTGGACCTGGCGCACACCGGCAAGTACTATTTTTTAAGCCGCCCCCGGCGCTTTGGCAAAAGCCTGCTGCTGGACACCTTCAAAGACCTGTTTGAAGGCCGCCAGGAATTGTTCACCGGACTGGCCGCTGAAACCCGCTGGGACTGGACCCAAAAGCACCCCGTGATCCGGGTGAGCTTGTCCGATGGGGTGCTGCGTGACCGCGCCGAGTTGGACCAGCGCATTCGCGAGATCCTGCGCCAAAACCGCGTTGCACTGGCGGCACCACTGCCAGTGGGCCTACCCGACACCGATCTGGCAGGCAACTTCAGTGACCTGATCGCCCAAGCCCACCAAAAAACCGGTCAGCGCGCCGTAGTTTTGATCGACGAATACGACAAACCCATTCTGGACAACATCACCAACAGCCCGGTGGCGCTGGAGATGCGCGAGGGCTTGAAGAATCTGTATTCGGTGCTCAAAGGTTCGGACGCGCATTTGAAGTTTGTGTTTCTGACCGGTGTTTCCAAATTCAGCAAGGTCAGCCTGTTCTCGGGGCTGAACAACCTGACCGACATCACCTTGGACGCACACTACAGCGCCCTGTGCGGCTATACCGATGCCGATGTGGAAACCGTGTTTGCGCCCGAGCTCGAAGGATTGGACCGTGAAGAAATACGCCAGTGGTACAACGGCTACAACTGGCTGGGCACCAGCGTCTACAACCCCTTTGATTTACTTTTGTTGTTTCGCAGCCGGGTGTTCAGGCCCTACTGGTTTGAAAGCGGCACGCCGACCTTCCTGGTCAAGCTGCTGAGCGAACGGCAGTTTTTTACGCCCGACCTGAGTCGGATTGTGGCAACCGACACCTTGTTGTCCACCTTTGATGTAGACAACATCCCCGTGGAAGCGCTGATGTTCCAGGCCGGTTACCTCACCATTGCCAGCGCCTGGCGCATTCCCGGGCGGCTGGAGTTGACGCTGAAATACCCCAATCTGGAAGTGCAGGCCAGCCTGAACGACAGCCTGTTACAAGCCCTGAGCGGTAGCCCTTCGGTGCCCGGCCCCCAGGTCAGCCAGCTCTACCGCCTGTTATTGGCCAACAACTTCCCGGCATTGCAAGCCCTGTTTCAGTCTTTCTACGCCACCATCCCCCACGACTGGTACCGCAAGAACGAGCTGGCCCACTTTGAAGGCTACTACGCCAGCATTTTCTACAGCTATTTTGCCGCCTTGGGGCTGGACATTCGGCTGGAAGACACCACCAACAAAGGCCGCATCGACATGGCGGTGCTGTTCAACGGCCAGGTGTTCCTGTTTGAATTCAAGGTGGTGGAACTCACGCCCGAAGGTCGGGCCCTGCAGCAACTCCAGGACAAGGGCTACGCCGACAAATACCAATCCAGAGGCGAGCCCATCCACCTGATCGGGGTGGAGTTCAGCAAGGCCAGCCGCAATATTGTGGGATTTGAAGTGCAGACGCTTCCCAGCCAAGTCTGACCGGGCCGGTATGCGATCCATTCTGTTTGTGTGCATGGGCAATATTTGCCGCAGCCCCACCGCCCACGGTGTCATGCTGCACAAGCTCAAACAAATGCGCCTGGCTGAGCGGGTGCAGGTGGACTCGGCCGGCACACACAACTACCACCCCCACAGCCCGCCCGATGTGCGCTCGCAAAAACATGCGGCACGCCGGGGCTACGACCTCTCCAAGCTGCGGGCCCGGCAAGTGCGCGAAGCAGACTTTGAACATTTCGACCTGATTCTGGCCATGGACTGGGACAACCTGTCCATTCTGCAAAAACGCTGCCCCGCGCAGCACCAGGGCAAACTGCGCCGACTCACCGAGTTTTGCACCCGGCACCAGAGCGAGGTGGTACCCGACCCTTACTACGGCGGGCCCAATGGCTTTGACCATGTGCTGGACCTGATTGAAGACGCCTGCGACGGCGTCATCCAGACCTTTCGCGCTTCATAGAATGGGCTTCACCGTTTCAATCGGGTCCGCATTTTCATCGTCATCGTCATCATCCCCATCCGTCGCATTGAAAGCGCGCAGGATGTCCGCCGCGATACGTTCCGAGCGGCTTGCATCTTCAAATACCAGCGGATAAATTTTCTTCAACTTGGCGGATACACCGCGATTTTGGGTGATGGACCGAATGATCCGGGCGTAGTCCTCGCTGGAGCCCTCCACCCGCAGTTTCAGCGCCTGCTCGGCCTTGTCGTAGCGACTCAGGTAGTGCGCTTCGGCACGCAGGCCGTCGGTGAGGGCCGCGTCAATCACCTGGCTCAAATACTGGGCCTGCAGCGTCAGATCCGGGTAGCGCCATGAGGGCAAGGCATCATCCCACAATTCGAACTTGAGGTTGGAGCGCACCCCGTCTTCATACTGGACCTCTTGTGCAAAGCTACAGGCTTTGCCAAAGTCGCGCATCAAGGGTTGGGAGAACACTTCCAGCGCCTGATCGTACGCATGCCGGTGCTGGGCCGACGCACTGATCACGGCTGAAACCGGCAAGATGACGGGGGCCGGAATCACGCCATCGCGGCGCAAGGTGTCGTTGATCAGGAAGCGGGAAATGCGTCCGTTGCCATCGGCCAGCGGGTGGATGTACACCAGCCCAAAGGACAGCGCCGCCGCGCGCAGCACGGAGTGTTGACCCAAGGTGCGCTGCGCCACGGCACGCAGCCCTTCCATCATGCCGGGCACGTCCTTGAAACCCGGCGCCAGGTAATCAATGACGGGCTGGTAGTCGGCCGTGTGGCCGACAAAGACGGGAGACCGCCGCAGACCCGGACGAAACCCGGTCGAGATGGCCCCCATGATCCCGCTTTGCAAGGTCTCCAAAGACGCTTCAGACAGAGGTTCTTCCATCTGGCCGCAGTGCATGACCATGGCCCGTGCGAAACGATGAATCCGGTCTTCTTCCTTCCCTTCGGACTCGATAGCAAAGCTGGCCCGGCTTTCTTTCACCGTGAGCCAGTGGACTGCGCGCATCAGCGTTTCCTCACCAAAATCGTCCATCAGCGTCTTGATCCCGGCACTCAGACTAGCGGTATCGCGCAGGGTTTTGCTGCGCTCAATCATCGGGCAAAAGGCCGGCGTGCCCGGCAAGTTGTCGTTGATACGCCAGCGCCGGTTTTTGCTGGCTTGGGTGGCTACGAAGTACCGCTTGGCATCCATCGCGTCCACGTAATTTCCGCCCGCATCCTGAATGCCATCCATCTCCTGGCCAGTCAACCACTCGAAGAAGAAGCCCGCGCGCCTGGCGTAGGCGCTGGTGGGCTCTTGCCGCACCCACTCCCGCACGAAATCGGCCCCGGTGCGTTGAAACACCCGGGCCAGAAAATCAAGATCCACCCCCTCGTACTTCAGCGCAAACGTCAGGTGTCCCGCCAGCGTGGGCTCAGGCGCGTAAACGCGGGTGTAGGTCTTATGCGTGGTACGCCCCTGCTGCAAGGCGGACATGCCTGAACCGATGCCACTCGTGACGCGAAACGGCTGCACCGGGGCCACACCAAGCGCCTTTGAAATCCATTTATATCCAAGGTCGGTAGATGAATTTTGCATATTCAACCGGAAAAATGCTTATTTTAGGCATTTTTATATGAAAAATGCTTACGATCTGGTTTGAATACTTTCAGCCAAATCACCCAATCACCGCAACTTGGAAGCAAGCGGCTCACTCGCCGATGGCTTCCTTTTCATCAAGCTGCCTACACTTACGCCACGAGGACTCGCGACCTAAATCGCTTAGATCTTTCTTGCCGAATCAGGGTTTGCAGCCGTACTGGCCCTTTTTGGCATTTTCAAAGTAGCCCAAATCACCTTTGCAAACGGGTTTGGCGGCGGGGAAGGCCGTGCCGGTTTTGGCTGCACAGGCAAAGGCACCGGTCTTGGTATTGGGCTTGCCGGAGAGTTTCCAACCCGTGGCACACACCGCAGCGGGCTTCGTCGCGGCGGGAGCTGCAGCTTTCGCGACACCTGTCACCACGATATCCACCGCACGCTCAGCACCACCACAGTTGGGGTGGTTCTGCACGTTTCTGCCGCCCAGGGTGACGTGGTAGGTGCCGGGCTTGTCATAGGCACGGGTCAGCACCAGGGGAACCGGGTTGCTCACATCGCTGACGGCATCTTTACCGGTGCCGTCACCAAAGCCGACGACAAAACCGCAGTAATTGGCATTAATGACGTCAATGTTCGCGGTAATGGTGACGGGCTCGCCGACTTTGACGTTGGTAGAAGACGCGGTGATGGTGCCGAGCACCTGCGCCTGTGCCGCGCCCGCGAAAGCCAGACCGGCGGCCATCGCGACAGCCCATGTTGTCCGAATGTTCATCGTGTTTCATCTCCAAAAAGCATGCCGCTGTACCCGAGGTGGCAGCAGTCCACGCGAACCGGATTCTGCGCTGCGAAAGGATACGCAGAGCAAGGTGGCTTCATTTGGGCACCAGAAATTGGGGGAAATGTGAAGTATTACCGTGCGCTCTGTTCTCCGGTAACACACGCTGGCCCCGAAGTGATCCTGGAGCGCCCCAAAAACTGGGGTCCGTTATTTCGCGTCTTTTGGCGCGAGGAGCGTCGGCTTGGCAGGCGCCTTCGCCTCAATACGTGAGAGCATGTAGCGCATGAGCATGGCCTGCGCATCACTGGGCGACTCGCGGAACAGGCGCTGCGCTACGGACAAAAACTCGGTTTCACCGTCGCTGGGCTGGGCCGCATCGGCGTGGTGGCTGTCAAGCCAGCCACGGCTCAGGCCCAAGCCCACCTCCATCTGGCGCGCCAGTGTCACGCCGATATGTTTGCGGTCGTTATTGATGTGGCTCAGGTACCGGGCGGACACCCCCGCGTGCTCAGCAAAGCGCTTGAGCATGCCGTGCTCGGGCAAGCTCACTTCCTCGGCGCGCGCCCTGAATTGCTGCAGGAGCGTGCGGTAGTTTTGCTTGCGGATTTCGTGAATCTCCATGGCCTCAGTTCCCCATCGGCGCAATGATACCGCCCAAATACGGCCCCACCCCACCGTGGAAATTCACGATGCCACATCACACCGCTTTGCGAATCATCAACATAAACCACAAACGGATTCAAAAATGGCTTGAATTTTTATTCCCATCAAGATATCTTAAAAGTATCTTTGCTATCAATACATTCACCAACCACATCACCAAACGCACCCGATTCCAGTGGTGCACAGTGGGCATGGGACAAAGTCTTCGATGCCATGGGTAGCGTGGGCGCCTATGCCGACGTGGTGTTTGACGACCCTGCAATTCACGCAACCATTATGGAATTGGGCGGCTGGCCCGGGCTTTGCCGCACCGAGATGAAGGATCTGGGCCGCATCCAGCAGCGGTTCTACAAGGCGCACCGCGCCTACACCGGGCGCGGCGAGTTCACATTTGAGCCCGTCCTCTCCGGCGAGCACTCCCTCAACACCGCTTGCCAACGCCGCACCTTTCCGCAGCCACCCCCTACCTTTGTGGGCGATTTGCACCGCGCACGCCTGGTCTACCAACGGGGCACGCGCAACCCCCTACCCCCTACCCCTTCTGTATTCACCCTTGCCGAGCAATACCTTCAGCTCCACAAAAACAAGGCGCCTTGATGGCCAACAAGTAACCATGACACCATGGTAGTTAAGACATCTATCAGGTACCAAAGATACCATTCGAGGCGTATATTGAACGTTGGCCATACAAAGGATTGGCCAGAATTTTGTGAATCACTTTGATTTTTTTGCGAAAGGAATCCAGGCTTATGAAGGTCTTGTCCTGCGCGTGTTTCGGGCACCCGATGCCGTGAACAATCCGCGCCCACTCTCACCATCGCCAAGAAATTTGCGCGCCCTCGCGCCTAGGTCCCCAGGCTGCGGCCTGCCCCCAAAACCGGAGAAAACACATGAGCTTAGTCACGCTTATTTTGGGCGAAAGTGGCACCGGCAAGACCGCCAGCCTGCGCCACCTCGACCCGCAACACGTCCTGCTGATCCAGGCAATACGCAAGCCCCTGCCCTTCAAGGTAGCGGGGTGGAAACCGTATGACAAGGAAACCCGCCAGGGCAACCTCCTCGTCACCGACAAGTCGGCCACGATCGAACGCGCACTGAAGACCTTTCGCCAGCCCATCGTCGTCATCGACGACTGGCAGTACATCCTGGCCAACGAATTCATGGAGCGCAGCGACGAGAAAGGGTACGAGAAGTTCTCGGAAATCGGGCGCCACGCCTGGGACGTTTTGCGCGCGGCGGCCAAGGGTCCGTCGTGGCGGCGCGTCTACATCCTCGCCCACACCCAAAGCGACGATCTGGGGCGCACCAAGATCAAGACCATCGGCAAGATGCTGGACGAGAAGATCACGGTCGAGGGCATGGTCACAATTTGCCTGCGCACCCATGTGGCCGACTCGGTCTACCAGTTTTCGACACAAAACAGCGGCAACGACACCGTAAAAAGCCCCATGGGAATGTTCGAGGACAAATTGATCGACAACGACCTCGACGTGGTCGACGACGCCATCTGCGCGTATTACGAAATCGACAAATACCCCGAGCTTGCCGAATATGAACGCGAGCCCGAAGCGGCATAACCCAGGAGCCAGGACATGCAAACCATCACTGCCTACAAGATGAATCCGGCCTCGGCCAAGCTGATCGGCGTCAGTGATTTCATCACCGAAAAAGGGGCTTACACCGGGGTGTTCACACGTGCCGAAATCGTGCGCTCACCCAAGGGCACACAGGGGGTTGAGTTCGATTTCAGGAGCAGCGAAGGTCAGCACGCGCGCTACCTCACGGTGTGGACCGTCAACAGCGATGGCAAGGAACTTCACGGCCGCAAGATTCTGGACGCCATCATGACCTGCATAGGTGTGCGCTCCATTGAAGCAAGCACCATCAAGTTCCCCAAATGGGATGCGCAGGCTGGCGCAGAGGTGCAGACCCACGGCGAAGGGTTTGCAAGCCTGATGAACGTGCCCGTGGGCGTGGTGCTCGTGCGCGAACAGTATCTGGCGCTCGACCAGACGCCCAAATGGAAAAACGTCATCGTGTGCCCGTTTGAGGCGGCCACGGGGCGTCTGGCGGGCGAACGCCTGGAAAACAGAAGCGCCGAAAACCTCAAGAAAATGGTGGCGCTGCTGAAGGACCGCACCCTGTCCGCAGACAGTGGAAGAAGCACCAACAAGGGCAGCCGTCGCCCTGCCGACACCCACGACGACAACGGGCACAGGTATAGCGTGCCCGACGAGGTGGATTTCTGATCCAAGGAGGTGCCCCATGAATCTCTATGAAATCGCGCACGAATACCGCATGGACGTGGCGCGCCTGCAAGACCTGGACTTGCCCGCCGCAACCGTGCTCGACACGGTTGATGCCATGCAGGGCGAACTCACCGACAAGATCCGGGCCGTGATTTTTGTTGCACAAGAACTTGAGGCGCTGGCGAACGCGCGTACCGAGTGCGCGCAGAAAATGACCGTGAGCGCCAACGCCCTCACCAACCGTGCGCACAGCCTGCGGGCTTACGCCCAGGCGGTCATCCAGAACAGCGGCATCATGCTGCCGCTGCGGTTCCCCGAGTTCACCGTCAATTTGCAGCGCAGCCCACCCGCATGCGGCAACCTCAAAATGGAAGAGCTGCCCGGCCAATACAAGGTCACAGACGTGAGCCTGCGGGTGCAGGGCGAACACGCCGAAGAGTTCCTGGCCGCGTTGCGCGAATTGGTGGCCCGGGCGCCGGAGGTATGCCCCCAGACCCAGGTCGAAAACCTCGATGTTCAGACCCGGGCGGACAAGCGGGCCATCCTGGACGAACTAAAAATGCGCATGGAACGCGCCAGGATCGATTCACGGGTTTGCGGCAAAGCGCTTCAGCCGGAACCCTTGCCTGGCGCGGCCCTGGCGCCCGAACACTTTCGCCTCACGGTGCGTTAGGGCACCTTTTCTCGCCCAAACGTTCACGTAAACGCAAAGTGTTCGTTGTCCATTTGCATGACCGAGCGCGTGGAGGACAGCGCGCCGGAGCGATGGCTGTTGGCGCGGGGCATCATGCGTTCAAAGTAGAACTCGGCGGTTTGCAGCTTAGCGCGGTAGAACTCCTCGGACTCGGCGCCCTCGCCGCTGGCCAGCAGTTCTTCGGCCTTGGCCGCTTGCAGTGCCCAGTAGTCGCCCATCATCACGTAGCCGAAGTACATGAGGTAGTCCACGCTGGCCGCGCCCACCAGTTCGGTTTCCAGCACGACCATGTTGGTTTCGAGATAATGTGCCCACAATTCACGGAGCTCATCATCGTTTCGAGACAAGACACAGTGGCAATGGATGTACGGCGCTTTTCAGTTCCGCCCAGTGCTCTTGCCGTTTGGTTGTTTGATACAGACCAAGCCTTGAAAACACACCCGGCGTATGCGAAGGCAAAAGCCGGGGATTGGCAATGTGCACTGACTTTGATTTCCGATGTTGCGCTTGCGGGCATTCATGCCCATCGCGACAAGTTTGGCAGCGATTGCATTTTTGTTGCACCGTTTGCGCGCGAAGCCAGTGGTGACAACGCCATTCCCCAAGTGTTTGCCGAGGTTTGTGGAATGGTTTTTGGAGCTTCGGCAGATCAAACCATCGTTCAAACGACAAAGGTTTACCATACGGGTGCTGATGCCATGGAGCGTTTGGCGCTGCGACCCGAGTTTGACGGCGACGTACTGCAAGGCAAGCGCTATGTCCTGGTGGACGATGTGACCAGCCTTGGCGGCACATTAGCCGAGTTAGCGAACTACATCCAGTCAAGAGGCGGGATTGTTCATGGTGTTTTTGTTTTGGTAAATGCCGGTAGATCGAAGTCATTTTCTGCAGACAAACGAACACTCAAAACACTGGAAGCGAGGTATGGACATGAACTCATCGAAATCTTTGGCATCGCAGTCAATGCCCTCACAGCCAACGAGGCCCGCTACCTTGTCGGATTCCGCACGGCTGACGAAATCCGAAATCGACTCGCTAAGGCAAAACAAGAAATTGATCTCCGTTTACGTTCAAAAGGAATTCCAAGCATCTTTGGGGGCTAGGCTGGCGTTGCTGAAACAGCAAACCACTTGAGGGTCTTTCTGAAGACGCCTGCGATGGCGTTATCCACCAAATCCTCCCATAAAAAAAGCGCAGGCGCTATCCAATTGAGTTGCGGTAGGAACAAAGGTTACCCTCTGCCCCCCGCGCAGATCCGTACGTGCGGAATTCCCGCATACGGCTCCTGCCTCAGGTAT
>MESI01000111.1 GCA_001770935.1 Burkholderiales bacterium RIFCSPLOWO2_12_FULL_61_40 | reverse complement strand
GAAGCGCACGAGCAGGTATGGCATACACTTGTCTCCCCGTTTTTAGAGGTTTTTTATGAGCTTGAAGTGTGGCATTGTAGGCCTGCCCAATGTGGGGAAATCCACCCTGTTTAATGCCTTGACCAAGGCAGGCATCGCCGCCGAGAACTATCCGTTTTGCACCATCGAGCCCAATGTGGGCATCGTGGAAGTGCCCGACCCGCGCCTGGATGCGCTCTCCGCCATCGTGAATCCGCAAAAGGTGCAGCGTGCCATTGTCGAGTTTGTGGACATTGCCGGCCTGGTGGCCGGTGCCAGCACGGGCGAGGGTCTGGGTAACAAGTTCCTGGCCCATATCCGCGAGACCGATGCCACCATCAATGTGGTGCGCTGCTTTGAAGACGACAACGTGATCCATGTGGCTGGCAAGGTGGACCCGATCTCGGACATCGAGGTGATCCAGACCGAGTTGTGCCTGGCCGACCTGGCTGCAGTGGAAAAAGCCCTGCACCGCGTCACCAAGACCGCACGTTCGGGCGACAAGGAATCCATCAAGCTGGTGGCCATTCTGGAAAAATGCCAGGCCGCGCTCAACGAAGCCAAGCCGGTGCGCACCCTGGATTTCAGCAAAGAAGAGTTGCCTTTGCTGCAACAGTTTTTCCTGATCACGGCCAAGCCTGCCATGTTTGTGGCCAATGTGGCGGAAGACGGCTTTGAAAATAACCCGTTTTTGGACCGCCTGAAAGCCTTTGCGACCGCACAAAACGCGCCGGTGGTGGCCATCAGCGCCAAGCTGGAAGCGGAAATGTCGGAGATGAGTGACGAAGACCGGCAGATGTTTTTGGAAGAGTTGGGCCAGAGCGAGCCGGGCCTGAACCGTCTGATCCGTGCCGCCTACAAGCTGCTGGGCCTGCAAACCTATTTCACCGCTGGCGTGAAAGAGGTGCGCGCCTGGACCATCCATGTGGGCGACACCGGCCCGCAGGCGGCCGGCGTGATCCATACCGATTTTGAGAAGGGCTACATCCGCGCCCAGACCATCGCTTACGAAGACTTCATCGCCTTCAAAGGTGAGCAGGGCGCCAAGGACGCGGGCAAGATGCGCGCCGAGGGCAAGGAGTATGTCGTCAAGGATGGCGACGTGATGAACTTTCTGTTCAGCGCGTAAGCCGTCGGCCGCCTACCAAAACCGGACCAGTCCGGTGAGGATGGAGGTCATCAGCACATAACGCGCGAATTTCCCGACCGCCATATAGGCCAGACAAGGCCAAAATGGCAGGCGTAGCCAACCGGCCACGGCGCACAGCGGGTCTCCCACCAAGGGCAGCCAGGCCAGCAGGCAGGCTTTGGGGCCCAGGCGTTGCAGCCAGTCCAGCGCGTGTCCGTGCCAGCGGGAGTGGCCCCAACGGTCGGCCAGCCGGTGCGCACCCAGCCCCATCCACCAACTGACGGCCCCGCCCAGGGTGTTGCCGACCGTGGCCACCAGCACCACCGGCCAAAACAGGGCGGGGTTGAGTTGGACCAGGCCGAAGACCACCGGTTCGGACCCCATGGGCAGCAAGGTGGCAGAAAAAAAGGACACCACAAACACCGCACCCAAGCTGTATTGGGGCAGCGCCAGCAAGGCCAGCAAGAGGGTGATCCAGGTGTCCATAACGTTCTGAGTATAGGGATTCGGCTTTTACGGTAGTGCTGCCACATGGCGATTTCAATTGCTGAAATTTTGGGCAGTTAGAATGCACACTGGCACACGCCAACGCCTCCACCCATCCCCGTTACCCAGTTTTGAAGCACATGTACATTGGCCAGTTCGCTTTGGCGAATTCCCTGTTTGTCGCGCCCATGGCGGGGGTGACGGACCGTCCGTTTCGCCAATTGTGCAAACGGCTGGGGGCGGGCTATGCGGTCAGCGAGATGGTGACTTCCCGGCCGGACCTGTGGGACAGCCTGAAAACCTCGCGCCGTGCCAACCACGCAGGCGAGCCCGGCCCCATTGCCGTGCAGATTGCCGGCACCGAGGCCGCGATGATGGCCGACGCCGCGCTGTACAACATCGACCGCGGTGCGCAAATCATCGACATCAACATGGGCTGTCCGGCCAAGAAGGTGTGCAACAAATGGGCCGGTTCGGCCCTGATGCAGGACGAAGCGCTGGCCCTGTCCATTGTGGAGGCGGTGGTGGCCGCCTGTACCTCCCGCAATGTGCCGGTCACCCTGAAAATGCGCACCGGCTGGTGCCAGAGCCACAAAAACGCGTTGACCCTGGCGCGGGCGTTCGAAAGCGCCGGGGTGCAGATGGTGGCGGTGCACGGGCGCACCCGGGAGCAGGGTTACAAAGGCCAGGCCGAGTACGACACGGTGGCGGCGGTGAAAGCGGCATTGAAAATTCCCGTGGTGGTCAACGGCGACATTGACTCTCCCGAGAAGGCCCGCGCAGTGCTGCAGGCCACCGGAGCCGATGCGCTGATGATCGGCCGGGCGGCGCAGGGGCGGCCCTGGATTTTCCGGGAAATCGCCCACTTTTTGGCCACGGGTACCCATCTGGCACCGCCCTTGGTCAGTGAGGTCAAGCGGCTGCTGGTGGACCATCTGCAGGACCACTACAGCCTGTATGGCGAGTTCAGTGGTGTGCGTTCCGCGCGTAAACACATCGGCTGGTATGTGCGCGAATTGCCGGGTGGCGACGCTTTCCGGGCGCAAATGAATACCCTGGAGTCCAGTGCGGCACAGGTGGTGGCGGTGGAGCGTTTCATGGACGGTTTGAATGAAAAAATGGACCGCATTCCCGCACTGGGATTGGCTGTGTCCGATACAAAAAATAGTCAGGTTATGAAGGAATTGACAATATGAGCAAGAAAAATATTGACGAGTGCGTGCGCACCAGCCTGGAGGTGTATTTCCGCGATCTGGATGGTACCGAGCCCCATGGCATGCACGACATGCTGGTGCGGGCGGTCGAAAAACCCCTGTTGGAGGTGGTGATGGCCCAGGCCGACAACAACCAATCCAAGGCCGCCCAATGGCTGGGCCTGAACCGCAACACCTTGCGCAAGAAATTGCTGGAGCATGCGCTGATCACGCAGTGATGCGCGCAACGTTTCTTTTACCGATTTATTAACTTCCCGGTCCCCTCACCATGAACGCACTTCTCTCCGTCTCTGACAAAACTGGCATCCTGGAGCTGGCGCAAGCCCTGCATGCCCAAGGCATCAAGCTGCTCTCCACCGGCGGCACCGCCAAACTGCTGGCCGACAATGGCCTGCCGGTGACCGAAGTGGCCGAGATGACCGGTTTTCCCGAGATGCTAGATGGCCGCGTCAAGACCCTGCACCCCCGTGTGCATGGCGGCCTGCTGGCACGCCGCGATGTGCCCGCGCACATGGCCGCGCTGGCCGAGCACCAGATCGACACCATCGACGTGCTGGTGGTCAATCTCTACCCGTTTGAAGCCACCGTGGCCAAGCCCGGCTGCACGCTGGAAGACGCGATTGAGAACATCGACATCGGCGGCCCGGCCATGGTGCGCAGCGCCGCCAAGAACTGGAAAGACGTGGCGGTGCTGACCGACGCCTCGCAGTACGCCACGGTAATTGCCGAGTTGGCATCCGCTGGGCGGGTGTCTGACAAGACCAAGTTTGCTCTCAGCGTGGCTGCCTTCAACCGTATCAGCCAGTACGACGGCGCTATCAGTGACTACCTGAGCGCCGTGCAACTGGGCGACGATGTGCCCGCGGGCGACACCGCGCCCAAGCTGGACCTGTTTCCCGGCCAGAGCAATGGCCGCTTCGTCAAGGTGCAGGACCTGCGTTATGGCGAAAACTCGCACCAGAGCGCCGCGCTGTACCGCGACCTGTACCCTGCGCCCGGTTCGCTGGTGACCGCCAAGCAGTTGCAGGGCAAGGAACTCAGCTACAACAACATCGCCGACGCCGACGCCGCCTGGGAATGTGTCAAAAGCTTTGACACCCCGGCCTGTGTGATCGTCAAACACGCCAACCCCTGTGGCGTGGCCGTGGGCGTGGATGCGCTGGAAGCCTACAGCAAGGCTTTCCAGACTGATCCCACCTCCGCATTTGGCGGCATTATTGCCCTCAACACCCCGCTGGATGAGCGTGGGGCGCTACAAATTTCGAAGCAGTTCGTGGAAGTCCTGATGGCGCCCAGCTTCACCCCGGAAGCGCTGGCGGTGTTCAAAACCAAGGTGAATGTGCGCATCTTGCAAATCGATTTGCCCCAGGGCGGAGCGACCGATTGGGACAACGGCCGCAACGCCATGGACATGAAGCGCATCGGCTCCGGCATCCTGCTGCAAACCGCCGACAACCATGAACTGGCCTTGAGCGACCTGAAGGTGGTGACCGCCAAGCAGCCTACCGCTGAAGAGCTGAACGACCTGCTGTTCGCCTGGAAGGTGGCCAAATACGTCAAGTCCAACGCCATTGTGTTCTGCAAGGGCGGCATGACCATGGGCGTGGGCGCCGGCCAGATGAGTCGCCTGGACTCGGCCCGTATCGCCAGCATCAAGGCCGGCCACGCCAATCTGTCCCTGGCGGGCACGGCCGTCGCCAGCGATGCCTTCTTCCCGTTCCGCGATGGCTTGGACGTGGTGGTGGATGCAGGTGCGACCAGCATCATCCAACCCGGCGGCTCCATGCGCGACGACGAGGTGATCGCCGCAGCCAACGAGCGCGGTGTGGCCATGGTGTTCAGCGGCGTGCGCCACTTCCGCCATTGAACGGCGGTTTCTTCGCACCATGAAAAAGGCCACCCCGGGGTGGCCTTTTTTTATGTCAAATAGGCCTCTGGCCTCCGTGGAATATGCGCAAGTAGCTCCTCTTTTTATAGCAACTTGAAAACCTCGGCCGCCGCGGCCACGGTCTCGGCAATGTCGGCATCGGTGTGCGCCGCACTCATGAACCCGGCCTCGTACAGCGCTGGGGCAAAGTACACGCCCCGGTCCAGCAGGCCGTGGAAGAGGGTATTGAAGCGCTTGTTGTCAGTGGTCATCACCTTGGCGTAGTTCTGCGGCAGGCTGTCGAACAGGAAGAAGCCGAACATACCGCCCTCCGAGTCGCCGCAAAACGGCACGCCCGCCTGGTCTGCCGCACCTTGCAGGCCGCTGATCAGGGATTGGGTTTTGCGGCCCAGTGCTTCGTAGAAACCGGGTTTGCCAATTTCCTGGAGTGTGGCTAGGCCGCAAGCCGTGGCCACCGGATTGCCCGACAAGGTGCCGGCTTGGTAGACCGTGCCGATGGGAGCCAGATGCTCCATGACGGCGCGTTTGCCGCCAAAAGCGGCCAGCGGCATGCCACCACCAATGACCTTGCCCATCACCGTCATGTCGGGCTCAAAACCGGGGATGTCGCGGGCGTACACGCTTTGCGCACTGCCCATGGCGACGCGAAAACCAGTCATCACTTCGTCAAAAATGAACAGCGCGCCGTACTGGTCGCAGAGTTCGCGGCAGCGGCGCACAAAGGGCACGCTGGCGCGCACAAAGTTCATATTGCCGGCGATGGGCTCGATGATCAGGCAGGCCAGGTCTTTGCCGTGCAGCGCAAAGGCTTCGTCCAGCTGTTGCACATTGTTGTACTCCAGCACCAGGGTGTGCTGCACCACTTCGGGCGGTACACCGGAACTGGTGGGATTGCCAAACGTGGCCAGGCCGGAACCGGCTTTGACCAGTAGGGCGTCGGCATGGCCGTGGTAGCAGCCCTCGAACTTGATGAGTTTGTTGCGGCCGGTCGCGCCGCGCGCCAGGCGGATGGCGCTCATGCCCGCTTCGGTGCCGGAGCTGACCAGGCGCACCATGTCCATGCTGGGGACGCGCTCCAGAATGGCTTCGGCCAGCTCCACTTCACGTTCGGTGGGCGCACCAAAAGAGAAGCCTTCCAGAATGGCTTTTTGCACTGCTTCCACGACGGCAGGATGGCCGTGACCCAGGATCATGGGGCCCCAGGAGCCGATGTAGTCGATGTACTTCTTGTCGTTGGCGTCCCAGAAGTAGGCTCCCTGGGCGCGCGCCACAAAACGCGGGGTTCCACCTACTGCCTTGAAGGCGCGCACCGGGGAGTTGACGCCGCCGGGAATGACTTTGGCGGCGCGTTCGAAAAGCTGTTGGTTGCGGTCTGCTTGCATGTTAGTGGCGTGTGGCATTGGGGGATATTTCAAAGGTGGATTCTTCGGATTCGTCGTCCGTTTCGGGATGCGCCCAAAACAGACGGTCAGGCAGTACATTGCCCATGCCGGGGCGAAAACCGCTCTCCAGGCAGCGGTCCAGGTAGCTCAAGCTTTCGGTCACGGCCTCGGCCAGTTCACTGCCGCTGGCAATCAAAGCAGCCACCGCCGCCGACAGGGTGTCGCCCGCGCCGCAGAAAACGGCTTCGAACCGTTCGAATTTGTGGCTGCACAAAATGGCGTCTGGGGTGCACAGCACGTTGTCGATGAACTGCTCGGGCAAGGGAATTCCCGTCACCAGGGTATACGGCACGCCAAACTCGTTGGCCGCTTTGGCAATGTCCTGTGCCGACGGGCTTTGCTCGGAACTCCAGTCTGGCAGCAGCCAGCGGGACAAGGTGCTGTGGTTTCCAACCAACACCGTGGTTTGGGGCAGCAGCAGCTCGTTATAAGCATCCAGGTACAGGTCGGTCTGGTCTTCCTGCCACCAGGAGAGGTCTGGCATGTAGGCGACCAAAGGCACATCCGCATAGTCGGATGCCAACTCCGCTACCGCGCTGAGATTTTCAGGTGTGCCGACAAACCCCACCTTGAATACCTGTACCGGAATGTCCTCCAGGATGGTGCGTGCTTGCTCTGTGACTGCTTCGTCGTCAAAGGGGAAATGGTCATAGACCTCGGCCGTATCGCGCGCATAGGCGCCGGTGATCACCGGCAGGGCGTGTGCGCCCACCGATGCGATGGCGGTGAGGTCGGCGGTGATGCCGCCTGCGCCGCTGGCGTCATTGGCATTGAAGACCATGACGCAAGCCGACGGGCCTTCATCAAGATCATCTTCGTCGGTGGATGGGGGGAGTGATGCCTGCATCTAGGGGCCTGTGTTCGGGTTTATCCTCAGGCAGAATGGCCAATTTTCGGCGGCCACAGGGCATTTTGCCTACGCTGCCTCTATACAATGATTGCATTCTATTCGAAGGCCCTATAAGCTGTGACCGATACTAAAACCTGGATGTGTCTGATTTGCGGCTGGATTTATGACGAGATGGCAGGAGACCCCGAGCATGGAATCGCCCCCGGCACATTGTGGTCGGCAGTGCCCATGAACTGGACCTGCCCTGAATGCGGCGCACGCAAAGAAGATTTCGAAATGGTTCAAATTTAAAGGCATATGGTTTCAACGGCGTTTAGGGTCCGTAGCCGCCTTGCAATGTTCAGGAGCAACGCTTTGTGAGTATTTCTGCATCGACTTTCAAAGTCCTGGTCATTGACGACAGCAACACCATACGGCGCAGTGCAGAGATTTTTCTCAAGCAGGGCGGTCACGAGGTCATGCTGGCCGAAGATGGCTTTGACGCCTTGGCCAAGGTCAGTGATTACCAGCCCCACCTGATTTTTTGCGATATCCTGATGCCCCGACTGGATGGATACCAAACGTGCGCCATTATCAAGCGCAACGCCAAGTTTTCTGGGGTGCCTGTGGTGATGCTGTCTTCCAAAGATGGCGTGTTTGACAAGGCGCGTGGGCGCATGGTGGGCGCGCAGGACTATTTAACCAAACCTTTTACCAAGGATCAATTGTTACAGGCTGTGCAGCAGTTTGGAACAGTTTTGCAAGGAGCTATTTGATGGCCATTAATAAAGTACTTATCGTTGACGATTCAAAAACAGAGATCATGTTTCTTACGGAATTGCTGCAAAAGAATGGCTTTGTCGTGCGTTCTGCGGAAAATGCAGACGAGGCGTTCAAGCGTCTGACCGAAGAAAAACCGGATCTGATCTTGATGGATGTGGTCATGCCGGGACAAAATGGTTTTCAGCTGACCCGCTCCATCAATCGCACCCCCGAGTACACCGATGTGCCCATCATCATCTGCACCAGCAAGAGTCTGGAGACAGACCGTGTGTGGGGTATGCGCCAAGGTGCACGTGATTACATCACCAAACCGGTAGACCCTTCCGAGTTGTTGGCCAAGATCAAGGCTTTGGGCTGATTCGCGGCGCTCATGGCTAACCGAGAAGCAATCAGAGAACTCCAGGCCCGGTTGGCCAGCCGCTTGCAGGCTGCCCGCGATGAGGGTGTGTCCGTGGCTTGGCTCGCCGTCAGGGCGGGAGGCCAAAATTACCTTTTTCCACTGGGACAGTCTGGGGAGATTTATCCACTGTCCAATCTGCAAGCGGTGCCCTATGTGCGCCCCTGGTTTCGTGGCGTCCTGAATATCCGTGGTGGGCTTTATGGGGTGGTTGATATGGCCACCTTTATTGCCGACAGCGGCGGGCTTGCCCGAACTGAGCCCGCAGCGCAGGAACCTAGTGTGGTTACGCTGAATGCGGCTTTGGAGGTGAATTGCGCCTTGCAGGTCGATGGTTTGGCGGGTTTGCGGGGGGCAGATGCGTTCACATCCTCAACACCGCCCACGCCTGCTGATCCCGCTTACTTCGGCAATCGCTTTGTAGATTCCCAAGGGGACCATTGGCAGGAAATCAATCTGCGTACTTTGTCTTTATCTCCCCAATTTTTGAGCATCAGCGCTTACTTCACCATGTCCGTTGTCGATCAATTGAAAAATTTGTTTTCCAAAAAGCAGTCTGATTCCGAATTGGATTCCCGGCTCAGTCTTGCCATGCCGGACGGCTCAGTGGACATGGCCGGTACCGAGACTGTGCAGGTTGACCATGCGCCAATCAAAGACGAGCCAGTCCGTGTGGTCGAGAAACCAGGTGATGTTTTGGTGGATGAGAAAGACTTGATCTCGCTTCCGGGGCTGGGGGCTCGAACAGTGGTTCAGCACCAGCGTATTCTTTCTATCATGCTGGGCTTCGCATTGCTGTTGCTTGCCGTGGTGACCTTTTACACTTTGAGTCAGTCCGATAAAGTGGCGCAACAGTTGGGGGCCACCGGTCAAGCCTTGATGCAATCGCAGCGTCTTGCCAAATCGGTATCACAGGCCGTCGTCGGAAGTGCGCAGGCCTTTCCTGACGTGTCCGAAAGTTCCGGAGTTCTGGTGAAGGCCGTTCGGGGACTGCAGGGGGGCGACGATGAAATGCGCCTGGCTGCACTGAATGAAAGTTTTTCCCCTCAGTTGGGCAAGGTGGTACCCCTGGTGGAGCGCGCCGAAAAGAACGCAAAAGCGGTGATGGGGCAGCAAAAAATTCTGACCCAAATTGGATCGGCTTTGCGCTTGATCAATCGCCAGTCCTCTGACCTATTGGAAATCGCCGAGACGATTTCTTCGTTGAAGTTGCAACAAAATGCGCCTGCCGTTGAAATCTCGGCGGTGGGTCAGTTGGTGATGTTGACCCAGCGGATTGGTAAATCTTCCAATGAATTTTTGACTTCTGAGGGCGTCAGTCCAGAGGCTGTTTTCTTGCTGGGCAAAGACTTGAATACTTTCAAGGAAATCTCTGAAGGTCTGCTTTCGGGCAGTTCGGAGTTGCGCTTGACGGCATCCAAAGACGCGGCAACACGTGAACAATTGGAGGCCCTGATCACAATGTACGGTGAAACCCGCGTGCAGGCGGGCGCCATTTTGGGCAACTTGCAGGGCTTGGTGTCAGCCCGTGAAGCGCAGGGCGCCATTATTGAAGACAGCGAACCCCTGCGCCGTAATCTGGAAGAACTGCAGGGTGAATTGTCTACCCAGGCGGGTATCGGTGGCTTGGCGTTGGTGGTGTTGATTATTTCTGCCGCTTTTGCATTGGTCTGCGCTGGTGGTGTATCCCGTGTTCACTTGCTGGACAGCCGCAAGCGCCAAGTGCTTGCCGAAGAACAGCGACTCGAAGCGGAACGCCAGGAGCAGGATGCCAAGCGTGTCAATGACGCAAATCAGGCGGCAATTTTGCGATTGATGAACGAGCTGCAGACCGTTGCGGAAGGGGACTTGACCCAAGAGGCTACGGTGACGGAGGACATTACCGGCGCGATTGCTGACTCGGTGAACTACACGGTGGAAGAGTTGCGCTCTCTGGTGTCCAACGTGCAAAGTACGGCGGCACGGGTTGCTCAGACGACGGCAGATGTGGACGCCACATCGACCGAGCTATTGGCTGCATCCAATGAGCAGCTCCATGAAATTCGTGAAACCGGGCGTTCGGTTGTGGATATGGCAGGGCGTATTAACGAGGTGTCTGTACAGGCGCAAGAGTCTGCAACGGTGGCGCGCCAGTCACTGTTGGCGGCGGAGTCCGGCCTGACGGCGGTGCAGAACGCCATCGGCGGTATGAATTCCATCCGCGACCAGATTCAGGAAACCTCCAAGCGGATCAAGCGCCTGGGTGAGTCCTCACAGGAAATTGGTGAAATTACCGAACTGATCTCTGACATTACCGAGCAAACCAACGTGCTGGCGCTGAATGCAGCTATCCAGGCAGCCTCTGCGGGAGAAGCCGGACGGGGCTTTTCTGTGGTTGCCGAAGAGGTTCAGCGCCTGGCGGAGCGTTCTGCGGATGCCACCCGGCAGATTTCTGCGCTGGTGAAAGCCATTCAAACGGATACGCAAGACGCGATCGGCGCTATGGAGCGTTCGACCCAGGGTGTGGTTGAGGGGGCCAAGCTGTCCGACAATGCAGGTACCGCTTTGACTGAAATCGACAAGGTTTCGCGCCGGGTTGCTGAGTTGATTGAGCAGATTTCCAGTTCTGCATCCCGCGAAGCGGGCTTGGCCAATGTCGTGGCAGACAACATTCAGCACATTTTTGCGGTGACCGAACAAACCGGGGAAGGTACGCGTGTGACGGCCAATCAAGTGCGGGAGCTCTCCCGTATGGCAGAGGAACTCCGTCAATCGGTGTCGCGTTTCAAAATCGCGTAACCATCCCGATCCTTCCCTACTTACGTCCAGAAAAGTGACCCCCAGGAGAGCCTGAACCCATGACGTCGAATCCTGCCGCTTCCGGCGACAATGAGCTAGCGGTCAGCGATCTGGGCCCGTTGGCTTGGGTGTTGGATGAGCTTCGCAAATCTTTGGATGGAGCCACCAAGGCCATGCGCCGCTTTGTCCGTGATGCGGAATTGGCGCGGGGATCAGATCTGTCGGATCTTGACGCCAGCCACCTGCGCATCGCTCGCCAACAACTGCACCAGGCTGTAGGTGCGTTGGAAATGGTTGGTTTGAGTTCTCCTGCAAAAGTGGTTCGCGCCATGGAAGCTGTGGCACAAAAGTTTGTGCAACGTCCTGAACTGTGCAGCGATGTTGCTGCCAATCGGGTTGAGCGCGCCAGTTTTGCCTTGACTGAATATTTGGAGGGCATTCTCAAAGGCAAGACGGCTTCACCTGTCGCCTTATTTCCCCAGTACCGGGCGGTGCTTGAATTGGCGGATGCCGACCGTGTGCACCCCGCTGACCTGTGGCCTTCGGAGTGGCGCTGGCTAGAAGTTCCAGTGCCCCCCACGGCGGTGGCACTGCCGTATTCCGCTGCCACGCGGGGGAAGATGGATTGGGCCGTCCTTAACCTCGTAAAAACAGGCGATGTGAAAGCCGCTCAGCGGCTGAGTGACGTGTCTCTGGGGTTGGCGGCTGGGCAACAAAGTTTGGAGCCACGGACCTTTTGGAGTATTTGCGCCGCTTACTTTGAGGCCGTAGCATTGGGCTTGTGCCCTTATGACGTGTACAGCAAGCGGGCTGCGTCG
This sequence comes from Burkholderiales bacterium RIFCSPLOWO2_12_FULL_61_40, assembly GCA_001770935.1. Taxonomy (GTDB): domain Bacteria; phylum Pseudomonadota; class Gammaproteobacteria; order Burkholderiales; family Burkholderiaceae_C; genus Allorhodoferax. The sequence continues at coordinate 21,802 of MESI01000111.1, read as the reverse complement.
CGTATATTGCAGCAATATGCGTCTCTGGCGCGGAGCGTGACCGGTATTTCGGAGCGTCTTGCACAGGATTTGGTGTTTTTCTGCTCACTGGCGGTTCCTAAGGCCGAGTTGCATGCCCCCAACCTGGCGGCGGTCCGAACTGCATACGGGCTCGCACGTACCAACCCGGTGGACTACGAAACCGAGCAGTTTGGGCGTTTTGACCCGGCCTTGCTGGTGTTGGCGCGCAAGCGAATTGCTGCTGCATCGGAGACTTGGTCCGCATTGGCGGGTGGGGACATCAACCGACTTAAGGTTGCTTCTGAACAGTTTGGCGCAGTTGCCGATTCGATGGTGAGGCTACACCCGGAAAGCAATGAGCTTGCACAGGCACTGGTGCGTGCGCTTGATACCACCGTCAGTTCCGGTGGCGCGCCCATTCCCCCGGTAGCCATGGAAGTGGCGACAACTGTGCTGTATCTTGAGGCCGCATACGAGGATCTTGATCCAACGGACTCCTCCATGGTTGAGCGCGGGGCACGGTTGGCCCAGCGCTTGGAGCAGGTGATCAGGGGCGGACGCCCAGAGCCCATGGAAGGCTGGATGGAAGAGCTGTACCGGCGGGTGAGTGACCGGCAAACCATGGGGAGTGTGGTCGCCGAGTTGCGAACCAGTCTGGATGAGGTTGAGAAGTCGCTCGACCAGTTTTTCAGAAATCCGCAAGACAAATCGCCATTGCGCGAATTGCCCAGCCAATTGGCGCAAATGCGTGGTGTTTTTTCTGTCCTGGGTCTGGACCAACCCTCCATTGCGGCTTTGCGCATGCGCGCCAGCGTGGAGAAATTTCTTGTCGACGATGTTGACGAGGCGACCGCCCGTACCGGTATTTTTGAAAAGCTGGGGAATAGCTTGGGGGCAATGGGATTCCTCATTGACATGCTGAGTTACCAGCGTGAACTCGCCAAAAAGTTGTTTGTTTATGATGAAGAACTGGGTGAGTTGAAACCACTGATGGGCCGTGAGCGTGCGCAGGTGCAGGAGCCTGCGGTTGACGTGGCAGTGGAGGTGGTAGTCGAATCACCACCACCAACGCTGGATACTATCCCAGAGGTGACACCGCCACCGCCGGTGCTGGCGCCCATAGAAATTGCCTCCAGTTTGCTTTCTGATGCCAACGTTGCAGACGCATCGGATGACGGTGACGACCAGGAGTTGCTTGATATCTTTTTGGATGAAGCGCGTGAAGTGGTGCAAAACGGCTTGCATGCCCTTGGATTGCTGGAAGCAGACCCAGCCAGTCTTTCTGAGCAAACCATATTGCGGCGTGCGTTTCACACGCTCAAAGGCAGCTCGCGCATGGTGGGGCTCACTGAATTCGGTGAGGCAGCCTGGTCGTTCGAGCAATTGCTCAATACATGGCTTGCGGAGCAACGCACTGCCAGCGATGAGTTGATTGCAGTCGCTGGCAGCGGTATACATGCTTTTGGCCGTTGGGTTGAGGATATTGCTGCCCAAACGGGGGCACCGTGGAATGCATTGGATTTCCGCAAGTCGGCAGATGGACTGCGCTTGGACAATGCACTCGTTCCATTGCGTACACCGGGTGAACCTGAGCCCGTGGAACAGCACACTCCGGCCCTTGATTCAGTTCAGGAGCAAGGAGAACTTTCCGAAGTGGTCGACGCGAGCTTGCTTTCGTTGCCGGAGATGCAAGAATTGCCGGTTGCCGAACCTCAGGGCATCTCCTTTGATTCGGGTCCAGCGGACTTTGCGGGGACAGAGTTGGCGGATAGCCTGGAGATGCAACTATCCGAACCCGTTGCAGATTTTTCCGCTACACAGTTGTCTAGCGAACCGCTGTTTGCGTCTGCGCCTTTACATCAGGATTTTGCAACGACACAAACGTTTAGTTTCGAAGCTACGCAGGCGTTGGATATGCGCAACGCGAATCAGGTTGCAGAGGACTTGCGTGGCGCAACGGTTGTAGAAGAAATTGATTTAGGTGATTTTGACTTTGGTGATTTGGGTGCACCTGAACTGCCAATTCCTGCGGCTGAGGAATTGGTGCCTGAAAAGCTCGAAGAATCTTACGTCATCCAAGCAGAGGTGTCGGACGAAGCCCTGATACTCACTTTGCCAGAGCCAGAGCCAGAGCCAGAGCCAGAGCCAGAGCCAGAGCCAGAGCCAGAGCCAGAGCCAGAGCCAGAGCCAGAGCCAGAGCCAGAGCCAGAACCAGAACCAGAACCAGAACCAGAACCAGAACCAGACGTTCTGCAGTCAGCACAGGACGTGGAGTTGGACACGCTGGTGGATGATGAGCGCGTCAAAGTCATCGGCTCCATACGATTGAGTATTCCTCTGTACAACGTGTACCTCAATGAGGCCGATGAATGGTCTCGGCGTTTGCAGACGGAGTTGAGCGAGTGGGCTCTGGAGTTGCATGAACCTCTGCCGGATTCTGTGGTCGTGCTTGCACACTCGCTGCTGGGCAGTTCTGCCACGGTGGGTTTCACTGCTTTGTCGGATATGGCGCGGGCGCTTGAACAGGCCTTGCTGCATGTTCAGTTGCACCGCCAAGGAACGGCCGGGCAGGCACAGGTCTTTACCGATGCGGCGGAAGATATCCGTCGGTTATTGCACCAATTCGCAGCCGGATTTCTCAAGGATCCAGATGCGTCTATTTTGGCAGCTCTTCAGGGGATCATTGAAACGCAGTTCCCCGAGCCGACGATGGATATGTTGTCCGAGACGTTGGACGAAGATGCGTTCCCATCGGATATCGGGTTGACATCGGAAGCCAAGGCGGACACGGAGGGCGACGCTGTTTTAGAAGTGGCGCCCGAAGTGGTCTCAGCGGTGGTGAGTGATGTGCCAAGTCTTGTGCCCATGGTTGCGGCGCCATTGAATATTGTGCAAGCCCATGATGACGACATTGATGCCGTTGATAACCTCGATGATGACTTGTTTCCCATCTTTGATGAAGAAGCCGCAGAGCTCCTGCCGAAGCTGGGTGCCGCGCTGCGGCAGTGGGTCGCCAGTCCTGACCATTTGGGTGCACGCAGTGAAGTGCTGCGCATTTTGCACACCTTAAAAGGCAGTGCCCGGTTGGCTGGTGCCATGCGTCTGGGTGAAATGTCCCACCGCATGGAATCCAGCATCGAACAAATCGGAGCGGAACACCTGCAATCGGTTCAGCTGGAGCCTTTGTTAACCCGTTTGGACGACATACAGGCGGCATTTGATGCGCTGGGCAAGAGCTCTGCTGTGGAGGCTGCACCAGTTGAGATCGCTGAAACTTCGGAGGCGCCGAGCGTTGTTGCTGCGCCGGTGGCATCAGCAGTCCACGCCCCTCCATCCGCTGCGTTGCTGCCTTTGCGCCAGTCTGGAAATCAGTTGGTGCGGGTGCGCTCGAAATTGCTGGATCGACTGGTGAATCAGGCAGGCGAAGTGTTGATTACCCGTTCACGGATGGATGCGCGCTTGGTGCAGGTGCGTGCATCATTGAACGAGTTGGGCGGAAACCTGGATCGCCTGCGCCAACAACTTCGGGATGTGGAGCTTCAATCCGAGTCCCAGATGCAGTCGCGTTTGGCGCAAACCAAGGATTCTGCACAAGCCTTTGATCCACTGGAGTTTGACCGGTTCACACGGGTGCAGGAATTGACCCGAATGATGGCGGAGTCGGTGCACGACGTGGCAACCGTGCAGCGCAATTTGCAGCGCTCGGTGGATGGAACGGAAGATGATCTGATTGCCCAGGGGCGTCAGGCGCGTGAACTGCAGCGGGACTTGTTGAAGACCCGCATGGTGGAGTTTGAGAGTATTTCGGAACGACTCTACGGTGTCGTTCGCCAAGCGGCCAAGGACACAGGAAAGCAAGTCAAACTGGATATTTCCGGCGGATCCATTGAAATGGACCGGGGAATGCTGGAGCGTATGGCCCCTGCGTTTGAACACATGCTTCGCAACGCTGTAGCACACGGTATAGAAGAGTCCATTGAACGCGCTGAAGCAGGAAAACCGCCTGTTGGCAGTATCAGCATCCATGTGCACCAGGAGAGCAATGACGTTTCGGTCGCATTCAGTGACGATGGTGGTGGATTGCATTTGGACAAGATCCGGGCCAAAGCCATTGCCAATGGCGTGATCGGAGCGATGGACGCACTGTCTGCAAATGATGCTGCCAATTTGATATCCACGCCAGGTTTTTCCACGGCTGATCAGATTACCGAGTTGGCGGGGCGCGGTATTGGTATGGATGTGGTTCGGTCTGAGGTTACGGCCTTGGGCGGGCGCATCGAGACCTCGACCGTGCAGGGGCAGGGCACTACCTTCAAGTTGGTCATGCCATTGACGACTGCCGTAACGCAGGTGGTGATGCTGCGCATGGGAGATTTCACCATCGGTGTGCCCTCCAATTTGATTGAAACCGTTTTGCGTGTTCCCGCTGCGGTGATGGAAAGCGCTTACCTGCGCGATGATTTTGACATGGGCGGACAGGCTATTCCATTCTTCTGGGCTGGCGCTCTTTTGCAGGTGTCGTCCCGGAGCAATGAAGTTCCAACCAAAACCATGCCCGTGGCCGTTCTCCGAAGTGCGGGCCAACGCGTCGCAGTGCATGTGGACGAGGTGCTGGGCAACCGCGAAGTTGTGGTCAAAAATCTCGGCCCCCAATTGGCTCGCCTTCCTGGTTTGGCTGGTATGTCGGTACTGGCATCTGGTGCAGTGGTGCTTATTTACAACCCGGTGGCACTGGCGACGGTGTACGGGGACCAGGCACGGCAACTCCGCAACGCATACACCGCAGCGATGGCCAGCGCGGGAAATCATGCGCCCGGTGGCGAAGCCGAGCCGGCCTGGAAGAACGTTGCTGACCAACTGCCTTTGATTCTGGTGGTGGATGATTCCATTACCGTGCGTCGGGTGACCCAACGCCTGCTCAAGCGCGAGGGCTATCGGGTGGCCTTGGCCGCAGACGGACTCGAAGCGCTGGAAAAACTGCTGGAAGAAAAACCGACCGTCGTGTTGTCCGATATCGAAATGCCGCGGATGGACGGTTTCGACCTGGCCCGCAACATTCGTGGTGACGCCAGACTGCGGGACCTCCCCATCATCATGATCACCTCGCGTATTGCCGAGAAACACCGCGAGCACGCCAAGGAATTAGGCGTGGACCACTATCTTGGTAAGCCCTATTCTGAAGACGAGCTGCTGGGGTTGGTGCGCAGCTATTGCGCGACGGCGGTTGAAGTTTGAGTCACTTTCCGCACTACGCCGTAGCGCTGTAGGGTCAGCGCCCGGGCTTGGGCGTGGTCTACGATGGGTTTGGGATAGTTCTGGCCCAGCACGACTCCGGCGGCGGCGAGTGCTGTTGCTGGGGCCGACCACGGCGCATGAATGGATGGAGGGTCCATTTGCGCCAGTTGTGGCACGTACCGCTGGATGAATTTTCCTTGTGCATCAAACCGCTCGCTTTGATGGATCGGGTTAAAAATTCGGAAATAGGGCTGTGCGTCACATCCGCTGGAACTCACCCATTGCCATCCCCCATTGTTGGCGGACAGGTCAAAGTCGTTGAGTTTCAACGCAAAATAACGTTCACCCCAGTGCCAGTCAATTCCCAGGTGTTTCACCAGGAAACTCCCTGCGACCATGCGCAAGCGGTTGTGCATGTAACCGGTTTGGTTGAGCTGCGCCATCGCGGCATCGACCAGTGGATAACCGGTGACACCTTGGCACCAGGCTTCAAAAAGGGCTTGCGCCTTGTCGCCTTGCTCCCACTGGATCTGATCGTACTCAGGTTTGAATGCGCGCTCGGCTACATAAGGGAAGTTCGCAAGAATCTGAAAATAGAAATCGCGCCATGCCAGCTCACTCAGCCACACCGAGGCGCCAGCACTTCCGTGAAGTTGCCGCTGTAACGCCAATGCCACCAGATGCCGAATGGAGACGGTGCCAAACCGCAAATGTACGCCGAGGTAGCTGGGCCCTTTGACCGAGGGGAAGTCGCGGGTACGGTCGTAGTCGTCCATACGGAGCCAGAAATCGTCCAGGGCGCTGGCGCCTCCGGACATCCCCGTGCCAATGCCCAAATGTTTCAAATTGATTGGACAAAAACCAAGCGATTCCAGTGTGGGTACGGGGCTGGCATGGTGCGTGGGTCGCTCCGCCAACACCTGGCCTGTTATAGGGCGGGCATGCACCGCCGCAAAGCCATCACCCAATTTGGCCAGCCACGCCCGCTTGTAGGGCGTAAACACGCCATAGGGTTTGCCCAATTGGTTCAGGATCTCACGGCGTTCAAACATGACGTGGTCTTTAACGGTCACCATGGCGATCTGCTGCTGTGCAAGTGCTTGACGCACGTCGAGATCGCGGGTTTGCGCCTGGGGCTCATAGTCATGTGCCGCAAAGATGGCCTGAGCACCCAGTTCGCTGGCCAAGGTGGGAATGGCGTCAATGGCACGGTCGTGCAGAACGATTAATCCGGCCAATGGCTTGGCTGCAAGTGCCCGCAGACTGGTATCAAGCTCCACCAAGGACTCCCGGATGAACTCCACTCGGCGATCAGAACGTGGCAGGCTGTCCAGTATCGTGCGATCAAAGACAAATACGCAGTAAACCTGGCTGCAGCTTGCCAATGCTGTGGTGAGCGCCACGTTGTCTTCGGTGCGCAGGTCCCGCCGAAACCACACCAATCCGGTCTTGAATTGAATTTGCATTGCTGCCGTTAAAATCAGGGTCTATGACTGGCGATTCTGCACCCTTCAATCTCACGAATCACTTTCTGATTGCAATGCCCGGGCTGGACGATGCAATTTTCTCCAAAAGTGTGGTCTATGTGTGTGAACACAGTCCACGAGGAGCACTGGGACTCGTGATCAACAAGCCTGCGGATATCAAAATGGGCGGACTGTTCGGCAAGGTAGAGCTTCCGTTGATGCGAGCCGATCTGGTGGATAAACCAGTGCTCCAGGGTGGGCCGATGCAGGTGGAGCGTGGCTTTGTGCTGCATGAACCCACAACGCCGGGCCAAGATAAACCAGATGGCCCCTTGTACGCGTCCACCATGGCAATTTCTGGCGGATTGGAAATGACGACGTCCAGGGATGTGCTTGAGGCGCTCTCCAACGGCACCGGGCCGCGCAAGGTATTGGTGACTTTGGGGTATTCGTCCTGGGGTGAAGGTCAGTTGGAAACCGAACTGGGGTCCAACAGCTGGCTCACGGTGGATGCCGACCGAGGCATCATTTTTGACACACCGGTAGACCAACGTTATGACAAGGCATTGGCTTTGCTGGGTTTGGAGGCGTGGATGATTTCTTCACAAGCGGGCCACGCATGAGTAACACGACTTCGGCGCCTGTCAAGGTTTCCGCGACGCTCACCACCTTTATAGCGTTTGATTTTGGTTTGAAGCGCACCGGGGTGGCGGTGGGCAATCGCCTGATGGGAACGGCGCAAGCCCAGGGTTCGATCCACGCGCAAGGGGATGCACGCTTCGCGCACATCGCGCAACGGCTTAAAGAGTGGCAGCCCGATGCCATTGTGATCGGGGTGCCGTACCACCCGGATGGCGCGGCGCATGAAAACACCGTGCGGGCCCAAAAATTCGGGCGCCAACTGCATGGCCGTTTTGGGTTGCCCGTATTTGAGGTGGATGAACGCTACAGCACCACGGAGGCCTTGGCCAGCGGTGCCAAGGATGCCGATGCGGCTTCCGCGTGCATTATTTTGGAACAGTTTTTGAGGAGTTTGGCGTGAGCATATTGGCACTGGATGCGGAGGCGTTGTACCGCGAGATGTTACGCGGCGTGCAATTGATTTGTCGTGCGGAGACCCGCCTGGTGGGGATCACCTCAGGCGGGGCCTGGCTGGCGGAGCGTTTGCAGCGTGACCTGAAGTTGCCGGGGCAGGCGGGCACCATTTCTTCGGCGATGCACCGTGATGATTTTGCCCAGAGAGGCCTCTCCTCTGGCGGCCAAACCCTGTTGCCCTTTGATGTCAATGGCGCCGACATTCTGGTTTTGGACGATGTGCTGTACACCGGGCGCACCATCCGGGCAGTAATCAATGAGTTGTTTGACTACGGGCGCCCGGCCAGCGTCAAATTGGCGGTGCTGGTGGACCGGGGGGGGCGCGAATTGCCGGTACAGGCCGATTTTGCTGCCGCACGCGTTGCTTTGGGTGAAAACCAGTCGCTGGCCCTGGCCCGCAGTGAGACTGGTGTGTTCAGCTTTGACGTGAAAGGAGGCTGATCCATGCTGTACAAACGCAATCCGCAACTCAACAAAAATGGGGAGTTGATCCATCTTTTGTCGGTGGAGGGGCTACCCAAGAGCATTTTGACGCACATTCTGGATACGGCCACCAATTTTGTTTCGCTGAACGACCGTGAAGTGAAGAAGGTGCCTTTGCTGCGCGGGAAAAGTGTGTTCAACCTGTTCTTTGAGAACTCGACCCGAACCCGCACCACGTTTGAGATTGCGGCTACACGCCTGTCTGCCGATGTCATCAATCTGGACATCGCACGTTCCAGCGCCTCCAAGGGGGAGTCTTTGCTGGATACCATTGCCAATTTGAGTGCCATGGCGGCGGACATGTTTGTGGTGCGGCACAGCGAATCGGGCGCACCTTACCTGATTGCACAACACGTTGCGCCCCATGTGCATGTGATCAATGCCGGAGATGGCCGCCATGCCCACCCGACCCAGGGGCTGCTGGACATGTTCACCATCCGGCACTTCAAGAAAGACTTTTCCAACCTCACGGTGGCCATCGTCGGCGATGTGCTGCACTCCCGCGTGGCCCGCTCGGACATCCATGCGCTGACGACCTTGGGCTGTGCCGAGGTGCGCGTAGTTGGCCCTAAAACACTGGTGCCCTCGGACATGGCGCAGATGGGTGTGCGGGTGTGCCACACCCTGGAAGAGGGCATTCGCGGCTGCGATGTGATCATCATGCTGCGTCTGCAAAATGAACGTATGAGTGGTGCGCTGCTGCCGTCGTCGCACGAATTTTTCAAAAGCTTTGGCCTCACGCCCGAGAAGCTGCAATTGGCCAAGGGCGATGCCATCGTGATGCACCCCGGCCCCATCAATCGCGGGGTGGAGATCGATTCGGCGGTGGTCGATGGCAAGCAAAGTGTGATCCTGCCGCAGGTGACCTTTGGCATTGCAGTGCGTATGGCGGTCATGAGCATCGTGGCGGGGAATGAAGCATGAAAATTTTGATTCAAGGTGGCCGGGTGATCGATCCGGCAACACAGATGGACACCGTGGCGGACATGGCCATCGCAGACGGCAAGATTCTGGCCATCGGCCATATTCCGGAGGAATTTGCGCCAGAGACCACCATTCAGGCCGACGGCTGTGTGGTGGCTCCGGGGCTGGTCGATTTGTCGGTGCGCCTGCGTGAACCGGGTCATGAACACGAAGGCATGCTGGCCTCGGAAATGGCGGCTGCGGTGGCCGGGGGCGTGACCAGCGTGGTGTGCCCACCCGATACCGACCCCGTGCTGGATGAGCCTGGTTTGGTGGAAATGCTGCGTTTTCGCGCCGAGCGGCTGCACCAGGCACGCGTGTTTCCCCTGGGGGCGCTCACCCGCAATTTGCAGGGTGAAGTGCTCACCGAAATGGTGGAACTCACCGAGGCCGGTTGCGTGGGTTTCAGCCAGGCCGAAGTGCCACTGGGCAATACGCAGGTTTTGCAGCGTGCCTTGCAATACGCCAGCACTTTTGGGTATTCCGTATGGTTGCGCCCGCAAGAGTTGTATTTGGGCAAGGGCGTGGCCGCCAGCGGCCCCTTGGCGACGCGCATGGGCCTGAGTGGCGTACCGGTCGCCGCGGAGACCATTGCGCTGCATACGATTTTTGAGCTGGTGCGGGCCACCGGCGCGCGCGTGCACCTGTGCCGCTTGAGCAGTGCGGCGGGGGTGGCCCTGGTGCGCCAGGCCAAGGCCGAGGGCTTGCCCGTCACATGCGATGTGAGCATCAATTCGCTGCACCTGACCGATGTGGATATTGGCTACTTTGACAGCCGTATGCGTCTGAACCCTCCGCTGCGCCAGCAGCGGGACCGTGATGCCTTGCGTGCCGGTCTGGCGGATGGAACCATTGACGCCTTGGTGTCGGACCACACGCCGGTGGGGGAGGACGAGAAGACCTTGCCCTTTGCCGAGGCAGAGCCAGGTGCCACCGGGTTGGAGTTGCTGCTGAGTCTGATGCTGAAATGGGGCCAGACCAGTGGTTTGACACTGAGCCAGACTTTGGGTGTGGTGACCAGTCGGCCGTCAGGTGTTCTGGGTTCGGCGCTGGGGTCCTGGTCGGCCAGTTGCGGGCGCTTGGTGTTGGGTGGGGTGGCGGACGTGTGTGTGTTTAACCCCGAAGCTGCCTGGACGGTAGAGCCCGCAGCCCTTCGCAGCCAGGGGCGGCACACGCCTTTTGGAGGCTACGAAGTACCAGGGCGTGTGCAGGCCACCGTGGTGGGCGGGCAACTGGCCTATCGACTGTAAGCGGCGACAGGCGCTGTGAACTGGCTGGTAGCGTGTTGGCGTGCATGCCGGGTGCTCGCCCATGTACTGCAAGGTGCATGGACTGTTCGGCGCGAATTTCCACACCTTGCCTCTGCCCAGAAAGAAGAGCGAATTCAGGCCTGGGCCCTTGAATTACTTGCGCGGCTAGCTATCAAATTGGTAGTGAAAGGTCAACCGGTCCCTTTGGGTCCGGTGCTGATGGTGGCCAACCATATCTCCTGGCTGGACATTGTCGTGGTGCATGCAGCCCGCCATTGCCGCTTCATCTCCAAGGCCGGTGTGCGGCATTGGCCGGTGGTAGGAACCTTGGCCACCGGAGCAGACACCCTGTACATCGAACGGGGGTCTTCGCGGGATGCCATGCGGGTGGTGCACCAGATGAAGCAGAGTTTGGTACAGGGTGACGTGTTGGCCGTGTTTCCCGAAGGTACGACGGGGGATGGCACGCTGGTGTTGCCATTTCACGGCAATTTGTTACAAGCCGCCATTTCCGCCGATGCTCCGGCGCAACCGGTGGCATTGCAGTTTACCGATGCAAGCACAGGGGCCGTAAGTTTTGCGCCCTGTTATGTGGGTGATGACACCCTTGTGCGTTCAGTATGGCGTACTCTGTGCGCGCGCAATGTGGTGGCCGTGGTGCGCTTTGGTGTACCGCAGCACGCATTGGGACGCGACCGACGTGTCTGGGCTGTCGATTTGCATGCGGCTGTGCAATCCATGCGCGCCGGGCATTGAGCGGATTTGCGTGCAGATAAGAACCGCGTAGTCTAACTGCGCCCTGGCCCAAGCTATTGGGCGGGCAGGGCGTGAGCTACGTGGGTCAAAAGCCTGGGCTGCTTTCGTGGTCTGACGATGGCAGAACACGCTCTTTCGCCGAAATGACCCTGCCGTCGCTACCAAAATCGACTTCGAACACGGTATCGCTATTTTCCGTTATTCCATCGTTGACCTTCCCTTGGATCCCATAGACCCATGTGGAGCCAGGTGCCACGCCATACGTCTGATCGCGGGACGGGCGACCGATCACCTGCTGGACTTCGGATTTGCTCATGCCGGGTTTAACCAAAGACTCCTGATAGGGGCTCACCGTAAATCCATCCTGCGCATTGGCAGCGATGACCCCGAACGCAAGGCCGACCACCACCGACCACTGCCTGACTTGGTGATTGAGTTTCATGATTTCCTCCTACGTTTTAGCGCAGGTCTCAGAACGACTCCGACTTGAATTGCTCCGCCTGCAAACGCAAGCTTGCACTTGGGCGCTCAGTTCTTATTGAGAATTCTCAATTGAAGAAAATCTGTGACCGCAGATCCCTTTGCAAAACGGGCACCAATTCACGCCAGAGTTGGTCGTCTTCCTCGCCACAAATGGAGGTTGGCCGATTGGCAATGTATTCCCGGCGGACATTGAGGGTGTTTCCTTGCAGCGTGTACCGTGATTTGTACTGTACGCCTCCCCGCACAAAATCGATGCCCTTGGGCACGCGTTCAATGTGAATCTCTTTGGGAATCAGTACATCCAGCGTTTCTTCGTGCCGAACGGAGATGCAACTGTGCGGGAATCGACGGATTCGAGCGGGTTTGTAGCCTGACATCGCTTTGAGAATGCCGGGTGCAAGACCTGTGGGCATGCCCATGGCACTGGGACCGGGCACATTGACCAGGGGGTCCAGCTCAAATTCGGCATCCACGGACCAGGGTGCGCCCAAATCTTTGGGGTTGCCCGATTGAATTTTTCCGGTTCCGGTTTCTTGAAACCGGGACAGCAGACGGGTGACAACACGCTCCGGTTCCTGGTTTTGGTAACCAAACTGGCTGGCGCGGGAGTGTTGTTCCAAAAAACCGTGCATCTGGGTATGGCTTTTGCCCAGCATTTTTCCGTCGGGCATCAAAGTCATCTGAACGAAGGTTTGGGAAAAGTCCTTTTGTGTATCGAACGATGGGGTTCTTAAAATCTTCCCATTCGATGTCAGGAGCACCGGCTTATCCATTTCCTTGTCGGGCAGGGTGCCCATGGGCGCGAATTGTGTGGTGCTGTCCAAAAAAAGATTGAAAGATGGCACGTAAGTGATCACATGGTTGAAGGGGGTAACCAGGGCTAAATTCGGTAAACGATGGGAATTGCCATAGTTGATAAGGGCAGGGCTGCTCTCAATGCCTATCGATTGAAGGAGTGACTCCAGCAAAACCACATGGTCCTTGCAGTCGCCATACCGATGGTCCAGGATACTCTGTGCATCGTGCGGCACAAAACCACCCGCCCCGGCGTAAATCGCGATATAGCGAATATTCTGGCTGACCCAGCTGTAAAGACGCCTCACCTTTTCCAGAGGTTCGTTGGTTCCCGATGTGATCTTCGCCGCAAGCTTGGCAATGGCGGGCGTCACCCGTGTGCTGGCCTTGGCGCGGCTTTGGTAGGCGCGCGCCAGTTCTTCATAGTTGGCCATGCTGGTGGCGGCAAAATAGGGCGCAAAGTCCGCGACGCTGAGCTGTGAACTTTCTGCGGGGTAGGCTTCGGTCTGGCTGTAGTCATATCGGTAGCGGATCCAGCCAGCCTGGTCGGAAGGCAGTGCCGCAACTTTGCCGCCACGCATCTCTTTGGTGTCGACCTGGATCGCTATGGCGGGATCGTGCGAAATATGGATGGTGACGTTTCCGTAGCGCTTATGGGGGCTGAAATAGGTGCTGGTAAAGAAATGGCCGGGGAACAGGGGGGTGTGCTGAAAATACCTGGCTTTGTAGTACAGCTGGCTACCGACATCAACCTTGGGAAATACGATCACTTTGACCTTGGCATCACTGAACGTGGGTGCCTCGCTGGCGTCGGCACTTTCCAGCGTACGGATACTTTCCGGGGCTACCGGAATTTTGCTGCCATCGGGTTGCAGCGTATAGGCCTCGACTATTTCCAGATCTTCCAGGGTGCTGATGTACGACAGGCGTTCTTCGGCGAACGCGTTGACACCCTGGGCTGTTTCGATGCGGGTTTGGCTTTCCAACTCCTGGTGGTAGGAGCCATCCTGGTTGACAAAATAACTGGTCTCCGCCAGAACGGTCGACACCGGTGGTTTGTACTGCGCGTGCACCGCGCATGAAAAAAACCAAGCCACCATTGCCAGCAACTGCAATATACGTTTCATTTTTTGCCACCTGTATTTGGGTGTTCCAACAACTTTTGAGCCGCAGAAAAGTGGCTCGATCTCCCTGGGGAATTGAGTTTGGACCCGTCTGCGGAGGATGGCAGGTCCACTCCAGGAAGAGGTCATATCCAGGCAATCCCATGGCCGCCGTGGGTGACTTGGATTTCAATGGCATAACCCTTTGGGGAGGGTATAGCAGAGCGGTGTGCGTGTTTTTGCGGTTTTTCAACCTACGGTGGAGCAGGTTCTTGGGCTCCTTCGCAGGAGATCCAAGCTAAACCGATATTTCGCCTGGGGGAGACGTTAAATTTTGTTTGAAGCTGAATTCAATCAAAGTACCCAACGGAATAGCATTCCAATTTGAAGTGTCGTTACTGGCCGCTAAAAATTTTCCCTGGCCCTATTTTTACGAGGACAAGAAAGGCCAAAAGCCCAATAACGCCCTGTTTTTCGGTTTACTTTTTTGCTTCAAGCTGTTGTGGGCCACAGGCTGTACCTGTCCATCACCCGCTTGCAATAACAAAGCCGCTGGCATTGCTTGGGCCGCAACCCATGCTGGCTCTGGTGCCGTCACCGCTCAAGGCCACGCCCTGCAGCGAACACGCGGCCATTGTCCTACAATCAACATGTTCAATAAACTGCACAGGTAAGGGGGCGCAATGCGCATAGTCAGCTACACCGAGGCACGCAACGGCCTCAAAACCGTATTGGATGGCGTGGAGGCCGACGCCGACATTGCCATCATCACCCGGCGCGATGGCGCTGACGCTGTGGTGATGTCGCTGGCGCACTACCAGAGCATGGCCGAAACCCTGCACCTGCTATCCAGCCCCGCCAATGCCGCCCACCTGGCCGAGTCCATAGCCCAGTACCGGGCGGGCAAAGCCAAGCACCGGGAGCTGGTGCCAGCGTGAGCCGGGGCATCACCTTCACCCCTGCGGCCTGGGACGATTATGTCTACTGGCAGGGGCAGGACAGAAAGACCCTCAAGCGTATCAATACGCTGATCGACGCGGCCCGGCGCGACCCTTTCCAAGGTATCGGCAAGCCTGAGCCCCTGCTGGGCAACCTGAGCGGGTTTTGGTCACGGCGCATTGATGATGTGCATCGTCTGGTGTACGCGGTGGACGATGCCGATTTAGCCGTCATTGCCTGCAAGGGGTATTACCAATAACGGCCCATATCGCATGACACAAAGCAGGTTATCAGAGGGAAAACAAAAAAAGCCGGAAGGCTTTAAACCATTCCGGCATCTAGTTTGGTCCCGCCAGTAGGAATCGAACCTACATCTAGCACTTAGGAGGCACTCGTTCTATCCATTGAACTATGGCGAGACAGCCGGGCATTGTAAGGCCGACAGGGGGCTTATTTGGTCAGTTGGCGCATGGCTTCTTCCAAGCCCTTGAGGGTGAGGGGGTACATGCGCTGGTGCATCAACTGCTGAACGATGCTGATGCTCTGGCGGTACTGCCACACACCTTGGGGTTCGGGGTTGATCCAGGCAAACTTGGGGAAGGCGCTGGTCAGGCGCTGCAGCCACTCGGCGCCGGCTTCCGGGTTGTTGTATTCCACGCTGCCGCCGGGTTGCAAAATCTCGTAGGGACTCATGGTGGCGTCGCCCACAAAGATCAGCTTGTAGTCCTTGTTGTACTTGCGGATGATGTCAAAGGTCTCGAACTTCTCGGCAAAACGGCGGCGGTTGTTTTTCCACATGAAGTCGTACACGCAGTTGTGGAAGTAATAAAACTCCAGGTGCTTGAACTCGGTCTTGGTGGCTGAGAACAGCTCTTCCACCCGCGCGATGTGCTCGTCCATGGTGCCGCCCACGTCCATGAGCAGCAGCACCTTGACGTTGTTGTGGCGCTCGGGGCGCATCTTGATGTCGAGGTAGCCGGCATTGGCGGCCGTCTTGCTGATGGTCTCGTCCAGGTCCAGCTCGTCTTCATGGCCTTCGCGGGCAAATTTGCGCAGGCGGCGCAGTGCCACCTTGATGTTGCGGGTGCCCAGCTCTTGCGTGTCGTCGTAGTCCTTGTAGGCGCGCTGGTCCCAGACCTTCACGGCACTCTTGTTGCGGCTCTTGTCCTGGCCGATGCGGATGCCCTGGGGGTTGTTGCCGTAGGCGCCAAACGGGGAGGTGCCGCCGGTGCCGATCCACTTGCTGCCGCCCTCGTGGCGTTCCTTTTGCTCTTCCAGACGCTTTTTCAGCGTCTCCATCAACTCGTCCCAACCCATGGCCTGCAGCTTGGCCAGTTCTTCGGGGCTGAGCATGCCTTCCAGGTTTTTGCGCAGCCACTCCTGCGGAATTTCCTTGGTGAAGTCGGCCACCATTTCCACACCCTTGAAGTAGGCGGCGAAGGCGCGGTCGAACTTGTCGTAGTGCTTTTCGTCTTTGACCAGCGCGGTGCGGGCCAGGTAATAAAAGTCGTCGATCTTGTAACCACTGGGCTCGGCGTCATCGTCGGGCTGGGGCGTGTTGGGACCGACCACGCCTTTTTTCAGGGCTTCCAGCAGTGTCAGGTACTCCTTGACGGAGACCGGCAGCTTGGCGGAGCGCAGGGTGTAGAAAAAGTCGAGCAGCATAGGCCTTACTCCGAAATGACTAGATGATGGAAACGTTTGCCCACTTATTGCCAAACGAGCGTGAATCCAACTCACCTTCTGCGATTGCACGAAGTTTGTTGCAGGGTAAATGCTTCAGCATGCCATAGCGCGCCACAAGTCCACGCATCTTCTTGCCTTCAGGGTCGCAAAGCAGATTCATGGCGAGCAAATTGATCTCGTCGCGACTCAGTTGGGCGCGAAATAATTTGATGTAGCGGTAATGATCTTCTTTGAGAATGGGTTCCGCTTCCCTGAGTACGGTGAACACCGTACGGAAATAGTGGTCTAACAGAGGTGACTTTTTGTCCCAAACAACTGCGACGGAGTAAATTGTTGGCAATTGGTTTAAGCCACTGTCTTCGAATCCTTCCGTTTGAAAGAGATCACGAACTTGCCGAATCGGCGAGGTGCCAGAAGATGTTAAAAACAGAAACGCTTGCTTCCCGCTTTTTGTCTTAGGGGGAGGGGCAGTACGCTCTGTATGCATGATGGTGTCGGCGGTCATTGCATGGCGCTCTTCAAAGCTTACCGACTGCAGGGTTACTTGATACAGATTCAAAAAATCAAAAAATCGCTGTTCTCGCCGCTGCTGCTCTGCGGTCTTGCCTTGTTCTTCGACAGCCTTTCGCGTTTCCAATAACTCCGTCTTTTGCAAACCCCAAACCTTCATCGCCACAATCAGTGTGAAGAGAGAGATGAGAGGGTTGAGCAAGCCCCCCATGTAATCGCCAAACGTGCCCCAAGCGGTGGGGTTTTCAGTGACCGGCAGCTTTTGAAAAGCGAAGATATAGCTACCGATGAGGATGGTTGCCAGCCCGCCGGCGATTGCGGGCAACCAATTGAGCCAGCTCGCGTCTGTAACCGAATCCGTGGGTTTTACTGGGGCTTGGCTCATGGTGCTATCCAGTCCTCCACTTTCAACCCCTTCACTCGCTTGAACTCGCGGGTGTTGTTGGTGACCAAAGTCATGCCGCTCGCTAGCGCATGGGCGGCTATCCACAGGTCGTTGCCGCCGATGGGCGTGCCCGCTTTGTCCAAAGCGGCCCGGATCGTCCCGTAGTGTTGCGCCGCGTCTGCGGGCAGTGGCTGCACGGCAATGGCGGTCAACACGGCGTGGAGTTGCTGGTTGAGTTGTTTGGCCCGACGTGAGGACGGTAGCCGACTCAGGCCGTAGTGCAGTTCTCCCGCGCTGATGGTCGAGATGCAAAGAGTTTCGGCAATGCTGCCCAAAATGCGTTGGTTTAGCCCGGACGATGTACCCCGCACAAAGAAACTGACGATATTGGTGTCAAGCAAGTAGATCACCTGGCCGCGCCTTTGTTCAAGAACATGGCTGCCCAGTCACGTTCCTGGGCGGGAGTTTCGTCAATCAGCGCCATGGCCGCGTCCCATTCCGCACATTCCTGTCCGCTGAGTTTGTGCAAGTCGCGCAGCAACTCCCCGACAGTGGGTTTTTTGGCACGCAGCACGACCTCGTCGCCGCGTCGCTCGATGGTGACCTGCTTGGTGCTAAAGCGGAATTCCTTGGGCAAGCGAACGGCCTGGCTGTTGCCGGACTGGAATACTGTGGTTTCCATGGGGCTGGCTGTTTGCAGCGCGTTGGCAGGGGGGCGGGCATTCATGGTTAGTGCTCCTTCTGTATATCTCAAGTGTATATACGAAGTGTCTCTATGTCCAGTTCAGTTAGCGTGGCTTGTCCAGCAGATACAGCAGTTGCGCCTTGGCCTCGGGCCACTCGCCGCTGCGCATGCTGTACATCACCGTGTCGCGGATGGTGCCGTCGCGGCGCAGGGCGTGGCCGCGAATGACGCCGTCTTTTTTGGCACCCAGGCGTTCAATGGCGGCCTGGGAGGCAAAGTTGTAGTTGTCGGTGCGCCAGCCCACCACCTGGCAGCCCAGGGTTTCAAACGCATGGGTCAGCATCAGCAGTTTGCAGGTGGTGTTGACGTGGGTGCGCTGGCTGCTTTTGCCGTACCAGGTCCAGCCGATTTCTACCCGTTTCACGGCAGGCACAATGTCGTGGTAGCTGGTGCACCCCAGTACCTGGCCGGTGGCGGTTTCGACCACGGCAAAGGCAAAACGGTTCCCGGCCTCCCGCATGGCCAAAGCGTCGGCTATGTATTGGCGGGTGTTTTCTGGTTCCGGCACCGAAGTAACGCGGATATTCCATAACGCGCCATCCGCGGCGGCTGCACACAGGCCGGTTTCATGGTCCAGGGTCAGCGGCACCAGCTCCACGCCGCGGGCGCCCAAAGTGACGGGTTCGACAAATGCCATGGCTAATCCTTTAGCGGTTGTGGCGTTGCATGAACATGAGTTTTTCAAACAAAGTGACATCTTGTTCGTTTTTGAGCAAGGCGCCCACCAGAGGGGGGACGGCCATTTTGTCGTCCTTGGTTTGCAGGGCTTCCAGGGGAATGTCTTCGGCCAGCAGCAGTTTGAGCCAATCCAGCAGTTCGCTGGTGGAAGGTTTCTTTTTCAGGCCCGGCAGGTTGCGCACATCAAAAAAGGTCTTCATGGCCGCCGCCAGCAGCTCTTGTTTGAGCCCCGGAAAGTGCACATCCACAATGCTTTGCATGGTGGGCGCATCGGGGAACTTGATGTAGTGGAAAAAGCAGCGGCGCAAAAAGGCATCGGGCAGCTCTTTTTCGTTGTTGGAGGTGATGAACACCAGCGGACGGTGCTTGGCCTTGATCAGCTGGCGGGTCTCGTAGCAGTAAAACTCCATGCGGTCGATTTCGCGCAGCAAGTCGTTGGGGAACTCGATGTCGGCCTTGTCGATCTCGTCAATCAGCAGGGCCACCGGTTGATCGGCGGTGAAGGCCTGCCACAGCACGCCTTTGAGGATGTAGTTGTGGATGTCCTTGACACGCTCGCCGCCATCCACATCGGACAATTGCGAATCGCGCAGGCGGCTCACGGCGTCGTATTCGTACAAACCCTGCTGGGCCTTGGTGGTGGATTTGATGTGCCACTGCAAAAGCGGCATGTTCAGCGCCTCGGCCACTTCCTCGGCCAGCATCGTTTTGCCGGTGCCCGGCTCGCCCTTGACCAGAAGAGGGCGCTGCAGGGTGATGGCCGCATTCACCGACAGCATCAAATCCTGGGTGGCGACGTAGTTTTTAGTTCCGTGAAATTTCATGGTTCAAGCTTGTTTGGGGGGAGGCTGCAATCAGCTTAGACGTAGGGTTGTGGATCGATATAATGAATGTTTGATCCACCTCAAACATTGGTTGATTGTCCTCCCAAAATGTATAAATTTCTGTCATCACTGTCTGTACTGGTTGTCGCGTGTGTGACCACCTTCTCTGCCAATGCCCAGGAGATCAAGGGTGACGCCAAGGCGGGCGAGAAAAAAATCGCCATGTGTATCGGCTGCCATGGTATCAAAGGGTACCAGGCCAGTTTTCCCGAGGTTCACAAGGTGCCCATGATTTCGGGGCAGAGTGCGGGCTACATCATGGCGGCCCTGAATGCCTATAAAAAGGGCGAGCGCAAACATCCCACCATGCGGGGCATTGCAGACTCCCTGAATGAGCAGGACATTGCCGATGTTGCCGCCTATTACGCGGCCAGCGGTGTGGTGGAAGGTGCCGCCGCCCCCGTCAAGGCGGTCGATGGCAATGCCAAGGCCATGGCCTTGGTGGCCAAAGGCAACTGTGCGTCCTGCCACGGCGAGAATTTCAGCCAACCGATTGACCCCTCCTATCCCAAAATTGCCGGCCAGCACAGCGATTACCTGTTCGTGGCCTTGAAAGCCTACAAAGCCGAAGGCGGCGCCGTGGTGGGCCGTGGCAATGCCATCATGGCCGGCATCGCCAAGCAGTTTTCCAATGCGGAGTTGAAGGAATTGGCCAACTACATGGGCAGCTTGCCCTCTGAACTCAAAACCGTGCCGCAAAACCGCTTCAAATAAGCGATCTATCTGACCCCAGCAAAAAAGCCGCTCTTGAGCGGCTTTTTTGTTGCCCAAATACTTCCTGTCGGCTGGGCTTTGCCTATATTTTGTCTGTTACGCATTCTTCGGGTCGGCGCAGGCCCTACTTCAAGGAGGACGCAGATGCATCACATTGTTATTGCGGGCGGTGGGGCCGCGGGCCTGGAGTTGGCCGTCCGCTTGGGGCATAGGCTGGGCAAAAAACAAAAGGCGCATATCTCGCTGATCGATGCGGTGAGCACCCATGTGTGGAAGCCCTTGTTACACCAGGTGGCCGCAGGTACGCTGGACAGCCTGGCAGATGAATTGGAGTACTTTGCCCTGGCCCGCAAGCACCACTTTCAGTTCCGGCTGGGGTGCATGGACGGTCTGTCGCGCGTGCGCAAAGAGGTGTATCTGGCCCCCATGCTGGATGCGGACGGAGCCGAGGTGCTGCCGCGCCAAACCGTGGGCTACGACACCCTGGTCATCGCTTTGGGCAGCCGGTCCAACGACTTCGGCACGCCGGGGGTGCGTGCGCATTGCACCCTGCTGGACACGCCGCAGGCTGCGGAGCACTTTCACCGCAGCCTGATCCATGCCTGTCTGCGTGCCCAGCTGCAGGGCAAGGCGGCCGGCGAGGGGCGCTTCACCGTCAGCATCATCGGCGGCGGTGCCACCGGCGTCGAGTTGGCGGCCGAACTGCACAGTGCAACCAAGGTGCTGTCGAGTTACGGTCTGGCCCATTTCGATCCGGAAAAAGACCTGGAAATTGCCATCGTTGAAGCGGCACCGCGCCTCTTGTCGGCTCTGCCGGAGCGACTGGCCGAAGCCGTGTCCCTGGAGCTGCGCAAGCTCGGCATTGCGATCCACACCGGTGAAAAGGTGGTGGAAGTCACCTCGCAAGGTGTCCAGATGGCCAGCGGCACGTTTATCCCCAGCGACATGGTGGTGTGGGCGGCGGGCATCGAGGCGCCTGATTTTCTGGGCAAGCTGGATGGCCTGGAGAGCAACCGCATCCACCAGCTGCTGGTGCAGCGCACGCTGCAAACCACACGCGACCCGGCGATCTTCGCGCTGGGGGACTGTGCGGCCTGTCCGCAGGGGGAAGGGCAGGCTGCCGTGCCGCCGCTGGCCCAGGCGGCGCACCAGCAGGCCACCCTGTTGGCCCGTTCGCTGGCTGGGCACTTGCAGGGCAAGGCATTGCTCGAATTCAGCTACAAAGACTACGGCTCACTGGTGTCGCTGGGCGACTACAGCGCCGTTGGCAGCCTGATGGGCGCCATTGCCCACGGCACGGTGTTTGTCGAAGGGCACATCGCCAAGTGGATGTATTGGTGGCTGCACAAGCGCCACCAGATTGCGGTCAACGGCCTGCTCTACACCTGGCTGACCACCTGGGCCGAACTGATCAATTTGGCACGCAACCCCCGCATCAAGTTGCACTGAGCGACCCGCGCAGGCCCGCTAGTCTTTGGTGGCGTGGCGCTGCACGCAGGCGATGTAGGCGTTGCCGTCCGGCGGGCGGCCGGCACGCTGGCTTTCCCACAGCATGGTGCCCAGGCACTCCATGGCGTCGTGGTGGGCATGGTGCAGGGAGTTGCGCTTGTGGGTGAGCAGCTCCACCGCCTG
>MESI01000110.1 GCA_001770935.1 Burkholderiales bacterium RIFCSPLOWO2_12_FULL_61_40 | reverse complement strand
CAAGGACGGGCGCTTCAACCGCGACAGCTTCTTTGGCCAGAACGAAGAACTGGCGCGCCTGGCCCAGGGCATGACGGACGAGCAGATTGACCGGCTCAAACGCGGCGGGCACGACCTGGTGAAGATCCACGCCGCCTATGCCGCGGCGGCCAAGCACCAGGGCCAGCCCACGGTGATCCTGGCGCACACCAAAAAGGGCTACGGCATGGGCAGCGCGGGCCAAGGCAAGATGACCACGCACAGCCAGAAAAAGTTTGACGAGACCGACCTGATCGCCTTTCGCAACCGCTTCAACCTGCCCCTGACGGACGCGCAGGTCACCAACCTGGAGTTCTACAAACCAGCCGAGGACAGCCCCGAGATGCAGTACCTGCACGCGCAACGCCAGCGCCTGGGCGGCTACCTGCCCAAGCGCTACACCGCGTGTGCGCCGGTGCCGGTGCCCGCACTGGCGAGCTATGCCCAGTTTGCGCTGCAGGCGGGCGGCAAGGAAATGAGCACCACCATGGCCTTTGTGCGCATGCTGGGCAACTTGCTCAAAGACCCCGCCCTGGGCCCGCGCATCGTGCCCATCGTGGCCGATGAAGCGCGTACCTTTGGCATGGCCAACCTGTTCAAGCAGGTGGGCATCTACTCCAGCGTGGGCCAGCGTTACGCGCCCGAAGACATCGGCTCGGTGCTGAGCTACCGCGAGGCGCTGGACGGGCAGATTCTGGAAGAGGGCATCAGCGAGGCCGGGGCCATTGCCAGCTGGACGGCGGCGGCCACCAGCTACAGCGTGCACGGTCTGGCGATGCTGCCCTTCTATATCTATTACTCCATGTTCGGATTCCAGCGCGTGGGGGATGCCATCTGGGCTGCGGCGGACCAGCGCGCCCGGGGCTTCTTGCTGGGTGCCACTTCGGGGCGCACCACCTTGGGCGGCGAGGGCCTGCAGCACCAGGATGGCACCAGCCACCTGGCGGCGGCGACCATCCCCAACTGCAAGGCCTATGACCCGGCGTTTGCGGGCGAGTTGGCGGTCATCATCGACTTTGGGCTGCGCGAGATGCTGGTGGAGCAAAAAGATGTTTTTTACTACGTCACCATGATGAACGAGAACTACGCCCAGCCCGACCTGCCCGCCGGAGCCGAGCTGGATGTGATTTGCGGTTGCTATCATTTTGCTAGCTACTCACGCACATTGGACGGGGGCCAGGGCCAGAATTCACTTAAAAGAGTAACGCTGCTGGGCTCGGGGGCGATTCTGACCGAGGTGATCAAGGCGGCGCAGGCACTGGCAGCACAGGGGGTGGATGCCGATGTGTTCAGCGTCACCAGCTGGAGTGAGCTGGCACGCGACGGCCGCGACAGCCTGCAGCGCCAAATGGCCGGTGACGCCTCAGCGCCGGTGCCCTTCATACAGCAGCAATTGCAGGGCAGCGCAGGCCCCATCATCGCCGCCACCGACTACGTGTGCGCCGTGCCGGAGAGCGTACGCGCGTACCTGCCCGCAGGCCGCAGTTATCTCACTTTGGGTACCGACGGCTTTGGCCGCAGCGATACGCGGGCGGCTTTGCGTGGCTACTTTGGCGTGGATGCGGCGAGCATCGTGCGGGCGGCGGTGGGGCAGTTGGCCTGATACCAATCGAGCAGCCCGCCAACCGGCCTCCGGCCCGCGTGCAATAGGCCTGAATTGGGCCATCCCCGGTTGTGCTCTCACCCTTTGGCGCTACGAATCTCCGCCACCGCACGCCATGCCGCGTCGATGGCGGCGTCCGTATAGGCGCGCCCCGTGCTGTCGGCCCCCGCCATGTGGATGCGGCCCAGGGCGCGTGCGCTGAGCCGGTGCGCGGGTTCCCCCTCGAACTGGGCTTCGTCCCAGGTGTAACCATGCCCCCAGCGGTTCACCGTGAGCGCGGCCACGTCGCGCTGGGCGTCGAAACCGTGCGCGCCGTACATGGCCTGCAACTGGCGCAGCACCTGGGCTTCGTAGTGCGCGAAGTCGGTGCCCAGCACCTCGGCGCGCCCGGCGCGGATCTGGTCCTCGGGGCTGGCGGCGTCCAGCATGGGCGCAGGCAGGCGGATCATGAGCAGCACCGCCGGTTCGTCCGGGCGCTGGGCTGGCCCCTGGCCGCCGAAGCTGACGGGAAAGTCCATTTGGCAGTACTGGAAATACGCGCCAGGCGCATAGGCCACCCCGATGCCCGAGCGCTGCAGCGCATGCCAGCGCCGCAGCACCACCTGGGCATACACAAAGGGCAGCTTGAGGTTGGCGCGCATGGCCGCCTTCTGGCGCTCGGGCAAGCCCTGCACGATGTGCGCGTTGGCCATGCTCCAGCCCGCCATGACGGTGTGGGGTGCCTGCGCCGCCGCATAGCGCCCCTGGCGCGCATACACCACCCGGGTGCCCTGGCCCTGGTTGGATACCTGCACCGCGGTGCTGCCCAGGCGTATGCGCACCGGGTTGCGCTCGCTGTCGAGCTGGGCGTAGTCAAACCGTGCATCCACGCACTGTGCCGCACTGGCCACCCGTGCCAGGCCCGGCACCAGGCGCTGCGCCAGCAGCCGCGCCACGGTGGCATTGCCGTCGGGGAAATGGAAAAAGTAGCCGTCCAGGTCCTCGTCGTCGCCATTCACCGGAAGATCTTCGGCCTGTGCGCGCACACGGCGCCCAGGCTCGGTGCCCAGCAGGCCGCCGTCGCGTGCCGCGTCCCAGGACAGGGTGCTGGCGCCCAGGGCGCTGTCGTCGCCCATGGCCATGGACAGCAGGGTCAGAACCGCACTGTCCTGCACGCCATACGCCTGGCGCAGCACGTCCACGTAGCGCAATGCGTCCTCGCCATCGCCACCCAGATCCAGGCGTGTTTTGCGGCGTTGGCCTTGCAGCACCGCGCCCAGTTGGGCGCGCTGGGTGGGGTTGAGCGGGGCTTTTGCCAGTGTTTGGGCAAACGCGGGCGGCACTCCGATCCCCGGCACGTAGTGGCGTGCGTAGAAGCTGGGATGGTTCAGGGTGGGCAGGCTGCTGGGCAACAACACGTCGCGGCCAAAGGTCTTGGCGTCGTAGAACATGCCCAGACCCAGGCGGTGCCGGCGGAAGTAGTCCAGGTCGTAGGCGCGGCGTAGCGCCACCAGGTCCACCCCCAACTGGCGCATCAGGCTTTTGGCCACAGCGCTGTAGTTCTCCGGGGTATCCAGCGACTGGGTGCCACCGTAGCTGAGGATGCGCCGCCCCTGCACGCTGAACTCGTTGCGCCGTGCGTGGCCGCCAAAGTCGTCGTGGTTGTCCAGAATGAGGATGCGCGCGTCCTTGCGCAGCTCGCGCTGGTAGTAATAGGCGGTGGCCAGGCCGCTGATGCCTGCGCCCACCACCACCAGATCGTACTGTTCCTGCGTTTCGGGCGATGGCAGGTCCGTGGCGCCGGACCAGGCGCGCTCGTGCGCCAGATCCATGGAGCCCGGATGGCTGCCGCGCAGCCCCGTGAGCGCGGGGGGATAGAGCGTTTGGGCCGCAGTCGTGCCCGCCCAGTACATCCCGGCGCCCGCCAGCGCCCCATTCAAAAAGTCACGTCGCAACATCGCCTGCTCCCTGCAAAAAACCGCCGTGCCTGGCCACGGCAAAGCCGACATGATAGATACCGTAGCGACTGCGGCGATAGTGATCGCGCCCTCAACAGTCGCAGCCAAGTTGCCGGGAAACGTGCTGCGCGCTGCCGCGCGTGGCAGCGTCCGTCCTATGGGAGTGGAGATCCATTGGGTGTGAATGCGGCAAGCGTCGTGCAAGCCGCAGCGGGATCGCTGGACCGAATGGTTTTGCGCTGGCTATTAGCCATTCTTATAGAAACACTTTTGAACTGATGATCCAAATCGCTTAGGGTAAACCCATGTAAATCAACAGCGCGATGGCAAGCCCCCTTAGCTACAATCGCGTCCACCAATCTGCCAGTGTCGTTTTTCGGTCGTTACGCGGCAGATTTATTGCTTACGAATTGGTAGTGCTCACAAGGCCGTACCGCTCTTCAGCAAACCGCTGATTCAGGCGCCGGCCACAAATCGGAGAAGTTTTATGGATATTTTTGTACAGCAGATCATCAACGGTCTGGTGTTGGGCAGCATGTACGCGCTCATTGCGCTGGGCTACACCATGGTGTACGGCATCATTGGCCTGATCAACTTTGCCCACGGCGAAGTCATGATGGTCGGTGCCCTGACCAGCTGGACCATCATCGGTTTGATGCAGGATGCCATGCCTGGAACCCCCGGGTATGTGGTGCTGTTTTTGGCCCTGGTCATTGCCTGCGTGGTGGCTGCCACGCTCAATTTCGTGATCGAAAAAGTGGCCTACCGCCCCTTGCGCAACAGCCCCAAACTGGCTCCCCTGATCACCGCCATCGGCATGTCCATCCTGCTGCAAACGCTGGCCATGATCATCTGGAAACCCAACTACAAGTCTTACCCCACCCTGTTGTCCAGTACCCCCATTGACATTGCCGGAGCGGTGATCTCGCCGACCCAGGTGGTGATCCTGGCCGTGACGGCCGTCTCCCTGGCTTTGCTGATGTGGCTGGTCAACTACACCAAGCTGGGCCGCGCCATGCGTGCCACGGCTGAGAATCCCCGCGTGGCGGGCCTGATGGGTGTCAAGCCCGATGTGGTGATTTCTGCCACCTTCATTATTGGTGCCGTGCTGGCTGCCATTGCCGGTGTGATGTACGCATCCAACTACGGCACCGCGCAACATGCCATGGGCTTTTTGCCTGGCCTCAAGGCCTTTACGGCAGCGGTGTTTGGCGGCATCGGCAATCTGGCCGGTGCGGTGGTGGGCGCCATTTTGCTGGGGCTGATCGAGTCGATTGGTGCGGGCTACATTGGTGCCCTGACCGGCGGCGTGCTGGGAAGCCACTACTCGGACATCTTCGCCTTCATCGTCCTGATCATTGTGCTGACGCTGCGCCCATCGGGCCTGCTTGGCGAACGTGTCGCTGATCGCGCCTAAGGAGATTTCATCCATGAAACAACAAAAAATCGTCGTTTTCCTGCTGGCGGCCGTCGGCCTGCTGGTGCTGCCCTTGTTGCTGCAAAGCTTCGGTAACGCCTGGGTTCGCATCGCCGACATGGCCTTGCTGTTTGTGTTGCTGTCCCTGGGACTGAATATCGTGGTGGGCTACGCAGGTCTGCTGGACTTGGGTTATGTGGCGTTTTTTGCCATTGGTGCCTATGTGTACGGATTGCTGGCGTCACCGCATCTGATAGAAACGTTCCCGGCTATTGCGGCCATGTTTCCTGAAGGCTTGCATACGCCGCTGTGGATCGTGGTGCCCATCGCGGCAGCCTGCGCGGGTGTTTTTGGTATTTTGCTGGGCGCGCCCACCCTGCGTTTGCGGGGCGACTACCTGGCCATCGTGACCCTGGGTTTTGGCGAAATCATCCGCGTGTTCCTGAACAACCTGGACAACCCGGTCAATATCACCAACGGTCCCAAGGGCATTAGCTCCATTGATCCCGTGACCTTCTTTGGGCTGAATCTGGGCAAAAAGGTTTCTTTGCTGGGAATTGAGTTTGCGTCCGTGTCCCTGTACTACTACCTGTTCCTGGCCATGGTGGTCATCAGCGTGGTGATTTGCCACCGCCTGGAACTGTCCCGCGTGGGCCGCGCATGGATGGCGATCCGTGAAGACGAAATTGCCGCCAAGGCCATGGGCATCAACACCCGCAACATGAAGTTGCTGGCCTTCGGCATGGGCGCCACCTTTGGCGGCGTGTCTGGCGCCATGTTCGGCGCCTTCCAGGGCTTTATTTCACCCGAATCCTTCAGCTTGATGGAGTCGATCATGATTGTGGCCATGGTGGTGTTGGGTGGTGTCGGGCACTTGCCTGGCGTGATCCTGGGCGCTGTGCTGCTGTCCGCCCTGCCAGAAGTACTGCGTTATGTGGCGGGTCCCCTGCAAGCCATGACTGACGGACGGCTGGATGCCTCCATCTTGCGCCAGTTGCTGATTGCGCTTGCCATGATCACCATCATGCTCATGCGTCCGCGCGGCCTGTGGCCTTCTCCAGAACATGGCCAATCTTTGCAGGGCACCAAGCCTTAAGTTGCTCAGAGAGCTGAACGGAATCAACATGACAGACACAGTACTTAACGTTTCAGGCGTTTCCAAACGTTTCGGCGGCCTGCAGGCCCTGAGCGATGTGGGAATTAAAATCAAACGCGGCCAGGTGTACGGGCTGATCGGCCCCAACGGCGCGGGCAAGACCACGTTTTTCAACGTGCTCACCGGCCTGTACACGCCGGACAGCGGTTCGTTCGAACTGGCCGACCAACCCTACCAGCCCACGGCGGTGCACTTGGTGGCGAAAGCCGGTATTGCGCGCACTTTTCAGAATATTCGCCTGTTCTCCGAGATGACGGCACTGGAAAACGTGATGGTCGGGCGCCATATCCGCACCCACTCCGGGTTGATGGGAGCCATGTTCCGCACGGCAAGCTTTAAGGCAGAAGAGGCGGCGATTGCCCAACGCGCCCAGGAATTGCTGGACTACGTGGGCATTGGCAAATTCGCACCCTACAAGGCGCGCACCCTGAGTTACGGCGACCAGCGGCGTCTGGAGATTGCACGGGCCTTGGCCACCGACCCCCAGTTGATCGCGCTGGACGAACCCGCTGCGGGCATGAATGCCACCGAGAAGGTGATGCTGCGCGAACTGATCGACCGCATCCGCAAAGACAACCGCACCATTTTGCTCATCGAACACGACGTCAAACTGGTGATGGGCCTGTGCGACCGCGTGACCGTGCTGGACTACGGCAAACAAATTGCCGAAGGCACGCCTGCCGATGTGCAAAAGAATGAAAAAGTGATTGAAGCGTATTTGGGCACCAGCGGCCACTAAGGAACAACAATGACAACAAAAACCTTACTCCAGGTAAAAGGCCTCAAGGTTTCCTACGGTGGAATCCAGGCTGTCAAGGGCGTCGATTTTGAAGTGCGTGAAGGTGAACTGGTGTCCCTCATCGGCTCCAATGGCGCGGGCAAAACCACCACCATGAAAGCCATCACGGGCACCTTGCCGATTGCGGCCGGTGACATCGAGTACCTGGGCAAAAGCATTCGCGGACAGGGCCCTTGGGACCTGGTCAAGCAAGGCCTGGCCATGGTGCCGGAAGGCCGTGGCGTGTTCACCCGCATGACCATCCTCGAAAACCTGCAGATGGGCGCCTACATCCGCAACGACAAGGCCGACATTCTGGCGGACATCGACAAGGTGTTCACCATTTTTCCGCGCCTGAAAGAGCGCCGCGACCAGCTCTCCGGCACCATGTCGGGCGGTGAGCAGCAGATGCTGGCCATGGGGCGCGCCCTGATGAGCCGCCCCAAGGTGTTGCTGCTGGACGAGCCGTCCATGGGCCTGTCTCCCATCATGGTGGACAAGATTTTTGAAGTGGTGCGTGACGTCTATGCCCAGGGCGTCACGGTTTTGCTGGTGGAGCAAAATGCCAGCCGCGCCCTGGCCATTGCCAACCGTGGTTATGTGATGGAATCCGGCATCGTCACCATGACGGGGGATGCCAAGGTGATGCTCACCGATCCCAAGGTGCGGGCTGCCTATCTGGGTGAGTAAACGGGCTTCGGGCGTGGGTGTCAACATCCACGTCTTTACCCTGCTCTTTGTCACCCTGGTGTGGGGTGCGACGTTTCCGGTGCTCAAGGCTGCAACCGCCCACCTCAGTGGTGTGGAGGTTTCGGCCCTGCGGTTTTTGATCGCCGCAGCCTGCATGGTTCCTTTTGTCCTGAGGGTGCCGCGCCGTACATGGGTGGACGGCGGACTGCTGGGAGCATTGGTGCTTCTGTCTTACGTCTTGCAGGCCTTTGGGCTGCAGTTCATTTCCTCCAATCGCAGCGCATTTCTGACCAGCCTCAATGTGCTCATGGTGCCTCTGCTGGGGGTGGTGTTCGGTACCCGATTGACATTGTCGGTGCTGGGTGCGGCCACGCTGGCGTGCTCAGGCATCGGATTAATGTCGTGGGAGGGTGGGGCAAACCTGTGGGCGGACGCTGCTACCGTGTTCGGTGCGCTGGCCTATGCCCTGTATGTCATCCTGCTGTCCCAGCGCGCCGGTCGCCATGCACCACGCCAACTCGCCGCCACACAAATTGTCTGGATGGCGTTGCTGGGAACTCTGTGGATGCTGGTGGATGCCTGGAGAACCGACAAACTGCAAACCCTGCCGGGGCGCTTGGACCTGTCCGTGCTGGCGGGGTTGGCCTATCTGGGCATCGTCGCCACGGCGGGTATGCTCTTTTTGCAAGCCATGGCGCAGCGCCATGTATCCGCCGACAAGGCCGCGCTGGTGTATGCCATGGAGCCGGTTTTTGCGGCTATGTTTGCGTGGATGTGGCTGGCCGAAGTGCTGACCTGGACAGCGGCCTTGGGCGGTGCCATGGTGGTGGTGGCTGTGGTGCTGAGCGAGCTCAAAGCCGCGCCTTGTCCGCTTCCGAGGTGAATGCGTCTGCAAAGAATTCATCGGGCGGCAAGGCGGCTTGTGTGCAGAAGTCTTTGCGGGCCGATTCAATCACAATGGGGGCGCCGCAGGCATAGACCTGGTGGCCCGAGAGGTCCTCAAAATCCTCCATCACCGCACGGTGGACAAACCCTGTGCGCCCCATCCATTGGTCTTGGGCTGAGGCGTCCGACACCACGGGCACATAACGCAATTGGGGCATGGTCTTGCGTTGCGCCTGAACCCAGTCGTCCATGTACAGGTCGGAGGGCCGCCGCCCGCCCCAGTACAGGGTCACGGGTCTGTCGATATCTTGAAACTGCATGTGCTCGATGAGTGCCTTCACCGGTGCGAAACCGGTGCCCGACGCCAGCAGAATCAAGGGTTTGTTGGAGTCTTCGCGCAAGAAGAAGGTGCCGTAAGGGCCCTCCACGCGCAAAATTTCTTTCTCCTTCATCGCGCCAAACACATGGTCGGTGAACTTGCCGCCGGGCATGTGGCGGACATGCAGTTCAAGGCCCGGTCCCCTGTGGGGTGCGTTGGCCATGGAATAGCTGCGGCGGGCGCCATCGCGCAAAAGTATTTCAATGTACTGTCCGGCACGGTAGCCAAAAGCGTCGCTGGCAGGCAGTTGCAGTTGCAGCACCATCACGTCGGCGGATTTTTTCTCCAGGGTGTTCACCCGCGTTGGCATCTTCTTGATGGGAAAAGCGCCGACTTCGGTGACCTGACGCGACTCCAGAACCAGATCTGACTGTGGGATAGCGCAGCAGGTTAAAACCAAGCCGGAGGCTTCTTCCTCTGCGCTCAGCGCTTTGTCCTGGTGGGTGCCGTGCGTCACTTTGCCCGAAAGCATCTGGCATTTGCACGAACCGCAGGCGCCATCTTTGCAGCCATACGGCAGTCCAATGCCTTGGCTGATACCTGCGGCCAGCACCGTTTCTCCCGCGGCCGCGTGGAAAGTGCGGCCGCTGGGTTGCACGGTGACCGAGAAATTTGGACTATTTGCGTCGCTTGCAGTCATCTATTGGGTATCCTTGAGAAGCTCATTTTTATCACCCCCCGATTTTGCCTTCAAACCAAACCCCTCTTGGCGCCCTGCCGGCCCGATTTCGTCGCGAACGCATCCTCATGGTGGGATGCGGCGATGTGGGCCAGCGTGCCGCCAGCGTTCTGCACCCCAGGACGCGCCTTCTGGCGCTCACCTCCAGCGCTGAACGCGTGGCCTCCCTGCGCGCCCAGGGCATCACGCCCTTGCTGGGCAATCTGGATGCCCCTGCGACCTTGCAACGCCTGGCCGGTATCGCCACCCGTGTGCTGCACTTGGCGCCCCCGCCGTCTGAGGGCTGGGCCGACCCACGCACACAGGCACTGGTACGGGCCTTGCGAAGGCGCTCCCACCCCGCCTCCTTGGTGTATGCCTCCACCAGCGGCGTCTATGGGGACTGCGAGGGGGACTGGGTCGATGAAACGCGGGCCAGCCATCCCGACACGCCCCGCGCGCGTCGGCGCGTGTTTGCCGAGCGCAGCGTGCGCTTCCTGGGGCGCTCGGCCGGTATTCGGACCAGTATTTTGCGCATCCCCGGAATTTATGCGCCAGACCGGGAGGGCGGTACCCCACGCGCACGCCTGCTCAAAGGCACCCCCGTTTTGCAGGAGCAAGACGACGTGTACACCAACCATATCCATGCCGATGACCTGGCGCGGGCCTGTGTGCTGGCCGTTTGGCGTGCACGGCCGCAACGCGTTTACAACATCAATGACGACACCCGCCTGAAAATGGGCGACTACTTTGATTTGGCCGCTGACCTGTACCAGTTGCCGCGCCCGCCCAGGGTGGCCCGCGAGGGCGCGAGGGCGCAATTGCCGGTCATGCTGTTGAGTTTTATGGGTGAATCGCGCCGCATGGTCAATACGCGCATGAAAAAAGAACTGGGGCTGCGGCTGCGCTTTGCTACGGTTGCGCAGGGTTTGATGGAACGTCCCGCACCGTAGCCGAATCAACCTTGTAAGCCCATAACAGGCCCTTCCAGACCACCCAGCTGCACAGCAGCGTGATGGGCCCCGCCCACAACGCATCGCTCAGCCAGTGCGCGGCGTCAGACATACGGGCAAAGCCGATGGTCCATCCTGCCGCAACCCCCACCACGGCCCATTGGTATCGGCGTCGGCGATGCACCAGCATCACACTCGCCAGAAAAAAACCGCAGGCCACATGCCCGCTGACAAAGGAACAGTTGTTGTTGCACTGGTCGGTCATCACCGCGGCACGGGTGAACTGCTGGGTTCCGCCAAACTGCTGCACCTGGTAGGGGCGCGCGCGCTGCCAGTTGTCCTTGAAGCCGTTGTTGACCAGCACCCCCGGCCCCAGCGTGCCCGCCAGGACGACAAAAGCCAAAGGCAAACGCCATTGAAGGGCCTGCCCACGAACACTGAGGTAGATCCAGACCACTAGGGCGGCGATGACCACGGTGCGAAATGCAGCGGGCACATACAGGTTGATCCACTCCACCCAAAACCATTGCACGGAGTCCAGTTGCTTGGCGTTCCCGACGAACACCGCAGCGGCGTTCAGGTCCAGCGATGTCCAGAGGGTGGGCGGCAACGCCAGGGCGATGGAGACACCCACGGTCCACCAGAACAAGGCAGGTGTTTGTGATTGCTGCGACGTGGGGAGTGTGCGAGCTTGCATTGGCGCGAGAGGGAGAAGAACAAAGTCGCCATTGTCGGCGATTCGTTGAAAGGTGGGTAAATGAAGACTTGAGGGTGTGAATCAGATGGTCTGAATGTTTCCATCCAGTGTGTGGGGGCCAGTACGGAAGGCAATAAATTTTGCGGGCAGTATGTGTTTGTCCGGTTTTTGGGCGTTCGGCCGCTACAGTAAGCAACAATTCAAATTGTTGGCTTGGGGTCCGATAGACAGATGCCTGCCAAACATTCAGGGACTTAGGCGATGTTGCTTGCATGCTAGATAGTGCCCGCCCGGAAAGTGCGCTGCCCGGCTTTTTCATTCACGACTGCCCACAGGAAGCAGACATGAGCGCGGGCCTGTATGAGAATTTTCTTGCGCTGATTGGTCTTTTGCAAAAGACGCAGTACGCGGACCTGGAGCTGCCTTTCCAATACGTTGTCACGACAACCACGCCACCGCCAACTGAGCTGCAGAACGATGCCGTGTGTTTGACCCTCGATCCCAGTTCTGATGGGGGTCTGCTGTTTGTCCATCGTTTTGTTGGTGATCGACAAGCAGTGTTGGGGTAAGTCATGGGAAATAAGAGTTGTTCGGGTGGCGTGGGATAGACTGGAAGTAGGAGATTTGCACTAATGTTGACATCTTTACGTATTAAAAATTTCAAGGCTTGGCGCGATACAGGGCTCGTCCGTCTCGCTCCCCTTACGGTTGTATTTGGAGCCAATAGTGCTGGCAAAAGTAGTCTTGGTCATTTGCTTTTGGGCTTGAAACAAACGGCCATCTCCACAGACCGAAAACGCGCATTGCATCTAGGCGACACAAGCTCCTTGATTGACCTGGGCACCTTTTCGGATTGTTTAAATGGCCACGATTTGTCCAAGGAACTTGAATTTGAGTTGGGGTGGGAGCTGCCAAAGTCCATGGACGTAAAAGATCCGCTGGATAGCGCGTTACGTTATTCCGGGAATCAGCTGCATTTGGCCGTGACATTGTCGGCGGGTAAGTCGGGACAGCCAGAGGTCAGAGCTTTGAAATACGACCTCAAGAATGCGGACGGTGTTGTGTTGGACGTCACTTTGTCGCGCGGTACTGATCGCAAGTTTTCTTTGCAGTCTCAAAAATACCAATTCAAAATGGCCGATGGTCGGAAATGGCCTCTGGACGAGCCGGAAAAGTTTTATCGTGTCTCAGACTTGAGTATTGCCAGGTTCAAAAATGCCGGGTTTCTAACTGACTTTGCCCTCGCGACAGAAAAGCTACTTGGCAGCGTTGCGTATTTGGGACCCTTGCGCAACCATCCGCAGCGTACCTATCAATGGTCTGGTGACACGCCTGAGGGGGTAGGACAGACGGGTGAGGCCACGGTGGCCGCTATCTTGGCGGCCGAAAACGAGGGGCGCATGTTGAATCGTGGCCCCAAGCGCACCAAGCAGGCATTCACACCCTTCATTGCTTCGTGGTTGAAAGACTTGGGGGTTATTCAGAGTTTTACGGTGACACCCGTGGCACAAGGACGAAAAGAGTATGAGGTGCTGGTCAAAACCCATACGGGTGCGCCTGAAGTCAAGATTACCGATGTGGGGTTTGGTGTGTCGCAAGTGTTGCCTGCGTTAGTGCAGGCTTTTTATTGCGCACCTAACTCGACGGTGTGGATGGAGCAGCCAGAAATCCACCTGCATCCGCAAGTGCAGGCAGAGTTGGCGGATGTGTTTATCTCCGCGATCAAAGCCCGGGAGAATGGCAAAGAGCGCAATGTACAAATCATTGTGGAGAGCCACTCGGAGCATTTTCTCAACCGCCTTCAGCGGCGAATTGCGGAGGGCGAACTGCCGCCCCAGGACGTTGCCATTTATTTTTGCCGTCGATCAGGGTCTTCTACGGAGTTGGAGCCTTTGCGGCTGAACATTTTTGGTGAAATTGAAAATTGGCCTGAGAACTTCTTCGGGGATGAAATGGCCGATATTTCTGCGCGTACATTGGCTGCGATGGAGACTAAAAAGAAGCAACGCAGTGCGCAGGTCAACTGATGCGGGCCGTCATTGACACCAATGTGTTGTTGGTTGCGAATGAGCAGCACGAGGACGTGTCCTCCGACTGCGTAGCCGCCTGTGTTCGCAGGCTCGTGGACATGCAGACGAATGGAATAACGGTGATTGATGATGCCTTCCTTATCTTGGGGGAGTATCAAAAAAGGACCCGCATTAAACCACCCAAGGGTGTTGGTGATGTGTTCTTGAAGTGGCTTTTGCGCAACCTCTCCAATCCGCAACGCGTAGAGCAAGTGGTGATTACAGAGTTTGCTGAAAATTCATTCGCAGAATTTCCTGATGCTGAGTTGCAGCCGAAATTTGATGCGCCTGATCGCAAATTTGCAGCGGTTGCAAACGCGCACCCTGACAAGCCTGTGATCTTGCAAGCGGCCGACTGCAAGTGGCTGGATTGGTGGCCAGCGCTTCAGGCGAAGGGCGTCGAGGTGGATTTTTTGTGCGCCGAAGATGTCTGTCGCGTTTATGAGAAGAAATTTCCGAATCAGGCAGCACCCGTGTTGCCAAGGCGTGGACGGTGACCGACTTCTTCCGCTTCCCCCGCACCCCCCACATCGCCTGGCTGGCGCCGGGTGAGCCGCGTGACGACAAAGTCTTGTCGCCCCAAGAGGTCACTGATTTGCTGAGTGCCGACGTGCTTGTGGAAGAGAAACTGGACGGTGCCAACCTGGGTTTTTCGCTTTCGCCCCAGGGTGAATTGCGTGCCCAAAACCGGGGTCAGTATTTACACGCGCCCCACGCTGGCCAGTTTGCACGATTGCCTGACTGGCTGGCCTTGCATGAGGACAAACTGCGCTCTGAACTGGCGCAGCACACCCCGTCAAACCTGATGCTGTTTGGAGAGTGGTGCGCCGCCCGCCATTCGCTGGAATATGACCACTTGCCCGATTGGTTCTTGCTGTTTGACGTGTTTGAGCGCACGCAGGGCCGCTTCTGGAGCGCGTCCCGGCGCAATGCGCTGGCTGCAACGCTGGGCCTGGCCACGGTGCCACAGTTGCTGCAAGGGAAATGCACTTTGCAGCAGCTTAAGGACTTGCTGAGCTGCCAACACAGTCAGTTCAGGCAAGGCACGCTAGAGGGCGTGGTGATTCGGCGTGAATCTGCAGAATGGTGTGAATCGCGTGCCAAGCTGGTTCGCCCCGACTTCACCCAAACCATTACAGAACACTGGAGCCGCCGTCGTATTGAATGGAATCGCCTGGATTGGGCAGCTCTGCGCAGGACTTGATATGACCCAACCGGATATTCCAATGCTCCACAACGTCTATTGCGATGAATCCTGTCATCTGGAAAATGACGGCCAGCCCATCATGGCCCTGGGTGCCATCTGGTGCCCCCAAAAGGAGGCGCGCCGCCTGGGGGCCGAGCTACGCGACATTAAGGCACGTCATCGGGCCCGCGGCGAGCTCAAGTGGTCGAAGGTTTCCGCCTCGCGCTTGCCCTTCTATCTGGAGTTGGTCGATTGGTTTCTGGCCGAGTCGCCGCTGCATTTTCGAGGACTTGTGGTCTTGGATAAGCAGGCCTTGAACCATTCGGCCTTCAATCAGGGTGACCATGATCTGTTTTATTACAAGATGCAGTTTTCCTTGCTCAACAGGATTCTCTCGCCCGACAGCCGCTATGCCATTTACTTGGACATCAAGGACACGCGCAGTCGCTTGAAGCTGAAGAAATTGCGAGAAGTGTTGTGCAACAACGTCTATGACTTCACCAGCGACATGATTGGGCATTTGCAAAACGTTCATTCGCACGAGGCTGAGTTGATGCAGGTGGCTGACTTTTTGACGGGCGCTTTGGCTTATCGCCATCGCCAGTTGGCAGGTAATCCAGCCAAGTTGGCGGTCATCAAGCACCTTGAAGCTTCGTGGGGACGGTCGCTGCTGCAATCAACCCCGCTTCGGGAGCAAAAAATGAACATTTTTCTGTTCAGCCCCCGGCAGGTGCAGGCATGACGGCGCAGTCACCGGTTTGGTTGCCGGCCATGTTCCCGATGTCACCGTGGTCAGAAGCGGTGATGGAGTCGCTTTACGCCATCTTTTTGCGTGATTTTGTCCATACGCCAGCTCGCTACCTCGGTCACGAAGTCTGGTTTTTCCCGGAAAAGGAGCGCGGCAAGGAACTGATCTTCTGGCATCTGGTGGAGCGCGAAGACCCACCTTACTCGGGCAATCGCTTACCCGACTTTCGCCGCTCAGAACGGCTGCCTTGGGCTCGCGCCATGCTGGACAACGCCCGTGAGCCTGAAGTCTTGGCCTGGGACTATGAGGAGGGTGATGGAGACATCCGAACCTATGTCTGGCTCCAGTATTTCGACTACCTGATTGTGATGAAGCGCTACAAGGACGGACGGCGACGGCTGATTACTGCCCACTGGCTCGAATACGACAGCAAGCGCCGAAACCTGTTAAAGAAGTTCCAGAAGAGGATTACTGGATGATGCCCCAAATAAAAAGGCCAGCGCACATGGCGCTGGCCCAACTCCTTCAGCCTTGGGCTGATGAGTGTGCCGATTGTACGCTTTCCGGCGATTGGGCCTGCCCAAGCGGGTTGACTTTTCGGATGAATCGGATGTTTCTGGCGAATTTGCGGGTGGTTTATGGGTGGTTTACGGATGCGCCATCCGATAGCGCACCCTATGACGGCTCCCATTCCAACCTGAAATGAACCCACTACAACGCTCCCTGATTGAAAAAGCGGGCCATGACAATGGAATTGGCTCAGTGGCTACGCCGTGCCGCCGCGCTGTCGCAAGCCCTACCCAACCAAGCGGTCACGGCGTTTTAGCAGCAAGTGCAGGCGGAACTATCGACCATGCCCGAACCCGCCGCACAAAACACCGAAGTGCTGGGCATGGTGCGCCAACGGGTAGGGCAGCAGGCCTACCGCCAAGCCATGCTCGATTACTGGGGCGGTACCTGCGCCGTGACGGGGCTGGCCTTGCCGCAGGCCCTGCGCGCTAGCCACGCCAAGCCCTGGGCCGAATGCGCCACCGATGCAGAGGTGTACAACGGATTTCTGCTCAGCGCCAATCTGGATGCTTTGTTTGACAATTTCCTGATCAGTTTTACCGATGAGGGTGTTTTGCTGGTGTCGGAGCAAATTGATCAATGCGAAAGAGAAAAGCTCGGTCTGGGCGATGGGATGAGATTGTGTTGGGTGGCAGCCCAACACCTGCCATACCTGCGATTTCACCGTGAGCGGTATTTCGCCTGAAAAAAGAAAAGCCACGCTATAAAAAATAGCGTGGCTTTCTTAT
Source organism: Burkholderiales bacterium RIFCSPLOWO2_12_FULL_61_40 (assembly GCA_001770935.1). GTDB lineage: Bacteria > Pseudomonadota > Gammaproteobacteria > Burkholderiales > Burkholderiaceae_C > Allorhodoferax. The sequence goes on along the minus strand of MESI01000110.1, from coordinate 15,531 downwards.
ATCTATTGGTGCCGGAGAGATGAATCGAACACCCGACCTTCTCATTACGAATGAGCTGCTCTACCGACTGAGCTACACCGGCTGGTAAGCCTTGGATTATAACCAGCTCGCGCTGGCTACCTTCATGGGGCTTCGTGGTGGTAGCGGGTGACGCGTTCCACCTCGTTCTTGGAGCCCAGCACCACGCTCACGCGTTCATGCAGTTTGCCAGGCTGGAGGTCCAAAATACGCTGTTTGCCGTTGGTGGCGGCACCGCCTGCCTGTTCGATGAGCCAGCTCATGGGGTTGGCTTCGTACATCAGGCGCAGCTTGCCGGGTTTCTCGGGTTCACGCTTGTCCCAGGGGTACATGAAAATGCCGCCGCGGGTGAGGATGCGGTGCACATCGGCCACCATGCTGGCGATCCAGCGCATGTTGAAGTCCTTGCCGCGCGGGCCATCCTTGCCGGCCAGGCACTCGTCCACATAGCGCTTTACCGGGGCATCCCAGTGGCGCATATTGCTCATGTTGATGGCAAATTCCTTGGTGTCCTCAGGGATGCGCACGTTTTCCTGGGTCAGCACAAAAGAGCCCTGTTCGCGGTCCAGGGTGAACATGGCCACGCCATCGCCCACCGTCAGCACCAGGGTGGTTTGCGGGCCGTAGACGCAGTAGCCGGCGGCCACCTGTTTGGCGCCCGCCTGCAAAAAGTCTTGTTCGGACACGCCGGGGCCTTCGGGCTTGAGCAGCACGCTGAAGATGGTGCCGATGCTCACGTTCACATCGATGTTGCTGGAGCCGTCCAGGGGATCAAACAGCAGCAGGTATTCGCCCTGGGGGTAGCGGTTGGGCACCACGTAGATGCCTTCCATTTCCTCGCTCGCCATGGCGCCCAGGTGCCCGCCCCACTCGTTGGCTTCGATCAACACCTCGTTGGCGATGATGTCGAGTTTTTTCTGGATTTCGCCCTGCACATTCTCAATGTCGGCTGTGCCCAGCACGCCACCCAGGGCGCCTTTGTTGACGGCCTGGCTGATGCTTTTGCAGGCGCGGGCGACCACTTCCAGCAGCAGCCGCAACTGGGCCGGAATGGAGCCGTCCACGCGTTGCTGTTCTACCAGGTAGCGGGTGAGGGAAACTTTTGGAGCCATGTTTTTTCCTTGGAAAGCCTTAGTACATCAGATTCAGTCGGCCAGTGCGCGGTCCAGGACCTCGCGCACATCGTTGCTCAGGTCGCTCTTGGCGGCGACGCGGGCCAGGGCCTCGCGGGCGGCGCTGCGGTAGGGTTCTGCCAGCTTTTTCCAGCGGTCCAGGGCGCGCGCCAGACGGGCGGCAACCTGGGGGTTGATGCTGTCCAGCTCCATGACGCGCTCGCTCCAGAACACATAACCCGCCGCGTCGGGGCGGTGGAAGCCGCCCGGATTGGCGGCGCAGTAGTTGGAGATGACGCTACGCGCGCGGTTGGGGTTGCGGATGTTGAAGTCCGGGTGCACGAGCAACTGGCGCACGGCGGGCAGCACCTGGCCGCCCCGGTCGGGTGCACCGGCCTGCAGGGCAAACCATTTGTCCAGCACCAGGGCTTCGTCCTTGAACAGCGCATGGAAGCGCGCCAGGGCTGGGGCTGCCAGGGCGTGGCCGCTATTGACCAGCGCCTGCAGTGCATTGAAGCGGTCGGTCATGTTGCTGGCGTCCTTGAAGGACTGCAGCGCCTTGCCCGGCCACACCGGATCACCCGATTCGACCGCGGCCAGGCACAGGTAGTTGAGCGCCATGCCGACCAGGGCGCGGCGGCCGGCGGAGCGGGCGTCGGGGCGGTAACCGCCGTTGTCCTGGTGCATGGCAAAAGCCCATTGCCAGTCGGCTTGCAGTGCGGTGGCCAGTTGCAGGCGCATGGCTTCACGTACGGTGTGGATGCGTTGCGGGTCAACCACGCCCAGCTGCTCGGCGATGTAGGTTTCGGAGGGCAGGGTGAGGACCAATTCCTTGAACGCGGCGTCCAGCGTGGGGTGGCGCAGCACCGCACGCATGGCTGCAATATAGGCATCATTTAGGCCTCCAGCCCCCGTGGAGTCTGCGTGAGCAGCTATTGAATGTATAGCGCTTCGCAGGGCCAGGCGTTGGCCAGCTTCCCAGCGGTTGAAGGGATCGGGGTCATTGGCCAGCAGGGTGAGCAGCTGGGCATCGGTGTAGTCAAAGTCCAGCACCACCGGGGCCGAGAATCCGCGCAGGATGGAGGGCACCGGCTCTTCGTCCACGTTGGTAAAGGTGATGGAGCCGGTTTCCGCGGTTAGCACAAACAGGTGGCTGTCCGCGGTGCCGGTGCCGCCTTGCACCTGCAAGGGCAGGGCTGCGCCGCTGCTGGCGCCCATCAGGCCCAGGTTGACGGGGATGACAAAGGCTTCTTTGATGGCCTGGCCGGGGGTGGCCGCGCAGCTTTGGCTGAAGTGCAGGGTGTAGCTGCGCGCCGTGGCGTCGTATTCACCGCGTGCGGCCAGGCGGGGCGTGCCGGCCTGGCTGTACCAGCGTTTGAACTGGGGCAGTAAGCGGGCCAGTTCGGAGCCGGGGTTGGCGTCGGCAATGCTTTGGGCGAAATCGTCGCAGGTCACGGCCTGGCCGTCAAAGCGCTCGAAATACAGCTTCATGCCCTGCGCAAATCCGGTGCGGCTCGTCAGGGTTTGCATCATGCGCACCACCTCGGCCCCTTTTTCGTAAATGGTGACGGTGTAGAAGTTGTTGATCTCGATGTAGCTGTCCGGGCGCACCGGGTGGGCCATGGGGCCTGCATCCTCGGGGAACTGGGCGGTGCGCAGCACCCGCACGTCTTCAATGCGCTTGACGGCGCGGGCCGACGCATCGCCAGACAGGTCCTGTGAAAACTCCTGGTCGCGGAACACCGTCAGGCCCTCTTTGAGGGAGAGCTGGAACCAGTCGCGGCAGGTGATGCGGTTGCCGGTCCAGTTGTGGAAGTACTCGTGTCCGACCACGCTCTCGATATTGGAGAAATCGGCGTCGGTAGCGGTGGCGGGGTTGGCCAGCACGTACTTGGTGTTGAAGATATTGAGGCCCTTGTTCTCCATGGCGCCCATGTTGAAGTCGCTGGTGGCGACGATCATGAAGCGCTCCAGGTCCAGTCCCAATCCAAAGCGGGCTTCGTCCCAGGCCACGCTGGCCATCAGGGAGTTCATGGCGTGTTCGGTTTTGTCCAGGTCGCCGGGGCGCACATAGACCTGCAGCAAATGGTCTTTGCCGGCGCGCGAGGTGATGCGCTGCTCGCGTGCCACCAGTTGGCCCGCCACCAGGGCGAACAGGTAGCAGGGTTTGCGGTGCGGGTCCACCCATTTGGCGAAATGGCGGCCGTCGTCCAGATCCCCCTGCTCCACCAGGTTGCCGTTGGAAAGCAGCACCGGGTACTTGGCCTTGTCGGCGCGCAGGGTCACGGTGTAGCTGGCCATCACGTCCGGGCGGTCCAGGAAATAGGTGATACGGCGAAAGCCCTCGGCCTCGCACTGGGTGAAGAAAGAGTCGTTGCTGACGTACAGGCCCATCAGCTTGGTGTTTTTGACCGGTGCACAGGTCGTGAAAATTTCCAGCGCAAAGGGCTCGGAGCCTTCGGGCAGGTTTTCCAGCACCAGCTGGTTGCCTTCGATCTTGAAGGAGGTGCCCTGGCCATTGACCAGTACGCGGGCCAGGTTCAACTCCTCACCGTCCAGCCGCAAGGGCTGGGCCGCCACTGCGGGGTTGCGGCGCAGCGTCATTTTGTTCAGGACCCGGGTTTTGGCGGGGTCCAAATCGAAGCACAGCTCGACGGTGTCGATCCAGTACGCGGGCGCGGTGTAGTCGGCGCGGCAAATGACGGTGGCTGGGCCTTGCCCCTCACGAAGTTGCAACATGGTAAGTCTCCAAAAATTGTGATGCGATCAATGCGTGGTAATCGGGGGCGTGGGCTACGACATGGGGGCCGGACAGCTCGGCGGCGCTGTGGCCCGAGCAAATGCCCACGGCGCGCATGCCGGCGCGCCGGGCCGCTTCTATGCCCAGCGGGGCGTCTTCAAAAACAATGCAATGCTCCGGCGCCACGCCCAGGCGCCGCGCCACTTCCAGAAAAATGGCGGGGTCGGGTTTGCCGGGCAAGCCCTCGTCGCCGCCCACGGTGGCCAAGGGCGGCTGCGCCATCTGCAGATGGCTGTAGGCAAAGGCGATGTTGTTCTGGTCACCCGCCGTGCCCACGCCGATGGGCAGGCCACGGGCCTGCGCCCGCGCGGCAAAAGTTTTGAAGCCCGCCACTTCGGCAAAGCGCGGGGCAAACAGCTCGCGGTACAGCGCTTCCTTCTGGTGGGCATAGGCGCTGGCCTGTGCATCGCTCAGCTCGGTTTCAAACAGGGCGCGCATGCACTCCACCGCCGTGCGCCCGGTGGTGCGGCGCATCAGGTCGGGGATGTCCATCGTCAGGCCCTGGCTGCGCGCGAACGCGCCCCAGCTTTGTGTATGCGAGGGCATGGAGTCGATCATGGTGCCATCCATGTCGAAAATGAGGGCTTGCAATGTCATTGGAGCTTACATAGACGCAGAATGGCGTCTTCAAAGTGTCGGTAGTCGCGCGAAACTGCGCGGCAGGTAGGCAAGTCTAGCCGTGCAGCCAGCTTGGCCTGGTCAATGGTTTCCTTGTAGCCGCGGTCTTTGCCAAGGAGTTTGCTGATTTCGCCTTTGGCATCTCTGCGAAGGACCGCGCCTGCATCCATTTCCAATGTACTTGATAGGCGATAAAAGTCTTTCAATGCGTGTTGTTCGGCCAAAAACAGGGACTCAAACTCCTTGGTAAAGAAAGCGAATTCCACTGGCTGGGATTGGTGTATCTCCTGTCGCACCATCGCTGCGCGCAGGTTCGCCACATGACGAACCGGACATCCAGCAACGTCATCGATTTTGTCGTCGCAGTCCAGCACCCAAAGAATCGGACATGCATTTTTAAGCCCGTACCCCATGAAGTCTTCCAAACGTTTGAAGACCTTGCGTATGTCGCCGCTGATTTGCGGGCGTGTGAGTTGGATATGGTCTAGCCCGTGGTCGCTCAGAATTTTTCGCACCAATACTGGCAGGGCAAGTGCGTCGCCTTCACCCTCAACGATCAAATGGAGCTTGCTCATGACTGCGATGGTTCCGTGTCGTCCGGGCGCAATCCTTCTGTTGTCATGAACTCTTCCAGGCTCAGCAGGCCTTCGTTCACCGCTTCCATCTGGTGGGGATGAATGGGGCGAATCTGCGTCATTCCCTTGTGCATGACCGCAACACGGATTTGCGAGGGCGCGAAGAACTGCACTAAATGGGGGCTGTGTGTCGTAATCAGCACCTGGGTGTTTTTACCAATTTCCTTGAATACGTCTGCCAAGACAGCCAAGGCGCCGGGGTAAATCGTTTGTTCCGGCTCCTCGATCACCAAGAGCTTGGGGCGCGGCAGTTGGTAGGCTGCCAGCAAAATGCCAAACAGGCGCAGCGTGCCGTCGGAGAGTTGCACTGGGTCAAAGCTCGTCAGGGCACTACTACCTTCTTCGCGAAATTTGAAAAGTGGGACGAGGTAGCTGCCCACGGTCTGAATGCTCACCTCTTCAAACGTCGGTATCACGGCACGCATGGCGTCGTAAATACGTTCCAAAGCCTCACGGCCTTTTGGGGAGCGTTTCAGGGCCTTGATCACTGATGCCCAGTTGTCGCCTGACTCCATGAGTTGGGTATCACGGTCGGGCAGGGCGGGTTTTTTTAGCGTGTTGGGGTAAATAGTGCAGAAGTTCCAGCCAGCGATGTGCTCAGCTATCAAGCCGCCGGCGGGTGTAGCTTTGCCATCAACTTTGCCTAAAGCGCTCAACGCGAGGGCGTCAGCGGGCACTCCAGTTTTGGAGTCGCGAGCAAAAAACAAAATCTGGTTGCCCTCGGAAGGAATTGAAAGTGGAACGCAAACGAGTTCTTCGCTCTCTACTGCATAGTTGCTTGAGCCAACGGCTTTTAGCCGTACGTCGTACTTGCCGTTCCCCGAATCATCGGACGTATTCAACCAAAATTGGCATCCGATGCCAATTTTGTAAGGCTTGGTCTTATACGTTTGGAGCAAGCGCTGAATGCCCTCCCGCTTCGTCACCGCATGCTCTAAATCATCCGTCACTGCATCCCTCAGAAACCGCAGCACATCCACAAAGTTGCTCTTGCCCACCCCGTTGGGGCCAACCACTACGGTGACGTCCGGCGCGAAGTCCACCGACACGTCATCCAAGCTTTTGTAGTGCTGAACTTTGAGACTTTTGAGGTACATGTGGCGGTTTCCGGTTTGGGCAAGCGTTGCTTTAAACGCCCTGCTTCAAAGACGCCTGAATGAACACGTCCAAATCACCGTCCAGCACTTTCTGCGTCGCCGAGACTTCCACGTTGGTGCGCAGGTCCTTGATGCGGCTGTTGTCCAGCACATAGCTGCGGATCTGGTGGCCCCAGCCCACGTCGGTCTTGGTGTCTTCCAGCTTTTGCTGGGCTTCCTGCTGCTTGCGCAGCTCGAAGTCGTACAGGCGCGAACGCAGGCGTTTCCAGGCCACGTCGCGGTTGCTGTGCTGGCTGCGTCCGTCCTGGCACTGCACCACGATGCCGGTGGGGATGTGCGTCAGGCGCACAGCCGAGTCGGTCTTGTTGATGTGCTGGCCGCCGGCGCCGCTGGCGCGGAAGGTGTCGGTGCGCACGTCGGAGGGGTTGATGTCGATCTCGATCGAGTCGTCGATTTCGGGGTAGACAAATACGCTGGCAAAGCTGGTGTGGCGTCCGCCCGAGGAGTCGAACGGGCTCTTGCGCACCAGGCGGTGCACGCCGGTTTCGGTGCGCAGCAGGCCAAAGGCGTATTCGCCCTCGATCTTGATGGTGGCGCCCTTGATGCCGGCGGTGTCGCCCGCGGTTTCGTCTTCCACAATGGTCTTGAAGCCCTTGCGCTCGGCGTACTTGAGGTACTGGCGCAGCAGCATGCTGGCCCAGTCGCAGGCTTCGGTGCCGCCAGCGCCGGCCTGGATGTCCAGAAAGCAGTTCAGCGGGTCGGCCGGATTGTTGAACATGCGGCGGAATTCCAGCCCTTCGATGGTGGCGGCGAGCTTGGTGCCCTCGGCCTCGATCGTCAGCAGGCCGGCTTCGTCGCCGTCCTCTTTGCTCATCTCGAACAGTTCGCTGTTGTCGGCGAGTTCGCGGGCCAGGTCATCCAGCGTGACGACAATGCCGTCCAGCGCTTTCTTTTCCTTGCCCAGTTCCTGGGCGCGTTTGGGGTCGTTCCAGACGGCGGGGTCTTCTAGCGAGGCGTTGACGGTGCGCAGGCGTTCAGATTTGGCAGCGTAGTCAAAGATACCCCCGTAACTCTTGGGTGCGAGCGCTCAGATCGGTGAGTTGGGTGCCGATGAGGTTGATGCGTTCTGCTTCCATGGTGCGGGTCCTGAGATGTAAGGTTTAAATAACCCGCTATTTTAGTTCCGGCATCACTTGGGCCGGGAAGTGGGCCTGCACTGCGCTTGGTATGTGCGCATGCAGAGTCAGAACTGCCTTTCTGGTGGCCGTATCGTTGCCTGCCCCCATGGAAAATGCCGGGGCCTCATGCTTTCCCGGGGGAAAGAAATCGGCCCCGGCATTTCCCATGGGGGCGAGCAGAAGTGTGGCTGCTTGCGCGCCGGTGGGAGTAGAAAAACTCAGGCGATGAAGCGCTCTATCAGCGTAGCCAGCACTTCGGGCTGGTCGTGGTGCATCATGTGGCCAGCGTCGTCGATGCGGGCAATCTCCACATTCGGCACGGATTTGATGCGCTCGTGGTACTGCGCCAGGGTGAATTTGCCGTTCCACCACAGGTCCAGGCTGTTGTCCGACGCTTCCACGGCCAGCACTGGCATGCGGATGCGCTTGTAGATCTCCAGCACCTCTTCCAGTCGGTACAACTGGGCGTTGGAGATTTTGTGGGCGCTCTGGCCCAAAATGGCCCACTTGCCCTCTGCGTTTTCCTTGGCCCAGTGGCTGGCCAGCCAAGTGGCCTTGTCTTCGCCCAGGCGGGGGTTGGTTTTCATCAAGCGGCGGGCGACGCCGGCAGAACTGTCGTAGGCCTTGAGCTCCATCTCGCCACGGTGCAGGGCTTTGAGTTCGTCCATCCACTTGGCATAACGCTTGGGCGCCTGGTCCGGCGTGGTGGCGGGCATGCCAAGCCTTCCAGGTTGACCAGGCGGCGGATGCGCTCGGGGCGGATGCCGGCGTAAATCATCACCACATTGCCGCCCAGGCTGTGGCCCACCAGGTTCACCGGTTGGTTCGGTGCGTAGTGGTCCAGCAAGAAGTCGAGGTCGGCCAGGTAGTCGGGAAACCAGAAGTTGTCCACGCCGCCGGAGGCGGTCTGGCCGTAGCCACGCCAATCGGGGGCAATGATGTAGTGGTCCTGCTTGAAGGCATCCACCACAAACTGGTAGCTGGCGGCCACATCCATCCAGCCGTGCACCAGCACCAAGGGAATTTTGTCGGGCGAGGGCTCGCCCCAGACCTGGACGTGGTACTGGAGATTGCGGATGGGAACGAACTCACTGCGGGCTTGTTTTTTAACTTGGTACATTTGCGCCATCATACGGAGGCACTCCATGCGCGTCAGTCAAACCAGCGACAAAAAAGCCCTTAGCTCCCAAGCCCCTACGGGCCGCACCGCGCCCCTGGCGCTGGGCGGTGTGCCGCCGTCCTATGCGCAGTTGCATGCCGACTTTGGCTGGGAGGTGCCGACCCGGTTCAACATTGCCCAGGTCTGCTGCGGCCGTTGGGCTGCGCATCCAGATGCTACTAAAAACATAGCTGTTCACGCATATTCCACGGGGGATACAGGCCAATTTCATAGTTATTTTGAGCTGCAGGCGCAGGCCAACCGTCTGTCCAACGTGCTGGCCGATCTGGGCCTGGGGCTGGGCGACCGGGTTGCCATCGTGATGCCGCAGTGTTTCGAGACAGCGGTGGCCTATATGGCCGTGCTGCAAATGGGGGCGGTGGCCATGCCGCTGTCTTTGCTGTTCGGCCCCGAGGCGCTGGAATTTCGCCTGCACGACAGCGAAGCGGTGCTGGCCGTTTGCGATGCCGCCCGCCTGGACGGTCTGCAGGCCGCGCGTGCCCACTGCCCGGTACTGCGCGCCGTGCTGGGCGTCGGCAGCCAGGCCGCCACCCGCGGCCGTGCCGACCTGAACTACGCCGTGGCGCTGGCCCACGCCCCCGAAGAATTCACCCCCGCCGCCACGCTGGCCGAAGACCCCGCCGTGCTGATCTACACCAGCGGCACCACCGGCAACCCCAAGGGCGCGCTGATTCCCCACCGTGCGCTCATCGGTAACCTGAGCGGTTTTGTCTGCAGCCAGAACTGGTTTGGCTTCGACCCGGCCCAGGCGGCGCCTGCGGGCGCGCTGCCTACGGGCTCCCAGGCCGTTTTCTGGTCCCCCGCCGACTGGGCCTGGACCGGTGGCCTGATGGACGCCTTGCTGCCCACGCTGTACTTTGGCCGCACCATCGTCGCTTTCAACGGGCGCTTTGGCCCGCAAACCGCGCTGGAGCTGATGGGCCAATGCGGTGTCACCCACACCTTTTTGTTCCCCACGGCGCTCAAGGCCATGATGAAGGCCTACCCCGGCACGCCGCGCCAAACCGTGCAGGCGCAGTTTGGCCTGCAATTGCAAGCCATCATGAGTGCGGGCGAAGCCGTGGGCGACGCCGTATTTGGCTACTGCGAAGCGCAGCTTGGCGTACCGCCCAATGAAATGTTCGGCCAGACAGAGGTCAACTACATCGTGGGCAATTGCAACCGCCTGTGGCCCGCCAAGCCGGGCAGCATGGGCATGGCCTACCCCGGCCACCGGGTGGCGGTGATCGACGACACGGGCCGCGAATGCCCGGTGGGCGTGGCCGGAGACGTGGCGCTGAACCGCCTGGACGTGCACGGCCAGAGCGACCCCATCTTCTTCCTGGGCTACTGGAAAAACGAGGCCGCCACGCGCGCCAAATTCACCGGCAAAAACGGCCAGGGGGAATGGTGCCGCACCGGCGACCTGGCGTTGCGCGATGCCGACGGCTACCTCTGGTACCAGGGCCGCTCGGACGATGTGTTCAAGGCGGCGGGCTACCGCATCGGCCCCGGCGAAATTGAAAACTGCCTGGTCAAACACCCGGCCGTGGCCAACGCCGCCGTGGTGCCCAAGCCCGACCCCGAGCGCGGCGCGCTGGTCAAGGCCTATGTCGTGGTTGCTCCTGATTTTATAGCTGCTTGCGCAGGTAATACGGGGGCTACAGCCCAATTGCATGCCCAACTCACGCTGGAGTTGCAGGCCCATGTGAAAGGCCTGCTGGCGCCCTACGAGTACCCCAAAGAGATCGAATTTGTGGACGCGCTGCCCATGACCACCACCGGCAAGGTGCAGCGCCGGGTGTTGCGCCTGCAGGAGGAAGCGCGTGCACAAGCCCGTGCGACAGCAAAAATTTTGGGTTAACCCTAAACTCCTGCGCATGAAAACCATCCCACTTGGGTCCAGCGACCTGCACGTCACCCCCATCTGCCTGGGCACCATGACTTTTGGTGAGCAGGTGGATGCGCCCACCGCCCACGCCATCCTCGACCGCTCGCTGGAGCGCGGCGTCAACTTCATCGACACCGCCGAGATGTACGCCGTGCCGCCCAGGCCCGAAACCTTCAATGCCACGGAAACCATCATCGGCCACTGGCTGGCCCAAAACCCCGCCGCACGCCAGAAGCTGGTGATTGCGACCAAGGTAGCCGGGCCTTCGCGCGGCATGCCCTGGATACGCGGCGGTAGTGGCGATCTCAGCGCCGCCGACATCATCGCCGCCTGCGAAGGCAGCTTGCGGCGCCTGCAGACCGAGGTGATCGACCTCTACCAGATCCACTGGCCCGTGCGCCATGTGCCCATGTTTGGCGGGGCCTACTACAACCCCCAAAACGAGAACCTGGGCGCCACCGCCATCCATGCGCAACTGGAAGCGCTGCACACCCTGGTCCAGGCCGGCAAGGTGCGGGCTGTCGGCCTGTCCAACGAAACACCCTATGGTGTGCACGAGTTTGTGCGCCTGGCCGAACAGTACGGCCTGCCGCGTGTGGCCACGGTGCAAAACGCCTACTGCCTGATCAACCGCACGGTGGAAAACGGGCTGGACGAAACCATGCACCGCCTGGGTGTGTCGCTCCTGGCCTATTCGCCCCTGGGCTTTGGCTTGCTCACCGGCAAATACGACGCCTCGGGCCTGACCGGGCCGGGAGCGCCTGACGGAGCGCGCCTGGCCAAGTTCGAGTCCACCCGCAAGCAGCGCTGGGGCCGCCCCGAGGCGCTGGCCGCCGCGCGCCGCTACAACGCCCTGGCGCGGGACCACGGCCTGACGCCCACCCAGCTGGCGCTGGCCTTTTGCTACACCAAATGGCAGGTTGCCAGCACCATCATCGGTGTCACCTCGGTGGCCCAGCTTGACGAAAATCTGGACGCCTGGGACACTACCTTGTCCGCCGAATTGCTGAAGGAGATCGATGCGCTTCGGTGGGAGATGCGCGATCCGGCTTTGTGATTCTTGTGCTGCCGTGAGCAGGGGCTGACAGGCCGCCAGTCGTTCTTGGGAGAATTTGAGCATGAAGAATGCACTCATCCGCCGATCCATGCAAGGCCTACTGGGTTCGCTTGCATTTCTGGCACGCCGCCCTGGCCTTGCGCCTGTTTCCAATGCCGTGACGCGCGCACTGGCCCGGCTCACGGTCCGGGTCAAAGCAATCGGTCGTGCACGCAGTGTGGCCGACCTCGGCCCGCTGTGGCAGCGCGCATTTCCTTCCAGGAAACAAGTGCCCATTGAAAGCACCTCGGCAAGCACCGTCATCGCGCAGATCCACACACCTTGCCCCTTGCGCGGCACGGGGGACCTGCACGCCTGTTACCGCATGATGGAGTTCGACCGCGAGGTGGTTCGCCATGCCGGCGGCCAGTTTGTGGTGCTTGCCTCACAGGCCACGCCCGGTGTTGCGTATTGCAGGGTCGCCATGCGGCTGCAGGGCGAGTCACTGGATGGGTTGGTGGCGGCCCATGAGGGCGCGCCCCCGCCGTGCCACTGATTCCCTGAGGCCTGCAGCCAGGGTTGTGGAAAATACCCACCTATGGCCAAAAAAGAACACGTTTCAGAAACCCCCGCCACCCAACTGCTCAAGCGCCACAAGGTGGACTTCAGCGAGCACCCCTACGCGTACCTGGAGCACGGCGGCGCCCAGCACAGCGCGCAGGTGCTGGGCTGGGACCCTTTCCATGTCGTCAAGACCCTCATCATGCAAGACCAGGACGCCAAGCCGCTGGTGGTGCTGATGCATGGCAACCGCAAGGTGTCGACCAAAAACCTGGCGCGGCAAATCGGCGCCAAGTCGGTCGAGCCCTGCGCGCCCGAGGTGGCCAACCGGCACAGCGGCTACCTGGTAGGCGGCACCTCGCCGTTTGGCACGCGCAAGGCCATGCCCATTTACATCGAAGAAACCATTTTGGCCCTGCCCAAAATCCTCATCAACGGCGGGCGGCGCGGTTTCCTGGTGGGCATTGACCCGCAGGTGTGCGTAGTCTTGCTGGCGGCCCAGCCGGTGCAGTGCGCGCTGGCCGAGTGAGCCGACGCCAGGGCGGCCGGGGCAGGCTGGCAAAATAGCCCCTTCACGCCCCGGCGAGGGGATGCAACAGCAGGAGATATTTTTTGGAATCCATGCAATCTTTCTTCCCCTTGGCGGCCACCCTGGTGGGTTACCTCATCGGTTCACTCTCGTTTGCCGTCATCGTCAGCCGTGTTATGGGCCTGAACGACCCCCGCACTTTTGGCAGCAAGAACCCCGGCGCCACCAATGTGCTGCGCTCCGGCAGCAAGGCCGCCGCCATCCTCACGCTGCTGCTGGACGCGGTCAAGGGCTGGCTGCCAGTGGCGCTGGTCCAATGGTACGGCAAGCCCTACGGGCTGGAAGACGGCACCGTGGCCCTGGTGGGGCTGGCTGCTTTTGTGGGGCATTTGTACCCGGTGTTCTTCAAGTTTGTGGGCGGCAAGGGTGTGGCCACGGCGCTGGGTGTGCTGGTGGGCATCAGCGGAATTTTGGGGCTGGCCACGGCGGCCACCTGGCTGGTCATGGCCTACTTTTTCAGGTACTCGTCCCTGGCATCCCTGACGGCGGCGGTGTTTGCCCCGGTGTATTACATCTTTGGCGACGGTGTGGCCTGGTACATGCGCAAGGAGATTTTGCTGGCCACGGCCGTGATGTCCCTGCTGCTGATCTACCGCCATGCGGAGAACATCGGCCGTCTGGTCAAGGGCACCGAATCGCGTTTGGGCAAGAAAAGCAAATAGCGCGCCCCCTGCGCCATGGCGCCCCGTTTCAACAATCGGGGTGCTGCGCCGCGTAGGCGCCCAGTTGCAAAATATAAAAGTGGTTGAGCCGCAAGCGCACGGCCGAGGCCGCCAGGGCGGTGCGGATGCGGTGGCCATGGTGGGCCGTGTTGTGCAGCCGGGGGGCGGACAAGACCTCGCCACTGGCTTTGGCGACGATGGCCACGTAGGGGTGGTTGGGTGTGCTGCTGCGGCGCACCACAATAGCCAGTTCATCGTTTTCCAGACGCACATAGGTGCCCGGTGGGCACAGGCCGACCGCGCGCACCATGGCGTGGCCAATTTCATCGGTTTTGGCTGAGGCGTTGGCCATGATGGCGCGCGCCGACTCGGTGGCGCTGCGCCCCGCACGCGACAGGCGCGGGCTGATCATGGCCGAGTAGCGGTCCACCACCTGGAGAATGCGGGTCAGCCGGGTGGCTGGCGGGAGTAGCCGCAAGTCCGTGCGGAGGGCAGCTTCGTCATGGTGGGAGGACACAATGTCCAGCCAGTTGTCGTCTGCCACGCCCAGGTTGGCCAGCATCATGGCGCCTTTGACCGAGTGGGTGCGAATGGCGTCCTGCTGGGCCTTGGTGGGCTTTTCAACCTGGTTGGCCAGCGCGTCTTGCAGCGTGGTCATGGCAATGTTCATGGTCAATGCCGCATGCACCAGGCTGTTGCGTTCCTTGGGCGCAATGGCCAGTTCAGCGGAAATCATGTGGCACAAGACCGCGCACACCAGGGCGTGGGACGCGCTGTAACCCACGGGGGAATTGCTGGCCAGTTGAAACAGCAAATACAGGCCCACATCCGGGTCGCGCTGCATCAGGCCCTGCATCCAGCGGTCGTACTGCAGCACCCGGTGGGCAAATTCCTGCGAACTGCCCGGGCTGCTCAAAATCACGCCCAGGCCCGACTCCAGGTCCGACCACAGGGCCAGCAGGTCTTCGTATTCGTTCTCGTTTTGGACGCTGACGGCCATGGTGACTTAGTAGCGCTTTTCGAGAACCATCTGGTCGTTGATGCGCGTCATCTGGAAGTGCGCCAAAAAGCTGTTGCCCAGCAAGACATAGGGCATGGAGCCCGATGACACGATGGCATCCACGCCATACACCGTCACATCGCCGACCTTGACCGAGGCCAGCTTGAGCCGCCAGCCGGGGATGACGCCGTTGGCCGTGCTCATGTGCACCGCCTGACCGGTTTTGTAGTTTAGCCCCACCCGTTCGGCCTCGGCCACGCTCAAGGACACCATGCTGGCACCGGTGTCCACCACCAGCGGAACCGAGCGGCCATTGATCTGGCCCTGGGTCATGAAGTGCCCGCCGCTGCCTGCGGTCAAAACCACCTTGTTGCCTTGCGCAGCGCCACCCGAGGTAGCGCCCACGCTGGCCGGTGCGTCCCCCACGCGCAGCGTGTGCCGCTTACCCGCAATCTCCAGCACCGCCGTGTCGCCCTGGGTGGACACGACCTTGACCGCCTTGAACGACTCGCCCGCGGCCACGCTCTTGGGCGCGCCGCCATCGACCATGAGCAAGGCCTTGCCGCCCAGCATGCCCGTCAGGGCTACGGTCTGCGCCAAGGCCACAGGCCCCCAGCACAGGCCGGTGGCGAAGAGCAGGGCGGCAGTTTTCATCAGTCGCGGAAGTTGTCGAAGGACAGGGGCAGGTCCGGCATTTCCTTGCGGATCAAGGCCATGGCCGCCTGCAGGTCGTCGCGCTTGGCGCCGGTGACCCGCACTTTTTCTTCCTGGATGGCGGCCTGCACCTTCAGTTTGCTGTCTTTGATGAAGCGCTGGATCTTCTTGGCCACCTCGGTTTCAATGCCGTTGCGCACCTTGATGACACGCTTGACCTTGTCGCCGCCCATTTTTTGCACGTCGCCCGCGTCGAGAAAACGCACGTCCACGGACGCTTTGGTCAGTTTGTTGCGCAGCACATCTTCGATCTGGGTGAGCTGGAACTCGGCGTTGCCGATCAGGGTGATCTCCTTGTCCTTCAGTTCAATGGAGGCTGGCGTGCCCTTGAAGTCGAAGCGGGTGGCGATTTCTTTGGAAGTGTTCTCCACCCCATGTTTCACATTCACCATGTTGGCGTCGCAAACGGTATCAAAAGAAGGCATTTTTGTAAGAATAAGAGTTGCACGCCCCGCATCGGT
>MESI01000109.1 GCA_001770935.1 Burkholderiales bacterium RIFCSPLOWO2_12_FULL_61_40 | reverse complement strand
CTGAGTTGGCTTGCCGCTGTGGTTTGCAGCGCCGTGGTATCGGTAGCGATGCTGCTGGCCAGCGCGACGTCTGCCGGGGCGTTGGTGCCCAGGCCGTTGACCAGCCCCTGTGCTGCGTCGGTCTTGGTCTGGCTTTGGTCCACTGCAGAGGTGGCCGCAGCAATGTCCAAGGCCAAAGCACTCAAGCTGCTCTGGCTGCCCACCATGGCCGTGCGCGCCGCGCTCAACGCGTTGCGCGCCGCCAGTGCGTCGGCGGCGGCCGTTTGGGCCTGTGCGGCGACCAGGCTTTCGGTGATGGCGATCACCTGTCCGGTGGAAGTGGTTGTGGCGGCGGTGGTCAGGTTGACGGTGGAGCCGCCGGACACGGTGGCCGTTGTGGGTGGAGGAGCCGTGCTGGCGGGCGGCGCTATGAGCGTGGCTTGCGCGGGGCTGGTGGTCGGGCTGACGGGTGTGTTGGTGGTTGGAATCAAGTTGGCGTTGGGCGCCACGTTGTCCACTACGGCAGTGGTGCGCAGGAGGGGGGCGGAGGGTTCAGCAAGCGGTGCTGCGCCAGGGGCGCTGCTTGGCGGTGGGGTGTCAGAGCGGACGGCGGTGGCAGCCGCAGTGGTGGGGGATGTGCCTGCGGCTGCGTCACCGGTCTGGCTTGCGCTTTCCGTGCGGTTGCCCGTGGGGCTGCTATTTGCCTGCGCCGGTTCTTCATTTCTGGCGCTGTCGGTAGGCGTTTCAGCAGGGCTTTGTGCCTCACCCGCCTGGGCCTTGCTTTCTGCGGTGTTGGCGGCAGGGCTGGTGGCGTCTGCCGCCTTGTCCTCTTTCTTGGTGCCGGGGGAGGACGGCGCGGGGCTTTGCGCTACGGTAAAGATTTTGGTGTTGATCGGCTGCAGCAATGGTTGTTGGTTCAGTCCGGCAGCAAATCCCATCCGGTTGGGCGTCACGTGAACGCTGCCCCGGTCGGTGGACATCTCGGTTTCCCCCGTGTTGACCTTGCTGTAGGCCCCGGCGGCCGCGACCTGGGCCAGGGCGCTGCCCGGTTCGATGACAAAGGTTTCGTGGTCGGTGCCGCGAATGCCGATGGTGGCCACCGGGGTGACAATGCGGTAGTTGGTTTTGTTGAGCTGCCCCACCAGCCCGGTGATGGCGCGAAAGCCGCCTTTGAGCAGGGAGAAAAAGCTGCGCTCGGTGCCGTCTTGCTTGCCATTGAAGACAAATTGGTCGAACTTCAGCTGGGTCTCGGGGCGCACCGCCACCATGCCGCCGTCTTGCATGCGAATTTGCGCCGAAGCCGCCGACGCCGAGGTGAGTGTGTCGCCTTCGCTGACGGCATCGCCCTTTTGCAACGGCCGGCTTTGCCCGCTGGCGTTGCTCAATTGCACATTGCCGTTGACAAACTGCACATGTCCGGCCACGTCGGCATAGGCGACTGGACCCAAAAATGCCGTACAGGCGACGGAGACGCTCCAGCGCACCAAGGGGGTTGTCATGCGGTTCATGGGGAGTACCTCGTTCAGTTACTGAAAATCGTGCCGCAGGGTGACCGACACCTCGGTGCGGTCAAAGCTGTACAGCGCGATGTTGGAATCCTTGTGGGTGAAGCTGAGCTGGGGTTTGACGGTCCAGGCCTTGTTCAGGTGCCAGGCCAGGCCCAGACTCAGGTCGGTCTGGGTTTCGCTGCGGTAGTCCATGATCAGGTTGTTGATGTTGGCGTATTTGGCGGACTGCCAGCCCAGGCTGACCGTCCCATCCCAGGTTGGCGACAAAGTGGTCTGCCACCCTATGCGCACGCCGACGAAGTCTTTGCGGCCGTCAACACGCCCGCCATTGGGCAGGCCCGGAGAAATGACGGGGGCCACGTCTTTTTCTTGCCCGACAAAAATGCTGCCAAACAGCGCCCCTTTGGGGTCGGTGAACAGGTGCACCCCACCCACGCCGAGTACGACCTGATCGGTGTCACCCTCAATGCGGGCATCCGTGCTGGGTGAGGTTGCTGGGTAGCCGCTGGCGCGGTTCTGGCTCCATTGGCCAAAGGCGCTGAACTGTCGGTCGGGGCTGGGGTTGTACTGCCATGCGCCGGCCACGCCTTGCGCGTTGCGGTGCATGGTGCTCCCGCTGTCGGTTTGCCCACCGGTCAGCGACAGCTTGTAGCCCGAGTTCCCGTCTTGCAGGCTTACGCCCACCTGGGCATCCACCGCAGTGGAGTCGTACGCCGTGTGGGTGGTGTTGCCATGCTGGTGCAGATCGGCATTGCCAAACACCCCCCAGCGCGTGTTCAGGCGGTGGTGTAGGGCCATCCCGGCGTTGACGCCTTCATAGTTGCCTGCCAGTGTGCTGGAAGGCGGTAACTGGTTGCCGGTAAACAAACCGCTCCAGGGTGAGTTGGAGGCAAAGGTAAAGGTTTGCGTGGTGCTGTTGGCAATATTGCTGTCGTGCCCCACTATTCCTTCGGCATAACCGGTGACCTGGGTGCGTTGCGCTTGCTCATGGGCCGCAATCGCATCCAGGTATTTCTGGATGGTTGCCCGGGCAGCTTCGGGCGGGTTTTGCTTTAACACCACCTCGAACTCGGTCTTGGCGCGCGGCAAATCACCCAGCTGGTAGTAAGCCCGGGCCATGTCGAGCCGGGCTCCGGCGAAGTTGGGGTCGACCGCCAGCACCCGCTCAAACGCCAGCGTAGCCTTGTCGGGCTTGCCGCTGTCCAGGGCGGCAATGCCCAGGAGGTAGTCAAAGCGCAGCTCGCCCGCGCGGACGAATTCCAGCGGCTCCAGCAGGGTGTAGGCCTCGGCGGGCTTGCCCGCGTGGAGCAAGGCATCGGCATCGCGCATCGCTGGGTCCCCCGCTTCTTGCGCCCCTACCCCGCTGATGGCCAGCATGACACCAGACAGCACGAAGGCTGCCGAACGACCGAATTTCATATGTTTCGCCCATTAATGACTGCGTCTTGCCGGAGGTTACCCAAAAACTCTTAGGGCATCCATTCAAATTTGAAGGGCCATGGCTGCGGCAAGCGCATAAATCGTCAAATTTGCACAGCCAAATCCGAGGTCTGCCCTTGTAGACAGGGCGTAAGCAGCTCCTGAATTGGTAGCAAAAAAGGGACTAAAAATAACTGAACCCCAGGGCGTTGCCGGGCTGGCCTGCCGGTGCGGACGGCATTGCGGGCGCCGTTACGCCAAGCACCAACATCTGTACATCGGTAGTTACACCTACAAATATCTTGTAGATATCTTATTAATATATTAGTAGAATTCACCCCACCATCCGCAACCCCTACCCAAAGCAACACCATGACCCATTCCCGCTGGCAAGGCATTTTCCCCGCTATCACCACCAAGTTCCACGCCGACGAGAGCATCGACGCGCAAGGCACGGCCGCCCACATCGACTACCAGATCCGCAATGGCATCCACGGCCTGGTCACCTGCGGATCACTGGGGGAGGCCAGCACGCTGACCCTGGAAGAAAAACTCAAGGTCGCCGAGATCGCAATCCAGGCCAGCGCAGGCCGCGTGCCCGTGCTGGCCAACGTGTCTGAAACCAGCACCCGCGAGGCCCTGCGCTACATCGCCGGCGCCAACGCCCTGGGCGTGGACGGTTTCATGGTCATGCCTTCGGTGATTTATGTGGCCGACGCCCGCGAAGCCATGCAAAACGTGCGCACCATGGCCGAAGCGGCGCAAAAACCCATCATGGTCTACAACAACCCGGTGGCCTACCGCGTGGACCTGAAACCCGAGCACATGGCCGAGCTGGCCGATTGCGAATGGATTGTCGCCATCAAGGAAAGCACCGACAACATCCGCCGCATCACCGACCTGCGCAACCTCCTGGGCACGCGCTACCAGCTGTTCCTGGGCGTGGACGACCTGGCCTTTGAGGGCCTGGCCCTGGGCTGCGACGGTTTGCTGGCCGGTGTGGGCTGCACCTTCCCGCGCGAAACCGTGGCCTTGTACGACTTGATGAAGGCGGGCGAATTTGCCAAGGCCCTCACGCTGTACCAGTGGATGACACCCATGCTGCACCTGGATGTGTCGACCAAGCTGGTGCAAAACCTGAAGCTGATCGACGTGGTGGCCGGCGTCAGCACCGAGCACATGCGTAGACCCCGCTTGCCTTTGGTAGGATCCGAGCGCGAAACGGTCATTGCCATCGTCCAAAAGGCGTTGGCAAGCCGTCCGCAGGAATACAGGTCTGTGGCCTGAAATCCACCATTCCCTAAACAAACCATCCCAAAAGGAAAAGATGATGCAAAGTTCATTCAAGCACTCCGCGCTGTTCGCAGCCCTCGCGCTGGCACTGGCTGGCAACGCCCTGGCACAAGAGCAGGTCGTCAAGATCGGCCAGACCGGCCCGCTGTCCGGCCCCAACGCTTTTGCCGGCAAGGACAACGAAAACGGCGTGCGCCTGGCGATTGAAGAGCTCAATGCCAAAAAGCTGCAAGCCGCAGGCAAAACCCTCAAATTTGAACTGCAGTCGGAAGACGACCAGTGCGATCCCAAGTCCGGCGTGGCGGTGGCGCAAAAGCTGGTGGACAGCGGCGTGAAATACGTCATGGGCCCCTACTGCTCGGGTGTGGCGATTCCCGCGTCACGCGTCTACGACGAAGGCGGCACCCTGATGTCCACCGTGGGCACCAACCCCAAGGTCACCGCAGGTGGCTTCAAGAACGTGTTTCGCATCATTGCCGGTGACAACCAGATCGGCTCCAGCATGGCCATGTACGCTGCCAAGGTCATGAAGGCCAAGACCGCCGCCGTGATCGATGACCGCACCGCTTTCGGGCAAGGTGTCGCCATTGAGTTCATGAAGGAAGCCAAGGCCCAGGGCCTGACCGTCGTCGGCCAGGAATACACCACCGACAAGGCCACCGATTTCTCCGCCATCCTGACCACCATCAAGTCCAAAAAACCCGATGTGATCTTCTTTGGCGGCTACGCACCCCAGGCCGCGCCCATGGCCCGCCAGATGAAGCAGCTGGCAATCAGCGCCAAGATGCTGGGCGGCGACACCCTGTGCAGCCCCGAAATGGGCAAGCTCGGCGGTGATGCGGTGAACGACGTGGTGTACTGCGCCCAGGGCGGCTCCATGCTGGACAAGACCAGCGAGGGCCCGGCCTTCAAAGCCAAGTACAAAAAGCGCTTCAACCTGGACGCCGACGCTTATGCCGCTTCCTTCTACGACCAGGCCCTGTTGCTCGGCCAGTCCATGGCCAAGGCCGGCTCCACCGACCCCGTCAAGGTGGCTGCCGAACTGCGCAAGGGCAGCTACAAGGGCGTGGCTGGCACCTATGCCTACGATGACATGGGCAATATGAAGCAAGCCCCGATCACGGTGTACACCTTCAAGAACGCCCAAGCCACGCCGCTGGCCAGCTACTAAGCCTGCCACCTGAGGGATACCGCCTGCGCCGCACCCCACGGTGCAGGCTGGGTCCATCTCCCCATCCCAGCTTGCAGAACACACTCTGCTGGAGGCTCCCACCAGGAGTCCCCGGCGGGTGGGTTGCTGCACGCCTCTACCATGCAAACCCTGTAACTTCCAGCTACAAAGACCATGAAACGTATCGACATCATCGACTCGCATACCGGCGGTGAACCCACCCGGCTGGTCATCGGCGGCTTTCCGGACCTGGGCCATGGCAGCATGGCCGAGCGTTTGCAGCGCCTGGCCCGCGACCATGACGACTGGCGCGCCGCCACCGTGCGGGAGCCGCGTGGCAGCGACGTGGTGGTGGGCGCGCTGCTGTGCGAGCCGGTCGATCCCACCGCCAGCGCAGGAGTGATCTTTTTCAACAACACCGGCTACCTGGGCATGTGCGGCCACGGCACCATCGGCCTGGTCGCCACCCTGGCCTACATGGGGCGCATCCAGCCAGGGCTGCATGCCATCGAAACGCCGGTGGGCACGGTGCACGCCACCTTGCACGAAGACCGCTCGGTGAGCGTGCGCAATGTGCCGTCCTGGCGCCATGCCAAACAAGTGGCGGTGCAGGTGCCGGGCTACGGTGTGGCCCATGGCGACATCGCCTACGGCGGCAACTGGTTTTTTCTGATCAACGACCACGGCCAACGCGTGGAGGCCGACAACATTCCCGCGCTGCTGGCGTACAGCTGTGCCGTCAGCGCCGCCTTGGCCGCGCAGGGCATCACCGGTGCCGAGGGCGCGGAGATCGACCATATCGAATTGTTTGCTCCGGACGATAAGGCCGACAGCCGCAACTTCGTGCTGTGCCCCGGCAAGGCCTACGACCGTTCGCCCTGCGGCACCGGCACCAGCGCCAAACTGGCCTGCCTGGCGGCCGACGGCACACTCGCGCCCGGCGCCCTGTGGCGCCAGGCCAGCGTCATCGGCAGCCAGTTTGAAGCAAGCTATGAACGCGAGGGCGGCGGGGAGGGTGAACGCATCATCCCCACGCTGCGCGGACGCGCCCATATGAGCGCCGAAGCCACGCTGCTGATCGAGGCCGACGACCCCTACGGCTGGGGAATCCGCACTTGAGCCAGGATGCAGACGCCATCGTCATCGGCGCGGGCATCGTCGGTGCGGCCTGTGCCCATGCGCTGGCCTGCGCCGGGCTTGACGTGCTGGTGCTGGACGACCGCCGGGGCGGCGCCACGGCGGCCGGCATGGGCCACCTGGTGGCCATGGACGACAACCCCGCCGAACTGGACCTGAGCCGCCACTCCTTGACGCTCTGGCGCGAATGGTCCCGCCAGATGGCGGTGGACTGCGCCTGGCACCCCTGCGGCACCCTGTGGCTGGCCGCGAACGCCGAAGAAATGGACGCCGCCCGGGAAAAACAAGACCGTCTGCGCGCCAGCGGGGTGGACTGTGCGCTCATCACCGCCCAAACCTTGCAAGGCCTGGAGCCCGCGCTTCGCGCCGGCTTGCACGGCGCGCTGCAGGTGCCGGGCGACGCCGTGGTTTATGCCCCCAACGCCGCGCGCTGGCTGCTGGCGAGCCAGCCCCAACGCATACGTATTTTGGAAACGTCCGTACTGGCCTTGGAAGACCACCGCGTGCGCACCGCCATGGGCGCCACCCTGCAGGCCCCCGCCGTGGTGCTGGCCAACGGCATCCATGCCACGCAGCTGTGCCCGGAACTGCCGATCCGGCCCAAGAAAGGGCACTTGCTGATCACCGACCGCTACCCCGGCACCGTGCACCACCAGTTGGTGGAGCTGGGCTACGTCACCAGCGCGCACCACAGCACCGGCCCCTCGGTGGCCTTCAATGTGCAGCCGCGCCCGACCGGGCAACTGCTGATTGGCTCCTCGCGCCAGTTTGACGACACCAGCAGCGCCGTGGATGCCGACATGCTGGCCCGCATGCTGGAGCGCGCGCTGTCCTACCTGCCCGGCCTGGCCGACTTCAACGCCATCCGCAGCTGGACCGGCCTGCGCGCTGCCACGCCCGACAGCCTGCCGATCCTGGGGCCGCACCCCAGCCGCCCCGGCCTGTGGCTGGCCGTGGGGCACGAAGGCCTGGGCACCACCACTGCACCCGCCAGCGCGCAGTTGCTGGCGGCCCACATCACCGGGTGCACGCCCGGCATCGACCCCACGCCCTACCTGGCGCAACGTTTTGGCGCATTGGCATGAACGCATCTCCTACGAACGCATCACCCACGCACATTGCAATTGAGTTGAACGGGACGCAGCACACCGTGCCCGCAGGCATCACCGTGGTGGCGGCCCTGAGCCTGTGGGCCAATGGCGTCACCCGTGTGTCCGTCCTGGGCGAACCCCGCGCGGCGTTCTGCGGCATGGGCATTTGCCAGGAGTGCCGCGTGACCGTCAACGGCCAGCGCCGCCTGGCCTGCCAGACCGTGTGCCTGCCGGGCATGGTGGTGCACACCACAACCCCCACCAAGCCAGGGCACTCCGCATGAACACCGCCACCATGGAGCACTGCGACGTGCTCATCATCGGCACCGGCCCGGCGGGCCTAGCCGCCGCGCTGGCTGCCGCCCCCAGCGGCGCGGCCATTGTCATGGTGGACGACAACCCTGCACCCGGCGGCCAGATCTGGCGCGACGGGCCGGGTGTCAAGCTGCCGCCCGGTGCGGTGGAGCGCCGCGCGGCCCTGGCGCGCCACGCCAATGTGCACATCCTCTCGGGCACCCGGCTGGTGGCCGTGCCGCAGCCCCAACAGGTGCTGCTGGAGGACGCCACCCACGGCTGGCGCCTGCAGTACGCCACCTGCATTGTGTGCACCGGCGCCCGCGAATTGCTCTTGCCTTTCCCGGGCTGGACCCTGCCCGGCGTCACCGGTGCGGGCGGGCTGCAGGCGCTGATCAAAGGCGGCCTGCCGGTGCGCGGGGAACGCATTGTGGTGGCGGGCAGTGGCCCCTTGTTGCTGGCCGTGGCGGCTACGGCGCAGGCCGCAGGCGCCCAGGTGCTGCGGGTGGCCGAGCAGGCGCCCTTGCGCGCGGTGGCGGCGTTTGCGGCGGCGCTCTGGCGTTGGCCCGCCAAAGCGGTGCAGGGCCTGGGCCTGTTGCATCCGGGCTACCGCACCTCCAGCCATGTGCTGTCGGTGGCAGGGCAGGACCGCGTGGAATCGGTGCGCCTGCGCCAAGGTGCGCACACCGTGGACATCGCCTGCGAGCGTGTGGCCTGCGGCTTCGGGCTGGTCCCCAACACCCACATCGGCCAGGCCCTGGGCTGCGCACTGAACGACCAGCATGCCATCGCCGTGGACGCCTGGCAGGCCACCAGCGTGCCCGGCCATTACGCCGCCGGGGAATGTACCGGTTTTGGCGGCAGTGAAAAGGCGCTGGTGCAAGGCGCCATTGCCGGCCACGCCGCCGTGGGCCAGCGCGCCCAGGCCCAGGCGCTGTGGCCCGAGCGCCAGCGCTGGGAGGCGTTTGCCGCGCACCTGCACAGCCACTTTGCGCTGCAGCCCCAACTCAAGACCCTGGCCACGCCCGACACCATCGTCTGCCGCTGTGAGGACGTGACCCAGGGCCAGCTCGCCGCCTGCCAGAGTTGGACAGAGGCCAAATTGCACACGCGCTGCGGCATGGGCGCCTGCCAGGGGCGGGTGTGCGGCGCCGCCACCCAGAACCTGTGGGGCTGGACGCCGCCGGTGCCCCGCATGCCGATCACGCCCACCCGCATTGGCACTCTGGCAAAGCCGGAGTCTGGCCCCGTCCAACCCTAGCCCACGCGCCATAATCAAATCGATCCACACCTTCCGAGTCCGTACGCCATGCCCACCACCCGCCCCCCGGTCAAACAGCGCGCCGCCGATCTGGCCTACGACGCCATAGAAGGGCTCATCTCCACCCTGCGCCTGGAGCCGGGCAGCCCGGTGGTCGAGGCCGAACTGGTGGAGCTCACCCAGCTGGGCCGCACCCCCGTGCGCGAAGCCCTGCTGCGCATGGTGTCCATCGGCCTGATCGACCAGCAGCCCCGCCGGGGCCTGATCGTCTCCCACATCGACCTGGCGGACCACCTGGATGTGATCCAGACCCGCCGCGTGCTGGAACGCCTGATCGCGGCCTGCGCCGCCCGCCGCGCCACCGCCGCCCAGCGCCAGGAAATCCTGCGCCGGGGGCAGCGCATGGTGGAGGCCGCCGCCGGGGGCCAGATTGACGCCTACATGCAAGCCGACCACGAGCTCGACGAGATCAACCACCAGGCTTGCCAAAACTACTCGGCCGTGCAGTGTGTGCTGCCCCTGATCGTCAAATGCCGCCGCTTTTGGTACGCCTACCAGCACGAAGGCGAAATCACCGAGGGTGCGCGCCACCACCTGGCCCTGGCCCAGGGCATCGCCAGTGCGGACGAAACCGCGGCCATGCAAGGCGCCGACCAGCTCATGGACTACTTGGAAAAGTTTGCCCGGCGCGTCATCAACAACTGATTTTTATTCTCCGTTTTAGGAAGCCTCCCATGCACTCCCATTCATCCCCCCTCTCCCAACTCAAAGATCCCACGCTGCTCAAGACCGACGCGCTCATCAACGGCCAGTGGGTCGCAGGCCCCAGCCGCTTTGACGTCTGCGACCCCGCCACCGGTGAAAAACTGGCCGACGTGGCCAATCTCGGCCCCCAGGAGACCGAGGCGGCCATCGCCGCCGCCAATACCGCCGGACCGGCCTGGAAAGCCAAGACAGCCAAGGAACGCAGCATCCTGCTGCGCAAATGGTTTGACCTGCTCATGGCGAACCAGGACGACCTGGGCCGCATCATGACCGCCGAGCAGGGCAAACCGCTGGCCGAGGCCAAGGGCGAAGTCGCCTATGGCGCAAGCTTCGTCGAATGGTTTGCCGAAGAGGCCAAACGCGTGAACGGCGAGACCCTGCCCCAGTTCGACAACAACCGCCGCCTGATGGTGCTCAAACAGCCCATCGGTGTCTGTGCCGCCATCACCCCCTGGAACTTCCCCCTGGCCATGATCACCCGCAAGGTCGCCCCGGCCCTGGCGGTCGGCTGCACCGTGCTGATCAAGCCCGCAGAGTTGACACCGCTCACCGCCCTGGCGGCGGCCGAACTGGCCATCCGTGCCGGTATCCCCGCTGGTGTGCTCAATATGATTACTGCCGATGCCAGCAACAGCATCGCCGTGGGCAAGGTCATTTGTTCCAGCGACGTGGTGCGCCACCTGAGCTTCACGGGATCGACCGAAGTGGGCCGCATCCTGATGGCGCAAAGCGCGCCCACGATCAAGAAGCTCTCACTCGAACTCGGCGGCAACGCCCCCTTCATCGTGTTCGACGATGCCGACCTGGACTCCGCCGTCGAAGGCGCGTTTGCCAGCAAATACCGCAACGCCGGCCAGACCTGCGTCTGCACCAACCGCTTTTATGTGCAGGCCGGTGTCTACGACGCCTTTGTCGAGAAATTCGCCGCCAAGGTCAAAACCGCCAAGATCGGCAACGGCTTTGAGGACGGCGTCAACCAGGGGCCGCTGATCGAAGAGGCGGCACTGGTGAAAGTCGAGCGCCATGTGGCCGATGCGCTGGCAAAGGGCGGGCGCGTGCTGGTGGGCGGAAAACGCCTGTCCAGTTTGGGCAGCGGGCAGTTCTTCGAGCCCACGGTCGTGGCCGATGCCACGCCCGAGATGCTGTGCGCCAAGGAAGAAACCTTTGGTCCCTTTGCGCCGGTGTTCAAGTTCACCACCGAGCAGGAAGCCATCGACGCGGCCAACGCCACCGAATTCGGCCTGGCCAGTTATTTCTACACCCGCGACATGGGGCGCATCTACCGCGTGGGCGAGGCGCTGGAGTACGGCATGGTGGGGGTGAACGTGGGTATTTTGGCCACCGAGCATGTGCCCTTTGGCGGGGTCAAGCAATCCGGCCTGGGACGCGAGGGTTCGCACTTCGGCATGGATGACTATGTGGAGGTGAAGTACCTGTGTATTGGGGATGTTTTGAAGTAATTTCCGCTTGTGGGCTCCACCTCGGCGGGGCCATGGATTAAGCGCGTGATGCCCTTGCACGGGAAGACGCACAACACCGCATGGGGAGTGCTGTGCGATTAAAACGTGACGCCAGACATCAAAACCATATTGGCATAGGGCGTGCACTCCCCGGTGCGCACGACTGCGCGGGCTTTGTGGCATAGGGCTTTGAGCTGCGCATGACTGATTTCTTCGACATCAAACCCGGTGCGAGATGCGCACCAGGGGGGCAAAGTTCTTTCTTCCCCCACCAAAGCCTCGGTGGCGATGTACGCATGCTCAACTTGCAATTCCGACAAAACCGCTGTCAACACTTGGTCCAAAGACGGGACACCTCGACACAAGGCTAAATCTATCCGCTGCGGAGCGCCCACTCCAGTTGGAATGGGCAAACCGGCATCCCCCACCACCAGCAAGTCACCATGTCCCATGCTGGCAATCAACATCGACAACTCCGCGTGCAGCAACATGGTTCGTTTCATAGTGTTTCCCAATCGGGTACAGGCGCACTTTCCATCGTTTGCGCAAGGGTGGGGATAGACGCTTGCGCGCCTGCTGTTTGAACGCACAGGCTCGCCGCAGCAATGCCTTGGCGCACACACTGTGTGAAGAGAAACTTGCGGGCCAAGCCCACCACCAGAGCGCCCAAAAAAGTATCTCCCGCCGCAGTGGTGTCAACCACTTGCACCTGCGGTGCAGGGTGGTAGGTCAGCACCTCGCCATCCGCTGCCACAGCGCCAGCGCCCCCCAAGGTAATCACCACACGCGGAACACCCAAAAGCTGAAAATGTCGCACGGCCTGGATAGCCGCGTTGCGGTTGACAGATACATCCGTGCCACACAGGGCAAAGGCCTCGGTTTCATTCAAGACCAAGGTGTCAACCAACGGCCAAAGGGCTGTGGGCAGCGCCCCTTGCACGGGGGAGGGGTTCAAAACGACCTTGCAGCCGTTGACCTGCGCCAGACGGGCCGCAGCCAATACCTCACTGACGGGGGTTTCCAGTTGCATCACCAGCACGTCTGCCGTACGCAGTACAGGCTCCAATGCTGCAGCATGCACACGAAGAGTCTGGTTCGCTCCACCCACCACCACAATGCGGTTTTGGCCTGTTTGCTCCACCAACACCATCGCCACGCCCGTGGGGCTATGGGGGTCGGTCAATACATGGTTGGTATCGATGCCGTCCGCTTGTAAGCCACGCACCAAGCTCGCGCCATGGGCATCTGCGCCAACGTTACCCACCATGTAAACACGGGCACCTTGCCGTACACAACCCAGGGCCTGATTGGCGCCTTTGCCCCCAGGCAAATAATGCATGGAGTTGGCCATGACCGTTTCGCCAGACAAGGGTGCTTGGCTAAGGTCCACACGCATGTCCATGTTCAAGCTGCCAAGGCACACCACCGTGGGCTGCCCGACACCATCTGTAGCCGTCATAGCGGTGCCTGACTGTGTTCAGAAGGGGCGGGGCCAGACGACGCACGCACCACCAAGGTGGGCTGTAGCAACACCTGTTTGGCTTGCTGGCGTTTGCTTTGGATGCGCTCCAGCAGCATGTCCACGGCCAGCACGCCCATGCGCTGCTTGGGTTGAACGATGGTGGTTAAAGGCGGGCTGGTGAAATGCGCCAACTCAATGTCATCAAACCCTACCAAAGACATCTCTTGCGGGACGCGAATACCTGCTTCGTGGGCGGCACTCAATGCGCCTATGCCCATGAGGTCATTGCACACAAACACGGCCGTTGGCTTCACAGGCGACTGCATCACCCGCTTCATGGCATCAAAGCCACCTTGGCTGGTGAAGTCACTGTGCCACACGAGCTGTGCAGCCTCGTGCGATAAATCCGCCTTGGACAAGGCGTTGCGCCAACCCTGAATACGCTGGATGCTGGAGTTCAAGTCGGCGGGACCACCAATACAGGCAATACGTTTGTGCCCCAGGGCAATCAAGTGTTCTGTGGCCATCATGGCACCCTGCACATGGGCGGTTTCCACCAAATCGCACTGCACATGGTTGATTGCGCGGTCCAGCAAGACGGTGGGAATGGTCAACCCCTCCACCAAGGCCAGCAACTCGCTATCGTTGCCCGTGGAGATAATGATGAGCCCGTCAATCCGCTTCTCACTGAGCACCTGCAAATACACGCTTTGTCTGCGCGGCTCATCGTCGGTATTGCACAAAATCAAGGTGTAGCCAGCACCAAAACAATGGTCTTCCACGCTGCGCACGATCTCGGCAAAGTATGGATTGGTGCAATTGGGAATCAGCATGCCCAAGGTTTTGGTGGAGTTGCTCTTCAGGCTGCGCGCTACGGCGCTTGGCACATAGCCCAGTTCGCGAATGGCAGTTTCCACTTGCTTGCGCGACGACTCGCTGACAAAGCGGGTGGCATTCACCACATGTGAAACGGTGCTGATAGAAACATTGGCGCGGCGAGCCACGTCTTTAATGGATGACATCGGTCAACGGTGCTCTAGTGGCTGGAAGTACGACGTTGGCGCAGCGTGTCAATAATAACGGCCGCCACAATGACGCAGCCGGTAATGATGCGTTTGCTGGGCTCATTCACCCCCACCTGCGCCAGACCGGCTTCCAGCACCGCAATGATGAGCACACCAAACAAGGTATTGATGACGGAGCCGCGCCCTCCCATGAGGCTGGTGCCGCCAATGACCACCGAGGCGATCACCTGCAATTCAATTCCAGAGCCCGCATTGGGGTCTGCCGCTTCCAAGCGCGCGGCCTGCATGAGACCTGCCAGGCCCGCCAGCACACCTGTTGCAGCAAACACGGCCACCCGAATGGGACTGGGGTTAATGCCAGCTAGTCGCATTGCTTCTTCATTGGTTCCAATCCCCACCACATAGCGACCGAACACGGTGCGCGACAGCACGATTTGGGCCACGACGACCAGCGCAATGGCAATGAAAAATGCGGCTGAAACGCCGGCCACCCAGGGTTTGGCCAGACCGGAAATCGCACTACCCACATACTGGGTGCGCGAATCCGTCATCACGTAAGCGCCGCCTCGCACCGCTTCCAGCATGCCCAAAGACACAATAAATGAAGGCAAGCGCCAAGCCACAGAGATGAGCCCTGTCACCGCGCCACACACCAAGCCAACCAGCAAACCGAAGGCTGAAGCAGGCACTGCACCCCATTGCCACAGCAAAATCGCATTGGCTGTAGCCGCAGCAGACAGTGCCAACACCGAGCCAACGGACAAGTCGATGCCTGCAATGATCAGGACAAACGTCATGCCGATAGACATCACCAACAGGGCCGGAATTTCGTTCGCAATCGCGACGAACGTGGCTTGACTCCAAAAATAGTCACTCAAGCTGGTGAACAGAAGAACCATGCCGACCAGCACAGCGCTCAGTCCTAAATAGGTGCCGAGCTGGCTACGGGACGCAGCGGTGGGTTTGGGAGTGGATGCAGAGGCCATAATTTTTTGAATCAAAACAAGTAGTTGAAATTGCGCAAGCGAAGCACCTTGCCGTGTGAACCGGGCGTGTTGGCGCAGCACGGTTAGTCGCGATCCGTCTTTTCTGGCAAGTCAGCTTCTGGTTCACTGAATGCTGCGTCCAAGAGCGACTTTTCGCTCCATTGGCCGCGTTCCAAAATGGTGACCAACCGGCCATTGCTCATCACCCCAATGCGGTCGCACATTTGCATCAGCTCACGCAAATCGCTTGAAACCATGAGCACTGCTTTTTGTGCTTGGGTCATGGCCTCTATTTCGGCATAAATGTCAGCGCGAGCGCCCACATCGACCCCTCGGGTCGGCTCGTCCAGCAACAGCACGTCACAGTTCTTATGCAGCCAGCGCGCAAAAATGACTTTTTGTTGGTTGCCTCCGCTCAAGGTGCCTACTGCTTGTTCTACGGAATGGCTGCGCACAGACAAGCGCTTCACCATGTGCGCAGCCAGTGCTTTTTCCTTCACCAGGTTCAGCCAGCCGTGCTGCGCAAGCTTGTCCAGGGCACCCAAGGACGTATTCACCGCAATGGACTGGCTCAGCAGCAGCCCTTGTGACTTGCGGTCTTCTGTGACCAAGCCAATGCCTGCTGCGATAGCCGCTTGGGGTGAACGCCAGCCCAGCACTTGGGTCTGGGCTGCGGGCCGCTTGCGATTGGCACACAAGGTGAGCTCACCTGTATCTGCGCGGTCTGCACCAAAGAGCAAGCGCAAGAGCTCGGTGCGCCCACTGCCTACCAGACCTGCCAAGCCCAATACTTCGCCCTCATGCAAGTTCAGGCTGACTGCTTTCACGGCCCTGGCGCGCCCCAATGCCCTGACTTGCAAAGCGCACGGACCTTGTGGGCGCCTGGGTTTGTGCATGTCTTGTTCTACGGAATGGCCCACCATGAGGGCGACGATGTTGTCTTCTGTGACCTGTTGCATAGGGCAGGTTTTGACCAATACCCCATCGCGCAGCACGGCCAAGGTGTCCGCTATTTTTCGCAACTCTTCCAAACGGTGCGACACATAGATGATGGCAACACCTTGCACCTTTAGCCGCTCGATTTGCGAAAAAAGATGCTGCGTTTCTCGCGGCGTGAGCATGGCGGTGGGCTCGTCCAGGAGGAGAACCCGGGTGCCGTCTTTGAGGTTTCTGGCGACTTCCACCATTTGCTGCTGGCCTATGCCAAGCTCAGACACCAGACAATCCGGCGAAATGCCTTGAATGCCAATTCTTGCCAGTTGCTGCGTGGCAGCAGCGTTCAGCACCTTGCGGTCAATCCAGTTAGCGCACCAGCGACCCCGGTTGGGCAAGGCGTCAATCATCAAGTTTTCTGCCACTGTCAGGGTGGGCACCAAGCTCAGCTCTTGCATCACCATGCGCACACCCGCATGCTCTGCCTCACGGCGATGCTTGGGTGCAAACATGTGGCCCGCCAAGGTCATCGTTCCTTCGGTGGGCTGCACCAAGCCCGCCACGATTTTGGACATGGTGCTTTTACCGGCGCCGTTTTCCCCCGTCAAAGCCAGCACTTCTCCGGGATGAAGGCGCAGACTGACACCACTGAGCACATTGCTGGCGTAGCGCTTGCTGATGCCTTCTACCGTGAAGATGGGGGTGCGTTGGGGTCCGAGGGCGGTCATGTCGGTGCCTTGCTGAAAGGTGGGGGGCGCGTTCAAAGCAGGTGCGCGGTGCGAGGGTGGCCAGGCTGGTTGCGCCAGCCTGGCCACCCATCGACCACGAATTACTTGCTGTCTTTGGTGACCAGCACCACGTCCGTTTGGATGGCGGCAGGCATTTCTGATTGCTTTTTCTTTTCAGCCAACGCTTTGAGTGCGATTTCAATGCCAAACACGGCTTGCTTGGCTCCGTACTGGTCGGCAGTGGCCAGCATACGGCCATCTGCCAACATCGGTTTGACTGCACCAATATTGTCGTAACCCACCACCTTGACCTGGCCGTCTTTGCCCGCTGCCTTCACAGCCGCAACGGCGCCCAGGGCCATGTTGTCATTGCCCACCAATAGCGCCTTCAAATCTGGGTGTTCACGCAGCATGCCAGAGGCCACGGTGTTGCCCTTGTCGATTTCCCAGTTGCCAGACTGGATGCCCACCACAGTGGCACCCACGGCCTTCATGGCGTCTTGGTAACCCAAGGTGCGTTGCTGCGCATTGAAGGTGGTGGATACGCCTTCAATAATGGCAACCTTGTCGCCCGATTTCAGGCTCTTGCCCAAATAGGTGCCCACAATTTTGGCGCCGGCACGGTTGTCTGGGCCTGCAAAGGGCACTTGAATACCCTTTTCTTTTTGGGCTGCTGCGTCCAGTTGGTTGTCGATATTGACCACCAAGATGCCGGCGTCAATGGCTGTTTTCAGCACGGGCACCAACGCTTTGGAGTCAGCGGGTGCAATCACAATGGCGTCTACTTTTTGCGCCATCATTTGCTCGACCATGCGGATTTGCGCTGCGGTGTCGGTTTCGTTCTTGATGCCGTTGGACACCAAGCTGTACTGGGCGGCGTGCGCCTTGTTGTGGGCTTTGGCACCATCTTCCATGGTGCGGAAGAATTCGTTGGCCAGCGACTTCATCACCAAGGCCACCTTGGGCTTGTCGGCTGCCAGGGCGGAGGTGGCGAACATCCCGCTGATGAGGCCCAGGGCCAGGGTGGTTTGTACGGTGCGGCGGTTTAATTTCATGGTGGATCTCCTTGGAGGGGGTAACTTGCACATTCAACACAGACAGCAACGCTGGAGGCCCATTCGCCCCACCACCGTATGTTTTCTGTAGTCGAATGCTAACGTAGCAAACGTTTGCGCAAACGTTTTTCTCATTGGGAAAAACCCTTGGATATTTCCGAAGCTTGGAAAATTACGAAGTTCAGCACCGAGCAAGAAGCCATCGATGCGGCCAACGCCACCGAATTCGGCCTGGCCAGTTATTTCTACACCCGCGACATCGGGCGCATCTACCGCGTGGGCGAGGCGCTGGAGTACGGCATGGTGGGGGTGAACGTGGGTATTTTGGCCACCGAACATGTGCCGTTTGGCGGCGTGAAGCAGTCGGGCCTGGGGCGCGAGGGCTCGCACTTTGGCATGGATGACTATGTGGAGGTGAAGTACCTGTGTATTGGGGATGTGTTGAAGTAAGTCGGGCCTGCCTTTCATGCGCAAATTGCTACATATTTGGTAGCTGTCTGCGCATATTCCACGGGGGCTGGAGGTCAATTTGCTCTCTAATGTTGGACAACCATTGGCTCTTTGCTGGACCCATTCAGCAGCGGTGAATGCGAGAACTATATTCGCCACTGCGGCTATTGCCAGTCAGGGCGATTTCGCTCTAGGCATCGATTTGCCCACCCGGATTTGAATTCATCATGGCAATGTATGTTCTATTCAACGTACGTTCATTGCGACGTATTTATTGGTCTTTGGCACTCTCGGGAGGGGGTATTGACGCATTTGTCTATTAATAGTTAATATTAGTTATTAACTATTTGAAGGAAAAAAGCCATGCCAACCAGTGTCGCCCTTAGTCCGCACTTTGAAGCTTTTGTCAAAGACCAGGTCAGTACCGGTCGATTCAATAACGTCAGCGAGGTGGTTCGCGCAGGGCTGCGCTTGCTGGAGGATCAGGAGCAGTTGAAGGCGCTGAAGCTGCAAGAGTTGCATACGGCCATCCAGGCCGGTGCGTCCAGTGGACCGGGGGTGGATTCGGAGCAGGTCTTCGAGCGGCTGAAGCGCAAATACCAGAGTGCAGCCTGAAGCGGCTGGAGTTTTCGCCGCTGGCTTCGGCCAAGCGCCACGCTGGTTCGCATAGAGCGGATTTTGCACAGTGCACTGGACATCCGGGCCGAATGGGTACCGGACGGCGATAGGCCTGAAAACTGATGCCGTCTATGCCGTCGCCGCATGTACCCGCTTGGGGAAATCGCACTCCGGGTACAGCGCGTGCATGGCATCAAAACCTTCTTGCAAGCGTTTGCGCCAGCCGGGGCCTCGGCTGTTGACATCGATCCACATGACCCCCATTTCTTCCGTGTCGTGGGTCAGCAAGTAGTCGATCAGCGCGGCGGCTTGCGCGACATCCTTGCGCGACTTGGTTCGCTGGGCTTGGGGCCGCTCGCCGTAGACCAGCAATTTGTGCAGTGCATACCGTTCGGGGCGGGGCAGGTTGACCACCATCGGTCCGCTGCGGGCGAGCAAGGTGGCGCGCATCGGGTCTTGCAAGGACAACTCCATAAAGCGAAGCGGTTGCAGCGTGAGGTTGAGCCGTTTGACCAGCACCGGTGTATCGCCCGCTCTGCCCCGGCTTGTTAAAAAGTCGAGGTCAAAATCCGGCTCATCCGCTTTGCGAAAAGAGGTGTGGGCCTGGTGGGGGATGAACCCCATTTCCAGGGAGTCCATCGCAGCGGTGGTGTCGAGCGTCAGATTTTCTGGCAAGGCCAGCGACACATTGCGCCCGGCGTGCGCGAAATCCAAATCCAGCGTGGCAGCCCCCGCGTTCCAGCGCACGCCAAAAATGTTCTGGTACGCCAGGAAAGCATGGGTGCCCACCAAAATGCCTCCGGCCGAGAACAGCCCCGTATCCGCCAGCCGCCCGATAACCCGTGCGTGTTTTGCGGGAATCTCGGCACACCCCAGTTCCAGGGCGGAGCGGGCCAGACGCACCAAGTGCTGGTTGCTGCGCTTTTTCAGGGGATCGGCATGGCGCAGGATGAGGGCTTGGGTCGCCGCGTCATCGGGCCCCACGTAAGACTGGCGTAGTTGGCCGTCGGGGTTTTTGACCTGGTAGTACCAGTAGGCCCGCCCCGACACGGTCTTTTTGGCAAAGCCCCCAGGCAGGTCCGCAATGCTGCGGTTCAGGTCGGCCTGCCGCGCCGCTTCGTTCAGGCCTGCAAAAGCCGTTTGGGTGGCCACGGAGAATTCTGTGTGCAAGGACATTTATACTACCTTTTTTGTTTTGGTAGTATAAATACATTCGTCATCCAACGGGTAGCGCGAAAATCTTCCCCGGATTCAGCATGCTGTGCGGGGCCACCCTATGCCATGGATCACCTTCGCTACGCAGCAGGGAGCAGCCAATGGGGGTTTTCGAGAAACTGTTTTCCGGGCGTGCGTGCTTCAGCGAATCCACAAGCGCATCGCGTCCCAGGCACGGCCCACCATACCAGCCTGCTCCACACCTTCGATGGCAGAAAGAGGAATATCCGCAACCACCCGCTCACCCGCAAAAACCCGCAAGGTGGCCAAGGCCTGGCCTTGGGCAATGGGCGCGACCAAAGGATCGGAGCGCAACACCTGGGTCTTGAGTTTGGCCCCGCTACCGCTGGGCACTGCGACCACAATGGCTTGCGGCTGCCCGAGCTTGACCGTGGAAGACGCGCCTTTCCAGACATTGGGCGTCACCACCGCCTGCCCTGCATCAAACAGCTTGACGGCTTCGAAGGCGGTGTAACCCCAGTTCAGCAACTTTTGGGACTCATTGGCCCGCGAATTTTCGCTATCGGCTCCCAGCACAATGGACAGCAGGCGACGGCTGCCGTTGGCCTGCGCCGAGCCTGCGGGCGCCCCAGGGGTCACCAAATTCGGAAAGTCGCGCTTGGCGGTAGCCACCATGCAATAACCAGCGGCATCGGTGTGCCCGGTTTTCAGGCCGTCCACGGTCGGATCGCGAAACAGCAACAGGTTGCGGTTGCTGTCATTGGCCGCTGGCGTGCCGGGGTAGCGGTATTTTTTAATGGCATACACGCCGATGTACTCCGGGAAGTCGGCTATCAGCCGGGTGGACAAAATACTCAGGTCACGGGCGGTGGTGGTATGGCCGGCCTCGGTCAAACCCTCGGGGTTTTTGTAGCCGGTGGATTTCATCCCCAGGGCTTTGGCCTGCTCGTTCATCAGCTGAACAAAGTGTTCGGCGGTGCCGCCCACGCCTTCGGCCAAGGCCATCGTGGCGTCGTTGCCCGATTGCACAATCATGCCTTTGATGAGGTCTTCGACCGGCACCTGCATCTTGGGGTCGATGAACATGCGCGAACCCGGCATTTTCCAGGCGCGCTCGCTCACGGAGAAGGTCTGCTTCATGTCGATCTTCTTGGAGCGCAGGGCGTCAAACACCAGGTACGCGGTCATGAGCTTGGTCAGGGATGCGGGCTCCAGTGGGGCGTCAATGTCCTTGGCGGCCAGAATCTGGTTGGCCGTGACATCCATCAACAGGTAGGAGCGCGCGGCAACCTCGGGGGGCTGGGGCACTTGGGCCGCTACCGTCAGACAAACAGAGGCCAAAAGAGCAGCAATAAAGGATTTCATGGGATGGGGTGGATCGCCGGCTTGGGCTCGGCGGAGCAAAAAACGTGGAGAAACTAGGCGGATGGTGCGGAAACTGCTTTCAAGTGGCGAACCACCAGATTGCGCAAAAGAGGCAATTGTCCATGAAAGAAGTGTTCCACGCCGGGGATGACGGTGACCGGCAGAAATTGGGGCCGTGCCCACTGCATGACATCGGCCAGCGGCACCGTGTCGTCCACCTCGCCGTGCAGCACCAGCGTGCGCGCGTGCAATTCGGCGGGAACCGGGGCCACGTCGAACCGGGTGGTGGCCGTGCCGACCAGCACCAGCGCCTGCGGGGCGCGGTCCGGCCCCAGGGTACGCACGGCGTGGCTGGTCACAAAGGAGCCAAAAGAAAACCCGGCCAAGGCCAGCGGCCCCTGCGGCGCGCAATGGGCGATCACCGCCAGCAAGTCTTGTAACTCGCCACGCCCCTCGTCGTACACGCCCTGGGTCGCACCCACCCCCCGAAAATTGAAACGAATGGCTTGCCAGCCGCATTGAACAAAAGCGCGCGCCAGCGTTTGCACCACCTTGTTGCTCATGCTGCCACCAAACAGGGGATGGGGATGGGCAATCACCGCCACGCCGTGGGGAGCTGCTCCGTCTCGCAGCAACGGGGCATCACTCTGGGCTTCGATGTTGCCCGCCGGGCCTTGCAAGGTCAATCGTAGAGTCTGGGAGTTCATGGTTTTGCTACTGATTTAAGTTGCGGTAGGAACAAAGGTTACCCTCTGCCCCCCGCGCAGATCCGTACGTGCGGAATTCCCGCATACGGCTCCTGCCTCAGGTATG
>MESI01000108.1 GCA_001770935.1 Burkholderiales bacterium RIFCSPLOWO2_12_FULL_61_40 | reverse complement strand
CATGATGTTCACCTCCAAATCGGACTTGGATCACATCTTCTTGATTCTGGTTCCTTTGCTCCATTTGTTAGTCAGGGTGCTTTTGCTCTAGGCAAGGTGGCGGCGCAGCCCAGCGCGGCGTTTTATTTGGCGGCAGCGCCCATGCTGTCCCAGGCGGCCAGCACTTCGGCCGTGTACATCAGCGCGGGGCCCCCGCCCATATAGACGCAGATGGCCAGCATTTCCTCCAGTTCGGCGCGGGTGCATTGCAGTTTGAGCAGCGCCTTGACGTGAAAACCGATGCAGCCCGAACAGCGTTGGGTGACACCGATGGCCAGTGCAATCAATTCCTTGTTTTTGGCGTTGATGGCGCCTTCGGCCATCGCCGCTTTGGAAAGGGCACCGAATGCCTGCATCGCGTCGGGTTGCGATTTGCGAAAGGGCGCCAGGTTTTGGTTGATGCTGTGGATCAGGGTGCTGTGGTCAAAGGTGCTCATGGCGCGTGGTCTATTTTTGAAAAGGTCGGTGGAGTTGGATTGTATTTTTTATACGGGGGGTAGTATATAAAATAAAGCATTCTGCCGCATGACCCACATCAATAGGCCTGCAAATCCAGCCTGAGACGCAACGCCTATTGCACGCGCCAGGGCATGCGAACCCAGGCCAGCACGCTGGACGCCGGGGTGACGGTGGCGTCGAAGGGGTGGTGCGTGGCGCCCACGGATTTCAGGATGCGCTGCACATAGGCGCGCGTTTCCACGTAAGGCGGGATGCCGCGGTACCGTTCGACCTTGCCTTCGCCCGCGTTGTAAGCGGCCGCCACCAATGCCACATCCCCGCCAAAGTAGGCCAGCAACCAGCGCAGATAACTTAAGCCCCCCCGGATGTTCTGGACCGGGTCAAAGGGATTTTTTACATGGAAGCGTTCGCTGGTTTCGGGCATGAGCTGCATCAGGCCCTGCGCATTTTTGGGCGAACGCGCCTGGCTGTTGAAGTTGGATTCAGCGGCAATGATCGCCAGCGCCAGTTGCGGCTCCACCTGGTACTGGGGGGCCATTTTCATGACCAGGTCAAAAACATGGCGCGGTGCAATGGCTCGGTAATTGACGGCAGGCGGGCTTGCGGTCACCTTCTCCGGCGGAGCGGCAGGGTCTATGGCAGGTGCAGGGGGCGCGGGTTCACGCAGGCAATCCGGCACTTCACTCCTCTTGGGCGCCCCCACCACTTTCAACATGCGTTGGGCGCCCTCCAGGCCCTGCTCTGCGGCTGCCTGGAAAAAGTAAGCGGCGGTGAGGTCGTTGCGTTCGACGCCGCGGCCGTTGGCGTACATCCAGCCCAGGTTGTACTGGGCATGCGGGTCACCCAGGCGGGCGCTTTTGCAGTACAGCGTGGCGGCCAGGGCGGGGTCGCGGGGTACACCTTCACCGTTTTCGTAGCTGATCGCCTCCCGACGCAAAATGGCGGCAAGGGAATCCTCCGGGGGTATGCCCTGTGCGTGCGCCGGAGCGGGTGCAGTTGTTGCAGTCGTCCAGAACAGCGCGGTCAGCAGGGGCGGCAGGGTGGCAGAACGCAGGCGCATGCCGTCCAGTCTGTGCGCTCTATTCTCGCTGTTGCTTGCGCAAAATCAGTTCAACGGAATGGGTGCTTCAGCGGGCGCACTGGGGCTGCGCCAACCATTTTTCGATATCGGCCTGCCCCGGCACCAGCAGCACCGGCGCAAAACCGCCGCCCTGGGTGCGGAAATTGGTGGTTTGCCCGTGGTAGGTGCGCGCCGCCAGCAACTGCAGCTGGCCCGCATAGGTGTAGGCCCGGATGTCGAATTTCAGCTCGGTCTGGGTGTCGTCGATTTCCATGGCGCGCAGGCTGGGCGGCACCAGGGCCTGGGCGATGTAGTCACCCGCCACGATCTGCTCCCACACCTTGCGGGTGAGTTTGTCGCCCCGGTACACGGCGCGCGCGCCAAAGCCGCTGCGGGGTTTGAAGAACAGCTGGCGGCGGCGTTCCCACAAGGCGTCGGCTTTTTCAGGAGTGACCGTCTCGCACGCCGGAACGCTGGTTTGCAATATGCGCTGGTCCGCCTCGGACACGCCCAGAGCCTGCAGCGTGGGCCGGTGGCCCAGGCTGACCAGGTGGCGTTTGTCGGCGCGCAGGGCGTGGGCGCGGGGGTGCGGCGTCAGCACCACGGCACCGCTGGCATAGGCGCTGGCCAGGGCGGCGTGGGAAGCTTCGGACAAATCAAAGTCGGTGACGCGGTTGTAGACCAGGTCGATGGCCGTGGCGCCGTGCCACAGCGCGCCGTCGCGCCACGCCAGTTGCGCGGCATCGGCAATGACCGCCTGCACACCGCGTCGGCCGAACATCTGGCGCGCCATTTCGAACTCGGGCGCCAGGTACTGCTGGGCCGGATCGTCGTCCACGATGGCAACGGTGCGCAAAACCTGGTCGCCACGCTGTAGCTGCCATTCGGACTGGAACATGGCAAAAAAATCATCCTCCAGCGTCTCCAGACGGCGGTAGGCGTTCAGGGACACGTCCATGGCTTGGCAGCAGGCCGTTTGTGCCCGCGCCAGGGCCGCGTTGAGCAAGGCGCCGCCCGCATTGGTATTGATCTCGATCAGCCGGGGTCCATCGGCGCCGATGTGGAAGTCGTAACCCATGAATGCGCCCACCGGGCCGTGGTCTACCTGCGCCATGGGGGCGGCTCCGGCCAGCGCCTGGGCCTTCCAGGCGGGCAGGGCCATGACGCGCTCAATGGCGGCCACCGTGTCCGAGATGGCCTGCACCATGGGGGTGGACAGAAACACCACCGTGGATGAGAACAGGTGGGGCCGGGTCCGGGCAATGCTCTCGGCCATGCCGCCCAGGCTGGGGTCGTTTTCCAGCTGGACGCGCAGGCGCTGCGCGTCCAGCGTCTGGCAAAAGCAGCCCTGGTTGAGCGCATCGGCCAGATCGAAGGGATGTGTCTCAAGAAGGGCTTGCATGCGGAATCCAGAGGGTTCGGTTTAGGCGGCGCGTGGGGAAATGTCGCAGCGCTGGGCCAGTTGTACACCCGCCCAGGCCCCGGCCATTTGTGCCAGCACAAAGCCCAGCGCACTGGCCGGGGCAATACCGGCAAAGGTGTCGCTGAACATGCGCCCCAGCACCGCCGCCGGATTGGCAAACGAGGTGCTGGCGGTAAACCAGTAGGCCGCGCCGATGAAGCAGGCCACCAGCGCACTGGCTTTGCCGGGCGGCGCACGCAGAATCACAAACACCAGCCCGCCTGCGGCCACCGCTTCGGCCAGCCACTGGCCCCAGCCGGTGAATTGGCCCGCCGCATCCCAGCCGCCCCGCAAATGGGTGCTGACCTGCAGCACTGGCAGATCAAACATGGCGTTGGCCAGCGCTGCCCCCAGCACCGCGCCCAGCAATTGGCTTGCTATGAAAAAGGTAGCTGCTTGCGCAGGTTGCACGGGGGCAAGAAGCCCTTTTGACCACATAACCAGGGTCACCAGCGGGTTGAAGTGCGCACCACTGAGCGGCCCCAGGGTTTCAATCAGCACATACAGCGCGAACACCGTGGCCAGGGTATTGGCCAGCAGGGCCACGCCGTCGTTGCCGCCTGATATGCGCTGGGCCATGATGCCGGAGCCAATCACCGCGCACAGCAGTGCCGCCGTGCCGACCAGCTCCGCCAGCATTTGGGTGCGCAACGGCACGGGGGAAGGCGTCGGGGTGGGAGCGGCCGCCTGCGCGGGAGATGCGGCCCGGGCGCGGGGCAGTGCAGAGGGGGGGCGGGAGGGCACTGCCTTCATGAGCGGGCCAACTCCAGAGCGCTGTTTTGCAGCACGACCTTGTCCAGCTTGTCGTGCGGCAGGTTGACCAGCAGGTCCAGGCGGCGGCGGATGGCGTGCAGGGTCTGGCGGAAGGCCTCGGTTTTTTCGGCGTCGCTGCCCGTGCCGACCGAGGGGTCGGGGTAGCTCCAGTGGGCGGTGGCGGGGCGGCCCGGCCAAAACGGGCAAACCTCACCGGCGGCGTTGTCGCACACGGTGATGATCAGGTCCATGTGCGGGGCGTCGGGCAGGGCGAACTCGTCCCAGTTTTTGCTGCGCAGGCCTTCGGTGGAGATACCGGCCTGCTGCAGCACCTGCAAGCCCAGGGGGTTGGGCTGCTGGTTGTCGCGTGGGCTGCTGCCGGCCGAAAAGCCCTGGAAGCGGCCCTGGCCGATGTGGTTCAGGGTGGCTTCGGCCAGGATGCTGCGTGCCGAGTTGTGGGTGCACAAAAACAAGACGCGAAGGGGGGATGTGCCGGTCATGGGAGTGGTCTCGAAAGGTTGAACAAAGGTGGGGAAAGAAGAAAAGGGAAGCAACAACTAGCAGCTACTGCAAGCGGGACCGCTGGTGGCGGCGTCACCGTCCACCAGGGCACAGGCCTCACCCTGGCAGCAGTGCTGCGTGAGGTAGGCCAGCAGGGCGTTCATGTGGGGGAAGTTGGCACGGTAGATCAGGTTGCGCCCGCGCTGTTCGCTGGCGATCAGGCCCGAATGCGTCAGCTCTTTCAGGTGGAAGGACAAGGCGCTGGGGGAGGACTCCAGTTGCTGTGCCAGGATGCTGGGGGTTAAGCCTTCAGGTCCCGCCACCACCAGGGCCTTGAAGGCGCGCAGGCGCTGCGCCTGGGCCAAGGCGGTCAGGGCCTTGAGGGCCTGGGCTTCGTCCATGGGCAAGTTATTGAAATTCATATTTCAATGATACTTGAAATATTGAAATAAATAAAACTCATAACTTGTGTGTTTTTTACAGGTCTAATTGCTATGAAATTGGTAGCTTCTTGCGCATTAAATTATGGGGCTAAAGCCTAAGAAGGCTTATTTTTCCTGAAATACGTAGTGTGAGTAATCATCATGTTTGAATGCAGCCCCCACACTTGATGCCATGCATACAGGGGCAAGGCGGCTTTTTGTGACGAAAATCCCCCCATGATTGATCAACTTAAACGCGCCCTGGACAAAGGGCTGGAACTTAACGAACGCCTGGCTGCGGCGGCCAACAACGGTTTTGACTGGCTGTTCCGGCGCGAGCAATTGGTGCTGTC
Source organism: Burkholderiales bacterium RIFCSPLOWO2_12_FULL_61_40 (assembly GCA_001770935.1). Taxonomy (GTDB): domain Bacteria; phylum Pseudomonadota; class Gammaproteobacteria; order Burkholderiales; family Burkholderiaceae_C; genus Allorhodoferax. The sequence goes on along the minus strand of MESI01000108.1, from coordinate 8,706 downwards.
GGGGCAAACCGATTACGAGCTGGTCCATGCGGGTGAGCTGATGTCGGTGCGCCACTACAAGCTCCAGGGGGAAACCGATATTCCCTTGGCCGACGGCAGTTCTATGCCCATCGCACGGCGGCGCTTCGCGATTCCCCTGGTGCTGGTGCCGCCGCTGGGGGTGAGCACCGATACCTTCGACCTGCTGCCCAACCGAAGCCTGGTGCGCTACATGGCCGCGCGGGGCTTCAAGGTCTACCTGATCTGCTGGGGCAAACCCGAGCGGCGCCATGCGCACCTGGGCCTGAAAGACTATGCCGATGTGATGATGGGCCAGGCCCTGGCGGCGGTGCGTGCGCACAGCAAAGTCCCCGAAGTCTCCCTCATGGGCTGGTGCATGGGCGGTTTGCTCGCGCTCTTGCATGCCGGTTTGCAACGCGATGCGGGTATCCGCGCCATCGTGACCGTTGCCAGTCCGGTGGATTTGCAAGGCGGTGGCATAGTGGCCGGGGTGGCGCAGGCTATGAATACCCCGGCCCAACTGGTGCAAAAGTACACCAATTTCCGCATGCTGGCCGTCAACCCCCAGTCCCTGCACATGCCTGGCTGGATGACGACCCTGGCCTTCAAGATGACCGACCCCGTCGGCAGCCTGACCACCTACTGGGACCTGGTGACCCGCTTGTGGGACCGGGAGTTTGTGGAGTCGCACAGCACCACCTCCGACTACCTGAACAACATGCTGGTCTACCCGGCGGGCATGGTGCAAGACATGCTGGTGCGGGTGATGATCGGCAACCGGCTTGGAAAGGGCGAAGTGCCCATCGGTGGCAAGAAAACCGCGCGCCTGGGCAATATCCATGCGCCCCTGCTGGTGTTCGCCGGCGAGACCGACAACCTGGTGTCGCCCGGCGCCGCCCGGGGCAGCCTGGACCTGGTGAGCTCCCAGGACAAAACCTTTGAAGTTGCCCCTGGCGGCCACATGGGCGTGATTCTGGGCGCATCGGCGCAAAGCCATGTGTGGGCGCGGTCGGCGGACTGGCTGGCCAAGCGTTCTTCGGCGCGGTCAGGCCCGGTGGCACCCAAACAACCCGCCACCCGGCGGGCTGGTAAACGTTCGCAAAATAGGCCTCCAGCCCTTACGGAACGCTGATAAATAGATAGCATTTCGGCGGTAGCAAGTCCGTTTGTGCTTGTGGTCGTCTCAGAAAACGGAAAATAAAGCACGTTAAGGATGACCGGAGGCCGGAATCCAGCGATAAAGCGTAGGAACGGACACGCCGAGGTTCTTGGCCACGTCCTTGGGCGGAATGCCGCTGGCCAGCAATTTCTTGGCCGATTCGATCTTGCTTTCGGTCATTTTGAGCTTGCGACCACCCTTGCGGCCAAGTTTGCGGGCGACTTCCAGCCCGGCGCGGGTACGCTCGACGATTAGCTCACGTTCCATTTCGGCGAGGCTGGCCATGACGTGGAAGAAGAACCGGCCAGATGGCGTGCCGGTGTCGATGGCGTCGGTCAGGCTTTTGAACTGGACGCTTTGCTTGTGCAACTCGCCGACCAGATCGACCAGTTGCTTGACGCTACGCCCCAGGCGATCCAGTTTCCAAACAACGAAGGTGTCGCCTTCTCGCAGCATTTCCTGCGCCTTGGCCAAGCCGGGGCGGTCGGCCCGAGTGCCGCTGACCCTGTCTTCAAAGACCTTCTGACATCCGGCTTTGGTCAGGGCTTCCCGCTGCAATTCAAGGTTCTGATCCTGCGTCGAAACACGAGCGTAGCCAATCAGCATGGCTTGTCTCCCGCTCGGTCGATGGGTTCCTGCATCGCCTGTATAACTTCTGCGTTGTGCCCAACGATGGGCATCTTGCGGCGGCTGCGGCTCACGGTATAGGACGCCAATCGGGAAGCGTTAATGAGGCCGCTGTGCGTCTTGCCAATGCCGGGTCTGACGGGAGCGCCCGAAGCCAGCAGCGCAGCGCGTGCGGCATCGAACATCGCGCAATAGGCGCGATTGCATGCGCCGTCCACATCCCCCAAATCGAGCAAGGCCCGAGCCGATGAACACGCACGGTCGGCCTTCGCCATCAAGGTGATAGGTGTCAATTGATTACTCACAGTCGAAATCCTTCGCTGGCGATGTTCTGAAGCAGAGCCGGATTCGAGTAATTTTCTGGGTGTTCCCACTCGTCGAGCCAGACCGGCAGTGGAGAGATGTTGATGCCCGTTTCAAGCAGCACGTCAAAAGCCACATCGGCCATTGCCAGCTTGGTGGTCAGGAATCGTTGATGTTCGCCGCTCAGGAGCACAGCCACATCGGCATCGCTGTCGGGGCGATGGGTGCCACGCGCACGACTGCCGAAGACAATTGTGCCTGCCACGTCATAGCGACCGGCGATTAAGACAAGGAAACGCCGGACGGCTTCCTCCGTGTCATGGTCAATGCGATCGGGCTGCCCCATACATCTCTCCTTATCAAAACCCGTTGTAATAGTTGTTGACTGAGAATAATGTATCAAGAACTATTTGTGAGAATGGAAGTGCCTTGATTTTGCGTGCCGCACCGGCGGTAACTGGGCGAGGCAAGGACTTCGACGAGTACCTTGTACCCGTGGAAAAATTCGCCACCATGCGCCGCGCAAGCTCGGCTGCTATGGCGCATTGATCCGGCGTTGAAAACAAGGCCGCGCAAACCCAGGCAACAGTTAACGCCGACATAGCCTGATGTCTTTGAGATAAGTCAAAACGCTTTGCCCCGCGCGGGCGGCAGGTGGCCTAGAATCAATTTTTGGCCGTGCCTCCATGCACCCTCTTACCCCAAGCAACACCGTTTCACCAGTGGCATTGCAGGCTCTGCTGGCACGGCACGGCCATTCACCCCACGCCCTGGTGCAAATCCTGCGCGAGCTGCAGGCCCTGCAAGGCTGGTTGCCCCGCGAAACCTTAAGTCAAATCGGTGCTGCCTTGGGGCTCACGCTGGCGCATGTGGAAGGCGTGGCGGGCTTCTACCGCTTTTTCCATACCCAGCCCGTGGGCGCCTACCGCGTGCTGTTCAGCGACAACATCACCGACCGCATGCTGGGCAGCGAAGCACTCATGGCCGACCTGTGCCGCCGCTTGGGCGTCTCCCCCGGCAAGCTGCGCGGCGATGGCCTGGTGAGTGTGGACACAACATCCTGCACCGGCCTGTGCGACCAGGGGCCTGCACTGTTGATCAACCACCACCAGGTGGTGACCCGTATGGACGCCGAGCGCGTGGCCCACATGGCCGATCTCATTCTCCAGCGTGTGCCCGTGGCGCAATGGCCCGCACACTGGTTCGAGGTTCAAGACCACATCCGCCGCGCCGATGTGCTGCTGGGCGACGCGCCCGCACCCGGCGCCGCGCTGGCCGCAGCCCTGGCGCGCGGGCCGCAGGCCATGCTGGACGAGATAAAAACTTCCAAGCTGCGGGGCCGGGGCGGCGCAGGGTTTGTGACCGGACTCAAGTGGGAGCTGTGCCGCCAGGCCCCCGGCGAGCAGCATGTGGTGGTGTGCAATGCCGACGAGGGCGAGCCTGGCACCTTCAAAGACCGGGTGCTGCTCACCCAGCGGGCCGATGCCGTGTTCGAGGGCATGACCATCGCCGCCCACGCCATCGGCGCCCGCCAGGGCCTGATGTACCTGCGCGGCGAGTACCGCTATTTGCTGGAGCCCCTGCAGGCCGTGCTGCAACGCAGGCGTGATGCACACCTGTTGGGCGCGGCCATCCTCGGCGTGGAAGGGTTTGATTTCGACATCAGCATCCACGTTGGCGCGGGCGCCTATGTGTGTGGTGAAGAGTCCTCGCTGATTGAGTCGCTGGAGGGCAAGCGGGGCACACCGCGCATCCGCCCGCCGTTCCCGGTGGAGCAGGGCTACCTGGGCCACCCCACGGTGGTCAACAACGTCGAAACCTTTTGTGCCGCCACCCACATCGCCCTGCAGGGCGGCGCCTGGTGGGCCAGCATCGGCACGGCCAAATCCACGGGCACCAAAATCCATTCGGTCTCGGGCGACTGCGAGCGCCCGGGCCTGTACGAGTACCCTTTTGGCACCCGCATCGGCCGCATTCTGGAAGACTGCGGCGCCCGCGACACCCAGGCCGTGCAGGTGGGCGGGCCGTCGGGCGTGTGCCTCTCAGCCTTTGAGTTTGGCCGGCGCATTGCGTTTGAAGACGTGCCCACGGCGGGCGCCTTCATGGTGTTTGACCGTTCGCGCAATATGTTTGAGGTGGCGCGCAGTTTTGCGCACTTCTTTGCCCACGAGAGCTGTGGCTTTTGCACGCCCTGCCGCGTGGGCACGGCGCTGGTGGTCAAACGCCTGGACAAGCTGGCCGAGGGCCACGGCTCGCGCCATGACATCGACGTGTTGTTCGAGCTGGACAAACTCATGCACACCGCCACCCACTGCGGCCTGGGCGCGAGCGCCTGCAACCCGCTGCGCGACACCATTCTGAAATTCCGCCCGGCCTACGAGCAGCATTTGAAATCCCTGCACTTCGAGCCCGGCTTTGACCTGGACGCCGAGCTGTCCATCGCCCGGCGCATGACGGGCCGGGACGACCCCGCAGCCCATTTGGAGAACCCGTCTTGACGCCCGATTTACCCAAGCCAGAAGGCGCAAGCCCCAGCTTTTCTCTCGATGGCGAAGACGTGCCATTCACGCCCGGCGAGACCCTGTTGCAGGCCGCCACCCGTGCGGGCCACTACATCCCCCACCTGTGCTGGCACCCGGAATTTTCGGCGCACGGCTCCTGCCGGGTTTGCAGCGTGACCGTGAACGGCCGCCCCGGCGCGGCCTGCACCGTGCACGCCAGCCCGGGGCTGGAGGTGCAGAGCAACACCGAAGAACTCAACGGCCACCGCAAAACCCTGCTGCAAATGCTGTTCGTGGAGGGCAACCACTTTTGCCCCAGTTGCGAAAAAAGCGGCAACTGCCGGCTGCAGGCCACGGCCTACCAGATGGGCATGGAAGGCCCGCACTTTGAGGAGTTCTACCCCGACCGACCGGTGGACGCCAGCCACCCCGACATCCTGCTGGACTTCAACCGTTGCATCCTGTGCGAGCTGTGCGTGAAGGCCAGCCGCGATGTGGACGGCAAAAATGTCTTCGCCATGGGTGGGCGCAGCCTGGGCACCCATTTGCTGGTGAACAGCGAAAGCGGGCAATTGGTGGATACGCCCATGGCGCTGGAGGACCGCGCCATGGACGTGTGCCCCGTGGGCGTGATCCTGCCCAAGCGGCGCGGTTTTGTCATCCCCATTGGGCAGCGGCATTACGACGAAAAGCCGGTGTCGCAATGGGTGGAAGAGGGTAAGGAATGACGCCGCCTGTTTTGCCCCATGGGGCGCGCAAACTCAAAGTGGCCACGGTGTCGCTGGCGGGCTGTTTTGGCTGCCATATGTCCTTTCTGGACATCGATGAGCGGCTGCTGGAGCTCATCGAACACATCGAGTTCGACCGCTCGCCGCTGACCGACATCAAGGAGGTGGGCCATTGCGACATCGGCTTGATCGAAGGGGGCCTGTGCAATGCCGAAAACGTGCTGGTGCTGCGCGAGTTTCGCGCCCACTGCAAGACGCTGGTGGCCGTGGGCGCCTGCGCCATCACCGGCGGCCTGCCGGCCCAGCGCAACCACCTGGACCTGGGGGGCTTGCTGACCGATGTGTACCGCAGTCGCCCCAGTGTGAATGGCCCCCTACACGCCCGCGGCGTGGTCCCCCCGGGGGGGATCAGCCCGCTTGGGGCGGCCCGGCGCGGACTGAGCGCGGGCAGCTCCATCCCCAATGACCCGGAATTGCCCTTGATTTTGAACAAGGTTCACCCCATCCACGAGGTGGTGCATGTGGACTACTTCTTGCCCGGCTGCCCGCCGTCGGCGGATGCGTTCTGGAGTTTTCTGAATGACCTGATGGCCGGACGCACGCCCCATCTCGGGCACGGCCTGATGCACTACGACTGACTCCATGTCCATATCAATGCGATATGTCGTTGCCCCTCCTTGTCGTGCTAAAGCACTGCCTGCGTCGGTGCGCCTCATCTCGCACTGATCTGAAAATGGAATGACCCATGACTTCTTCACTTGAAACCGCCTCCGTTGCCGCCGTCGCCCAAGGCCTGCGCCGTGTGGCCATTGACCCGGTGTCACGGGTGGAGGGCCACGGCAAGGTCACGATTTTGCTGGACGCCAACAACCGTGTGCAGCAGGTGCGCCTGCACATCGTCGAGTTCCGGGGCTTCGAGAAATTCATCGAAGGCCGCCCGTACTGGGAGGTGCCGGTGATGGTGCAGCGCCTGTGCGGCATCTGCCCGGTGTCGCACCACCTGGCGGCGTCCAAAGCGTTTGACCGGGTCGTGGGTGCCGTGCCGGTCACGCCATCGGCCGACAAAATCCGCCGCCTCATGCACTACGGGCAGGTGATGCAGTCCAACGCACTGCATTTCTTCCATTTGTCCTCGCCCGACCTGCTGTTTGGTTTTGACTCGGAGGTGAACCGGCGCAACATTGTGGGCGTGGCCCAGGCCCACCCCGACATTGCAAAAAAAGGCATTTTGCTGCGTAAGTTCGGCCAGGAGGTGATCCGCGCCACGGCGGGCAAACGCGTGCACGGCACGGGCTCGGTGCCCGGTGGTATGAACAAACACGTGAGTTGGGAAGACCGCGCCCTGCTGCAGCGCGACGTGGCGCAGATGCTGGTCTGGGCGCAAGACGCGGTGGACATTGCCAAACAATTGCACGCGCAAAACCCCGCGCTGTACAACAGCTTTGGCGCCTTTCGCTCCAACATGCTGTCGCTGGTGCGTGCCGATGGCGCGCTGGACCTTTACGACGGCGTTATCCGCGCACGCGATGCCGACGGCGCCATTTTGTTTGACGGTGCCAGCGACCAGGGCTACCTGGATTTGATCGAGGAAGAGGTCAAACCCTGGACCTACATGAAGTTCCCGTTTTTGAAGACCCTGGGGCCCGATCTGGGCTCCTACCGGGTCGGGCCGCTGGCGCGGCTGCAAAACTGCGATTTCATCCCCAGCCCCTTGGCCGAAATCCAGCGCCGCGAATTCATCGCCTGGGGCCAGGGTGCGCCCATCCACGCCCCGCTGGCCTACCACTGGGCGCGCATGGTCGAGGTCCTGCACTGCATGGAGGTGATTCGGGACCTGCTGGACGACCCCGATATCTTGTCGGGCGAGTTAATGGCCACGGGCCCGCGCCAGCGCGGCGGCGTGGGTGTGATCGAGGCGCCGCGCGGCACGCTCATCCACCACTACGAGGTGGGCGACGACGACCTGGTGAGCATGTGCAACCTGATCGTTTCCACCACCCACAACAACCAGGCCATGAACGAAGCCGTGCGCTCGGTGGCACGCGAGTACCTGGACGGGCGCGAGCTGACCGAAGGCCTCTTGAACCACATCGAAGTCGCCATCCGCGCCTACGACCCCTGCCTGTCCTGCGCCACCCACGCGCTGGGGCAAATGCCGCTGGACGTGACGCTGCTGGGCCCCGAGGGCGAGCTGATCGACCGCGTCGTCATGTCGCAGGGTGCGCTGGTGCACGACCTGAGCGGGCCTACGGGCTTGGGCGCATGAGCACCTCTGTGGTACCGCCGATGCTGGTCTTCGGCTGGGGCAACCTGAGCCGGGGCGACGACGCGCTGGGCCCCATGTGCCTGGACCATCTGCGCGCCGCGTTTGCGGGCGACCCCCGCGTGGAATGCCTGGACGACTACCAGTTGCAGGTGGAGCACGCGCTGGACCTGGTGGGCCGCCAGCGTGTGCTGTTTGTGGACGCCAGCCTGAACTGCCAGGCGCCGTTTGAGGTGACCCAGGTGCACGCCGCACAAGACGCCAGCTTCACCACCCACGCCATGTCGCCCCAGGCGCTGATGCAGGTGTTTGTGGACCTGCAGGGCGTGGCGCCACCGCCATGCACCCTTGTGGCGATTCGCGGTGCGCGGTTCGAGCTGGGCGAGCCCCCCAGTGCCCAGGCGCTGGCGCACCTGGATGCGGCGCTGCAGTGGGCCAAGACCTGGGTGGCGCAAATAGAAGAACAAACATGCATGAGCTGAGCTGGCCGTGCTCTCGCAACGCGAATCGTTGCAGTTTGAAACCACTATTTGCTCCGACAACGCCGCGCTGCACACCCTGGTGGCCGCCATGCTGCAAGCGGCGCACCGAAGGTGCGGTGCGCACGCTGCGCGACCCCACACGCGGCGGCCTGGCCACCACCTTGAACGAGATCGCCCAGCAGTCGGGCGTGGGCATGCATTTGCAGGAAGCCACCATCCCTGTGCTGCCCCAGGTGGCCGGTGCCTGCGAGATGCTGGGGCTGGACCCGCTGTACATCGCCAACGAAGGCAAGCTGGTCGCCATCGTCGCCCCCGAATCCCTGGATGCCGTACTCGCCGCCATGCGCGCCCACCCGCTGGGCCAACACGCCGCCCCCATCGGCCTGGTCACCGAAGACCCCCACCACTTCGTGCAAATGACCACCCGCTTCGGCGGCCGCCGCGTGGTGGACTGGCTCAGCGGGGAGCCGCTGCCGCGGATTTGTTGAACTGGGGTGGGAGGGGATGCCGGTTGGCGGTCGATGGATTGTGCGCAGTTGCTATTAATTGTGCGCCCAGCATGGGCGCATTCCTGCGGGTGAAAGTCCCGCCGTGAGTTGGTCATGACGAACGAAGTGAAGCGCAACTGCATGAGGGCGACCGA
>MESI01000107.1 GCA_001770935.1 Burkholderiales bacterium RIFCSPLOWO2_12_FULL_61_40 | reverse complement strand
CTTTGCTGGGCCAATTCAGCGGCGGTGAATGCGAGAACTACATTCGCCACTGCGGCTATTGCCAGTCAGGGTGAATTCGCTCTAGAGCCCTATTTGGCACGCAGATTCAACAACAAAAGGTTACGGGTGTTTAGAGTCTGGGGTGGCAGGCTTGGCGGGCGGACTGGGGACCACGATCAGCTTAGTGCCGGTTTGCTCTGCGATAAGGCGCGCACGCGCAGCGGCGCGTTCCAGCGCGGCGGTGACTTGGCTACGGTTAGGAAAAACTGCAGGGTTCGGGGGTGGATTCAGATTCATCACAAAGTCCTTTCGATGATCAACACAGGAACGGGGCCACTCTTGGTCATGGTTTTGTATTCGCCAAGGTATCCGCATTTGAAGAAAGCGCATCGCCAGCCAGCGGCGGCACATCGGGCACCAACTTCAAGAACTGTGCAAAGTCCTCGCGTTTACCCCATGCGGCTTCACGCCGTAACTTGATGCTCTCATGCACCGGGTTGGGTAGGCGAATGGTGAGTGCGCCCATGATCGGCTCTCCTTTAAATGATGACTTTATAGCGACGCCCAGTGGTCGTGGCGATCGCGGCGTTCCTGGCGGTAGTTGGTCACCTCCAGCCGCAGACCGTCCGGGTCGGTGAAAAAGGTGGCGGTGTAGTCAGGGGCGTAGTCGGGGTACAACTTGGCGTCTGACGCGGCAATGCCAGCCTGCTGCAACTGCGTGGCCACCGCATGCACCTCGGCAATCGAGTCTACGCGCAGGCAAAAGTGGTGCAGGCCCGGCGCATAGGGCTCATGCGGTGTATGCACCCGCGCCGGGCGCAAGACAAAGCCAAAGTGGCGGTTGAAGTACTGGATGTGCGGGTCCCCCGCCAGTGCAAAGGTGTTCTTGCGAAAGCCCAGCGCATCGACCATCACACGGTCGTAAAAGGGCTCGGACACCGCCAGATCGGAGACGCTGATGTAGATGTGGTCGATGCCGGTGACTTCTGCCATGGTGTGGTTCCTTGGTGACGGACTGATCAGGGATGCATTTTTTCTACGGCGGAAGTCAAAGCCTGGTGGAATGCTTTGAAGCTGGGCATGGTGTTGATGTGATCCACATCTGCGGGGTGCTCCTTGAGCCAATCAGACAGTTCTTCTGCGGAGTGATGCTGTCCCAGCATCGCATCCAACTGCGATTTGGCTGAATGGGGAGCGTTATCGTTGCCTGACAGTTCTTCTAGAGCACTGCAATCTCCACCAGGGTTAACACCTGCCACGCATAAAAGCCAAGCCTCTGACTTCGGTTTGGGCAACATAGGAACACCATGTTCAAAACCTGAACGCTTGAAGCCGTCACAAACTGACTGCCATTGGTCCTGCCACCGGCCTGCATGGCTGCTGCGTGTCCCGTCCGAGTCGCGGAAGAAAACTGCCAAAACAGAGTCACCCACATCCACAGCAAGATCGACAGCCATGCGGCCCAGCGTCGTGGCATTGCTGTAAAAGTAGCTCGTTTCGGCACCTTTCTTTTTGCCCCTGGCCGGCTGAAGGCGCGCAGGTGTCGCTTTGGTCTGCGCACTTAATGCCGTTTCACTGACGTATGCAAAACTGTCAGGATAGTCGTCAAGCGAATAGTGAATCAAGGGCTCCAGAAGCTGGATAAGCAACTGTGTCATGGGGCCCCGTTTGAATTCCGCGCCATCACAACGACCCTGCGCGTTTCTGCACACCCCCAAGTCGGTTGGCCCCTCCCCACTGAGCAATATCTTCATAGGTCATCGAGCGTGAAAATACCCGCCTGCTTGTCCAGCTCCAGACACTCTTTGGTGAGCTGTCTCAGGTCAGTGTCCACAAAGGCATCGCCAGGGCCCATGGTACGCAATTTGTCATTGATCCGTGGAATCTCAAAGAAAGGACGAATGCGTGTTTCACCCAATGGCGCTTTGTAGATGAACTGCACCGCCCTGCGTGCCACATCGTCGTCCAGGAAATTTAAAATCAGAGGACTATGGGTGGTCACCAGGAGTTGATGCAGGGACTCCACCAAGGTGTTCACCAAGGTCTCGATGATTTCCTGATTGATGCCATTTTCAATCTCGTCCAGCAAAATCAACGAGCGCTCCGAAGCGGCTTGGGTCAAAACGGCCAGAATGCGCAACAAACCATCATTCAGGTGCGCGGCATCCGTTTCCAGCTTTTGCCGAGAGAACTGCTCCACCACCGAGAGTTTCTTCCAACCCGAGCGCAGTGACGACACCTTGAAATCAACAAGCCCAGGGTAAAAACGCTGGAGTTGCTCGACCAAGGCAGTGTGTGTTGAATCCGTCAAGGTGTCCAAATAGGCGGATAATTTTTCGCCCCCAGCACCAATGCCTTTTTCGGTGGATCGTGCCCGCTTGCGCAGCAACTGGGGCGACAGCAGTTCCAAGGATTTGATTTGTTGGATTGCATTGCGGAACTCCAACAACTCCTGCGTCAGCTCGGAGTCCTTCAATGCTGACAGAAGAGAACCTTGGTAGGTGAAAGCAATACTCTGATCGGCGCTGTCAGCAATGCTGTATTTTTGGTTGGCAACCTGGAAAATCTTTTCCTTATCAAGCTGAATGAGCTCTCCCGTGCAGCGCAACTGACTTCGGTTGAAGGACCCATCCCAGGCGAGTGTTTTCCCCGTTGAAGTCTTGAACTGCACGCCGACATTGACGTTGCTTTGCTTGCGCAGTTTGCAATTCAAATCAGCCACGCTCCAACCACGCGCTTCCAACCACTCATCGACCCGACCGACCATCAACTGCGAAATGAAATCAATCGCCTGCAGCACGGTGCTTTTGCCGGAACCATTCATCCCGATCAGACAGGTGAACTTGCCCAGTTTCAATTCAACTTTTCCCAGTGACTTGAAATTGGTTGCGTAGATTGATTCGATCATTGTTTTCTCCAGCATTGAGCCGAGGTTTGATTATCGCAATCCAAAAACGTTGTTACGAGTGAGCATCTCCACATTTTGTAATTCATGTGCAGACCCCTCTGATCACAAAAACAAAAAAATGGCCGACTTGCACACCATCGCAAGTCGGCCATTTTTGCTACCAATTCAATAACTGCTACCGCAGGCTCATCAAAGGCTAGCGCCCCAAAAGGCACCTAACTTTCACGCAACAACAGGCACCGCCTTCTCCCGGCGCACCCAAGCCTTGAAACGCGCGGCAAAGTGCTCAATGTCGTCCACGATGGTGAAGAAGCTCGGCGTCACCAGCAAGCTCAGAAAGGTCGAGGTGATCAGCCCGCCAATCACGGCGGCGGCCATCGGTGCGCGAAAGCTGTTGTCCGCACTGCCCAGGCCCGCCACCAGGGGCACCATGCCGGCCACCATGGCGATGGTGGTCATGATGATGGGGCGCGCGCGTTTGTGGCAGGCGTCCATCAGGGCGTCGAAGCGGCTCAGGCCGTGTTCGCGTTGCGCCATGATGGCGTACTCCACCAGCAAAATCGAGTTCTTGGTGGACACCCCGATCAACATCACCAACCCGATGAAAGACGGCATGGAGAGCATCTTGCCCGTCACCAGCAAGCCGATGAAGGCCCCGCCAAAGGACAGAATCACCGCGGGGAAAATCGTGATCGGGTGCATGAAGTCCTTGAACAGCAGCACCAGCACGATGTAGATACAGAGGACACCGGTGAGCATGGCCATGCCAAAGCCGGCCACCATTTCGGCCTGAACTTCCGCGTCGCCCACCTCCAACTGCTGCACACCGGCCGGCAGATTCAGGATGCTGGGGAACTTGGCCACCGCTTCGGTCACCTCGCCCAGCGGCACGCCGGAGAGTTCCACCTCAAAGTTGACGTTGCGCACCCGGTTGAGGCGGCTGACCACCGCCGGGCCACCGGACATTTCCAGCGTGGCCACCTGGCTCAGCATCACCGGGCCTTTGACGCCGGGCACCATCAGGCGGCCCAGCAGGTCCAGGTCCTGGCGTGCATCGGTATCGAGCTTGACCACGATGGACACCTGGCGCTGGCTCAGGTTGAGCTTGGCCAGGGCCGAGTCGTAGTCCCCCACGGTGGCAATGCGCAGTGTTTCGGCAATGGCGCTGCTGGTCACGCCCAAGTCGGCCGCCCGGGCAAAGTCGGGGCGAATGGCGATTTCCGCACGGGTCAGGCTGGCGCTGGAGGCGATGTTGCCCAGGCCGGGAATGGTGCGCAAATCGCGCTCCACCGCGGCGGCGGCTTGCGCCAGGGCCACGGGGTCTTCCCCTTTGAGCGCCAACATGTATTTCTCGCCCGAGCCACCCAGGCCCACCTTGAAGCGGGCACCGGGCAAGGCCGCCAGCGCGGTGCGCATATCACTCTCGATCACTTGCTTGACCGGGCGCTGGCCGCGCTCGGCCAGCAACACGGTCAAGGTGGCCTTGCGCACCTCGCTGGTGGAGCCGCCCGCAAAGGGGTCGGAGCCCACGGCGCCGCCACCGATGGTGGTGTAGACGCTTTGCACATCCTTCAGTTGGCTGATCAGCGTGCGGGCCTGCTCGGCGGCGTCATGGGTCTGGGCCAAGGTGCTGCCAGGTGGCAATTCCACATACACCTGGGTTTGCGAGTTGTCGTCCGGCGGAATGAAACCGCTGGGAATCAAAGGCACCAGAAACAGCGAACCGACAAAGAAACCGATGGCGGCAAACATGGTGATCCAGCGGTGGCTCAGGGTCCAGCGTGTCATGCGCAGGTACAGCGGCATCCACACCGGCTCTTCATGCACATGGGTGGAGGGCTTCATGATGTAGGCCGCCATCATGGGGGTGAGCACCCGGGCTACCACCAAGGATGCAAACACCGCAAACACGGCGGTCCAGCCAAACTGCTTGAAGAACTTGCCCACCACACCGCTCATGAAGGCGGTGGGCAAAAACACGGCAATCAAGGCGAAGGTGGTGGCAATCACGGCCAGGCCGATTTCATCCGCCGCTTCCATGGCGGCCTGGTACGGCGTTTTGCCCATGCGCAGGTGGCGCTCGATGTTTTCCACTTCCACAATGGCGTCGTCCACCAAGATACCAATCACCAGCGAGAGCGCCAGCAGCGTCACGATGTTGGTGGTAAACCCCATGTAGTGCATGCCGATAAAGGCGGGGATGACCGACAGCGGCAGCGCCACCGCAGACACCAGGGTGGCGCGCCAGCTGCGCAGAAAGAACCACACCACGATCACCGCCAAAATCGCGCCTTCGTAGAGCATGGTCATGGAGGCGTTGAACTCCTCTTGCACCGGCGTCACAAAGTCAAAGGCCTGCGTCAGCTCCAGGTCGGGGTGCTGCACCTTCAGGTCCGCCAGTGCTTTTTGCACGGCCGCGCCCACTTCCACCTCGCTGGCGCCTTTGCTGCGGGTGATCTCAAAGCCCACCACCGACTTGCCGTTGAGCAAGGCCAGGCTGCGTTGCTCGGCCACCGTGTCTTTGACGCTGGCCACCTGGTCCAGGCGCACCCGCTGGCCGTTGCTCAGGGTGAGTTCCAGGCGCGACAACTCTTCCACCGTGGCCACGGTGGCCAGGGTGCGCATGGGTTGCTCGGAGCCGCCCAGGTCGGCGCGGCCACCCGCGCTCTCGGTTTGCACTTGCTTGAGTTGGCGCGAGACATCGGCCGCCGTGGCGCCCAGGCTTTGCAGCTTGAGCGGGTCCAGCGCCACTTGCACTTCGCGGGTGACGCCGCCCACACGAACCACCGAGCCCACGCCTTTCACGCCCAGCATGGCACGCGAGATGGTGTTGTCCACAAACCAGCTCAAGCCTTCGTCATCCATATTGCTGGAGCGGATGGTGAAGGCCAGAATGGGCGCGCCCGACAGGTTCATCTTGCTCACGATGGGGTCGCGCACGTCGCTGGGCAGGTCGCTGCGCACGCTTTGGACCGCGCTACGCACATCGTCCACCGCCTCCTGGGTGGGCTTTTCCAGGCGGAACTCGGCGGTGACAGACACCGTGCCGTCATAGACACGGGTGTAGATGTTTTTCAGGCCCTGCAGCGGGGCAATGGCGTTTTCGAGTTTGCGAGCGACTTCGGTTTCCAGCTGGGCCGGAGCGGCGCCGGGCAGCGAAGCGGCCACGGTCACGGTGGGCAGTTCCAGGTCGGGGAACTGCTGGACCTTCATGGCGTTGAAGGACATCAGCCCGGCCAGGGTCAGCAGCACAAACAGCATGACCGCCGGTATCGGGTTTTTAATGGACCAGGCAGAGACGTTCATAGTGCCTCCTGCCGAGCCGCGACACCCTCAATCGGTTGAGGACAGAGCTGAAGATCTGTCCCGCAAAGTTGCAGGGCGGCAAGCGCCCCCTCGGGGGGCAATGAACGTATGTGAATGTGGGGGCTCATGTCTCTTGCTCCTTATTTCGTAGCTGCTTGCGCAGTATTGGCGGGGGCTGGAGCACTATTTGGCTTGGAATTTTCTACCACTTTCACCAAGTCGCCTTCGCTCAGGAAACCGGCGCCGCTGGCCACCAGGCGGTCCTCTGCCTTGACGCCTTCGACAATTTCCACCTGGTTGCCCACCAGCCGGCCGGTCTGCACCTTGCGCTGCTTGACCCGGTTGTCCGTGCCCACGGCGTACACATAGCTAAAGCCGTCGCGCACCACCACGGCGGTCTGCACCACGGTCATGGCGCCGGAGCTGCCCAGCTCGAATTCACCCCGCGCAAACATGCCGGACTTGAATGCGGCCCCCATGCTGCTGGCGGGCAGGTCCACGAACACCGTGCCGTTGCGGCTTTGGGCATCCACGGTAGGCGAAACCATGCGCACCCTGCCCTTGGCTTGTGCGCCGCTGGGTGCGGTCACCTGCACGCTGGTGCCGGCGGTGATGCGCCCCAGCTCGGCAGACGTGACTTCCCCACGCCACTCCAGCCGACCCTGGCGGATCAGGCGGAACATCTCTGCGCCTGCGCCCACCACCGAGCCCACCGTGGCCGTGCGCACGGTAATGACGCCGGCATCGGGCGCCAGCACCTGGGTGTGTTTGAGCCGCAGCAGTTGGGCATCCAGCGCCGCCTTGGCCGATTCGACACGCGCCTTGGCAGTCTGCTCGGCCGTGAGGTACTGGCTGATCTGCTGCGCACTGAGGGCGCCGGTGTTTTGCACCGCGCGGGCGCGCTCGCCGTTGGCCGTGGCTTCGGCGGCATTGGCTGCGGCTTCCTGCAAGGAGGCGCGCGCCAGGGCGACGTCGGCCTGCACGCTCTCGGCAGCAAAGGTGGCCAGCACCTGGCCGCGTTTGACCGACTCGCCCACGCTGGCCAGCAGGTCCTGCACCCGCAGGCCGTTGGACTCGGCGCCGATCACGGCCTCCTGCCAGGCTGCCACATTGCCGTTGGCCGCCAGCTTGATGGGCAGCGTGCCGGAGCGCACCTGGGTCACGGTGACGGTGAGCGCGGGTTTGGATGCAGCGGCGGTGGCGGCATTGGCTGTAGCGGCGGGGGCCTTGCCACTGTCGGCGGCATCGCTGCGTGTGGCAAACAGGCCCAGGCCGGCCAGGGTCAACAGGCTGGCGGCGATCAGGCCCAGGGTCAGGGGTTTGAAGGGGAGACGGTTCATGGTGGGGTGCCCTAAAAAAATCGTAATGGAGTGGGGATCGGGTGAATTTCAGGAATTGGAGGCGGCAGCGCTCTGCACCGTGGCAGGCTCAAAACCGCCGCCCAAAGCGCGGTACAGGGCCACCCAGGCGCGCTTGCGCTCCAGGGCCAGCGCCAACTGCGCCGACTGCGAAGCCAGCGCCAGGCGGCGGGCGTCTTCCAACTCCACCAGACTGGCCAGCCCTTGCCCGTAGCGGGCCTGGGTGGCGGCCAGACTCTCGGCGTAGCCCAGAGTGGACACTTCGGAATCCAGACGGCGTGCATCGGTGCTTTGCAGGTTGACCAGGGCTTCTTCCACCTCGCGCACGGCCTGGCGGACTTTGGCGCGGTAGATGGCCACAGCCTGGGTGTAGCTGGCCTCGGCGGCCACCACATTGGCCTTGCGCTGGCCGCCGTCAAAGAGGGGCAGGCTCAGGGCCAACGGGCCAAAGGACCAGGTGTCCAGGTTGGTCTCGGTGCCCATGCTGCTGTAGCGCAGCGCACCCACGGAGCCGTTCAGGGTCAGGCGTGGGTAGCGTTGCGCCTTCGCGCTTCCGACCTGGGCGCTGGCGACCACCACATCGCGCTCGGCGGCAAACACATCGGGGCGCTGGGCCAGGGTTTGCGCCGGAACACTTGCTATTAAAATAGGAGCTGTCTGCGCAGGTACTGCGGGGGCTAGAGCCACTTTTTGCTTCAAATCCTGCTCAGGCAGCGCAGTCAACGCAACCAGCGCTTTGGTGTCCAGCTCACACAGGGCCGCCTGCTGGGTGACCCGGCTGCTGCCTTCTGCCGCACTGGCCCGTGCCATGGCCGCAACACCCGGCGCGGTGAAACCGGCTTTGGCGCTGACCTCGGACAGCCGCGCTGTCTCCTGGCGCGAGGCGGCGTCTTTGCGGGCCAGGTCCAGCAGCTGTTTGCAGGTGGACAGGCTGTAATACACCTGGGCCACCTCGGCGGCCACCGACACCCGCGCATCGTGCCACTGGGCCTGGGTGCCTTCCAGCTGGGCCAAAGCGGCCTTGTTCACCGCCCGGTTGGCGCCCACCAGGTCCAGCTCCCACGCCGCCTGCAAACCGCCCTGCAACGAGGTCGCCACCGGCACCGCAGGCTGGCTCACGCCCCGGCTGGCCCCCACCGAGGCGCTGACTTGCGGCAGCAGCGCAGCCCCGGCAGCCACGCGCGAGGCGCGGGCCGCCTCAATGCGCGCGAGCGCTTGCGCCACGGAGGGGTTGACACCCTGCGCCGCTTCAATCAGTTCCACCAGCAGCGGGTCGCCCTGCTGCTGCCACCATTGGGACAAGGCGCCCACCGCTCCCTGGTGCGGCAAAGGTGCCTGCCAGGCGGGTGCGATGTCCGCACTCACCTGGGTAGGAGGCATGAGGATGGAGCAAGCCGACAGTACGCTGGACGCGCCCACGGCAGCGATCAGACGAAAAGAGACAGTTTTCATGGGACAGACGGAGCAGGGTTGGGAGAAAACGGGGGGATGGCCTGGGCGGCCTGCATACGGGGGGGGCCTGCGCGGCGGCGGGCTTCGCACTCCACCATGGCCAGCGCATACGCCACCAGGCGGTCGGCATAAGCGTCCACCGCCTCGGGCGTGGCGATCAAGGCGGGGCGCAAGACCGTGGTGCAGTCGGTGGACACCTGCACCATCAGCCCCAGGCCGGTGATGGAAAGGGCCAGCCGGTGGATGTCGTCATCGGCCTCGTCCACACCCAGTTGCTTGCTCAGTGTATTCACCAAGGCGGTGTGCAATGGCAGGATGGTGTTGTTGATTTCGTCTTGCCACACGCCAGTGGGCTCCAGCATCTCGCGAAAATGCAGGCGCATGCAGCACTGCACCAGGTCGCCCTGTTTGAGGGACTCGGTAAACCCCAGCACCACGGCGCGCAGCACCGCTTCCAGCGAGGTGGCTTGGTGGTTGAGCAGGGCCAGGTCGGGGCCGGGGTTGCTGCGCGGGTCCTGGAACACGGCGCGGTACAGGCCCGCCTTGTCGCCAAAGTAGTAGCTGATGGAGGCGATATTGACCTGCGCGGCGTGGGCGATTTCGCGGGTGGAGGTTTTGGCAAACCCTTTTTCAGCAAACAGCAGCAGCGCGGCGTCCAGCAGGCGGTTGCGGGCTTCCACGCCATCGCTGCGCAAGACCTTTTTGCTGCACATGGAGGCCAGCCAACCCGCCTTCTGCGGGTTGGTGGGGTCGGGCGTCTCATTTTTCATGGACGCCATCATAGCCAATTAAATCAAACGATTGATTTAACTAGACAAAGACCCCAAGACTTATGGGCTTGATTCAGGTCAAATGCATACCCCTATTGCACCGTATCCTGCACCGCGCCCAGCTTGCGCACCCAGGGTTTGGAGGCCTGCAGCTCGGGCGGCAGTGCGTCTACGGCAGCACGCGCCTGGTCCAGGCTGTCAAACACGCCGTAAAACAGGTTGTAGCGGTCCCTTTGGCCACGCTGCGTCACGGTGAACGCCAGGCTCTTGTCGTCCAGTGCACCGGCATATTGCGCCAGGTAGCTGCGCAGGTCTTCCCGGCTCCCGACACCGATCAACTGGACGGTAAAGGCCTTGGGGCTTTGCTGCAGCAACCATTCACGGTCCATGGGGGGGCGGCCCGAGGGCAGAACCACCCCCGCCTGAACACGGGTGTCCAGCACCATGCCGCGCAAGGTGTGCAGGGAATGGGTCAGTCCGGCGACGCTGCGCTCCAAAGACGCCACCTGGCCCGACAGCTGGACGATTTTTCCATCCTGTTCGGCCGATTTCGCCTGCAGTATCGGCATGCCCGCCACCTGTGTGTCCAGGGCCGTGATGCGCGCGTCCGAGCGGGCAATGGCCTGCATCGTGCTCTCGGGTGCCATAGCAGGCGCCCATTTGACCAACGCAAACCCCGACAGCGTTAACAGCAGCAGCGCCGCCAGCGCCAGGTGGGTGCGCTTGAACGTGCGCCCCGTGGTTTCGGTGTGTGTCACCAGATCGGCCGCCACCGTGTGCATGGCGTCATCCAGCCGCCGGGCTTCGACCTGCAAGCCCTTCACGGTCTGGCGCACTTCGTCCAATTCGGCGTAATGCGCACGTTGCAAGGCGTCCAGGCCCTGCACCTGGGCGATCGCAATGGCGTGCTGCTTTTCGGTCTCCTCGCGCACGGCCTCGATCCGTTTGCGATTGCCACGGGTCGCGGTGTCCAGCAGTTCATAGGTGACATCAAACTGGTTGAGGCGGGAGGCCTGCGCACGGACAATGCCCGCCTGCGCCACCAGCATTTCCTCGATGGAGCCCATGCCCTCCCCCAGCCGTTTCACATCGGCATCAACCCGGTGGCTGAGCGAGACCAGCCGTTCGTCCAGGCGCGCCTCCGTGTAAACCAAACTGGCCTGCAAGCCACATTTGATCCCGTCGATTTGCTCCGCCGTCTGTGCCACATGCGACGCCAACGCACCGTCTTGCTGCTGCAATACCGCATGGAGTTGCAAAATCTGGCCCGATACCTCGCCTCCGATATCCCGCAGACGGGTCAACTCGGCGTCAATGGCCAGCTTGTTGTGCGCAAAACGCGCGGTCAGGTCGTCATAGCTCTGGAGAATGCGCGCCAAATGGGCGTTGATCTCCCGGGGGGTGACACCCACAGGCTGGGCCTGCTCCAGGGCAAGCACTTGGGCGCCCTCACCCCCGATGGAAGGCAATTCCGTGGGCGGCAGTGTGTCCATTCCCTGATCGCTCTGGCCACCCGAATCGCCCAACGGTTCCACATTCATTGCATGGTTCATGATCACTCCCTGGTTTGAAAAAAAACTGCGCGCTTCAGCGCGCACCTTGTCAATCGAGGATCAGTCTAGCCACGGTTTGTAGAGCCACCGCACTAAAGGCCGAAGGTAAAGACTCTACAAAAATCCGCACTTTCGGTGGGTGCGCATGTGCTTGCGGCCCCCTGCAAGGCACCGCATCGGCACCAGTCGAGCATGGTACGTCCCGGCCAGTCGCCGCCGGGCCGCCCCAAGGCGACGACGCCCCCTCGGGGGCAGCGCAGCGTGTCGTTCAGAACCTGCGGTTCCTGAACGAGGCGCAGCGGCAAGCGTGGGGGCAGCTAAGTCGCCGCCGGGCTGGCGTCCAGGGCCTCAATTTTGGCCAGATGGCTGCGGTACACCGCCACGGCCGACAACAGGTTGCGCAGCAGCCAGGCATTGGCCACGATCAGGGCCAGCCCCGCCGGATAAACAAACCACTGGGGCCATGCCACCGACAGCAGCAGCAAGCCGAAAGCGCAAAAGTGCGCGTGCATCTGCCGGTCGATCTGTTTTTCATCCAGCACTTTTTTGATGTTGGGTGCCATCAAGCGGCCCCGGCCAAGGTTTTGCAGGTGCAACCAGACCAGGAAGGGGACGATTTTGTACAACATGCCCACGATCACCGACATGAAGCCGCCAAACAGCAGCAAGGTGCCAAACAGCAAAGGCCAGCCCTGCCACTGGGCCAGGGTGGGCGACACCCGCGCCAGCAGCCACAGGCCGCAGGCCAGCAGCGCGCTGACCATGGCGACCCGCCACAAGAGCTGAACGGCGTCCAGCTTGGGGCGTTTGCTCATACGCTGCAGATTCAGCGTGGTCAGGGCAAAGGTGGCGGCCACCAGCACCACCCCAATGGACAGCAGCGAGGCACTGCGCTCCCAGCCAGCCAGCTCCGCCCCCGTCCACAAGGCAACAACCACCAGCGTCGACACCGCAAAGCCTCGCCCGAACCAGCTGGGATAACTGGGGGTCTGCTGGAACATGGGCACCGCCACAAAGCCCACCGCGCCCAGCATGGCGCAGCCCCAGGCCACAAAACCCCAGCCCAGGTGCACATTGGCCAGTTTCGCCAGAGGAACACCCAGCCCCCAGCCCAAAGACACCGCATTCAGCAGGCCTATGCTCACGGTCACGCCCAGGCCAATCAGCCCCAGGCGCAGGCCGCGGATGATGGGGCTGGTGGTGGGCACGCCATACAGCGCATACGCCGCGGCCGCTACAAAGGTCATGACCCCGACGGCAAGCAAAAACACCGCCCCCCCGAACAACCAGGGCTGAAGCGTCAGAAAAGCGGCCACCAGAAGAATCCCTCCCAGCGTGATGGCGGCATGCACCACGGTGGCGATCAGCAAGGGACGCCTGATATTGGCCCCGGCCATCACCGGCAGCAGCTGCTGCATGGCGCCCAGCATCACCTGCAACATGAAACCCACGGTCACCAAATGGGTGAGTGCCAGCGCGGCGGGTGTCCAGCGCGAGGCAAACAGATCGGGGCCGCTCCACAGCAGCAAACCGCCCGCCGCCATGGCAAACAGCGGAGCGGTCAGAAAAAACCGCAGGGGCGCGCTGATGGGTGGAGACTGGTCGAAGGACAAAAGCGCTTGCATCAGAACTGCTTGCGCCAGATCAAAATTTCAAATGTGCCTTGCATGGTGACTTCGGTCTGGTAGGAGTAGCCCTGGTTTTGCAGCGCCCGGTAGAGCGGAAAGGGTTCGCGCGTCAGGATCAACAGCAATTTTTGGCTGGGCTCCATCACGCCCAGGGCGTCCATGGTCAGCACAAAAGGCTCTGGTGGCTCCAGCCCACGCCCATCGATGATCTTGTCGGC
This sequence comes from Burkholderiales bacterium RIFCSPLOWO2_12_FULL_61_40, assembly GCA_001770935.1. Taxonomy (GTDB): domain Bacteria; phylum Pseudomonadota; class Gammaproteobacteria; order Burkholderiales; family Burkholderiaceae_C; genus Allorhodoferax. Next base: position 32,753 of record MESI01000107.1, on the reverse strand, counting down.
CGGTGTCTGAAGCATGGGACTAGTCCGCCCGGCCCGGCATGTTGTCCTTCATCTGTGGCAACAAGACGTCCGTCTGGCCACTCAGGTGCTGGTCACACATGGGGTACAGCACATTTTCTTCCTTCATGTTGTGCTGCTGCATCATGATCAAGAGGGTTTCGGCGTAACCGGAATAGTCGTCCGCATCCTGCACCAGCAAGGCCTGGCGCGCTGCGTCCATGAGCTGGCGCATCTGCACATGTTCACCCCGCATGACCTGGGTGGGGCCCATGCGCATGCCGGTTTTTTCTTCGAAGGCGGGAAAAAGCAAAGCCTCTTCCGCAGCGAAATGCTGCAGTACCAAATTCTGAAACTGGGTGAATGCCGCCGTGGCGCTGTCCCAAGCCTGCGCTGCCACAGCCCGTTCGGCATCGACAAAAACCTCGTCGCAATAGCGGTGGTCGCCCGCCATGAAATCCCTGATGTTGTTCATGAGAAAGTGCAGTTAAAAAGAACAGCCCATTATCTCGCGGCGCCAAGCGGCAGACCTTGACTCACATTAAGCGTTACCTGTCAGCGGCGAATGTTCTTGCCCGCCCCGTACTCAACGCCCGTGGGCCAGACCGCTGACAAAAGTCACCAAAAAAATGCCCACCAGCAACCAGGCAACCTGGGCAGCGGTTTGCCGTGCGCTCAGGCGTTTTTGCAACTGCGGTATCAGATCGGCCAGCGCCACATAAATAAAGCTGCTGGACGCCACCACCAGAAAATACGGCAGATAGTCCTGCAACTGCTCCACCAGCCAGTAGCCGGTCAAGCCTCCCAGGGCCGTCACTGCGCCCGCCAGCGAAACCTTGACCAGTGCCGCGCGCTTGTTGGTGGACCCGGTGCGCAGCACCATCAGGTCGCCCATGTGGTGGGGCACCTCGTGCGCCAGCACCGCCAGCGCGGCGATCACGCCCAGGCGCATATCGGCCATGAAGGCCGAGGCGATCAACACGCCATCGCCGAAACAATGCACGCTGTCGCCGGTGAGTACGGCCCAACTCCCCGCCACCGGTGCGGCCCCGTGAGCATGGTCATGGACATGCCCGTGGCCATGGTGTTCCTGCTCGTGGTGGTGCTCATGGCCGTGGTGCCACAGTTCGGCCTTGTCCAGCAAAAAGAAAAACACCACGCCGATCAGCAGGGTCACGAACAAGTCGTGGGCACCGGCCTGGCTCTCGAAGGCTTCGGGCAGCAAATGCATGAAGGCGGTGGCCAACAAGGCACCGGCCGCCAGACTCAGCATGTGCTGGGTGTAACGGGCCAATACGCCAAAGCTCAGGGCGGCGGCCAGCCACACGCTGCCAATACCCGCGGCCAGGGTTCCGATCACGATTGCTATTAAAATCATAGCTGTTTACGCATATTCTGTGCGGGCTAGAGCCCTATTTAACCAATATTTTTCAAAGAGGCAGCATTGTGACGCACAAATGCTGCTCCAAGCCACAGGGGCGCCGCCGTGCCCGCCCCCATGCATCGGCGCCTCAATGCGCCTGGTCCCAGTTTGGCCCCACCCCGACCTCGGCCAGCAAAGGCACTTTGAGCTCGGCGACCCCGGCCATCAGGCGCGGAATTTCGGTTTTGAGCCAGTCCACCTCGTTTTCAGGCACTTCAAACACCAGTTCATCGTGCACCTGCATGATCATTTTGGTGCCTCGGTGCTCGGCGTCCAGCACCTGCTGTACCTTGACCATGCTGAGCTTGATGAGGTCGGCCGCCGTGCCCTGCATGGGGGCGTTGATGGCGGCGCGTTCCAGGCCCGCCAGCTGGGCGCCCTTGGCGGTCGTAATTCCGGCCAGCTGCAGGCGCCGGCCAAACACGGTCTCCACATAACCCTGTTCTCTCGCCAGCGCGCGCGTGGTTTCCATAAAGCGTTTCACCCCCGGATAACGCTCAAAGTAGCGGGCGATGTAATTTTTGGCCGCCGTGTTGTCGATACCGAGATTGCGCGCCAGGCCGTAGGCGCTCATGCCGTAAATCAGGCCGAAGTTGATGACCTTGGCGTAACGGCGCTGTTCGCTGCTCACCTGCTCCAGCGCCACGCCAAACACCTCGGCAGCCGTGGCCCGGTGCACATCCAGCCCCTCGTGGAAGGCCCGCAACAGCGCAGCGTCGTCGCTGATGTGGGCCATGATGCGCAGCTCGATCTGGCTGTAATCGGCGCTGGCAATCACCGAGCCCGCAGGCGCCACAAAAGCCTCGCGCACGCGACGGCCTTCGGGGGTACGGATCGGGATGTTTTGCAGGTTGGGGTCGTTGCTGCTCAAGCGCCCGGTCACCGCCACGGCCTGCGCGTAGTGCGTATGCACGCGCCCCGTGCGGGGATTGGCCAGCTGGGCCAGCTTGTCGGTGTAGGTGCCCTTGAGCTTGGCCAGCCCGCGGTGCTCCAGCAGCTTGGCGGGCAGCGGGTAGTCCTCGGCCAGTTTTTCCAGTACTTCTTCGTCGGTGCTGCGGGCGCCACTGGCGGTCTTCTTGACCACGGGCATGCCGAGCTTGTCAAAGAAAATTTCGCCCAATTGCTTGGGACTACTCAGATTGAAAGGCTGGCCTGCAATCTCGAACGCCTCGGTTTCCAGTTGCAGGATGCGCTGGCCCAGCGCATGGCTTTGCGCCGCCAGGGTGGGCGCGTCGATCAGCACGCCGTTGCGCTCGATGCGGTACAGGGTTTCGCTGCTGGCGATTTCCAGTTCGTAAATGAACTTCAGTTTGTCGTTGGATTGCAACTGCGGCCATAACACGCGGTGCACGTCCAGCGTCTGGTCGGCGTCTTCGCACGAATATTCGGCGGCTTGGGCAATCTCCACCTGGTCAAAACAAATCTGGCTGGCGCCCTTGCCGCACAGGTCTTCAAAGCTGATGCCGCTGCGCCCCAGGTGCCGCTGGGCCAGGCTGGAGAGCCCGTGCGGCATATGCGCTTCCAGCACATAACTTTGCAGCATGGTGTCGTGCGCATACCCCTGCACCTCAATGCCGTGGTTGGCGAACACATGGCGGTCGTACTTGATATGCTGACCGAGTTTCTTGGCCACCGGGTTTTCCAGCCAGGGTTTGAGTTTGGCCAGCACCTCTTCGCGGTTCAACTGCTCGGGCGCACCGGGGTAGCGGTGCGCCACCGGGATATAGGCGGCCTGGCCCGGCTCCACACTGAAGGAGATGCCAACGATTTCGGCGCGCATTTCATCGATGGAGGTGGTTTCGGTGTCCAGCGCCACCAGTTCGGCGGTTTGCAGCTTGGCCAGCCAGGTGTCGAATTGCTCCCAGCCCAGGATGGTGTCGCAGGCCAGCTTGCTGGCGCGCGAAGCGGCGGCCTCGGCGGCGGGTTCATCGAAAAGCCCTGGCGAAGTCGTTTGCGCTCGCCCGGAATTGGGGTCAGAGCCAGCTCCGCTGCGCTGCGTGGATCCGACCCCATTTCCTGGAATTCCATTTCCGTTCGCCGCCTGTGCCTCCAGCGATTTAGCCAGGCCCTTGAAGCCGTATTTCTCGCAAAAAATGCGCAGAGCCCCCGTATCCTGTGCGCAAGCAGCTATCGAATCCATAGCAGGCAGACCCGGCACCCAGCCATCCAGATCGCAGTCGGTCTTGATGGTCAGCAGCGAGCGGCCAGTTGGAAGCCAGCCCAAGGCCTGGCGCAAGTTTTCGCCGACCACGCCCTTGATGTGGGCGGCGTTGTCCACCACGCCCTGCAGCGAGCCGTATTCCTGCAGCCACTTCACCGCCGTCTTGGGGCCGACCTTGGCCACGCCCGGCACGTTATCCACGGTGTCGCCCACCAGGGTCTGGTAGTCCAGCATCAGGCGGGCGGGCACGCCAAACTCGGCTTCCACCCCGGCCAGGTCGCGGCGTCGGCCGTTCATGGTGTCGATGATGGTGATGTGTTCATTGACCAACTGGGCCAAATCCTTGTCGCCGCTGCTGACAATGACCTCAATACCCTGGCTCGCGGCAGCCACCGCCAGCGTGCCGATCACGTCGTCGGCCTCCACCCCCGGCACGTCCAGCACCGGCCAGCCCAGCAGGCGCACCACCTCGTGGATGGGCGCGATCTGGCTGCGCAAATCGTCCGGCATGGGGTCGCGGTGCGCCTTGTACTGCGGGTAAATGGCGTCCCGGAAGGTGGGACCCTTGGCGTCAAACACACAGGCCACGTAGTGGGCGGGATACTCCTTGCGCAGGGACTGCATCATGTTGACCAGGATGCGGATCGCGCCGGTCTTTTGTACGGTGCCATCCGGCAAGGTGGTGCTCATGTCACCGCCCCCGGCGAAAAAGGCCCGGTACAGGTAGCTGGAACCGTCCACCAGCAAAAGGGTTTTTTTGGAATCTTGCATGGCAGGCATTTTGCCTGCGCCGGGCACCCCCTTGTGCAAGGGCGGCCGTTCTACAATCGGTCCATGCGCAGCGCCTCTACCCCTTTTTCCCCGTCCAACGCCACCGATCCGGTCCCTTCCCTCTCTGAATTTTCGGTGGGCTGACCATGGCGGTTTACACAGAGGTCTCGTTTGCCGAGGCCAGCAAGCTCCTCCAATCCCTGAAACTGGGCACCCTCAAAACCCTGGAGGGCTGCTCGGGCGGCATTGAGAACACCAATTATTTTGTCACCACCGACCAGGCCGCCTATGTGCTGACCCTGTTTGAGCGCCTCACGCCGCAAGAGTTGCCGTTTTACCTGCGGCTCATGAAGCATCTGGCCTACAAGGGCATTCCGGTGCCCGACCCGGCCACCGATAAAGATGGGGATGTCTTGCACAGCCTGAATGGCAAGCCGGCTGCCGTGGTCAACCGTTTGCGTGGCAAAAGCGAACTCCGCCCCACCCCCGTCCACTGCGCCCTGGTGGGCGACATGCTGGCCAGAATGCACCTGGCCGGAGTCGATTTCGCCATGCAGCAGCCCAATTTGCGCGCCTTGCCCTGGTGGAACGAAACCGCACCGGTGGTACTGCCGCACCTGGAACCCGAGCAGGCCGCCCTGCTGCAAAGCGAGCTGGCCTACCAAAACCACGTGGCCACGCTGTCCACCTATGGCGCCCTGCCCCGTGGCCCCATCCACGCGGACCTGTTCCGTGACAACGTCATGTTCGAAACCCCGGCGGACGCACCGCAGCAGCCCCGGCTGGCGGGTTTTTTTGACTTCTATTTTGCCGGCACCGACGCCTGGGTTTTTGACATTGCCGTGTGCCTGAACGACTGGTGTATTGACCTGGCCACCGGTGCGTCCGACCCGCAGCGGGCCACGGCTTTCCTGGAAGCCTACGCCCAGGTGCGCCCCCTGCAGCCGCAAGAGCGCGACCTGTTGCCCGCCATGGCCCGTGCCGGTGCGCTGCGCTTCTGGATTTCGCGTCTGTGGGACTTGCACCTGCCACGCGAAGCGTCCATGCTCCAGGCCCACGACCCCACCCATTTCGAACGGGTGCTGCGCCAGCGCATGCGCCACCCCTTAACCCTGGACGCTCTCACCAGCGCCACCGCATGAAACTCCAAATCCTCCCGGCCCGCCAGGGTGCCCAATGGGTCAAGCTGGGGATTCAGACTTTTTTCCGGCAGCCCTTGGCGCTCTCGGGCCTGTTTTTCCTGTTCATGGCGGTGATGTCGGTGCTGAACATCGTGCCGGTGCTGGGCAGTGCATTGGCGCTGGCGCTGCTGCCCAGCGCCACCCTGGGCCTGATGGCGGCCACCAAGGAAGTCGGCAAGGGAAAATTTCCCATGCCCGCTGTCCTGGCCAGTGCCTTTCGTGCGGGGCGCCAGCAAATGCGCGCCATGCTGGTCCTGGGCGCCCTGTATGCCGCCGGATTTTTGCTGGTGCTGGGCCTGTCGGCCTTGATCGACGGGGGCAAATTTGCCAAGCTGTACCTGGTCGGCGGCGTCATGACGCCCGAGTTGCTGCAAGAAGGCGATTTTCAGCTGGCCATGTTGGTGGCCATGGCCCTGTACATGCCGCTGTCGCTGCTGTTCTGGCATGCGCCGGCGCTGGTGTTCTGGCATGGTATTTCCCCGGTGAAAAGCCTGTTTTTCAGCCTGGTGGCCTGCCTGCGCAATTTTTGGGCCTTCACGGTGTATGGATTGGTCTGGATGGGGGCCTTTTTGTTCATGGGCATGGTGGTGACCAGCATCGCGGCCCTCCTGGGCAGCACCGGACTGGTGACGGCCACCCTGTTTCCCGCGGCCATGCTGATGGCCGCCATGTTCTTCACGTCCATCTATTTCACGTTTCGTGATAGCTTCGAGGCCCCTTCAGGAGAAAACCCATGACGCAGCACACTTTGCAAGGCCGCAGTGAACAGGAAGTTATGTGGTTCCAGCGCCGCGGCTTCCTGCAAGCCGCGGCAGCCTGGACCGCCTTGGGGGGCTTTGAAGCGGCCCAGGCGCAAAACCGCAGCAACGTCGTGCAACTCATTGGCGATGCCACCGTCAACGGCAAGCGTTTGTCGCCCCAGCAAGCCATCCAGACCGGTGATGAGATCATGACCGGCCCCCAGTCCATTCTCATTTTTGTGATTGGAAACGCCTCTTTCCACGTACGCCAAAACTCCAATTTGACGGTAGAACGCGGTGCCACCCTCAATGCCGTAAGCGTGCTGCGCCTGATCACCGGCGCGGTGGCCAGTGTGTGGGGCAAGGGCAGCAACCGCCAAATCGTCACGCCCACCATGACCGCAGGCATTCGCGGCACGGGGGTGTACACCGAGATTTTTGCCGACCAGGGCGGGCGCAGCTATTTTTGCAACTGCTATGGCACCGTGGACATGACCGCAGGCAGGGACAAAACCACCAGCGTGTCCGAGTACCACCAGGCCTACTGGGGTGAGGTGAGCCCCAAAGACGGCCACTCATTGACACCCGCAAAAGCCATCAACCACACCGACCAGGAACTGGAATACCTGGCCCGCCTGGCCAACCAGCGCACGGCGTGGCAGATTTCCGGAAAAAAAGGCGGCAAAGAGGTTCAAAGCTACCCCTGACCACAAGGCAGGAAAGCGTGCCACCCTCCCCACCCCGGCTCTGACCGGGTTTTTTTTTGCCATTGGGGTGTCATAGGACTGTCACAGGCATGCGCCATGCTATGGGTTTTCCACCTGCCTGCAAGCTCTGACCATGAAAAACAGAATCCCGAACAGCCCCGACTTCCGCTTCAACAACGAAGAATCCAACACCAGCGCCAGCCCCGAATTCGACGCCGTGCTGGCCGCCCGCCTGAGCCGCCGTCGCCTGCTGCTGGGAACCGTCGGCGCCGCCGCCACCTCCGTGTTCGGTGGCGCAGCCTTGACCGGCTGCGCCAGCACCGGCGGCATGGCCGGTGCTGCAGGATCTGCAACCATGGCGGCCCCCCTGAGCGCCATGGGATTTGTGGCAGTGGGCAAAAGCCTGGCCGACAAGATCGTGGTGCCTGCGGGCTACCAGGCACAGGTCATTTACGCGCTGGGCGACCCTTTGAAAGCCTCCACCGCTGCCTTCAAAAACGATGGCAGCGACACCGACTGGGACAACCGTGCCGGTGACCACCATGACGGCATGGAGTACTTCGGCCTGGACGCCCAGGGTCGGCCCTCCAGCAGCGCCACCACCCGCGCCCTGCTGGCCATGAACCATGAGGCCACCACCGACGAAAAACTCAGCTCCTTCTTCATCCACGCCCAGGGCGGCGGCTCCACCCTGCCCCGCGCGGCTGCGGAAGTGGACAAGGAACTCGCCATCCATGGCCTGTCAGTCGTCGAGATCGCCGCGACAGCGGGCCAGTGGAACTACCGCCCCGGCTCCGCTTTCAACCGCCGCGTCACCAGCATGACCGAAGTGCGCATCAGCGGGCCGGCCAAGGGCAGCGCGCACCTGGTCACCCGCTTCAGCCCGGACGCCACCAAGGCCCGCGGCACGCTGAACAACTGCGGCACCGGCAAAACCCCTTGGGGCACCTTTGTTTCGGGCGAGGAGAACTGGTATGGCTACTTCCACCGTGACGCCAAGGACGATGAGCGCCGTGGCAAAAAAGACAAGTCCGTGGCCGCCCTGGTCCGTTATGGCCGCAAGGCCGGTGCAGCCAGCCGCCACGGCTGGGAAAGCGCCGGTAGCGCCGACCAATATGTGCGCTGGAACAACGGCGCGCTGGGTGCCAGCGCCAGTGCCGACTACCGCAACGAAATGAACACCTTTGGCTACGTGGTCGAAATGGATGCCTACGACACCCAGCTGGCAGTGCGCAAACGCACCGGCCTGGGCCGTTTCGCCCACGAAAGCGTGAGTTTTGCCAAGGCGGTGGCGGGTCAGCCCATCGTGGCCTACATGGGTGACGATTCACGCGGCGAGTACATGTACAAGTACGTGTCCGCCGCCAAGTGGGACGCGGCCGACGCCAATTCCGCCAACCGCCTGGCCATTGGCGACAAGTACCTGGACCAGGGCACCTTGTTTGCCGCCAGCTTCAAGGACGACGGCACCGGCCAGTGGATCGAGCTGTCCATGAACAACCCCGTCATTGCCGCCAACCCTGACTTCGAGTTCAAGTCCGACGCCGATGTGGCCATCTTCACCCGCCTGGCCGCCGACGCCGTGAACGCCACCAAGATGGACCGCCCCGAGTGGGGTGGCATCAACCCGCGCAACGGCGAGTTCTACATGTCCCTCACCAACAACAGCAAGCGCACCGTGGACGGCGACATGGGTGTGGACGCCGCCAACCCGCGCTATTACACCGACAAAAAGGGCAGCAAAGAAAACAAGGGCAATGTGCACGGCCACATCATCCGCGTGGCCCAGGCGCACCCGGCCGACACCGCGTTCCAATGGGACATCTATCTGTTTGCCTCGGAAGCCGACGCGGACAAGGGCAAGATCAACCTCTCCAACCTGACCGACGACAACGACCTGTCCGCCCCCGACGGCCTGGCCTTCAGCCAGGCCACCGGCCTGTGCTGGATCCAGACCGACGACGGTGCCTACACCGACAAGACCAACTGCATGCTGCTCGCCGCCATCCCCGGCAAGGTGGGCGATGGGGCCAAGAAAACCCTGTCCTACCCACGCCCGGACGGCAGCAGCAAGCAGGTCGACACCTACGTCGGCAAGGCCCAGACCCCCGATATGCTCAAGCGCTTTCTGGTCGGCCCCAAGGACTGCGAAATCACCGGCCTGTGCGAGACCCCGGACGGCAAAGCGATGTTCATCAACATCCAGCACCCCGGCGAAGGCACCAAAATGGCCGACGTGGGCGACCCCGCCAAGTACACCAGCCAATGGCCCGCCAACGCCGGCTACGGTGCTGGCAAACGCCCCCGCTCGGCCACCATCGTCATCACCAAGGTTGATGGCGGGGTGATCGGCAGCTAAGCGTCCTGCTGATTGGCTGGGGCACATGCACCCAGCCACAAAAAAGCCGCCGGGCCTGGAGCACGGCGGCTTTTTCTTTTGCTCTGCATCAGGACTTCGGCAAGAGCTCCAGTACGGTTTCCGCCGGACGGCACAGCTTGGCGCCCAGGGGTGTGACAACCACGGGACGGTTCATCAAGGCGGGGTGTTGGGCCATGAAGTCCAGCAACTGCGCATCGGTCCATTTCGGATCCGCCAGGTTCAACTCCTCGAACAATGGGCCTTTGTGGCGCAGCAGTTCGCGGGGACCGACGCCCATGGCTTGCAGCAGCTCCTGGAGTTGCAGCTGGGTTAGCGGATGCTTGAGGTACTCAATGACTTCGGGCTCGGCGCCAGTGCTGCGGATCAGCTCCAATGCGTTACGGGAGGCGCTGCACGCCGGGTTGTGGTAGATGGTGATATCGGACATGGATTGGAGTTGGACCGTGGGATGTTTCAGTTTTCAGGGACAAGCGCCAGTTTAGCCCCACACAAGGCCTGGCGCAGGATGCCCTCCTGGCACTGGCAATTGATGGTCAAATGTGCCGTAAGCCCTTGTGGAATATGCGCAAGCAGCTACTTATTTGATAGCAAATGTATTGACTTTCCGGCTTTTTCGTGCCTGCGTGTGGGCGGGGCAGGCGAACCGGGTATCCCTTCTCTGGCCCACGCTCGCGGGCGGGCTTTTCTGGCAGGCCTGCATTGCAGCGTTAACACGGCTGTGGGGTCGCCTACTCTGTAGCCACCGCGAATGGGGCCGCCGAACGGACACCCGATCCACCTGCCCAAGGGGCGTAGTGGGAGCGGCAAGGGAAGACTGCGGCATCGCGGTGATAAAGGTAATGGGCAATTTGGTTCCCCCTTGCAGGTTCACCACGCAGCCACTGAAGGCGGGTGGTGCGGCTTGCGAGCGCAGGCTCCATTCGCGGTTGCCACAGAGCAGGCGCGCCAGCTACGGTGTTCACGAACTGAAGCAGCCACGCCAAAAACGTTCGCCCGCGAGGTGAGCCGGAGTCCGCAAGCTGCGCCGCCCACCTTGCGCGCGGTGGACGCCAGAGCTTCCCTCTATCAAACCTCAAACTCGGCGCGAGGTCCAGGCACAAACGCACCCAAACACAAGGCGTTTTAAATCAAGGCAGCGGCGTCAGCTTGGCCACGCTCAGCGCCAGCCACTTGATGCCGTGGCGCGGGAAGTTGATCTGGGCGCGGGCGTCGTCGCCCACGCCTTCCAGCGTCAGCACCGTGCCTTCGCCAAACTTGGCGTGGAACACTTTTTGTTTGACCTTGAGGCCGTGCGCAGGCTCTTCCTTGCGCGCCACTTCCTTGCCAAATGTGCCACCAGCCACCGTGGAATATGCGTGAGCAGCTCCTGAATTAGGAGCAAATGTCTGGCCCCAGGGACGGCCCATGCCAGGCGCCGCCGGCATGCCATAACGGGGCGTGAGCCACTTCAAGGCTTCTTCGGGCAATTCTTCAAAGAAGCGGCTCTTGAGGTTGTAACGCGTCTGCCCGTGCAGCATGCGGGTTTGCGAGTGGCTCAGGTACAGGCGTTTGCGCGCGCGGGTGATGGCCACGTACATCAGGCGGCGCTCTTCCTCCAGGCCGTCGCGGTCGTTCATAGAGTTTTCGTGCGGGAACAGGCCCTCTTCCATGCCGGTGATGAAGACGCCGTCAAACTCCAGACCCTTGCTGGAGTGCACCGTCATGAGCTGAATGGCGTCTTGCCCAGCCTGGGCCTGGTTGTCCCCTGCTTCCAGGGCCGCATGCGACAAAAAGGCCGCCAGTGGGGAAATGGTTTCGCCCGCCTCGAAATCGGGTGCAGTCTCATCGCCTACAGGCTGGTTCAGGTCCAGACCCTGGGACGCGGGTGACTGCGTCAACACGGAGGTGGAGTCCGCCGAGTTGTCTCCCGGCAACGCCACCGCATCGCGGCCAAAGCCTTCGATCGAGACAAAACTCTCGGCGGCGTTGACCAGTTCTTCCAAGTTTTCGACGCGGTCTTCACCTTCCCGATCGGCCTTGTAGTGCTCCAGCAAACCACTCTTGTCCAGCACCAGGTCGACGACGTCCTTGAGCTTCATGCCCTGCGTTTGCTCGCGCAGCACCTCGATTTTGGCCAGGAAGGCGCCAAAATTCATACCGGCCTTGCCGCCCAGTCCGCTGACCGCATCACTGAGGCAGCAGCCGGTCAGACGGGCAGCATCCTGCAGCTGTTCCAGGGAGCGCGCTCCGATGCCGCGCGGGGGAAAGTTCACCACGCGCAGGAAGCTGGTGTCGTCGCGCGGGTTTTCCAGCAGGCGCAAATAGGCCAGCGCACTCTTGATTTCGGCGCGCTCAAAAAAGCGCAGGCCGCCGTACACCTTGTAGGGCATGCCCGCATTGAACAGCGCGGTTTCGATCACCCGGCTTTGGGCGTTGGAGCGGTACAGCACGGCGATTTCCTTGCGGTCAAAACCGTCGCGTACCAGCTGCTTCATCTCGTCCACCATCCACTGCGCCTCGGAAAAATCGCTGGGCGCCTCGTACACCCGCACCGGCTCGCCCGGCCCCTGATCGGTGCGCAGGTTCTTGCCCAGGCGCTTGCTGTTGTGGCTGATCAGGGCGTTGGCCGAGTCCAGGATATTGCTGTAGCTGCGGTAGTTTTGCTCCAGCTTGATCTGGTGCTGCACCTTGAACTCGCGCACAAAGTCAGTCATATTGCCCACCCGTGCGCCGCGAAAGGCGTAAATGCTCTGGTCGTCATCGCCCACCGCCAGCACACTGCCCGTGGGCTTGAAGCTGTTAGGGTCGTCTGCCGAGCCGTGGGCCCCGGTGCCCGCCAGCATCTTGATCCAGGCGTATTGCAGCTTGTTGGTGTCCTGGAACTCGTCGATGAGGATGTGACGAAAGCGGCGCTGGTAGTGCTCGCGGATGGGGTCGTTGTCGCGCAGCACCTCAAAGCTGCGCAGCATCAGCTCGCCAAAGTCCACCACGCCTTCGCGCTGGCACTGCTCTTCGTACAGCTGGTAAAACTCGACCTTTTTGCGGGTCTCGTCATCGCGCACTTCCACCATATTGGGGCGCAGGCCGTCTTCCTTGCAGCCGCCAATAAACCACTGCATTTGCTTGTGCGGGAACCGTTCGGCGTCGATGTTGAACTGTTTGTACAGGCGCTTGATGGCGCTGAGCTGGTCTTGCGTGTCCAGGATCTGAAAGCTTTGCGGCAGGTTGGCCATTTTGAAATGGGCACGCAAAAAACGGTTGCACAGGCCGTGGAAGGTACCAATCCACATGCCATGCACATTGATGGGCAGCATGGCCGACAAGCGCGTCATCATTTCCTTGGCGGCCTTGTTGGTGAAGGTGACCGCAAGAATGCCGCCGGGGCTTACATAACCGCTGTGCAGCAGCCAGGCAATGCGGGTGGTGAGTACCTTGGTCTTGCCCGAACCGGCCCCCGCCAGGATGAGCGCGTGTTCGGCGGGCAGGGTGACGGCGGCGCGCTGCTCGGGGTTGAGGGTGTCCAAAAGCGGTGACAGCGAAGTGTCCAGGGGGGCGTGGGGTGAAAACATCCCCCGATTGTAGAAAGGCGACCGACCCGGCGCATTTTGTATACAATCAACCACCGGGCCCAAGCAATTGCAGCCCGGTTTTTTGTTTCTGCGGTGCGCAAAACACTGCGGCAAACACCGATCCGGCTCGATCCAAGCGCCCTGGTTTTTTCTAGATTTTTTTCTTGAACATCGGACAAGGAGCTTGGGTTATGGAAATTTTTGACTACGACAACATCCTGTTGTTGCCCCGCAAATGCCGCGTCGAAAGCCGCTCGGAATGTGATGCCAGTGTCGAACTGGGGGGGCGGCGGTTTCGCATTCCGGTGGTTCCGGCCAACATGAAAACGGTGGTGGACGAGTCCATCTGTATCTGGCTGGCGCAAAACGGCTACTTTTACGTGATGCACCGTTTCGATCTGGACAATGTGCAGTTCGTCAAAGACATGAAGGCCAAGGGCCTGTTTGCGTCGATCTCGCTGGGCGTCAAAAAGCCCGACTACGCCACCGTGGACCAGTTGCTGGCCCTGGGCCTGGTGCCCGAGTACGTCACCATCGACATCGCGCACGGCCATGCCGACAGCGTGAAGGACATGATCGCCTACCTGAAGGAAAAAATGCCATCCGCGTTCATCATCGCCGGCAATGTGGCCACGCCCGAGGCGGTGATTGATCTCGAAAACTGGGGTGCCGACGCCACCAAGGTCGGCATTGGCCCCGGCAAGGTCTGCATCACCAAGCTGAAAACCGGCTTTGGCACCGGCGGCTGGCAGTTGAGCGCGCTCAAGTGGTGCGCCCGCGTGGCGACCAAACCCATCATTGCCGACGGCGGTATCCGCGAACACGGCGACATCGCCAAATCCATCCGCTTTGGCGCCACCATGGTCATGATTGGCTCCATGCTGGCGGGCCACGAAGAAAGCCCTGGCCAGACCGTGGAAGTAGACGGCAAGCTGTTCAAGGAGTACTACGGCTCGGCCAGCGACTTCAACAAGGGCGAATACAAACACGTCGAAGGCAAGCGTATTCTGGAACCGGTCAAAGGCAAGCTGGCCAACACCATGGTGGAGATGGAGCAGGACATCCAGAGCTCCATCAGCTATTCAGGCGGCAGAAAACTCATGGACATCCGCAAGGTGAACTACGTCACCCTGGGCGGTGACAACGCCGGAGAACACCTGCTGATGTAATGCGGTGACCGCTGGGCAGTGCCCCAGCTTGGTGCAGCCGTCAGGCACTTGACAGCAAAACCGGTCTGCACCCCGGCTTGCCCGGTCCGCATCCCTGTATTCTTGTGTGCAGAGCACGGAGAATCAAATGAAAATTGCGGTTTTGGGCATCGGCATGATGGGCTATCCGATGGCGCGCAGGCTGTGCGCAGCCGGGCATGAGGTGCATGTGTGGAACCGCACGCTGCACCGCGCGCAGCGTCTGGTCCAAGACGGCGCCCTGGTTCACCCGACACCCGGCGATGCCGTCCGGGATGCGGATCTGGTCATCACCATGCTGGACAACGGTGCGGTGGTCAGCCAGGTGCTGTTTGGCATGGGTGCCGCAGCGGCCATGCAACCCGGTAGCCTGCTGGTGGACATGTCCTCCATCAAACCCAGCGAAGCCCGTGACCACGCCGCCCGCCTGAGTGAATTGCACATTGACTACCTGGACGCTCCGGTATCCGGCGGCACCATCGGCGCGGAACAGGGCTCCCTGGCCATCATGGTCGGTGGCAAGGCGGCCAACTATGAACGGGCCATGCCCATCCTGTCCGTTTTCGGCCACCCCACCCACGTCGGCCCCACCGGTTCCGGCCAACTGGCCAAACTGGCCAACCAGATGATTGTGGGCATCACCATAGGCGCCGTGGCCGAGGCCTTGCTGCTGTGCGAAAAAGGCGGTGCGGACATGGCCAAGGTCAAAGAGGCCATCACGGGCGGGTTTGCCGACAGCCGCATCCTGCAGGTGCATGGCCAACGCATGGTGGAACGCGACTTCACGCCCAAGGGCCGCATGGCGGTGCAGCTTAAGGACCTGCGCAATGCCCTGTCCACCGCCAATGAAATCGGATTTGAAGCCCCGATCACCGGGCTGTTTGAACAGCTCTATGCACAAGGGGTGGAGCACGGGCTGGCAGATTTGGACCATGCGGGCCTGTTTGTGGAGCTGGCCAGCCGCAATGGCATGGCCTGATTCCATTTCCATATCGATGCGATAGGTCGTTGCCCCCATAGCTCACATTTTCTGTTTCCAACAGACACAAAAAAGGCCTCAGAAGAGGCCTTTTTGCTGTTCCGATCAGTACAGATCAGTCAGAGTTGCGTGCGCTGCGCTTCTTGGAGTCACGTGGCACAAACACCTTGCCGCCGTTGCCGGGTTTGGCAAAACCGGTGGGCTTGCCGAAGGCGGGCTTGCGTGCGGCGAAGTCGCCACGGGGCGCACCAAAGTCACCACGCGGGGCGCCGAAATCACCACGGGGCGCGAAGTCACCGCGCGGTGCGAAGTTGCCCTTGGGGGCACCGCCAAAGTCGCCACGCGGAGCACCGAAATCGCCGCGGGGAGCAGGTGCACCACCACGGTTACCGCCGGCAAAGCGGTCGTTGAAACCACCCTTGCGCTCGTAGCTGAAACCTTCACGGGGTCCAGAATCACGGCCACCAAATCCACCACGGTTGCCACCACCGAATCCACCTTCACGGGGGCCAGCGTTGCTGCGGCCACGGCCTGGACCATCACCGCGACCGCCAAAACTGGGGCGCGACTCAGGCATGCGTTGCTGGGGCTCCAGACCTGGAATCACTTCCGGTTTGATGGGCTGGCGGCTATAGGCTTCGATATCAAAAATCTTGCGGCGGTCACGGAACTCGGCAAAGGTGATGGCCAGGCCATCGCGCCCTGCACGGCCGGTACGGCCAATGCGGTGGGTGTAGTCCTCGGCCTTCATGGGCAGACCGAAGTTGAACACGTGGGTGATCGTGGGTACGTCAATACCACGGGCGGCCACGTCGGTTGCCACCAGAATTTGCACCTGGCCTTGGCGCAAGGCCATCAGGCGGCGGTTGCGCAGACCCTGGCTCAGTGCGCCGTGCAAAGCCACGGCGGAGAAGCCGTCTTGTTGCAAATCATTGGCCAAGCCGTCGCACTCGATCTGGGTGCTGGCAAAAACGATGGCCTGGTTGATGCCAGCGTCACGCAACCAATGGTCCAACAGCTTGCGTTTGTGCTGGGCGTTGTCGGCCCAGAACAGCACTTGCTTGATGTTGGCGTGTTTTTCCTGCGGGCTGTCGATGGTGACGCGCTGGGCATCCCGCATGACACGGGCAGCCAACTGCTGAATGCGCGGCGCAAAGGTCGCGCTGAACATCATGGTTTGCTTGCGGCCAATGGTGAGTTGGTTGATTTCAGCCAAATCGTCCGAGAAGCCCAGGTCCAACATACGGTCGGCCTCGTCCACCACCAAAAACTGGACTTGGTCCAGCTTGATTTGCATGGAGCGCTGCAGGTCCAGCAGACGGCCAGGGGTAGCCACCACCAGATTGGCGTTCTGCAGCTTGGCAATTTGCAACTGGTAGGGCATACCGCCCACGATGTTGGCAATGCGCAGGCCGCGGCAATGCTGCACCAGGTCAATCGCGTCATGCGCGACTTGCTGCGCCAATTCACGGGTCGGGCAAACGATCAAGGCGCCAGGCGTGGCGGCTTTGAAGTTGCGGGGGTTGGTGGGGTCTTGGCGCTTGGCGCGCTTGGGAGGCGCTTCGCCTTTGGCAGCAGCATCGGCCACAGCCGCTTCGTAGTCGGCGCGCTCTTTGGCTTCGGCTTGTGCTTGCTGCTTCAGCAAGGTGTGCAGCACGGGCAACAGGAAGGCGGCTGTCTTGCCGCTACCGGTCTGGCTGGACACCAT
This sequence comes from Burkholderiales bacterium RIFCSPLOWO2_12_FULL_61_40, assembly GCA_001770935.1. Taxonomy (GTDB): domain Bacteria; phylum Pseudomonadota; class Gammaproteobacteria; order Burkholderiales; family Burkholderiaceae_C; genus Allorhodoferax. Next base: position 15,971 of record MESI01000107.1, on the reverse strand, counting down.
CAGGTCGATGAATTTTGCAGCCTGCTGGTCCGCTGTCTCCGAAGGCAAAGCCATGGGAATGACTTTCGCCTGCACGGTCGTGGGTTGGGTATAGCCCAGGTCCTTGACCGCGTGGATCAACTCAGGTGCAAGACCGAGTTCGATAAAGCCGTTTGGCACCTCGGGTGCATCTGCGGCGTCAGACGCTGCAGACAATTCAGCTGCATTGGCTTCACCGTGCATTTCGGCAACAGCGGTATTGGAAAAGGATTCGGCAGGCGCAAATTCGCCTGTCGCTTGAAAAGCGTCAGTCATGATTTTTTCTCACACGCAAGCACCACACGCTGTGTGGTTGCTCCGTCAATGGTTAAAAAACATCAACCATCAAACGGAACCGGCTCTGACTCACAAGGAGTTCTATCAGCGCTGGGGGCCCTTTTCTGCACAACTTGCTACGCAAATGTGCTTTGGACCCAGTGAATGAAGGGAGATGTACAAATATGCACTACTGATTGCAGTGCAGCCTTCGATTATAGACCGGATTCGGGTTTCTACCTAATTCCCAGTAATTAATCGGGTCATTCCAGCTTCAGGAAGTGCTGGCGGTAGTGTTCCATTTCGTCAATGGACTCATGCACATCGGCCAGCGCGGTATGGCGTTGCTGTTTTTTAAACGATGCATACACCTCTGGCCGCCAGCGCTTGGACAACTCTTTGAGCGTGCTCACATCCAAGTTGCGGTAATGGAAAAAAGCCTCCAGGCGCGGCATGTATTTCACCAGGAAACGGCGGTCCTGCCCAATCGAATTGCCACACATGGGTGAACCATTGGCGGAAACATACTGACCCAGAAAGGCAATCAATTGCTCTTCGGCCTGTGCTTCGGTCGTGACGGAGGCCCGCACCTTGTCGATCAAACCGCTCTTGCCATGGGTGCCCCTGTTCCAGGCGTCCATCAAATTCAGTTGTGCATCCGTTTGGTGAATCACCAGCACCGGACCTTCGACCCGAGGCTGGAGGTGGGGACCCGTCACCACAACAGCGATTTCAATGATGCGATCGAGGTCTGGATTCAGGCCAGTCATCTCGCAATCCAGCCAAACGAGATTTTTATCTGCTTTGGCAAGCGGGGGGGTAATTTCTTCCATCCCGCAATTGTCACCGATGGCCTAAACTCCAGCCCCATGACAGAATTTTCCCCTAACGTTTCCGCCTCCCTGCTCACCACCTTGGCGTTTACGCTGGCACTGTCGGCCAGTTTGCTGCTGAAGCTCTGGTTGACCAGCCGCCAGCTGCGCCACGTCGCGCAGCACCGCCATGCCGTCCCTGCCGCTTTTGCCACCAAAATCAGCTTGCAGGCGCACCAAAAGGCCGCCGACTACACCATTGCCAAGTCGCGTTTTTCTTTGCTGGAGATGGCTTGGGGCGCAGGCATCACCCTGTGCTGGACTTTACTGGGTGGGCTTTCCTGGCTGAACCAGATCTTGGCAGACCTGTGGGGTCCCGGTTTGGCGCAACAGGTGGCTTTGCTGGCAGCCTTCATTGTGGTCAACGCCGTCCTGGATTTACCGTTCACGCTGTACCAGACCTTTGTGATCGAGCAGCGTTTCGGGTTCAACAAGACGCGTGTGACCTTGTGGGTACAAGACTTGGCGAAGTCCACCCTGCTGTCGGCCTTGATCGGTCTTCCGCTGGCCGCTCTGGTGCTTTGGATGATGGGCGCCACAGGGCCATGGTGGTGGCTGTGGACCTGGGGCGTATGGATGGGTTTCAACCTGTTGGCCCTGCTGGTCTATCCGACCTGGATTGCACCGCTGTTCAACCAGTTCAAGCCCCTGCAAGACCCAGCACTGGAAAGCCGGGTCCACCAATTGATGGCACGCTGCGGCTTTAGCGCCAAAGGCTTCTTTGTGATGGATGGCAGCAAGCGCAGCGCCCACGCCAATGCCTACTTCACCGGCTTTGGCGCATCCAAACGCGTGGTTTTTTACGACACCCTGCTCCAGCAGCTGACGCCCCCGGAAGTGGATGCCGTGTTGGCCCACGAGTTGGGGCACTTCAAACACCGGCACATCGTCAAACGCGTCGCCTCCCTGTTTGCAGCCAGCTTGCTTGGATTTGCCTTGCTGGGCTGGGTCAGCCAGCAGGCCTGGTTTTATACCGGCTTGGGCGTGCTACCCAATATGAAAGCCGCCAACGACGCCCTCGCCCTGTTGCTGTTCATGATGGTCATGCCCATGGCGGGCAGCTTCCTGGGCCCTGTATTTGCCCAGATGTCGCGCCAACACGAGTTTGAAGCCGATGCCTACGCCGTGGCCCAGACCAGCGGCCCCGATCTGACGTCCGCCTTGCTCAAGCTGTACCAGGACAATGCATCAACCCTCACACCCGATCCGGTGTACGTGAAGTTTTATTACTCCCACCCGCCGGCATCCGAGCGGCTGGGGCGCATGCACACGACACTGGCGGCAAGTTAACATGGACTCACTATTGAAGCCAAAAGAGCCTGCAGCCCGCGCAACGATGGCGCTTGGTGCTACGCAAATCATAGCAAAAATGGCGCAAATCGACGGCTGGAAGTTGCACGGCGACGGCTCCGACGTGGCGATCGAAAAAACGTATCGCTTCGACAGTTACCTGGAAACCATGGCTTTCGCCAATGCCGTTGCCTACATCGCCGAGCGCCAGGACCACCACCCCGATTTGCTCGTGCAGTTCAAGGCCTGCAGCGTGCGCTGGCATACCCATGATGTGCAGGGCATATCCCTCAACGATTTCAAATGCGCCGCCTTGGTCGACGCACTCATTCAACCCGACTGAAGCCGGACACCCATTGGCAACCTCCTCTCAACTCGAACCCGGACTGGTCGTTGCCGGCCATGGCCGCCATGTATGGGTCGAAACCGACGACGGTCGGCGGCTGATCTGCCATCCCCGCGGCAAGAAAAGCCAATCCGTGGTGGGTGACCGCGTCCTTTGGCAAGCGACGGAAGATGAGGGGACCATCGAAAAAGTGGAACCCCGGCGCAATCTGTTTTACCGGCAAGACGAGATCCGAACCAAATCGTTTGCCGCGAATTTGGACCAGGTGCTGATTCTGATTGCGGCAGAACCCGAGTACTCCGAGAGTCAACTCGCGCGCGCCTTGATTGCAGCCGAGGCCGAACGCATCCGCCCCATCATCGCCCTCAACAAAAGCGACCTGGTTCAGCCCTTTGCCCAAGCCTGGGATCGGCTGGGGGTGTTCCGCGACATGGGCTACAGCGTATTGCCCCTGGCACTCAAGCCCCGCACACGCCAGGAGGAATCTGAACGGGAGAGCCCTACCGGGACCGGCGATATGCATGTTTTGACGCCCTTGCTCGCGGGCAAAACCACCTTGGTGTTGGGGCCCTCAGGCGCAGGAAAAAGCACCTTGATCAACCGCTTGGTGCCCGGTGCACAGGTGCTGACCAATGAAATTTCCACCGCGCTGAATTCCGGCAAACACACCACCACCAGCACCAGCCTGTACTGGGTGGACAGGGCCAGCCACACGGCCGTGATTGATTCACCGGGGTTTCAGGAATTTGGCCTGAACCACATCGATCCGATGCACCTGGCCGCGCTGATGCCGGACATCAAGGCTTTTGCGTCGGATTGCAAGTTTTACAACTGCACCCACCTGCATGAACCGGGGTGCGGGGTGATTTCAACCCTCAAATCCACCTCTAGCCCAAGTGGAATAAGCGCAAGGCGCTATAAAATATATAGCGATTTATTTGCAGAGCTGTCGCAAAAGCGCTATTGAGCCAACTCAGGTGATCAGCTTGGCCAATGAAATCAAGGCCAAAAACACCATCCACATCACCACGTTGCGCCAGACCAGCCCCACAACGGCCCGCAGATGGACGGCCTGCGGGGTTTGACCGGCTCCAGGGCGATCTTGCGGACTGAGCTTGACGTTGATGGCGCCGGAGGTTGCTGCCAACACCACGCCATCGTTGTCACCTGGGGAATTCTGTTCCTGCTGACGCCAGCCATCCACCGCCTCTTCGAAACTTCCCACAAAAGCAAACCCCAGCGCCGTCACGCGCGCAGGCAGCCAGTCCATGGCAGACCAGGCTTGGGTGGCGTTGGCCTTCATGGCTGCACTGATGGGCGGGCTGGAAGGCCGCTCAGGCCGATTGACATAGCGCCCCAGGTATTCGCTCACGCGGTACACCACGGCGCCTACCGGGCCCAAGCCCAAGGCCGCCAACACGGTGTACCAAGCCAGGACTCCGAACACATAGCGATGGGCCGAAAGCACAGAGTGTTCAATGACGTGGCGCACAATTTCATTGCGCGGCAAGGTGCTGGCGTCCATCCGCATCCACTGCGCCAGCAACTGGCGTGCCTGATTTTCGTCACCCGCATCCAGCGCGTCACGGATTTCCGTGAAATGGTGGCTGAACTGGCGAAACCCGAGCGTGGAATACAGAATGGCCACGCTCCACACGGCCGCAGCGATCCAACCCAGCGACCAAATCAATAGCCAGTGCACCGCCAACACCAGCACACCAGGCGCCACCACGGCAATCCACCATGCCAGCCAAGCGTGGTGTGGTTTGCCGGCATCAAAATTCCGCAATACCCAGCGAATCCAGTTCCGTATGCTGTTGTGGACTGGGTTGACTTGGGCCAGGGGTCTGGCCTGTTCCAGCAGCAGCGCAAGTAGGATGGAGATAAAGCTCATGCGCCAATCATAGCGACCCCATTCAGGCCGACTGGCAAAAATTTAAACCCGCAAGAAACGGTACAGGTTGCGGATCATTCCGGCGGTGGCGCCCCAAATAAACCGCTCTTTCCCGGCGTCCATGTAGGGCATCGACAGCCATTCGCGCCGCTGACCCGCCCAGTCAACGGCGTGGTGGCGGTGGTGTGCGGGGTTCATCAGAAACTCCAGTGGAACTTCAAACACATCGGCCACTTCGTAAGGGTTGGGCGTGATGTCAAACCCCTCTCGCACCAAGGCAACCACGGGTGTCACGACAAAGGCACTGCCCGTGGTGTAGGTGGGAAGCGTTCCGAGAATTTGTACGAATTGGGGGGCAAGACCCACCTCTTCATGTGCCTCACGCAAAGCCGTAGCGGTGGCGTTGGCATCCTGCACATCGGCTTTACCCCCTGGAAATGCGACTTGTCCAGAGTGGCTTGATAAATGCGTGGTTCGCTCGGTGAGCAACACCATCAACCGCTCCCGCATCACCAGAGGGATTAACACGGCCGCATGAACCGGCGCGCGGTCAACAAACCGCGCCTCCGCCAAGACTTCAGGCGTCCAGACGGGCGGGTTGGCAAACCGCTGTACCAAGGCCAGCGGATGCAGTGATTGCGTCTTGACCATCGGAAGATGGGCATCGACACAGTGCACGGGCACGCGGCGGGGGTCAAAAGACGGCAATGCGGTCAAAGCGGTATTCCCAGGAAGCGAAACGGCTGTTGAAACGCCATAAAAAAACCGCCACAAGCGTAAGCCAGGGCGGTTTTTCCAAAAAAAGCGAACTTGGACAGTGGCTTATTTGGTTTTCTTGGCTGGCAATTTTTCCTTGATACGTGCCGACTTACCGCTGCGATCACGCAAGTAGTACAGCTTGGCACGACGCACGTCACCACGACGCTTCACTTCGATACCAGCGATCAGGGGGCTGTAGGTCTGGAACGTACGCTCCACGCCTTCGCCGCTGGAAATCTTGCGAACGATGAAGCCGCTGTTGAGGCCGCGATTGCGCTTGGCAATCACAACACCTTCGTAAGCCTGCACACGTTTGCGCGTACCTTCAACCACATTGACGCTCACGATAACGGTGTCGCCAGGGGAGAATTCGGGAATAGCTTTCCCAAGACGAGCAATTTCTTCTTGCTCAAGGGTTTGAATCAGGTTCATGATTTCCTTCGTGATCGTGCGCGCGCCAGCATCGGAATTGACACTATTCAAAGCCTTTCAATTGCTTCAAAGACTTTGAGTTGGCCGGACAGAGGATCGGTTAGCCCGCCATTATAGCAATATCATTTACAGGCCCGTAATGCAGCCTCATCCGACGGCGTGAGGTGCCCCGCTGCCCTGGCAATGGCAAGCAAATCTGGCCGATGCAAGGCCGTCAAGCGCAAGCGCTGGTCGCGCCGCCACCGCTCAATCTGCGCATGGTGCCCCGACATCAAAACTGCGGGGACGGTCTGCCCATTGAACTCCTCGGGTCGCGTGTAATGCGGGCAATCCAGCAAACCATCCAAGGCGGGGTTAAAACTGTCATAGTGGTGGCTGTCCTGGTCCGACAAAACCCCCGGTTGCAAGCGGGCCACAGCATCCAGTAGCGCCATCGCCGCCAGCTCGCCGCCGGAAAGCACAAAATCCCCCAAACTGATTTGCTCGTCCACATAAGAGTCGATGAAGCGCTGGTCCAAACCCTCGTACCGACCACACACCAAAATAGCACCGGAAGAATCTGACCAGCGCTGCACTGCGGCATGGTCCAGACGTTTACCAATGGGGGAAAATAAGACAACAGGAGCCGAATCGATCCGTAAGGATCGTATGCTTTCAATCGCCCGGCTTAAGGGCTCTGCCATCATCACCATGCCCGGCCCGCCACCGAACGGACGATCATCTACACGGCGGTAATTGCCAGCAGCAAAGTCTCTGGGATTGGTCAATTGGACATCAACCATTTTTTGGTCAAAGGCACGGCGGGTCACACCGACCGTCAAAAAGGGTGCGAACAATTCCGGAAACAGGGTGAGCACATCGAAGCGCATGTGCCAGGAACTCAGTAGTCCGCTTGCCAGTCCACAAGAATGCGGCGAGCCTTCAGGTCAACATTGTCAACATACACAGAGACAAAGGGAATCATCCGGTCCTGGATTTTTCCTTCGTGCAGGTACTCCATGACCAGCACGGTTTGGGGGCCGGTGGAAAGGAGCTCGCGCACCGTTCCCAGCGCTTCGTTTTCGCGATTGAAAACCTCAAGCCCAATCAGATCGACCCAGTAATATTCATCGTCGCCAGCCGTCGGAAAACTCGACCGCGATATGAAAATACGCACACCCCTCAGGGCTTCGGCGGAAGTGCGGTCATCCACACCATGGGCACAAGCCACCACGGTGCCAGAATGCTCTTTGGCTTCTTTAACCGCCAACTTCGCAACGCCCGTAAAGGCTTTAACCCCTCTGTCGGAGGGCAACAAAAACCAGCGTTTGGAAGAAAAAATCGCCTCTGGATCGGCGCTGTGGGGCAGGACCTTGAACCAGCCCTTGATGCCCCAGGCATCCGCAATTCGCCCTACCTCGACAGCGTCCGCTGGCATGTCAGCAGGTTCGAGTCCGGTAAGCATGGCGATTGGGATGGATATGCGCGCAACGCGGACCCGAAGGCCCGCAGACTTGCACCAAAAATCAGGCTGCTTTTTTAGCGGCTTGGTTGATCAAGCGCTCTACCGTAGGAGAGGCTTGGGCACCAACGCCTTGCCAGTAGGTCAGGCGGTCCTGGGCAATGCGGATGCTTTCCTCATTGGCCGTGGCGATTGGATTGTAAAATCCAATACGCTCGATGAAGCGGCCATCGCGACGGGTACGCTTGTCAGCCACAACGATATTGAAGAACGGGCGAGCTTTAGCACCGCCACGGGCGAGTCGAATGACGACCATGATTTATCCTTTGGGTGGCGAGAATTTTTTCCCACCATTTAATTCAAAGTTTGAGACACGCAACTGACCACCCGGCCAGTGACACTTTGAATAGCCCTCCATTATAACGTCAACCCAACCCATGACCACCCTACGCGCTGCCCACGACACAGATATCGGCGACATCACCGCCATTTACGCCCACCATGTACTTCACGGAACGGGAACTTTTGAGACCACACCGCCCACGGAGGAAGACATGGCGGCCCGAAGGGCGGATGTATTGTCCAAGGGGCTTCCCTATTTGGTGGTCGAAGACGCCACTGGCGTGCTGGGTTTCGCCTACTGCAATTGGTTCAAACCACGCCCTGCCTACCGATTTTCCGCAGAAGACTCGATTTACCTGGCGCCATCTGCCGCAGGCAGGGGACTCGGGCGGCTCCTTCTGACGGAACTGATGGCACAGGCCGAACGCAGTGGAGTACGAAAACTCATTGCGGTGATTGGCGATTCGGCCAACCACGGATCGATCGGCGTTCACAGGTCCTGCGGCTTCAGCCATGTTGGCGTGTTGAGCGCCTGTGGCTGGAAATTTGAGCGCTGGCTCGATGTAGTGCTGATGGAGCGATCCATTGGCCCGGGCAATAGCAGCGCTCCTGCACCGTCACAAGCATGAAAAACAAAACCCTTGCCGCCTGGATCACCTTCCTTGGTGGACCACTCGGATTGCACCGCTTCTATCTTTTTGGAAGGTCCGACCGTCTTGCCTGGTTACTGCCCGTACCCACCCTGCTGGGGCTCTTTGGCGTGCAGCGCGCCCAGCAATTCGGCCTGGATGCCCCATGGATCTGGCTACTGATCCCTTTGCTGGGTTTGACGATCACGGGGTGCGCCCTCAACGCTATTGTGTACGGGCTCATGGGCATGGAAAAGTGGAACCAACGCTTCAACCCCGACTTGCCCCATGAAGCCCCTGCAGGGCAAACGAACTGGTTCACCATTGCGGCCGTTATCGCGTCACTTCTCATCGGAAGCACCGTTTTGATGGCCAGTCTCGCATTCGGCTTTCAGCGTTACTTTGAATACCAGATGGAAGCAGCCCATAGTTTGGCCCAATAGCCTGCGTCGCAGGCCCGCACGCCACGCGGCGTTAAAAGATCTGCCAGCTGACCCAATACGCAACCGCTGCCACAAAGGCGCTGGCCGGAATCGTAAAAATCCAGGCCCAAACGATATTGCCCGCAACGCCCCAGCGCACCGCACTGGGGCGTTGCACCGAGCCCACACCCACGATCGCGCCCGTGATGGTGTGCGTGGTAGAAACCGGAACACCCAGGGCAGTCGCCATGAACAATGTCATTGCACCGCCGGTTTCGGCGCAGAAGCCCCCCACAGGTTTGAGCTTGGTAATTTTCTGACCCATGGTTCTGACGATACGCCACCCGCCAAACAAGGTGCCCGCCCCAATCGCCATATAACAACTCACCACCGCCCAGGTCGGAGGCGACTTATCGGATGCACTGGCGTAACCGGTGGCAATCAGCAGCATCCAGATAATGCCAATGGTTTTTTGCGCATCGTTACCACCATGCCCCAGGCTGTAGGCTCCCGCCGAAAGCAGTTGCAGGCGGCGAAACCACTTGTCCACTTTGAGTGGCCGTGCAACGCGAAATACCCAAGCCACCAGCACCATCATCAGGGAACCAAGCAAGTACCCCAGCAAAGGAGATATGAAAATAAAAGCGACCGTTTTCAGAATACCCGCCGATATCAGCACGCCCACGCCAGCCTTGGCAATCACCGCCCCCACGATGCCGCCAATCAGCGCATGGGAAGAACTGCTGGGAATGCCGTAGTACCAGGTGACAAGGTTCCAGGCAATGGCACCCACCAGTGCGCCGAACACCACATGGGTATCCACCACACCGGGCTGCACAATGCCTTTGCCCACCGTGGCTGCTACGGTGTAATTGAAGACAAGGATGGCCACCACATTGAAAAAAGCGGCAAACAAGACAGCTTGCCCCGGCTTGAGCACACCGGTGGAGACCACGGTTGCAATCGAATTGGCTGCGTCGTGAAACCCATTCATAAAATCAAACAGGACAGCAAGCACCACCAGCAGCACCACCACCCACAAAGCCGTTTGTACGGTTGCCATCTTGCAGTCCCCGGATCAGGAGTTTTCGAGGATGATTCCCTCGATGACGTTGGCCACGTCTTCACATTTGTCCGTGATGGTCTCCAGCAATTCGTAAATGGCTTTCAGTTTGATCACTTCGCGCACGTCTGGCTCCTCCCGGAACAATTTACTCATGGCGCTTCGCATCACACGGTCGGCATCCGACTCCAGTCGATCAATCTCCTCACAGGTTTTCAAGGCGGCTTCCGCAGTGGCAGGATCGGCAATCTTGGCGAGCATGCCCACGGCGTCACGCACACGCTCGCAGCACTTCACACTCAGATCGGTCAGGCGAGAAATCTCCTCGGTCATATGGCGCACGTCATACAGGGCCATGGTTTCGGCAGAATCCTGAATCAGGTCTGCAATATCGTCCATGGTGTTGATCAGTGAATGAATCTGCTCCCGGTCAATCGGCGTGATGAAAGTGATGTGAATGGCCTTGTTCACATCATGTGTCACCCGGTCTGCGGCCCGCTCGGCACTATCAACCTCCTGGTTGTATTTTTGGCGCAGGGCGGGATCGCTGTAATTGGCCACCAGTTTGGCAAATGCGTGCACTGCCTCGACGATTCGGTCCGCATGCTGATCGAACATTTCAAAAAAATTGCCGTCGCGCGGCAACAGTTTGCCAAAAAACATGAAGGACTCCTCAGGGGGGCAGGTCAAATATTTGACGGGAATCGAGACTGCGCGAAGTTTAACCGCCCGATCTTGGGCCAACGACCCCGGCAATTGGGTGCTACGAAAAATAAAATGCACCGCTCCAATCATGCAGTGTGCTACCCGACAACGGCAACATGGCTTGAAGTGGTCAGAAGATCGTTTGAAACGCAGCCATGAAAAAGCGCCCCGCAACTTGTGGTTGCGGGGCGCCCAGAGCAAGCTGTTCCCAGCCGTAGCCAGGTTTTCAGGGCAAGGGAATCAGGCCGCGGAGCCTTCTTTCACGGAAGCGGCTGCGTCCGTGTAATCCTTCACTTTGTCGAAATTCAGGTACTGGTACACCGTGTCACTGGCCGCTGTCAGCACCACCATATCGGCCATGTACTCTTCTTTCGTGGGGATACGACCCAGCTTGGAGCAAATGGCCGCCAATTCGGCGCTGCCCAGGTACACATAGCTGTTCTTGCCCAGACGGTTCGGGAAGTTGCGGGTGGACGTGGAGAACACGGTCGCGCCCTCTTTCACCTGCGCCTGGTTGCCCATGCACAAGCTGCAGCCCGGCATTTCCATGCGCGCACCGGCGGAGCCCAGCACGCCATAGTGGCCTTCTTCGCTCAACTGCTTGGCGTCCATCTTGGTGGGGGGCGCCATCCAGAGCTTGACTGGAATATCGCGCTTGTTTTCCAACAGCTTGGACGCGGCGCGGAAGTGGCCGATGTTGGTCATACAGGAACCGATAAAGACTTCGTCGATCTTGGCGCCAGCCACGTCAGCCAGGGTTTTCACGTCATCCGGATCGTTCGGGCAAGCCACGATCGGTTCAACGATATCCGCGAGGTCAATCTCGATGACAGCAGCGTATTCGGCATCGGCATCCCCCTGGAGCAACTGAGGATCGGCCAGCCAGGCTTCCATCGCCTTGATGCGGCGGTTGATGGTGCGCACGTCGGAGTAACCCTCGGCGATCATCCACTTCAACATCGTGATGTTGCTGTTGATGTACTCGATGATGGGCTCTTTGTTCAGGTGCACGGTGCAGCCACCAGCGCTGCGTTCGGCGGAAGCATCGCTCAACTCAAAAGCCTGTTCGACCTTGAGGTCTGGCAAACCTTCGATTTCGAGAATACGGCCCGAGAAAATGTTTTTCTTGCCCTGCTTGGCCACGGTCAGCAAACCGGCCTTGATGGCATACAAGGGAATGGCATTGACCAGATCACGCAGGGTGATACCGGGCTGCATCTTGCCTTTGAAACGCACCAACACGCTCTCCGGCATGTCCAGCGGCATCACGCCCGTGGCAGCACCGAAGGCCACCAGACCGGAACCCGCGGGGAAGCTGATACCGATAGGGAAACGGGTGTGGCTGTCGCCACCGGTGCCGACGGTATCAGGCAACAACATACGGTTCAACCAGCTGTGGATGATGCCGTCACCGGGACGCAGTGGCACGCCGCCGCGTGTGCTCATGAACTCAGGCAGTTCGTGGTGCATCTTCACATCGACGGGCTTGGGATAGGCCGCGGTGTGGCAGAACGATTGCATCACCAGATCAGCACTGAAGCCCAGGCAAGCCAAGTCTTTCAGTTCGTCGCGGGTCATCGGGCCGGTGGTATCTTGCGAACCCACGCTGGTCATCTTGGGTTCGCAATACGTACCGGGGCGAACGCCCTGGCCTTCTGGCAAACCGCAGGCACGGCCAACCATTTTTTGCGCCAGGGTGAAGCCTTTTTTGGTGTCAGCCGGGTTTTGGGGCAGACGGAACAGCGTGCTCACCGGCAGGCCCAGGGCTTCACGTGCCTTGGCAGTCAGGCCACGGCCGATGATCAGGGGAATGCGGCCACCGGCACGCACTTCGTCGAACAGCACCTCGCTCTTGACGGTGAACTCGGCAATCACTTTGCCGTCTTTCAAGGCTTTGCCATCGTAGGGACGCAGTTCGACCACGTCGCCCATGTTCATTTGTGCCACGTCCAACTCGATCGGCAGGGCACCCGAGTCTTCCATGGTGTTGTAGAAAATGGGAGCGATCTTGCCACCCAGACAGACGCCGCCAAAACGCTTGTTCGGCACGAAGGGGATGTCTTCGCCGGTGAACCACAGCACGGAGTTGGTCGCGGACTTGCGCGAGGAGCCGGTACCGACCACGTCGCCGACGTAGGCCACCAGGTTGCCCTTGGCTTTAAGCTCATCAAAGAACTTGACGGGGCCACGCTTGCCGTCTTCTTCCGGAACGATGCCGGGACGTGCGTTTTTGTGCATCGCCAGCGCGTGCATCGGGATGTCGGGACGGCTGAAGGCATCTGGCGCGGGCGACAGGTCGTCGGTGTTGATCTCGCCTTCGACCTTGAACACGGTGAGCGTGATCGACGCGGGGACTTCGGGGCGCGAGGTAAACCACTCGGCATCGGCCCAGCTTTGCAGTACGGCTTTGGCCTGGGCATTGCCCTTGTCGGCCTTTTCCTTGACGTCATGGAACTGGTCGAACATCAGCAGGGTTTTCTTCAAACCGTTGGCAGCCACTTCGGCCACCGCTGCGTCGTCGAGCAAATCCACCAGCGGGCTAATGTTGTAGCCACCGAGCATGGTGCCCAGCAATTCTGTCGCTTGTTCACGAGAGATCAGCGGGCATTTCTCGGTGCCGTGGGCCACGGCAGCCAGGTAGCTGGCCTTGACTTTGGCGGCATCATCCACACCGGCAGGCACGCGGTGGGTAATCAAATCCACCAAGGTGGACTCTTCACCTTGGGGTGGATTTTTGAGCAGTTCTATCAAATCACCCGTTTGCTTGGCAGACAGCGGCAACGGTGGGATGCCCAATGCGGCGCGTTGGGCCACATGTTCACGGTAGGTTTGCAACATGGTATTCACTCCTTTTAACAATAAAAAAACGGCCCAACCCCCATGAATAGGGCGTAGCCAGCTATCTAATTCGTAGCAGATGCCAAGGCATGCGCAATTCCGTCCTTAGCGGATTCCAGCGGCACGGACTCTGCGCGCAGGGGTTCCAGCAGGTTGGGAGCGGGCGAACGCTCCATCGCTTCCGCCACCCGCAATTGGTCTGCATTCATGCAGGCATCGGCCATGCGTTTTCCCAATTTTTGGTTCATCAGCATCGATTTGTTGGCCAGTTGCAGCCACACGGCGCCCGATTTGGCATCCTCCAGGCGCACAGCCCCCGTGCTGGTGGGCACAGGCTCCATCCAATGCTTCTCCCGGCCAAACTCCAGTACGAAGCGCCCCGCAGTTCGGCCATCAACGGAAATGGTGACATGCGCCGCCAGTTCGCAGGGAATCTTGCCCAGCACGACCTTGTCCGCCACGGCCAATTGCTCTGGGGACAAGGCCACGGGCGTCACCACGTTCGGCACGGCAACCACCTTGCGCGCGGTTTTCGGTGCAGGATGGGAAACAGCCTTCTTGACGGCATGCGGGGCCACAGAGGGTGCGGACTGTGCCAGCGTCGGAAGCGATGCCCCCATCAACAAGCCTATCAATAAAAATCTCATCATGGTGACTCTCCTGCTTCAATAGGGCGACGCCGCAAAATAGACGCCCACGGATTCTGGCAGAACACACCCTGTTTGGTGCGCGCGCTCCAGCACCTGCCAAAAGTACCGGAAACTGGCGCGGTCATGCAGCTTGCCTTCGAACGAGATCGGTGCCCAGTCTTGCTCGGCCGCCCGCAGCACAATGCTGGCAGCCAACTCCACCTCTTCAACCGAGGGGGAAAACGCTTGCAAGATGGGACGAATCTGGCTGGGATGGATACTCCACATCCGGGTGTACCCCAGCGCCTGGGCCGCCGTACGGGCCGCCTTCTCCAGTGCCACCACGCCACGGAACTCAGTGACCACGCAATGCGACGGAACCTTTCCGTAGGCGTGGCAGGCACTGGCAATCTCTGCCTTGGCCCGCACCACCAGGGGATGGTGAAACTGGTCCAGCGTCTGGGCGTCGTTCGCAGCACGAACACCCATCGCCGACGAGGGAATCGCACCACCATGGGAAGATACAAAATCCATGAGGCCAAAGCTCACCGACTGCACTCGGGGATGTGCCGCAATATCAAATGCCCGATGCACGGCGGCCGGTGACTCAATCAGCACATGCAATGGCAAGGGTGTGGATCTCTGGCCCGGGCGCACTGCAGCATCCACCGCCGCCATGGCGCGATCCACATCGGCCACGGATTCCACTTTGGGAACCATGAGGTAACTCAGGGATTGGGCGGCACCGCCCACCACAATCTCCACATCCGATTCAAACGCCGGGTGGTCCACCGCATGGAGTCGTGCACCCACGCGGCGATGCACCGCTTTTGCTATTAATTCAGGAGCTGCTTGCGCACTATTGGCGAGGGCTACGACCATATTTGCCTGGTCTTTTTCGCCCCCCACCGGGGCCCCATCTTCGCAGTCCAGCGTCACGTCAAACACGCAAGCGCTGAACTCTTCCATCATTTCCGCCTGCAGCTGCAGGCTTTTGACCATCCGCGCCTCAACGCCGCTGTAGTGGTCACAGACTGGCAAGCAGTCTGCTGCACCCTGGGCGCCGAGAAGAACTTCGCGGGGGTGTGCCCCCCCCACGCTTGCCATTGCATGTGCTGCGCTGCCCCCCGACGGGGCTGTGCTTGCTTGGGGCGGCCCAGCGCTACGCATTTGCGAAGCCCCCACGCTTGCCACTGCATGTGCTGCGCTGCCCCCCAAGGGGGCTGTGCTTGCTTGGGGCGGCCCAGCGCTACGCACAACTGACTCGGCTTACAGCAGGTGGGCGACGCCAGCTTGCTCGTCTTGCAACTCTTTCAGGGTCTTGTTGATGCATTCCTGGCTGAATGCGTCCACCGGCAGGTCTTGCACCACGGTGTATTCGCCGCCTTCGCAGGTCACGGCAAAGCCGAACACGGTGTCTTTGGGGATGCCGTACTGGCCGTCCGATGGAATACCCATGGTGACCCACTTGCCGTTGGTGCCCAGCGCCCAATCGTGCATGTGGTCAATGGCAGCGTTGGCAGCAGACGCAGCGGACGACACGCCACGGGCCGCAATGATGGCCGCGCCGCGCTTGCCGACGGTGGGCAGAAACACGTTGGCATTCCATTCCTGGTCGTTGATCATGTCCTTGACACTGGCGCCGTTGATGGTGGCAAAACGGTAGTCGGCGTACATGGTGGGCGAGTGGTTGCCCCACACAGCCATTTTTTCGATATCCGCCACAGGCTTGCCCGTCTTCTCAGCCAGTTGGCTCAAAGCACGGTTGTGGTCCAGACGCAACATGGCGGTGAAGTTCTTGCGTGGCAGATCGGGCGCGCTCTTCATGGCGATGTAGGCGTTGGTGTTGGCGGGGTTACCGACGACCAATACCTTGACATTGCGGCTGGCGACGGCGTTCAGCGCCTTGCCTTGGGCCGTGAAAATTTCAGCATTGACGGCGAGCAACTCAGCGCGCTCCATGCCAGGACCGCGGGGACGCGAACCGATCAACAAGGCGTAGTCCACATCCTTGA
>MESI01000106.1 GCA_001770935.1 Burkholderiales bacterium RIFCSPLOWO2_12_FULL_61_40 | reverse complement strand
CCATGCTCTGGATGCGCACCACGGCGTCCGACAGGGCCGGAAAGTCGCTCTTGTGGCGCATGCGGCGCAGCATGAATTCCAGCGTGCCATTGGTGGCGGGCACGCCCTGCCCCGCGCCGGACGCCGGTTTGGCCCAGCGCTGCAGCTCAGCCCCAAACGCCTGGGCACTGGCAAAACGCTGGGCCGGGTCTTTGGCCAAGGCCCGCATCACGATGGCGCGCAAAGCGTCGTCCACATCAGCGCCAGCATCTGTCGGCAAGCCCAGCGGCTCGTGCAACACCCGGTACATGGTGCGCTGCGGGTCGATCTCCTGGAGCAGCGGCTGGCCCAGAAGCAGTTCTGCCAGCACCACCCCCGCAGAAAAGATGTCCATGCCGACCGAAGGCGCTTCGCCCTGGATGGCCTCGGGCGACATATAGCCCACCGTGCCGACGCCGATGCGGCCCTGCCCTGCCGGGGCGCTCCCGGTGATGCGCGCGGCAATGCCAAAGTCGGTCACCCGGGCGTGGCCCGCCGCATCCACCAGCACATTGGACGGTTTGAGGTCGCGGTGCACCACGCCCGCCGCATGGGCCACGGCAATGGCGTCCAGCACATCCATCATCAGCCCCACCGCCTCCAGCGGCGGCAGCGCGCCGCGCTGCAGCAACAGCCGGTCCAGCGTCTGGCCCGCAACGTACTCAAACACCAGGTAAGGGTAGCGCTCGTGGATGTCGGCCTCGTACACCGCCACGATATGGGGGTGCACGACCCGGCTGACGCTGCGGGCTTCCTGCAGCCATTGGGCAATGGCCAGTTCGTCCGGCCCGGCGCCCGGCCGCATGACCTTGAGGGCCACTTCCCGCTCCATGCGCGGGTCAAACGCCAGCCACACGGTGGACTGGGCGCCCTGCCCCAAAATCTTGCGCAGTTCAAACCGGCCCAGCGTGCCACCCGCACGCAAAGCGGGTGGGGCTGCAAAGGGGGAACTTCCAACGAGAGAACCGGGATTGGGCATGGGCTGACTGGTGTGCAGTTTCGGAGAAAGATAACCGGAAAACGGCTGGGCTGGAAGGGGGAATGGGTGGGGTGGCTTTGCGGGTTGTTAAGGGAGTCACTTTCGCTACGAATTTTGTAGCTGCTTGCGCTTGTTTTACGGGGGCTGGTGGCTGATTTGTTGCTGAATTCTTGAACGCTGAGGTGGAGCTTGGGTGGCCCATTAGGACTTGAATCTTTGCGCTGTGGTTTGCATCAGGATGCAGTCGCACTTCCATTGATTGTCGATTATCAAAACTGAAGCTGCATGGGTACAACATAGTTGCGCATGAATATCCCCTGTCTCGGAGATGTTCAGACTCCATGTGGAATTTGCCGTCCAATGAACTGCCAGGAACAATTGCCATGATCAATCAATGTCCTATCACTGTTGACGAACTTAGCGCGGCCGAATACGCGCTTCTATTGGCGCAGTGCAAGGGGCTACCACCTCCGAGGGGAACTTATGCAGTTCAGGAGTTCATTTCAAATCTCATGCTCACCGTGCTCGACTACCAGCTACAGAACAAGGTTGTCGACCGGGCGCACGCGCACTTTCTTCGGCTGCATTCTGAAAAAATTCGGTCCATCGTTCACCTTGCAGAGTTTTTGTCGCGCTACGTAAATGACCGGCAAGGAAACATTGACGCCGCTCTCGCCCTTTGGGGTTACAAGCATTGGACTCGTCTTGTACAGTTGAGAGGACTGGTCGCTTATTTTCAATCTGTTGGGGTGACTAACACGGAGACGCTTCAACGTTGGGCCGAGCAAGCTCTATACGAACGGGACTTTAAAGGAAGGGTGAAGGGATTAGGTCCAGCTGTATTTCAGTGGCTTCTTATGCGAGCGGGCGTTGAAACCGTCAAGCCCGACGTTCATGTCAAGAAGTTTGTTGCTTCAGTATTGGGCTACGAGCCAACATTCGGGGCTGTTGTACACGCCCTTGAACGTATTTCTCGTACGATTGGCCTTAGGCCTCGTGAACTGGATTTGTCAATTTGGGAGCGGCAACGTGGAGGGCCAGGCGTCATTTAGGCCGTGTAAAAATCAAGTGGAGGCGCAAAAAACGTACGCTACTTAACTGCCTTCTGAACAACAGCCCCCGACCACGCCCCCACCCGCCCAAACCCACCCTCCACCCACGCCACCGCACTGCTGCGGTTGAGCTTGAAGGAAGCCGCCACGCGCACGCTGGCCAATGTTTCGCCGCCATCGTCCTGCGCGCTCAGCACGGCGTAGGGGTTGTCTTCATCGGGCACGATGTCCAACAGCACCGTCACGCGGGCAGAACCTGCGGTGACGGTGATGCTCTGGTGCAGCGAGGCGTGCAACTGCTGCTCGCTGCGGCGCACAAACTCGGTCGCGGTTTTGACCAGGGTGCTGAAGGCGCTGCCGTCCAGCGGCTTGGGGTTCTTTTTGTCGCGGCCCATGGTCCATGGCCCGACCAGGGCGGGCTCGGGCTCGCCGTCTTTGGTCATGGCCACGGCCCAGCCGTCGTCGTCTTCGTTTTTGATCACTTGGGCGGTCCAGCCGTCACTGCGCCACAAGCGGGGTTCCTGGATTTTGTCGGGGAGGTCGGTCAAAGGGGGGACTGTCGTAAAAGGTCAAAGAAAGGGGGGCAGGTAACAACCTGGAGCGCGGATGCTACCCGAGTGGGCGGCAAGCCGCCTCGGTTTATCTGCGCATGGACGCCATTTATTTTGTCCAAAATTTGTATTTTGTCTAAAATAAGCCCATGCATACCGTCACCGCCTCGCAAGCCAAGCAGAATTTTGGCGCCCTTGTCAGCCAGTTGGCCCATGGTCCGGTGGCCATAGAGCGCCACCAGAAAACCGTTGCCGTGGTCATGTCGCCAGCGTCGGCGCAGTTGGTTCCAAACCCCCGGAAAATGGCGCGCCAGGCGCAGCAGCAGCGTGAAATGCAGCGCCTGATGCGCCACCAGCAAATAGCCATTCGGTTGCTGTGCGCAGCGCCTGAAGTTCAACAGCGCTTGCTGCAGTTGGCGCAGCAGGAGCTTGAACGCTGGCAAAGCCAGCAGTTGTGCAGTGCCGACTACATTCAGAAGTGGCGGCATTGGCTGGCCTTGCCCTTGTCTGAGCTGGCGCCGCTGATGTGCGGCGATGCCGAAGGCTGGGGGCCCGCCATGCGCCAAAACTCACCGTTTACGGCCAACAGCCCCTTGCCGGATACGCCATGAACGTTGACACCCTCATGCGCTTGCTGGCTAGCGCGCAGCAACTCTGCGGCCACCGCGACTATGTGGTCATCGGCAGCCTTTCGGTGCTGGGCATGGCGCAGGTAGAGGCCATTCCCCTGGACATGACCCTGTCCATTGATGCCGACTGCTACACCTTGGTTGATCCACCACGGGTGTTCGATTTGTCGTCGCAACTGGGGGAAGGCAGCCCCTACCACCGCGACCATGGCGTGTACCTGAACCCGGTCTCGCCGCATCTGCCCACCCTGCCGCAAGGCTGGGCACAACGCCTGATTCCGCTGCACCAGCCTCCGGTGACGGCCCATTGCCTGGAACCCAACGATGCGGCCATTTCCAAACTGGCACGCGGCGAGCCGCGCGATTTACGCTGGGTACGCGCCGGGTTGCAAGCCCACCTGGTGTCGCTGCCCGTCCTGCGTTTGAGGGCGCGCCAGACCACTTTTTTGGACGACGCCGAACAACAGGCCACGCTGCAAAGGCTGGCAGCGCTGGGGTGACGTGCTACCGCACGCCCTCAGTGCACCAAGACGATTTGCATAAGCAGCAGCCAGGCGAGCAGTCCAGCACCGGCAACCACACTGGCCATTTGCAGGGCCTTGAAGTTGTCGCGCATGTGAAACAGCGCGTACACGCCGTGGTAGATCAGCCCCATCGAACAGCACAGGGCCAAGCCGCCCACCAGCACCGCCATGCTCAGGCTGGGCACCAGCAGCGTCAACGACGATAACCACAGCGGGGCGGGCGCAATGGCCGCCAAGGTAAAGCAGGCGTGGTAGTCGGTGGCCACATCATTCAATCGGCACGCCATGTGGATGAGCCATGCCATGACCGGCACGGTCAGCAACTCGGCCACAAAGAAGATACCCGCTGCGGCATGCCACTGCGCGGGTGTGACGCCCGGCACAAAGGCACCGCCATAACGGCTCCCCGCGTAGTACACCAGTGCCGGGGGCAGCAGGGACAAGGGCAAGACCACCAGCGCAAACAGGCGGGCCACCGAAGGGTGGAGCCGGATCAGTTCATCCCAGCCGTCATGGAATGAAAAGACCATTTTGGGGACTTGCACCATATTCATAGCATCCTCCTTGACCACGCCGATTACGCATTTGGCCAACTGTGTTGAACAAAAAACCCACTGACATGCACCCACATCAGGCGAATTAAATATATCAAGACATGATGCAATTACAAGGACAATTTTGCAGCCGTTCGCACAAACCTGCGCCGGGGGCCAAGCGCAGTGGAGTCCTTGGGGGGCCTAAACGAAGGGACTGTGTTTTTTGCCGCGCGCTTTTTTGGCAATCCCGTCGGTGTCGTTGAACGCGGTGATGCGCGCCACCTGAAAGGTTTCGCCCAGGGAGCGCAATTCGGCATCGTGCAAGGCCGCCAGCCGCTCCAGTTGCTCCGCCCCCTGCGGCTGCAGATGCACTTCCACCACGCGCCGGTCCACTTCGCTTTTGACGCGTTTGACCAAACCGGCTTCTTCGCAGCGCGTCAGCAGCGCCACCACGCCGTGGTGTTGCATCTGCAGGCGGTCCGCCAACTCATTGACCGTGGCCCAGTCCCGGCCCGGGAAGCCACGCACATGCAGCATCAGGAGGTATTGCAGGGGCGTGAGTCCAGCACCCTTGGCCGCCGTCTCGCTGAAATACAGAAAACGCCTCAGTTGGTAGCGAAACTCCGAGAGCGCTTCGTACTGGGATTTCTGGAGTGGGGGTGACAACGGCGTTTTCATGGGGGGCCCGGTTTCTGAACGACCCTGCAATTATAAATTTACATCATGTTGTGATACATTTGCGACCCATTGAGACGCCCGACAAAAAGGGCCAAGAGGGTAAAAAGGGAAAACGCAACGATGCACGATATTGCAAACCGGTTTGGCAGTTTCTGGCCCCAGGCCATCTTGGGGAGTCGGCGTGATCGCCTGGTGGCCTGCATAGGCGCGGGCCTGGGGGTGCTGATCACCGAATGGCTGAGCCACCGGGTTCTGGGCACGGCCAACCCCTGGTTCATCGCCTCCATGGGGGCGTCGGCCTTGCTGATGTTTGCGGCTCCAGCCAGCCCCATGGCGCAACCCTGGACCCTCATCGGGGGGAACCTGGTGTCTGGCCTGGTTGGTGTGAGTTGCGCACAATGGATCGAGAACCCCGACCTGGCGGCCGCCATAGCCATTGCCCTGTCCATTGGCGCGATGTACCCGCTGCGCTGCCTGCATCCACCCGGCGGCGCGGTTGCCATCACGACGGTGCTGGGCGGCCCCGGCGTGAGCGACATGGGGTACCACTTTGTGCTTTCTCCGGTGCTGTTGAATTCATTGCTCTTGCTGCTGCTGGCCTTGCTGATCAACCGGATGGCGGGGCGAAGCTTTCCGCACCGCGTGCAGCCTACGCCGGACCACGCCACAACGGACCGCCCGCCCAGTGAACGGGTGGGGGTCAGCCGCGCCGACTTGCATGCGGTGCTGAGCGAACGGGGCGAGTTGCCGGGCATTTTCCTGCACACCGAAATGCAGGCACTCGACCTGCTGCAACAGCACCGCATCTCGGCGCTGCCCGTCACCAACGCCAAAGGTGAACAGCTTTGCATCGTGCCCCAGGCGGACCTGGTGGCAGCACTATTTCGCGCGCAGTTCGAGCGTGAACACGGTTCAGGGTCTACCATTGCCCCCCAGAAAGAGCTACCGTGACCCCGCAAAACACCCCACCCCGCAAAGTCATCCCCATCGTCCCCCAAGACGCTGACCCGGCCCCCACCCAGGTGCCCGCCACCGAAGACCCCCAGGGTTTTCTGTACGCGGCACAACAGAAAATTTACCCCCGCAGTGTCTCGGGCCTGTTTGCCAACTGGCGCTGGGGCATGGTTTTTCTGACCCAGCTGGTCTTTTACGGCATGCCCTGGCTGGAGTGGGGGCAGCGCCAGGCGGTGCTGTTCGACCTGGGTGCGCGGCGCTTTTTCGTCTTTGGGCTGGTGCTGTACCCGCAGGACTTTGTCTACCTCGCGGGCATTTTGATCATTGCGGCGCTGTCCTTGTTTCTGTTCACCACGGTGGCCGGGCGCTTGTGGTGTGGGTATGCCTGTCCGCAAACGGTGTACACCGAGATTTTTCTCTGGATCGAACGCCAGATGGAGGGCAGTCGCTCGGCCCAGATGCGGCGTGACGCACAGCCCCTGTCCAGCGACTGGGTGCTGCGCAAAACCGCCAAACACCTGGCATGGCTGGCCGTGGCGCTGTGGACCGGGTTTACCTTTGTGGGCTACTTCTCCCCCATCCGGGAGCTGGGCCTTGCATTCGTGCAACTGAACATGGGTTCGTGGGAAAGCTTCTGGACCCTGTTCTACGGCTTTGCCACCTATGGCAATGCCGGCTTCCTGCGCGAGCAGATCTGCAAACACATGTGCCCCTATGCACAATTCCAAAGCGTCATGTTCGACAAGGACACCTTGATCGTGACCTACGACACCGCGCGCGGCGAGCCCCGGGGCGCCCGCGCACGCCAGGCCGACCCCACCGCCCTGAGTCTGGGCTCGTGCGTGGACTGCAGTTTGTGCGTGCAGGTCTGCCCCACCGGCATCGATATCCGCCACGGCCTGCAGCACGATTGCATTGGCTGCGGTGCCTGTGTGGATGTCTGCGACACGGTGATGGACAAAATGGGCTATGCGCGGGGCCTGATCCGCTACAGCACGGAAAACGCCATGGCCCAGCACTGGACGCAGTCGCAAATCCTGCGCCATGTGCTGCGCCCGCGCGTGCTGATTTACGCCGCCGTGCTGGGCTCCATCGTGCTGGCCATGGTGGTCAGCCTGGCGCTGCGCACGCCGTTCAAGGTCAACGTCATCCGCGACCGGGGCGTCATGGCGCGCGAGGTTCCGGGCGGCAAGGTGGAGAACGTCTACCGCTTGCAGGTGATGAATGCCACCGAAGCGACCCAGCGCTACAAAATCAGCGTATCGGGCCTGCCCGGACTGGTGATCGCCACCGAGGCCGTGGTGGCGGTGGCCCCCACCGAAGAAAGCACCCTGCCCGTGCGGCTGCAGGCCCCGGCCGACGCAGCGCCACCGGGTTCGCACGCCATGCACTTTGAAATCGAATCGCTGGACACGCCGGGGCATGTGTCGGAAAAGTCGGTTTTCCTGATGCCCCGTTAAGGCGCACCGGGCGGCGGCTCAATGCAGGTGCAGGGGATTGCGTTGATCAATCCTCTGTCCCAGCGGCTCCAGGCCGTCCAGCAATTGCACAATGCGCTGAAATTCCGTCTTCAATTGCGCCTGCGCCTCTGCCGTGTGCTGCGCCAGCGTCCAGCTCAGGCTCATCGACCGTGCGGAAATGGGCATACCCTTCACCGCAAAGACAATGTGGTTGCTGCGCTCTTGCACACTCACTTCGATGAAGTTGCCGTGGTAGGTCTTGTGCACGCGCTGCAGCAGCACGGTGTGCTGGGCGTGCTCGGCGTCCGTGTTCACCACCATCACCCCTTTGGGGAGCAAGCTGCGGTAGCAGTCTTCGTAAAACGCGCGGCTGCTCAGCTGGGCCGCTTGCCCCTGCACATCAAAACCGTCGACCAGCACCACATCAAAAGCCTGCCGCGCACGGCGGACAAAGTCGGCGCCATCCGCACAAATGACACTAAAGCGCGCATCGTCCTCGGGGATCTGGAACTGCTGGCGCAAGGCAATGACATGCGGGTTGATCTCCACCACGGTGATGCGGGTGGTGGGCAAATGGTGGTAGCAAAATTTGGCCAGAGACCCGCCGCCCAGGCCAATCATCAAGAGGTGTGCGGGATGGGGCGTGACCAGCAAAAAACCCATCATGGTTTTGGTGTACGGCACCTCCAACTGGTTGGGGTGTTGCACGGACATGCGGCTTTGCAATGCATCGGCGTGAAAATACAAAGACACCGAGTCGGCGTCCGCACAGACAAAGGGGCGCACATGCTGCAGGGTGTCCAAGAAATCAGGCATTTTCCAGACTCCATTGCACCCAGTCGGCACCGTGTTTTTGAATGTCGCTGCGCAAACCCATGGGGGAAATGGTCAGATCCACCGAGGCAAACACAATCACATTGCCGTATTGGTTCACCGCGACTTCGGCGATGTTGCCCTTAAATACCTGGCCCAGGCGGTCTACAAACAGTTCATACAAAGGATGGGTGTCATCCAGGTTGACGACCAGAACCCCTTGCGCCGCCAAAGCCTGTCGACACGATGCGTAGAACGCCAGCGAACACAGTTGGGCGGGCTGCCCCTGGTGGTCATAACCATCCACCAGCAGCACATCAAGGTCACCCTTGGCCTGCCGGACAAAGTCCGCACCATCGGCTTGCACGACCGTAAAGCGCTCGCAGTCGTCAGGGATCAAAAACTCCTTGCGCAGGGCAATCACATGCGGGTTGATCTCCACGGCGGTAAACCGCGTTTGGGGAAGATGCTGGTAGCAGTACTTGGCCAGGCTACCGCCCCCCAGTCCAATCATCGCAATGTGCCGGGGGTGACGGTGGAGCAGCAAAAACCCCATCATGGTGCGGGTGTAGTCCACCTGCAGCTCATTGGGCCGGCTGGTGCGCATGCGGCTTTGCAACTGGTGGATGACGAAGTGCAGGGATTTGCTGTCCGCCTCTTCGTAAACGAACGGTGGCACATGCCGGGTCTGGGCGGTATCCGGCGCTTCTTTTTGAGGGGAGTTCATCTTGGGGTTGGGGTAGGAAGGGGGCCACGCCTACACGGCAGCATGGCCATTGCGGGCCAGGTCCCTGGAAGCCAGAAAAACACGCGCCATGCTGGGCACCAACTCCTTCCAGGCCAGCGCGTCAAACCCTGGCGGGCACCGGATTCCCGCCAGCGCGCGCAGCGCATGCGCATCGTCTTTCACGGCAAACGCCAGGCGGTTGGAGGCGCCGGGGTCATTCACCGCCAGCAAAGAGCCCTGAAAACTGGCCTGGATGCGGTCCAGAAACACGTTGACGAACTCATTGCACCCATGCAAGTTGGCGACAAAGACACCGCCCGGGTGCAGCACCTGGTAGCAATCGTCGTAAAACTGCGGTGAACTCAAGGCCTCGGGCAGGCCATCGATGTCGAATCCGTCGGCCAGCACCACGTCGAATTTTTCCTCGGTTTCCCGCACAAAATCGGCCGCGTCCGCCAGCCGGACGGTGAAGCGGTGGTCGTCCGGAGGCACCGCAAAATCGTTGCGGTGGGCCAGCACATGCGGGTTGATTTCGATGACGGTGATCTCCGTGTGGGGGAGAAAGCGGTGGCAAAACTTGGCAAGCGAGCCACCGCCCAGCCCGACCATGGCCAGGCTGCGCGGCCGCGGGTTGTGCAGCAGAAAACCCATCATGATTTTGGTGTACTCGAACTGCAGCTCGTAGGGCTTCAGGAGGTGCATGCGGCTTTGCACATCGCGGGTCGAAAAGAACAGCGACTTGCTGGTCAATGTTTCATAAATGACCGGCTTGACGTGGGACTTGTTGGGCGAAGTTTCTTGAGCAGACATGGGTTCCCGTCTTTCTGGCAGTGGCCACTGTAGACCAATCCATGACACATACAATGATAATGGCATTACCATGTTCATGGGGTTCATGCACATTTGTCGGCCCCTTTAAAATAAGAACCCCTTTCGCACCAAGTCCCCATGGAACTCAAAACAGCACGCCTGACGGTACTGATCGACCCCGCCAAGAAGAAGTCTTTTGAGACGCTGTGCGCACGCCAGGACCTGACGCCCTCGCAGGTGGTGCGGCGGCTGATCCGTGACTACCTGAGCGAACATGGCGTTGAATTCGTGCCCAGCGGCTTGGCGACAGAGACTTTGGACCCGGACAGCGCAGGGTGATGTCAGCCAGGCCGGGCCGCGGCGGCCTGGTCCAAAGCGGTGCGAACCGACGCACAAGCACCCGCGCAATGACAGGTCCGGAAACGGCCAGCCCAAGGCCGGTATCGGCGTAGCATTCACCCCATGACTGCGCACCCTCCCCCGCCCCCGGACGACGCCCGCTACCTGGCCGTGGTGGCCAAGGACGCACGCTTTGACGGCTGTTTTTTCACCGGCGTGACCTCCACCGGCATTTACTGCCGACCGGTGTGCCGGGTGCGCACCCCCAAGCGCGAAAACTGTCGCTTCTTTCACCATGCGGCGCAGGCCGAACAGGCCGGGTTTCGGCCCTGCCTGCGCTGCCGCCCCGAGTTGGCGCCCCACACCCCGCTTTGGACCCCCACTCCGGGCCAGGCACTGGACAGCCCAGCCTGGTCCATGCAGGATGCCTCCCGCATCCTGGCCGCGCAGGCCGCCCAACTGCTGGACCACCCCCACACCTGGTGCGAGACCCCACCCAGCGTGCGGCAACTGGCCCGGCGCCTGGGCGTGAGCGACCGCCATGTGCGGCGCATTTTCGAGGCGCACCTGGGGGTGTCGCCGTTGCAGTACCTGCAAACGCAGCGCCTGCTGTGCGCCAAGCAATTGCTGACCGACACCCCGCTGAGCGTGACCGAGGTGGCAGCCCTGAGTGGCTTTGCCAGTCTGCGCCGCTTCAACGCCGCCTTTGCCGCGCACTATGCGCTGAACCCGACGCAGCTGCGCCGCCAGGGCCCGCCGCGTGCCGGGGCTGTCGCCCGCCAGGGCATCCACGTCAAACTGGCCTACCGCCCGCCCTACGATGTGGACGCCATGCTGCAGTTTTTCGCCACACGGCAGATTCCGGGGGTGGAAGACGTGGCCCTGCACGCCACGCCCGCCCATCCGCACCAAAGCCTGCGCCGGACCTTGTCGATACGCTCGGGCCAGACGCTGCACACCGGCTGGCTGGAGGCGCGCTTCAGCGCCGCCCCCAACGCCGTGGGCCGGGTCGATCTGTATATCAGCGAATCGCTGCGCCAGGTGCTGCCCCAGGTGATGGCCCGCGTGCGGGCGCTGCTGGACCTGGACGCCGAGCCCCAGGCCATCAACGCCGTCTTGCACGCCGACTTCCCCACCGGCGACGGCCTGCGGGTGCCCGGCACGCTGGACGGCTTTGAGCTGGCGGTGCGCGCCGTGCTGGGCCAGCAAATCACCGTGGCCGCCGCCCGCACCCTGGCCGTGCGCCTGGTGGAGCGTTTTGGTACGCCGGTGGACACGCCGTTTGCCTCGCTGACCCGCTTGTTTCCCAGCCCTGAGGCCCTGGCGGGCGCCAGCGGTGATGCGCTGGGCCAGTTGGGCATCGTCAAGCAGCGTCAGGCGGCTATTGTGGCCCTGGCGCAGGCCGTGACCCACCAGGGGCTGTCGTTGCACCCGGGCGCCGATCTGCCAAGCACCCTGGCCGCCTTGCAGGCCTTGCCGGGCGTGGGCGACTGGACGGCCCAGTACATCGCCATGCGGGCGCTGCGCTGGCCCGACGCGTTTCCCTCCGGCGACGTGGCCCTGCACAAGGCGCTGGGCGTGCAAGGCGGCCCGCGGGCGGCCCAGGCCGCGCAGGCCGCCTCCTGGGCCTGGCAGCCCTGGCGCAGCTACGCGGTGCTGCGCGCCTGGGCCACGCTGCCCGCCAAAGCCAGCGCAGCGGCCATCGCAGCGGCCACTTTTGCTATCAAATAAGTAGCTGTCCACGCTTATTCCACGGGGGCCAGAGGCCTAAATGACATGAAATACTCCGCATCCACGGTTCACAGCCGCTACGACAGCCCCCTGGGGCCCATGGTGCTGGCCGCCACCCCCGCCGGACTGGCGGGCGTATGGTTTGACGGCCAGCGCCACCAGCCGGACCCCTCCCCCTGGCCAGCGGCCCCCAACCACCCGGTGCTGCAAGCGGCCCAGGCCCAGCTGGCCGCCTACTTTGCCGGCACCCGGCGCAGTTTCGACCTGCCGCTGGACCTGGAGCGCGGCACGGCGTTCCAGCAAAGCGTGTGGCGCGCCCTGCTGCAAATTCCGTATGGCGCCACCCTGAGTTATGGCGCGCTGGGTGCGGTGATTGGCAAGCCTTCGGCAGTGCGGGCGGTGGGCGCGGCGGTGGGGCGCAACCCGGTGAGCATCATCGTGCCCTGCCACCGCGTGCTGGGCGCCCAGGGGGCGCTGACCGGCTACGCCGGGGGATTGGAGCGCAAGACGGCGCTGCTGCAGGGCGAACGGTAAACTCCGGGCATCAGCAGATGCACAGAGAGGTTGCCCGTGTCCCCAGCCATTTCCGAAACGGATTTTGAACTGCTGTTCGAGTCGGCCCCCATTTCCCTGTGGCTGGAGGACTTCAGCGCGCTCCAACAATTGTTTGGCACCTGGCGCGCCCAGGGGGTGGTCGATTTGCAGGCGCACCTGCACCAGTCCCCCGCGCGCGTGCAGCAGTGTTCCAGTTGCTTGCACGTCCTGAAGGTCAACCAGAAAACCCTGCAAGTATTTGCCGCCCCCAACCAGCAGGAATTGGTGGCGCGTTTGCCCGAGGTGTTTCGCGACGACATGCTGGAACACATGGTGCTGGAGCTCACGCACTTGTGGAATGGCACGCTCGACTACACCAACCAGACCGTCAATTACGCACTGGACGGCCGACGCATCGATGTGCAGATCCGCGTGCGGGTGCTGCCGGGCCACGAGGCCCGCTGGGACCGGGTGATGGTGTCGCTGGAAGACGTTACCGAGCGCACCCAGGCGCGTCAGCAGCTGGCCCTGAGCGAGCAGTACGCGCGCGGGCTGTTTGACTACTCGCCGGTGTCCCTTTGGGCGGAAGACTTCAGGGGCGTCAAGGAACTGATGGACGAGGTGCGGGCCAATGGCATTCAGGATTTCCGGGTGTTCCTCAGCGTGCACCCCGAGTTTGTGACCCGCTGCATGGAAAAGATCCGGGTCATCGACGTCAACCACAAAACCCTGGAGATGTTTGGCGCCCGCTCCCGCGAGGAATTGCTGGAAAAGATGGAGATTGTGTTTCGCGATGAAATGCAGGCCTCGTTTGCCGAGCAGCTGATTGACCTGTGGAACGGCAACCTGGTGCAAACGCGCGAGGTGATCAACTACTCGCTGACGGGGGAGCTGATCAACATCCATTTGCAGTTTGCCGTGATGCCGGAGCATGCGGCCACCTGGGACCTGGTGCTGGTGTCGCTGGTGGATATCACGGCGCGCAAAAAAGCCGAGGCCTACCTGGAGTACCTGGGCAAACACGACTCGCTGACCCGCCTGCACAACCGGGCCTTCTATGTGGACGAGCTCAACCGCATCTCGCGCAAGGGACCGTGGCCTTTGAGCATTCTGGTGATCGACCTCAACGGCCTCAAGCGCGTGAACGATGCCGAGGGCCATACCGCCGGTGACGCCCTGCTGCGCCGCGCCGGCGAGGTGCTGACCCGCGCCAGTGCCGGCCAGCCCTATTGCGTGGCGCGGGTCGGCGGTGATGAGTTCATGGCCCTGCTGCCCGGCAGCGATGAACGCCTGGCCCAGGGCCTGAAGGAGCGCATCGAGTCCATGGTCGAACTCAACAACCAGTTTTACCCCGGGCATAGCCTGAGCATGGCGATTGGCATGGCGTCCTGCAGCGCCGCATCACAGGTGGAGGCCGCTATCCAGACGGCGGACCAGGCCATGTTCCAGGCGAAAGCCCGCTTCTACGAAGAATCCCAACTTGAACGCCGACGCAACTGATATGCCCTACCACGCCGCCCCCCACCGCTACGACACCATGCCCTACCGCGCTTGCGGGCGCAGCGGCCTTAAATTGCCCGCCGTCTCCCTGGGCCTGTGGCACAACTTTGGCGACGCCACGCCCATGGCCACCCAGCGCCAGATGCTGCGCACCGCCTTCGACCTCGGCATCACCCACTTCGATCTGGCCAACAACTACGGCCCGCCCCACGGCAGCGCCGAGACCCACTTTGGCGAACACCTGCGCCGCGACTTCAAGCCCTACCGCGACGAACTCATCATCTCCAGCAAAGCCGGCTGGGACATGTGGCCCGGCCCCTACGGCCAGGGCGGCGGCTCGCGCAAGTACGTGCTGGCCAGCCTGGACCAGAGCCTGCAACGCATGGGCCTGGACTATGTGGACATCTTCTACTCGCACCGCTTCGACCCCGACACCCCGCTGGAAGAAACCTGTGGGGCGCTGGCCAGCGCGGTGCAGCAGGGCAAGGCGCTGTACGTGGGCATCAGCAGCTACTCGGCCGCCAAAACCCGCGAGGCGGCGGCGCTGCTGCGCGCCATGGGCGTGGCCCCGCTGATCCACCAGCCCTCCTACAGCCTGCTGAACCGCTGGGTGGAGGAAGACCTGCTGGACGCATTGGCCGACACCGGCATGGGCTGCATCGCCTTCAGCGCCCTGGCCCAGGGCCTGCTCACCAACAAGTACCTGGACGGCATTCCGGCCGACTCCCGCATCAACCGCCCCGGCGGCGGTTCCCTGAAGGCCGAACACCTGAGCGAGGCCAACTTGAAACATGTGCGCGCCCTGAACGCCATCGCCCAGGCCCGCGGCCAAAGCCTGGCCCAGATGGCCACCGCCTGGGTGCTGCGCGACGCGCGGGTGACCAGCGCCCTGATCGGCGCCAGCCGCCCCGAACAAATCACCGAGCTGGTGGCCGCCTTGCAAAATTTGCAGTTCTCCGCAGAAGAACTGGCCGCCATCGACCAGCATGCGGTGGACGGTGGTATCAACCTGTGGAAGCGGCCCTCCACCGACCAAACACCCGCCTGAGGCATGCCGCGCACCCTGGACTTGCTGTCGCTGCGCCACTACGGCCCGTCTGCGGGCAGCCACGCACACGACCATTTCCAGGTGCTGCTGGGGGTGGAAGGGGTGCTGGAGCTGGAGGTGCAAGGCAAGGGCAAACGCCTTGCACCAGGGGCTGGCTGCGTGATCGCACCGGGGGAACGCCACGATTTTGAAGCCCAGACGGGCGCGCGCTGCCTGGTGCTGGACACCACCCACCCGGCCTGGGCAACCTGCCCGGAGCACCCCACCCAATCGGCCTCGGCGCTGGCCTTGGCCGACTACCTGCAACTGGCGCTGGCGCAGCCGCAAGCGCTGGCCCGGCAATACGGTCCCCAGCTTTTGCTGGACTGCTGGCGCAAGCCCCCGGACGCGCCTTCGCGCAGCCAGCGCAGCATCGACTGGGCGGCGCTGGCGCACTGGGCCCAGGGGCATTTGCACCACACTCTGGCAGTGGCCGATCTGGCGGCCCAGGTGTTTCTCAGCCCCACCCAGTTCGCCACCCGCTGCCGCCTGGAAACCGGCATGAGTCCTATGCAGTGGCTGCGCGATCTGCGCATGGCGCGCGCCCGCGCGCTGCGGGCCCAGGGGCTGGCGGGCGCCCTGGTGGCCGAGCGCTGTGGCTACCGCTCGGCTTCGGCCCTGGTGGCGGCCCTGCGCCAGCACGGGCACGCGGGCTGAACGCAGGCACCGGGCCGGGGCACCCCGCACTCCGTCACCGTCGTTGCGCGACACCGGAACGTCGTTGCGCGCGCAGGGGGCCGCTAAGCTTGCGGCCATGCAAGCCAATCTCTTTGCCCTTTCTGCCATTGTGCTGTGGGCCTCACTCGCCGCCCTGGGGGTTTCGCTCCAGCATGTTCCGCCTTTTTTGCTGACCGGGATCGCGCTGGTGACCGGTAGCGTGCTGGCCTGGCCCAGCGTTCTGCGCCAGCCGCGCCAATGGAAGCTAGCGCCTGCCACACTGGCCCTGGGGGTGTTCACCCTGTTTGGCTTCCATTTCTTCCTGTTCATGGGCCTGCGCCTGGCCCCGGCGGTCCAGGTCAATCTGGTCAACTACCTGTGGCCGCTGCTGATGGTGGTGCTGGCGCCCTGGTACCTGCCGGGATCGCGGCTACGCGGCGTCCATGTGCTGGCCGCTGGCATCGGTTTTGCGGGTGCCGCCTTGGCCATTCTGGGCCGCAGCGGCGCGGTGGGCGCCAGCACCGACAGCCCAGGCGGGACGGCGGCACTGGGTTACCTGCTGGCCCTGGCCTCGGCGTTGATCTGGGCCAACTATTCGCTGCAGACCAAACGCCTGGCAATGGCAGGCACCGGTTTTCCCACAGCGGCGCTGGGCCTGTTTGGCCTGCTGTCGGGCGCTCTGTCTTTGCTGTGCCACGCTCTGCTGGAGGCCCCGGTGCGGCTCTCGCCCACCGACTGGGCTTTGCTGGCAGCTTTGGGCGTGGGGCCGCTGGGCGGTGCGTTCTACCTGTGGGATGCCGCGCTCAAGCGGGGCGATGCGCGCCACATTGGGCTGCTGTCCTTTTTGACGCCCTTGTTGTCCACCCTGGCCTTGCTGTGGGTGCGCCAGGAGACGCCCAGTGGTTCGGTGCTGGCCGCCGCGCTCATGGTGGTGGGCGCTGCGGTGCTTGGTTCGCGCGCCAAGGGTTGAGCACCAAATTGACCTGTAGCCCGCACACCACCTGCGCAAGCAGCTACTAATTCAATAGCAAAATCTACAAACCCTTGGTGGCAATGACCTCGGCCGGGTCATCGGCCACCAGCACCCGCTGCGCCCAGGGGCCCAGTTTGGTGGTGTCGGAGCGCAGCACCTCCTGTTTCACGGCCAGGATTTGCGCGGGGTGCATGGAGAAGCTGCGCAGCCCCAGGCCCAGCAACAAGCGGGTCAGGCTGACATCACCCGCCATCTCGCCGCACACACTCACGCCCTTGCCCTGCGCCCGGCATTCGGCAATGGTTTCGGACACCAGGCGCAGCACCGCCGGGTGCAGCGGGTCATACAGGTGGGCCACCGACTCAT
This sequence comes from Burkholderiales bacterium RIFCSPLOWO2_12_FULL_61_40, assembly GCA_001770935.1. Taxonomy (GTDB): domain Bacteria; phylum Pseudomonadota; class Gammaproteobacteria; order Burkholderiales; family Burkholderiaceae_C; genus Allorhodoferax. Next base: position 984 of record MESI01000106.1, on the reverse strand, counting down.
CGGCGCGGTCAATCGCCAGGGTGTACTGAATCAGGTCATTGGTACCGATCGACAGAAAATCAAAGTGCTTCAGGAACAGCTTCACACTCAAGGCCGCTGCGGGGATTTCAATCATGGCCCCCAGCTTGACCGGGCCGTACACAACTCCCCGGTTGTCCAGCATCGCACGGGCGTGGTCGATATGGGCCAGGGTCTGGCGGATTTCGCTGGCATGGGCCAGCATGGGCACCAGCAAATGCACCTGACCGTGCACCGCCGCGCGCAAAATCGCCCGCAGCTGGGTCAAAAACATGGCCGGATCGGCCAGGCTCCAGCGGATGGCGCGCAGGCCCAGTGCCGGGTTCAGGTGCGCGGTGTCGCGCTGCGAGTTGTCCAGCGGCTTGTCGGCCCCGATATCCACCGTGCGGATGGTGACCGGCAAACCCTGCATGCCTTCGACCGCGCGTTTGTAGGCCTGGTACTGCTCTTCTTCATCGGGCAGGCGGCCCAGGCGGCCCATGAACAGAAATTCACTGCGAAACAGGCCGACGCCCAGGGCGCCCGCCTTCAATGCGGCCTGGGCGTCCTCTGGCATCTCGATATTGGCCAGCAGTTGCACCCTCTCGCCGTCCAGGGTGACGGCGGGGGTGTGCAGCAAGCGCGTGAGGCGGCCGCGCTCCAATTCCACCTGGCGCTGCTTGAAGCCGTATTCGGCCAGAATAATGGGCGAAGGGTCCACGATGACCACGCCCGCATCACCGTCAATGATGACCCAGTCGTCCTGGCGGATCAGCTGGCTGCAGGAGCGCGTGCCCACCACGGCCGGAATGTCCATGCTGCGCGCCACAATGGCGGTGTGCGAGGTCTTGCCCCCGACATCGGTGATGAAGCCGGCAAACACGCTTTGCTTGAACTGCAGCATGTCGGCCGGCGACAGGTCGTGTGCGATCAGCACCAGGGGCACGTCCACCGTGTCGTCCAGCAGCAGGTCCTGCTGCGACGGTT
>MESI01000105.1 GCA_001770935.1 Burkholderiales bacterium RIFCSPLOWO2_12_FULL_61_40 | reverse complement strand
TTGCACTGCATCCATTGCAAGCGCACGAATTGCACTTGCCATTTGTTGGGTATTGGCCATGGGTGGCGACTCCGGGGGTAGGGTTGGAACTTGGGGGAAACCCGGCATTTTACCGGGACGGCAAAATGCCTTGGGATCTCCCTAGCAACGTAGCCGCATCCAACACTCGGTTCTTGGTTTTGAAAGCGTTCAGCAAAGTGCCAAATCCGGGGCATTTCCCCCAGTCGTGTGCGTTGCCGATTACAAACACGCGCAACTTGGCCCGTGTAAGGGCCACATTCAGGATGTTGGGCTTTATAGATGCCCAGTTGCGACTTCCTCCACCAGCATCACCTGGAGCGGAACCCAGCACAATGAATACCACTTCAGCCTCTCGTCCTTGAAAGCGATGAACCGTGCCACATGCAGTCGGTTGTTCCTTGTAAAACAATCGAACTTCCTTAATCACGGTTTCGCATTCCTGCGAGACTTTTCTAAACGGTGAAATGACGAACGCGGTCGAATTCTTTCGGTCCTTGCCGTGTGTTGGCCATCGGCGCTTAAATAGTTCGAGCAGGTCGTACAGAGTATGCATTTCGTCGCGAACGATGGGGCCTACCGCCGACTGTCCGCGAACGTCGATCCAAGCACTTTCACCCAAGACGCAGTCAATGCTTGTGGGATCGGTGTTTGCCTGCACCATCTGACCGCAGTAGGCAATCTCATTTGCAACGCTGAACATCGGATCAACACAACGGCGGTGGGCGCGCAAGGGCAATCCCGTCCAGACACCGTTCTCCGGTGTGGATGCCTCACCTATGTACGCACCCAAAATCATTGTCCGATCCGCAACGGTCTGAGCGGATGCCTGTATTGGTGACCAACAAATTCCTACGCCCTGGCGTTCGCGTAATCGCGCGACCACCGCATTGGGTACCGTCATGACTGGCTCGACCTGTAAAGGATCGCCGATGATGACAGCACGCTTACTGCGCCATAGGGCACCAGCCACCGATTGCGGCGTCGCCTGTCCTGCCTCGTCGATCAGTAACCATCCCAAATCTTCTTGCCCTAGTTTGCCAAATAGACGGTCAAAAGATGCGAGCGTGGTAGATACGACCGGAACCGTGAAAAACAGTGAGTTCCAAAGGACATTTCGGCTGGCTTCTTCTATCGGTTCAGGCAGCTCGCCGACCAACATGGCATGAACCGCACGCAAATTCGCAATGGCTCTACCTTTGCAGGCGAGCAAAGTAGTCTCGTGTAAACGCAGAGCCGCAAGAAAGAGTTTTGCCCGTAGCTCATCAAACGTTGGAGTTACCCATGCACTGGCGAGATGCCGCTTTTGTGCTGGCTGCTCAAAAAACTCTTTGTCAGGAATAACCGACCCTGCCCGTCGAAGATCCTTGAGGCACTCTTGATATTGCTGAACCAGGTCGGTGGCCTCCGTTGTACGGCGCCCAGCGCTGTCGACTTCCTTGCGCCACTTGGCATCTTCCACACGCTTGCTTTGTTCGCTTTGGGCCAGTTTTTTCTGCGCGTCCATTGCGTGGTGCGCTGCCTGCTCTCGCCTATGGAGTGCATCACGCCAAGCGGCTGCATGGGCTGTTCGGCGAGACCTTGCCTCGTTGGTGGCAGCGATCCACTGGCGCATGCGGGCAGTATCGAGTCCTATTGCATGTAACCAACGATCCCAGATACGTGGAGCATCTTGAATTTCAGCATCTGTCAATTGATCTGATGCGATCTGCGCGTTAAGCCGGGCTGTTTGTTCGCGTGTGTCGGCCTCCGCAGAGGAGCTTCGCGCCGCGCTTAGCGCAGTATGCGCATTGAAGATCAATATGTCGCACTGCGCCAAGGCGGCGCCATGACTCGCTTTCAAGCCGCTGATCTGCTTTTTTAGTTTGTTTACCTCACTCTCAGCACGATGCAAGTCAAGCGCCGCCCGCTCCCCAGCAGCGAACTTTGAACGAAGTTTCTCGACCTGAGCGAATGCCGATAAGAATTCATCTTTGGCCTCGTGCCAAGCCTGCCCGGCAGTTGTGTCGTCTTGATTTTCGAGAACACCTTTTATATCGCAGGGTTGCCCAGGAGAATAAGCCTTAGCCGATCCGTACCTATCAAACAGTGCATTGGCAAATGTTCGTCGATTGTCCTTGCTACCAAGTGCCCCGGCAATCAGACCCCATGCGGGTTTGTTGATTTTGGCTGAGTCGAAAACACGCTGAGCTACGTCTGGGAAATAACCCGCATGAGGGTGTTCACTACGGGCAATCTTCTCCCAGGAAGGCAGTTCTTGAGTAATGTTCTTGACCGCTGCATCGTTGTTGCTTGCGACGACAATGCCCGTACCAGCGACGATTTCTGACTTAATCGGATATACATTCATGCCACCAACAATTGTCTTGGCACCAAATGCACGCCATGGCTCAGACAGGGCAGCCAACGCCTTCGCTCGCTGAACGACCACATCTGCGATTACATCTTGGAGCAGGGTTGTCTTTCCTGAGCCCGGTGGTCCGTTCACGGCCAGCAATCCTGCACGGTTGTGCATCTGCCCACAAATTTCCCCAACGGCTGCTTGTTGTGCCAACATCAGGTGGTGGTTTTTTGGAGCAGGCCAGCGACCCACTGGCATTTGAGTCGGTGATACGCATCCGGCCATCGCATCGTGCTGCGTCAATGTGTCACGACGGTGGTCTGCGTTGGATTCCGATCCGAGATAACGGCTAAGGCCAGAACCGAATGAACGACCACTGTCGGCCTGGGCAATCAAGCGATCCAGATCATCAAGGTAGAAAGAATTCAAAAACTCAATGTCGGGGTCAATCTTTGCCGCATCGTCATCCTTACGTCGCTTGCGTAGGCTGGACTTGACCACGAAGCTGAACTTCATTTTGTCGGTGAGGTCTCCCAGTGGTTCAAGTGCGCAAGTCAACTCCTCTTCCAGTTCGCGCCAAGTTATAGAACCGCTAGTGGGCGTATCACAGGTATTGGTCGGAGCGGTAACGGTCGCGCTGGCTGGCCTAGGCTGCGGGCTTGGCAGTTCGATACTCTCCGTTGCGGGTTCCGCGACAGGAAAATTTCCTCGCCTTGATTTGAATGCATCAGAGAAGATTTTGATATCGACGTTCAACCCATCGAGAGTTTTTTTTGTGCGCAATCGCTCTATGCCGATTGAAAATCCGGCTGGCACGAAAGAATCTGGGACCGCATTTCCCGAGCTTGTCACCACAAATGCGCCCAACCATCCGTGCCCACCGATACGCTGCAAATCATCTTCTTGTAGTCGTTCGTCGGGACTCACGACTCGGAGAATTATTTCAGACCACTCTTTGGCACTCGCCACGCCAACGTAAACCGCATGCACCCAGTCCTCATCTGGTGAAAATGAGGTGAGTGTCCCGCTGTGCCCCGGATGCCATGGTAATTTTTCACCAGATGACAGGCGAAAAATGCGAAGACGTTCATTGCTGTCTTTTTCCTTGGGTGCGGGGGGAATGTTAAATATCTCTGTATCGCGCCAGAAACGTAAAACGGCACTTGGCGTATCGGTTTTAGCTTTGACCATCAACGTTCTTTCTGCTCTGTTTTCTTAGAAGGGACGCGCCTCGATTCCAGCAGAAGCCTTGTTTTCTCAAGTTCTTTTTGCAACACCTCAGCATCAGGCAGCACGGTTTTGTAGTTCGCCGCCATGATCTTGTTGGGCAGTCCATCCAGCGCGTACCGCGCCAAAGCATGCCCTTTGTCTGCACACAGAATCAAGCCAACGGGTGGGTTTTCGTCGGGCAATGTCCAGTTTTCTTTGGCGTAGTTGCAATACATGTACATCTGGCCCACGTCGGCATGGGTAAGGCTGCTGAGTTTCAAGTCGATGATGACCAAACAGCGCAAGCGACGGTGAAAGAAAAGCAGGTCAACGCGATACCAAGTCTGGTCGATGCGCAGCCGACGTTGCCGCCCTACGAACGTGAAGTCGCTGCCCAGTTCAAACAGGAAGTCTTCAAGACGGTGAATCAAGGCTTCTTCAAGCTGGCTTTCAGAATATTCGTCTTTGAGGTTCAGAAACTCCAACACGTAGGGGTCTTTGACGGCCTCGTCCGCGCTGATTGCATCTTCTGGTTTTGCAACTGCACCCTTGGTCAGCATGGCCGCTTTGTTTCTGGACAGGGCCGTGCGCTCGTAAAACTGGCTTCCGATCTGGCGATCAAGCTGGCGCACGCTCCAACCACCGCGTAATGCTTCGACTTCATAGAACTGGCGGGCATGGTCGTCTTTGACCGACAACAAACGCACGTAGGCAGACCACGGCAGAGAGAAGGCATTAGCCAGTTCAGACAAACCCAATGGCGCAGACGCTGTCTGCGATTTCTTCGCCACTGCTGTCGTCAACTGCTTTGGAGATTCCGCAGACACCGTCTGCGGAATTGCCCATGTCAGGTAAAACTGGCGCATCTGCTCCAAGTTGCGGGCGGAAAATCCACGTCCGAACTGTTGCGTCAAGTCCAGTGACAACCGCGCTATCAACTGTTCTCCGTATCCTGCACGACGTTTGCCTTTCTGTTCAGCTTCCACAATACGGCGACCAATCTCCCAATAGCTGGCCGTCATCAACGAATTGACGTTGCGGGCGGCGGCTTGCCGTGCGGCGTGGAGCAGTTCAACAATGCCGCTGCGAACGTCAACATAGCCAGCGGGTACGGTGGACGCTTTTTGTTCCACGGCGCTACGACTGGTTTTTTGTGGGGTGGCTTTGCTCATGGCTTGCTTTCCCCCGGTTTTTTCAACAACTTACCCGCTTCGCACGCCAACTCCAAAAAAGCTTTTTGCGCGTTGTCCGGCCTCGCAGAAGTTGTGGTGGCGTTCAGCAGGGTGGTCAACTCGGTAATAACCCGCTCAAGTTCACGATAACGGTACAACTCCGATGCAGCAACCAGCGCACCAATGGGCTTGCCATGTCGCGTAATGACGATCTCTTTTCCGGTCTGCACGTCCACCAATAGTTTGGACATACCAGTACGCACCTCAAAGAAAGGCATGAGTTCGTCTGATGAGAATTTCATGGTTCTGACGGCATTCATGGATGAGCAAAATTTAGCTCAAATTTTAAGTCTAACTGTCGCCCAAGGCGAGAATTCCATGCGCCTGCTTTTCACACCCATGCCCCTGCCTTCGCCACACGGTGGCGGTGGGCATGCGCGGGGTATACGGTGTAGGCGGGGAACGGCGCAGGCCTTGTGAAATGTCACAGGCGAGCCCAGCCAGCTTTTTAAACTGGGACCGCTTCAGGGGGAACTTTCAAATGGCATGGGCGCGCCGCCTGGGCGCACGGCCATGCCGCTAACCCAAGGAGACTCCCCATGAAAAAAACATTGCGCACTCTGGTGTTGGTGGTGTGGGTCGCCCTGCTGGCGCCCCTGGGCGCACACGCCGGTCTGCAAACCCTCAGCAGCCTGTATGTGTTTGGCGATTCACTGTCGGACGGCGGCAACTTCAATGGCCCCGGCGGGCCGGGCGCCTTTCCACCATCGCCTTACGTGGGTGGCCATTACACCAATGGCCTGACGGCGGTGGAGCATCTGTGGCAGGCCTACCACCCGGGGGATGCCAGCTTTGCGCCCTCCAACTTTGGCGGCACCAACTACGCACTGGGGGGTGCCACCACCGGCAGCTTCAACTACAACGCCATCAACCCCAACGTTCCCACAAGCTTGCAGCCCTGGTTTGCGGCACAGGGCGGCGTGGCCAACCAGGTGGCGCAGTTTTCCGGTGCCTGTGATGCGTGCTTCAACCCCGCCGAGTCGCTTTTTGTGGCCTGGGCTTTTCCCAATGATGTGTTCGCCAACGCGGCCCTGGGGGCTGCCGGGCTGCCCCCGGCCACCCTGATCGGCGACGCGGTCAGCAACATCGGCAACGCCATTCTGGCCTTGGCGGGCGAAGGCGCACAGCACTTTCTGGTCCCCAACATGCCCGACCTGGGTGCAACGCCTGGATTCCTGGGCAACACCAGTTTGACCGGCCTGACGGTGGCATTCAACGCCGCATTGGCCACGGCGCTCACGGCGCTGGACCAAAGCCTGAGTGCGGAGATCATCCAGTTCGACACCTTCAGCGCGCTCCAGCAGATTTTGCAAAACCCCGGCGTGTATGGCTTCGACAACGTGACGGACGCCTGTGTGGAAAACCTGAGCAATGGGCAGTGCGACCCGGCCCGCTGGGTGTATTGGGACGGGGTGCACCCCACCACGGCCACCCACGCCCTCTTGGGCGCCGAATTGGCCGCCGCAGTCGTACCCGAGCCCGCCAGCCTGTGGCTGCTGGCAGCGGCGGCGCTTTGCTGGCTGGTCCTGGGCGGGGCGCGGCGTGCGGCGCGCCCAGGCTCCGTCGCAATTGGTGCAGCGCAGGTCGGAAATCGCTTGGCCGCTTGACGGCGGGCGCAGTACTGTGCACCTGCGGCGCGGGCCGTCCGGGCCGTGGTTTCCAAGGAGTGCGAATGGGGTGCTTTCGATCTTTCTGGTGGGTGGTGGGATGGCTGGCCTGCAGTGCGCAGGCCCAGGCCCCGCCCAAGCTGATACGCCTGTCCACACTGGAGTGGCCACCCTACACCGGGGCCTTGTTGCCGCAGCACGGCCTGTCCACCCGGGTGACTTCCGTGGTGGCCAAGGCGGCGGGCTACCGCCTGGTGACGGCGTCCTTCGAGTGGTCCACCACCCTGGAGAAGGGCGAGAAAGACCCCAACTTCGACGGCTATTTCCCGGAGTACAACAGCAAAGAGCGCGAACAGGCCTGCCACCAGTCCCAGCCCATCGGCACCAGTGTGCTGGGGGTGGCTTCGCTGCGCGGCGCGCCCATCGAGTGGAATGCCCTGGCTGACCTTTCCTCGTACCGGCTGGGTGTGGTGGAAGGGTATTCCAACGGGGAAGAATTTGACCAGCGCGTCAAGGATAAACGCCAGCCCGTGGAGCTGGCGCCCAGCGATGCGGTCAACGTCAACAAGCTGCGCAGCGGCCGGATCAAGGGCATTGTCATCGACAAAAACGTGTTGGACTACACCCTGTCCCTCCTGGGCGGAGCAGACCGCATTGCGTTCAGCACGCGCCCCATCGCCGAGCTGAGTTTGCATGTGTGTTTCAAGCGCACCCCTGCGGGCCTGGCCATGCGCGATGCGTTTGACGCCGCGCTCAAAACCACCGACCGCGCCAAGCTGGAGGCCGACTACGCCAGGCTGATCCGCAAGTGAGCGCGGGCCTAGGCCAGATCACAGCGGTACAGCGCCTGGCACAGCGCCAGGGCGCGGGGTGAGCGCACGCGCCAGTCGCAGCGGTTCATGGTGTAGGCCCAGCTCAGCTGCGCCTGGGGGTCGCACCAGCCCAAGGCACCGCCCATGCCGGGGTGGCCGAACGATGCGCCGTGGGGCGAGAAAACGCCCTCCTCTTCTTTCAAAAAGCCCTGCGCCCAGCCCAGGGGCTTGCCCAGCACGGGGTCCGGCGCGCTCCAGCCCTGGCGCTGCAACAGCGGCGCGATGGTCTGCTCGGCCACATAGCGCCGTCCAGCCCAGACGCCGCCCAGGGACCAGGGCACATAGGCGCGCGCCAGACCGCGCGCCGTGGCGGTGGCCGAGGCCCAGGACAGGCAGCAGCGGCGCACCGGCGGCTGGTTGTACACGCCCATGCCACCGGGCGTGGGCGGATTGGTGAAGGCCCGCTGGGCCAGGCCACCCCGGAAAAACGCACGGGCCACACGGGCTTCGGTGCTGCCCCCGCGCAGCGCAGCCCCCACCATGCGCCCCAGGCGCGCGGCCACAGGCACCGGGTACAGCGTGGCCACCCGAGCGTCTTGCGCGGGCGGGGTGCCCATGAAAACATCGGCCTGCAGCGGGTCCAGGTATTCCCGGTGCAAGAACGCACCCAGCGGCTCGCCGCAGGCCTCCTGAAAAAAAGCGTCGGCGTACATGCCGTAACTCATGGCGTGGTAGGCCTGCCCGGCAGGGGGCGTTTCGTCCGCAGGCTGGGCCGCCAACAAGGCACGCAGGGCCGGGGCTTGCGACGGGTCGCAAAACTGCGCCAGCGTCAGGGGCGCGCGCACGGCGGCCAGCCCGGCCTGGTGGTTAAAGAGCTGGCGCACCGTGATTCCGCCCTTGCCCGCCTGCGCAAAGGCGCTCCAGTAGCGCGCCACCGGCGCATCCCAGGCAAACCGGCCCTGCTCGGCGGCCAGGTTCAGCGCCATGGCGGCCAGGCCCTTGGTGGCGGAAAACACCACGATCAGGGAGTCCGCCGTCCACGGCGCGCGGGTGTTGGTGTCGGCCAAGCCGCCCCACAGGTCCACCACCCTTTCGCCCCGGTGGTAAACACACAGGCTGGCGCCGATTTCCTGGCCGTCGGTGAAGGCCTTGGCAAATTGCGCGGCCAAGGGGGCAAAGGCAGGGGCGTACTGCCCGCAGACGGGGCCGGTGGCGGCCATCATGCCGCTACCCCAGGGCGGCGGCCGCGTTTCACGTTCGGGTACGGTGCCAGACCCGATGCGGCCGGGCGCGGGGCAATGCGGAGAAAAAGGGGGCGTGTCATCAAGGCGTGGCTCCTGCAGTGGGCATGGGAAATCGGCACGGGGTGCGCCGATTGTGCTTGCAAATCCGCACTGCGGTGGGCGCTGCCCTGCGCGGCTGGGCTATGCTTTGGGCCTGACTGACTCCCGCCCCCCGGCGCACCCTTTGTGTCCTCTTTGAATTCGCCTCCCACCCCGGCACAGCGCGCCCCCGTTGCCGCCATGGTGCTTGCCGCCGGGCGCGGTGAACGCATGCGCCCGCTGACCGACACCTGCCCCAAGCCTCTGCTGACGGTGCATGGCAAGCCGCTGATGCAGTGGCCGCTGGAGGCCCTGGCGCGCGGCGGGTTTGGCCCAGCCGTGGTGAACACGGCCTGGCTGGGTGAGCAGATTGCGGCAAAGTTTGGAAGCGTTTTAGGCCTCCAGCCCCCGCAGAATGTGCGCAAGCAGCTATCAAATAAGGAGCAAGAGTGCACACCTTTGCAAATCCGCTACTCCCACGAAGGGCGGGACTTTGGCGGTGCGTTGGAAACCGCAGGCGGCATTGCACGCGCCTTGCCGCTGCTGTGCCCGCCCGAAGCGGCGGGGCCGACCCGCGATGTGTTCTGGGTGCTGGCCGGCGATGTGTTCGCCCCCGACTTTGTGTTCACCCAGGCCGCAGTCGACCGCTTCATCGCCAGCGACAAACTCGCCCACCTCTGGCTGGTGCCCAACCCCGAGCACAACCCCAAGGGCGACTTTGGCCTGGCGCTGGACGCCGGTAGCCCGGATGGAAGCGGTCTGGCGCTGAACCTGCCCCCGGACGCCCCCCAGCCCCGCTACACCTACTCCACCATCGGCCTGTACCGCGCCGCCCTGTTCGCGCCGCCTTGGTGCGACATCCCCCCCGGCAACCCGCACGGCAGCAAGGCCGCGCTGGCGCCCTTGCTGCGTGCGGCCATGGACCAGGCCCAGGTCAGCGCCGAGATGTACACCGGTCGCTGGACCGACGTCGGCACGCCGCAGCGGCTGGCGCAATTGAACGGCTTGGCCGTATAGTCCCACCCGGGGCTCGCGCTAGACCTGGAACAGCAGCACCATGGATGCAAGTACGCCTGCGGTGAACAGCCATAGCAAAGGCAGAGATTGCATGCAGATCAAGGCTGCGATACTCCAACTGACACCGTTGAATTTTCTACCCGCCATCATTCTGGTCAATGGAAATCAGCACAGCAGGCCTTATGGTGTGCGTCCGGAATCATTGAGGCAACGTAATGAAAATTGACCAAATATCCCTCAAAAACTACCGCTGTTTTGCAGATTTGTCTGTTGCTTTCCACCCCCAATTGACAGTCATCGTGGCACCCAATGGCCAAGGAAAAACTGCGGTACTGGACGCAATCAAGGTCGCCCTTTGGCCCTATGTGGCAGGGTTCGACATGGGCAGCACCACCAATGACATTACCGGCATCCACAATGACGACGTGCGCCGCGAGCAGGTGCAGTCCCATGAAATGGAATGGCGTCTACCGGCAGATATCCAAGCCATGGGGCGGTTGCAAGTCCGCCAACTTGTGCTCGATGGTACTTTGAGAAATCCAGTACCGGATGCGCGGGGTCTTTTTGCCACCTTTCATCCAGATGTTCCTTGGCAGGGTTCTCGTTACCGCGAAAGCGTGAAGAAGAACACCAAGACCAAGGATCTCATCCTCGCCAAGGCACTGAACATCAACGCAACCGCCAAAGCACTGGAGCAACGCATTTTTTCCGGTGAGCAAAAAACACCTGATGATCTACCCATGTTAGGGTATTACGGAACAGGCCGACTGTGGGCACAAAAAAAACTCACGGCGTCGCACGACAAAGCCGACAGTGAAACCCAGTCGCGCACCTTCGCCTACCGTGATTGCCTGGATCCCGCGTCCAGCTACAAACACTTTGCTGTCTGGTTCAGCCGTATTCACCAATCGTACTTTCAGGCACAGATCCGGAATATTGAAAAACGCTTGCCGCGTTATGCCGACGTTCCGTATGGACTCATCGCACCTTTCAAGGCTGTGCAGCAAGCGGTGAACTCGATTCTCAAGCCGCACACCGGTTGGCATACCCTTGAGTACAGCGCGGAGCATGAAGAATTGGTTTTAAACCACGACCAGCACGGTGAACTCAAAGTCAGCCAGCTCAGCGACGGCATACGCAATATGCTGGCCCTGGTGGGCGACATTGCCTACCGCTGCTACAAGCTGAATGCCCACATGGGTGAAGCGGCGCCACAAAGAACCCACGGCATCGTCATGATTGACGAAGTGGATATGCACCTTCATCCCGGCTGGCAACAGACAGTTCTTACGGATCTGGTGAATGCCTTCCCCGAACTGCAATTCATCGTCACCACCCACAGCCCGCAAGTATTGACGAGTGTCGATGCCTCCTGCATTCGTCTGTTGCATCAGGAGACTGATCCTGAAACTGGACAACAGCAGACGGGTGTAGCGCCTGCCACCATGCAAACACGTGGCGTGGCCAGCTCTGACTTGTTGGCGAAGATCATGGGTGTTGACCCCATTCCCGATGTGCCTGAAGCCAGGATGCTGTCCGAATACCACGCGTTGATCCAGCAAAACCTTCATGCAGACGCGGATGGCATGGCCTTGAGAGCTCAACTTGAAGGGCACTTCGGAGCCAATCATCCGGTCATGCATGAGTGCGAGCGGATGATTCGCCTGCAAGCTTTCAAACAAAAGCTGCCCATCGCCAAGACGGGAGAGTGAATGCACAAGCTACACCGTGACCCTGTGCCACCCGCTTGCCTTGCGCGTTATCAGCACGGACGAGACCCATGGCGCATGGAAAGTCCAACAGGTCCGGAGCGGGTTGAAATTTGGGCAAAACTCAATGCCATGCAAGGCCAGCGTTGCGCTTACTGTGAAGCGGCAACTGTTGAAGGCAATCGCCACATAGAGCACTTCCATCAGCGCAACGGTCCCCATCGTTATCCTCAGGGCACCTATGCGTGGGACAACCTGTTTGGTTCCTGTAACCGGCAAGAAACCTGTGGCAAATATAAGGATCAATGCGGCGGCTACGCGCAAACTGATTTGGTCAAGCCCGATATTGAAGATCCAGAAGCGTTTCTGGTGTTTTCACCGGATGGTTCAGTCCATCCACGGGCCAACCTCTCCCCTGCGGATCGCCACCGCGCGGCAGAAACCATTCGCATCCTCAACCTCAATGGCGTATTGCGGCAAATCCGTTACAGCGAAATTTGTGGTTATGTCCAGACGGCAGAGACGTTTGCGGAGATGGCCTCTCATTTGGATGCATCCGAGTGGCTGCCCTTGTTGCAAGACGAACTCCGCCAAACGGAACAGTTACCCTACGCCACGGCCATCAAGCATGTGCTGACACGTCGCGTCTGAGCACCGACATATCAGCCCACGGAAAAGTCGTAGCGGATAAAGCCGTGGTGGCCGGCCACACGGTCATACAGGCGCCGGGCGCGGCTGTTGCCGTGCTGGGTCAGCCAGTAGGGCGCGGGCCACGTGCTCGATCAGGGCCTGCGCCAGGCGCAGCCAGGCGGCGTAGTCCTGCGGCTGCAGGGTGTCCACGGTGATGTGGACGCGGGGAGCTGCGGTGCGGTGCATCGGATGCTCCTTTAGGTTTTTTGCTGTACCAGGGCGGCCATCTGGGCGGCGGCTTGGGTGCCCAGGCCGTTCAGCCCGGCCGCCACGCCTTGCTGGTCGGGCGTGGGGCGGTTCTGGCTGACTTTCCAGCGGCCCTCCCAGCGCTGCACCGGAATCTCCACCGCGACGATGGCCCGGAGCAGGCGGGCGATGTAGTCGGCCGACGCGTCCGACACCTGCCAGGGCAGGGCTTGCCCGGCCTCATGCACCTGGGTCAGGCGGCTCACCACGTCCAGCACGCGCTCCGGATCGTCCACGGCCTGTGGAATGCCGTGCGCGTGCACCACGCTGTAGTTCCAGGTGGGCACGGCCTTGCCGTGGGCGTGTTTGCTGGGGTACCAGTTGGGCGACACATAGGCCTGCGGCCCGCTGAACACCGCCACCGACGCGGCGCCTGCCGCCAGCGCCTGCCACACCGGGTTGGCGCGCGCCACATGGCCCACCAGCGTGCCGTGCGCGCCCCGGTCGGCGTCCAGCAGCATCGGAATGTGGTTGACCAGCAGCTCCCCCTGGTGCTGGACGATCCAGGTCGCCAGCGGATGGGCGCGCACCAGCGCGTGCAGCGTGGCGGGGTCGGTTTCTTGGAACTGGGCGGGCGAATAGGACATGGCAGTCATGGGGTGGGGCTCCTACAATGGCACTTCAGTTTACAAAGATACGATCCAATTCAAAGGGCCAATACCGCATGATCCAAAGAGCCAATGCGCCCCAGACTGCCGCCCAACCGCGCGCCGAGACAGTGCGCCAGCGGGTCTACCTGGACCTGCGCCGCGCCATCGAGCAAGGCACCTTCAAGCCCGGCACGCGTCTGCCTGCCTCGCGGGAGCAGGCCCGCACCCTGGGCGTGTCGCGCAACAGCGTGCTCTGGGCGCTGGAGCGCCTGCAGTCCGAGGGCTATGTGCAAGCCCGCGTGGGCGACGGCAGTTATGTGGCCGAGGACCTGGGTGCCCTGGGTGCGCCGTCCACGGGCTTGCGCCCGGCCGTGGGCGGTGACCTGTCGCAGCGCGGGCAGCGGATGGCCGACACCGTGCTGCGCTGGAACCCATCCTTGCAGGCGGCGCTGCCCTTTCGCATCGGCGCGCCCGAGGTTGCCACCTTCCCCTTTGCGCTGTGGGACCGGCTGGCGCGCCAGGCGTCCACGGCCCAGCGCATGGCACAAGCCCAGTACCTGGACCCGGCCGGGGCGCCCGCGCTGCGCGAGGCGGTGGCGCAGTGGCTGTGGGTCTCCCGCGGCATCCGCTGCGAGGCCGCCCAGGTGGTGGTGTGCTCGGGCTCGCAGCAGGCCATCGACCTGATTGGCCGCCTCTTGCTGGACGTGGGCGACGAGGCGCTGGTGGAAGACCCCGGCTACCCCGGCATCCGCGCCAGCCTGGGCGGCCACGGCGTGACCGTGCGGCCGGTGCCGGTGGACGCCGAAGGCCTGGTGATCGACCAGGCCGCCGCGCACTGGCCCGCCGCGCGGCTGGCGGTGGTGACGCCCACCTCGCAATTCCCCACCGGCGTGCGCATGAGCCTGAAACGCCGCCTGGCGCTGCTGGACTGGGCCAACGCACAACGCGCCTGGGTGGTGGAAGACGACTACGACGGCGAATTCCAGTACGGCACCCACCGCCTGCCCGCCCTGTGCAGCCTGCCACACGCCGAGCGCGTGCTGTACGTGGGCACGTTTTCCAAAACACTGCACCCCGGCTTGCGCCTGGGGTTTGTGGTGCTGCCGCATGCGCTGGCCGGCGCCTTTGCCATGGCCCGCGCCCTGTCGGACCGCCACGCGCCCGGCGACGCCCAGGAGGTACTGGCCCGCTTCATCACCGAAGGCCACCTGCTGCGCCACCTGCGCCGCATGCGCGAGCTGTACCCGCAGCGCCAGCGCGTGCTGATCGACGCCCTGGCCCAGGCCAGCGCAGGCCGGTTGCAATTGCAGCCCAGCGCGCAAGGCCTGCACCTGCTGCACGAATTGCCAGAGGGCCAGAACGACCAGGCCCTTCCCCTGCGCGCCCAGGCGGCGGGCATTTTGCTGGCGCCGCTGTCGCGCTACACCATCGCCTCCCCGCGCCGGGGCTGGCTGTTCGGCTACGCCGGCTACGACACGGCGGCGCTGCGTGCGGCGGCCGAAAAGCTGGGACAGTTGCTACACATCGGCATAGGGGACAGCCATCACTGACTGCGCCCCTGCCACACCACCCGGCATGCGGGTCCGCACCGGGCGGTTCAAGAAGTTGAGGTCATGA
>MESI01000104.1 GCA_001770935.1 Burkholderiales bacterium RIFCSPLOWO2_12_FULL_61_40 | reverse complement strand
CCATTGGCTCTTTGCTGGGCCAATTCAGCGGCGGTGAATGCGAGAACTACATTCGCCACTGCGGCTATTGCCAGTCAGGGTGAATTCGCTCTAGTCTGCGGATTGCCGGTGTTGCTCAGAGATGCGTAGAACAAGCCGCCCGCGCAGCGCATCAGTGCGGCCAGGCCGTGGTGCAGTGCCTCCAACTGCGGGGGTGTCAGGCTGGGCAGTTTTTGTTTGCGCTGCAGATCGTATGCGTGCAAGCTGTCCGCGCCGCCGCGCTCTCGCCACAGGGCCACCCCGCAGCTCAGCACCTCGACCACATCGCCGTCCAGATGCACCAGCACGTCGTGGATTACTGTCTGATGAGTGGTCTGGTTGGTGGGCGTGCGCGTGGCGCGCTTGGAAGATGGGAATGTGGCCACCACACGGGCCGCGTGCACGCCGGGGGGTGCGCTGCGCAGGCCGTGCTGGAAGACGTCTCGGTACCAGTCCAGCAGCGCGCCGGGCAGGCTGGTAGCGTAGTCGCGCACGCCGGCGTTGACCGACACGCGGGGGTCGAACACCGACGCGTTGGCCAGCATGCGCGCTTGCAGGTCGCCGCGCTTGAAGTCAGGGTGCACGCCCTTGTAGGGGTGAATGCCGGCCAGCACCTGAAAGCTGACCACGGCCCACGAGAACCAGTCGGTGAGCGGCGTGAAGTCGGTACCGCTGTGCAGGTCGCGTATGGACGGCATGATGGCGCTGGCCTTGAACGCGCCTATCTGCCAACTGTCCACGTCCAGCAGACGCGGGGCGGTGCCGTCGGCCAGGTAGTTCATCTCGTTGGCGTCCACCAGCACGGCGCCGACTTGGTGCGCGGCCTCCACGGCCAGGCGCATGTTTTCCACCAGCGCCAGCGATTCTCGGATGCCAAAGTTGTTGGGGTCGCGCCAGGCGTTGGTGAATGTTTTGACCAGGGGCACGCCGCTGGCCTGCGGCATGTAGAAGCCCACCACTTCGTGCTGGGCGTTGTGCAGCACGTCGGTGGGCGCCACGATGTGCGGGTGCTGGATGCGCTGCAGCAGCTTGAGCTTGTCTTCAATGCCACGCCCGCGCGCACCGGCCGGGTCCAGGTAGAGCTTGTAGACGTAGCCGCCCTTGGCATAGACCACGCCTTCGCCGCCGGTGGCCAGGTAGTCGGTTTGCGTGAGGGCGACTTCGCCTTTGCCGGGGAGGAATACGCGCGTCGGTGACTGGCCGCTGAGGTTCAGACTTGAAGTGCTCATGGTGTGCCCTCCTGCACGCGGGCCAGCGCGGCGATGGAGAAGTCGTCTTGCGGGATGTGGCCACTTTTCTCCCACTGCACCAGGGCTTTCATGGCGCGGCGTTTGACGAAACTGCCTTCGTAGTTTTTGAAGGCGAGGCAGGCGGTGGCGGCGTCTAACGCGTCAAGCGTGCTGATCTGGCCAATGCCGTCGCTGAAGACGGCCAGGGCGGTGATGCCGCTCAGGTCGATCTCTGTGGTCCAGCCTTGGAGGAAGTCTTGGGCGGGGACATCCTGGATTGATGTTGTGCCGGCTGTGTGGGTGCTTAGCTGCACGCGCAGTGCGCACTTGGCAGCGGATGCGTTGAACTGCGCGGCCACTGCGGGCTGCAGGCAATAGCCCAGGTAGTAGGGGGCGTTGTCGGGCCAGGAGGCTTCGGTGATTTGCACCGTGCCGCTTGTGTGGCGGGTGGCGTAAGCGCCGTCGCCAGCCATGAAGAGCTTGGCGGTGGTGCTGGTGGCGCAGAAGGCGACGACGCTGGCCAGGTAGTCTGGCGGGCTGCCGCCCAGGGGCATGGATTGCAGGCGCTTGCGAATGCGCTGGATGGATGCTGGCGTGAAGCAGTCTTCCAATGCGCTGGTGTGTTGCAACTCGGATTCCATGGCCAGGGCCAGCACGCGGGCGCCCAGGTCGGTGCGGGCCTTGGCGCCGGAGCAGCCGTCGGTGACGATGCCGTAGACGCGGGCGTCTTTCAGGGTGCCCGACAACGCGTAGTCCTGGCAGGGTTCACCGGCGCGGGCGTGGGAGCTGCCTAGGGTGAAGTAATGGTCGGCGGTTAGGGTGGGCATTTTGGCGGTCCGCAAGGGTTTGGGGCAAGGTGGGTATGCGTACGCTGAAATGGGGTCAGAGCACACGTTCGCTTCGCTGCCGGTGATCTGACCCCATTTCAGCTAGGTGATCGGACCGCCAGCGCTCCATGGTAAATACCCCCTTGCTTTAGAAGACCAGCGGCTGGCTGGCGCCGCCGGTGCCCAGGCTTTGGGATTGGGCGGAGATGCTGCGGGAGACAAACTGGGCGAGTTGCGCCAGCTTTTGCGGCGTGGCGTCGCCTACGTCCACATACTGGCTCAGGCCCGCGTCATCTTTGAAGGCTTGCAATTGGCCGCTATAGCAACTGGCGTTCACGCCGACCAGAATCACGTTGAGCGATTCCAGCCACTCGTGTTGCACGCCGTTCGTTACCTCGGCGGCCACATCGCTGGTGGTGTAGTGCGAGCAGTTGTCGTCGCCATCGGTCACTACCACCACCAGGCCGTTGACGCTGAAATCCTGGTCGCTGAGCATGCGGGCGTATGCGTTGGTGGCCATGACGGCGTTGCGGGTGGCGTCGAACAAGGCGGTGGAACCACTGCAGCGTGGTGCTTTGTAAACGCCGGGGTCTACGCGCGTGAGCTCGGTGAAGCCGTGCTCCTCGTCCACGCGTTCGTTGAACTCGGTGCTGCGCAACATCAGGTAGTCGGCACGCGGGCTGCGGTGGCAGGCCTCCACCACGGCCTGCTTCATGGACAGCAGTTGCTTGCCAAAGCCGCTCACGCTGCCAGTCTTGTCGATGACCAGGGTCACCAGCGTGTATTCGGTAGAGCCCAGCTTGTCGGGGCGCACGCCTGAGAATGAAAAATTCGCGATCTGCGTGGTCTGCATCGTGTTGGCGTCCATCAGTTTCATGGTGCTTCTCCGGTTGTTGATGAAGGGCCTAGAGCATGTAGTCCGCAGAGCGCGCCGTCTGCATGCCGCGTGCGCGCATCTCCGCTACAAAGTCCTGGCCCAGTTGCTCAAAGCCGCCCACGCTGTTGCAGCAGTCGGTCAGCAGCACCAGTTTGCGGATGTTGTCTTCGCCAAAGTTACTGGCAATGTCGCGCACGGTGTTGGCCACGCAGTGCGACAGAGCCTCACCGGCGACGAGGACCACGTCGGCATCCGACAGCGTACGGATCAGTCGGCTGTTGAGCAGCGTGCCGGGGTCGGCCGGGTCGGGCACTTCGGCCTGCACGGCGGAGTAGTGTTCGGTAAAGGGGTTGGAGCCCTTGGTCACGTAGTCCACCACGTCGAGCTTTTTGCGCGCCCAGGCGTCCAGCGATTGCGCCACGGCGGCGTGCACGTTGTGGCCCCAGTGACCGATCAGGCAGTGCTCGGGCCACACCACCAGGGCGTAACGCTGCGCCGATTCCAACTGTTCCACGTACTGGCGGCTGCGCTCTTGCAGCAGCGGATTGCGCGAGCGCCACAGACCAGCCGCAATGTCCTTGGACGTGATGACGGTAAAGGGCGCGGGTGCCTGGCCTTGGTCATTGGTCCACCAGGTGGGGTGGGCGATGTCGATGGGGTTGTGCGAATCCAGCGTGACGTGGATGTCAAACAGCTTGGCGCCCACGCGGTCAATGAAGGCGGCCAGGCGCTTCATGTCCCGGTCGGCACCGGTGACCGGCAAGGCGGGAGCCAGCTTGCGTGCGGCGTTGAGCGGATCAGCGGCTTGCTCGGCCAGCGGAATGTCGCAAAAGTCGTTTTGCGGATCGATGATGAGCAGGTGAACTCGGGGGGATGCTTTCATGGCAGAGGCTCCGTTTGGGATGGCGATGGGGCCAGTATAGGTTAGTTAATTGCAAAATACAAATAACTATTTCAACCCAACACTAAAAAGCCACTTTGGCTGCATACACAATGAATTCATTGCGAAGTCGCGCTTTCGATAAAGCGTGGAGAAATTTTGTTAAGGGCTAAAATGAAAAAACCATGCCAAATCCTGATCCAGACCCGAACATCATCGTCACTGTGGACGTGGTGCTATTCACCTTGCGCGACAAAAAGCTGCATATGGTGCTGACGCGCCGCCCGAACGAACCCTTTGCGGGGCAGTGGGCGCTGCCCGGTGGTTATGTGCACCCACAGGAGGACGCGGACAGCTTGGCCGCTGCCCTGCGCGTGCTGCGTAGCAAAACCGGCATCGCCCCGCCCTACCTGGAGCAGCTTTACAGCTTTGCCGATGGCGCGCGCGACCCGCGCGGCTGGTCGGTCAGCCTGAGTTACTTTGCACTGGTGGACGAAGCCGTGCTGGCCGGCGCCCAGGCGGCAGCGCCCGGCTTTGGTTTTGATCTGGTCGAGGTGAACGCCGTGCCGCGCCTGTCCTTCGACCACAACCGCATTTTTGAGGTGGCGCTCAGGCGCCTGCGCGACAAAAGCGCTTACTCCACCCTGCCCTGCTACCTGCTACCCGAGCAGTTCACCTTCGCCCAGGTGCACGAGACCTACGAACATGTGATGGGCGTGGCGCTGGACAAAAGTGCGTTCCGGCGCAAACTGGCCGAGATGGACGTGCTGGAAGAGTGCAAAGGCCAGCGCGTGGGCGGCGCGCACCGCCCGGCGCAGCTGTTCAAGGTGAAAGCGGATGTGGCGAACCGGCTGCGGCTACTGGACAGGCCGCTGGCACTGCACGCCTTGGTATCCTGAGCGGCCTGCAAATTCTCGACAAGGGGGGCCATCATGCGGGGTTTGTCTGGTTTTTGGAAAAACGTGTTGGCGGTGCTGGCGCTGCTGCTGGGTGTAGCAGCACAGGCCTTCGCCGCTGCGCCGGACTGTGCCGATACCCGGCATTTGGCGCAGGCGCTGCGCACCCTGGGCAGCACAAGCGCAGCAGCAGGATTGGCGCAAACTGCTGAAGTCTCCTTGCCCGACACCCTGCCACGCGCCCAACTGGGCGGCACCATGCAACTGCATTACCGGCTGATTCTGGAGCCCTGTGCGCAGGAGCGTGCGCTGCTGATACCACGCGCCGGAGTGGGGTACACGGCGCTGGTCGATGGCCTGTCGGCGCAGCGCCTGGGGCCCTTGCCGGATGGCACCCAGCAGCCGCAAGACGCCAGCGCGCCGGTGCACAACCCCCGCGTCCCCATGCTGCTGCGCGTTCCGCCCGGAGCCAAAAGCCTGGAGTTCCGCATGCAGGGACTGGCCTTTCTGGGTTTTGGCCTGCCGGTGCTGCACCTCGGCTCTGCGCATGACATGGCCCCAGTACACGCGGGCATGTACCGGCGTGTGATCGAGTGGACCCTGGATGGCGGGCATCTGATCACGGTGTTTGCACTCCTGGGGCTGTGGGTCTGGAGCCGCAGACCGCAGGACCGGGGGCTGATGTGGTTTCTGATTGCCAGCGCAGTCTGGGTGGTACGCGGCCATTTCGGCACCCTGACCGAGTTGCCCATTAATACGAATGGGTATGAGCTGGCCGTGGCATTGCAGGTGGTGTTGATGGCGCCGGCCACACTGGCGGCAACCTTGCATATTCTGCGCCGCTGGCACCCGCGGTGGGCTGTTTGGCTGGGGGGTTCCACGGCTTTTTGTACCCTATTGCTGGCTGCCGCCCTGCTGTTGCCCGCCCAGGCCCATGCCTTGCGCTCGCTCGCCTACGCCATCACGGTGGCATGGCTGGTGCTCGCGTTCCTGCTGGCGCTGCGGCATCGCAAAGCGCTGCCAGGATGGCGCGGCACCTTGGTGGTATGCGGGTACGTGGCCCTGCTTTTCGGCATCGGCAAGGACTACCTTTATGTGATGGGAGCCCTGACCGTCAGAGACGATGCCCTCTCCATGCTGGTATGGGGCTACCTGGCGCTGCTGCTGTGCCTGCTGGTGGTGCTGACCGACCACGCCCTGCACGCGGTGGACCGCATCCGCAAGCTCAATGTCGAGCTGGACCAGCGGGTGGGCGAGCGCACGCGGGAAATCGTCCATCTGTATGCGCAGCGCGAGACCGAGCAACTGGCCTATGCCGACACGCAGGCGCGCCAGCAGGAGCGCGAGCGCCTGGTGCGCGAAATCCACGACGGCATTGGCGGGCAACTCACCACCGCCTTGCGTGCCGTGGAGCGTGGCTGCTACACGCCCCTGCGCCTGGGGCAATCGCTGCAGGAGTGCCTGGACGATCTGCGCCTGGTGATGGACACCAGCAGCAGCCACGAGCGCCTGGACGCCGCACTGGCCGCCTGGCGCCACCGCTGGGACACGCGGCTGGAACTGCTGGGCGTGGCGCTGCGCTGGCAGGTGCAGGACCCGCTCGACGATGGCCTGGGCGCACCGGCGGTGCTGCACCTGCTTCGGGTGCTGCAAGAGGCGGTCACCAACGTGCTCAAGCACGCGCAGGCCACGGTGGTCGATGTCCAGGTGGACGTGCAAGACGCGCATCTGGTGCTGCGCGTGCACGACAACGGCCAGGGCGGCGCCCCGGCGGCACCCAGTGCACAGGCGCAGGGCCGCGGGCTGGCGTCCATGCAACAGCGCGCTCTGGCGCTGGGGGGCAGCCTGTTGCTGCACAGCGCCCCTGGGCACGGCACAACGGTGACCGTGCGTGCCCCCTTGCCCGTCAGCGCACCAGTCCGCGCCGCGCCGCCTCCAGCGTAGCCTCGGCCTTGTTGCGCACGCCGAGCTTGGCATAGATGTCGCGCACATAGCCGTTGACGGTGTGCACGGACAGGTCGAGCTTGTCGGCGATTTCCGCCGCCTTGTAGCCCTTGGCCAGTAGCCGTAGCACATCTTCCTCGCGCTTGGTCAGCGGGGTCGGCTCGGCCTCGGGCTGGGCCACCACCCCAGCCCCAGCCAGGGCATGAAAATGCCCCAGGATGCGCCGTGCAATCGACGGTGAAAGGGCGGGTTCCCCCAGGGCGATGCGCTGCAACTGTGACTGCACCACCGCCAGAGGCTGGGTTTTGAGCACATAGCCACTGGCGCCCGCTTGCAGGGCCGGGAACACATGTGCGTCGTCATCGTGGATGGTGGCCACCACCACCAGGGTGGGGGTCGGCCCCTGCGTCAGGTTCTGGATGAGCGACTCGGCCGAGCCGTCGGGCAGGCTCCAATCCACCACCGCCAAATCGTAATGCCGTAGCGCAATGAGGTTGCGCGCCTGCGCCAGGGTGGCGGCGGTGTCCACCTGGCGCACGCTGTCGAGGGCGCGCTGGAGCACCTCGGCCAGCCAGATGCGCGCCATCTCCAGATCTTCCACGATGAGTGCATTCGTCAGTGCCATGTCCCATTGTGCGCCCACACCAACACCCAAAACCCCCTATTTCTAAGGGGGGCACCCCCTTGATTGCAGGGTGGGCGTCGGCGGCATAGGTCCCTACGATCCCGGCATCCGTGGCGGCCACGCACATGGCCCGCTTTTTACCTTCCCAAGGAGTATTTCATGAGCACCTCTTTTTTCCCTGCCGCGCTGGCTGCCTGCGCATTGGCCAGCCTGGCTGCGTGCGGCGGCGGCGGTACGTCCAGCACCACCAGCACCCTCAGTGGCACCGCCGCCACCGGGGCGCCCATCACCAACGCCACCGTGGCGGTGCAATGCCAGTCGGGTTCGCCCGCCACCACCACCACCCATGCCACCGACGGCAGTTGGCAAGTAACACTGGGGACCAATACGCAACTGCCTTGCGCACTGCAGGTCAGCGGTGGCAGCCTGCCCAGCGGAACCCGGTACCACTCGCTGGCGCTGGCCGCGGGCACCGCCAACATCACCCCCTGGACCGACCTGGTGCTGGCCAATGCGGCGCAGCAAGACCCGGCCACCTGGTACGCCAGCGCCCAGCTGGCCAGCAATCTGCAGGCCCTGTCGGAAACCGCGTTGAACGCCGCTCTGGTCCGGGTCAACACCCAACTGGGGGTGAGCGGCACCATGGTGGACAGCCGCAGCCCCTTCACGTCCAGCTTCCAGGCCAATGGCACCGACAAACTCGACAAGGTGCTCGACGCGATCAAGGCTGCCATGTCCAGCGCAGGCGCCACCCACGCCAGCTTGCTGGCCGAAGCGGCCAAAGGCAGCACTTTTACCGCACCCTCGGCCTTTTCCAGCGCCCTGGGCACCCAGTTGGCGACGCTGTCCAGCGGCAGTGGCAGCACGACGGGCAGCACTGGCGGCACGGGTACATGCACCACGCCCTCCGTCAGCCTGGCCTACTCTGGTAATACGGGTGGGCCGGTGGCCCATGGGGCGAGCCTGTGCTTCACCACCGTCAGCACCAGCACCCTGGCTTTCGGAACCACCACACTGACATCGCCCACGAACACCGGAGGCTCTGCGCCCTACGCTTTCTGGGTATTTACCGACCCCGCGACCTCACTGCAATACGAAGTGATTTTCAACGGCAGCGCACTGCATGAAATCAATCTGACCGGCCCGGCCAGCAGCGGCAGCCATTTCCTGGGACAGTTTGCCGCCGCCTCCAGCAGCAGTGGCTCGGGCAATGGCACAGGCAGCGGCACCGCCGCGACGGGTGTGACCCTCCCGACCGGGAGCACCGTGTCCGCCAGTGTGGTGGCAACCTACCAAGCTCTCATCAACGGCGCTGGAAATAAGATCATCACGCACGCCGACGCCAGCTCCGGCGCAACGGTAACGGTGTACGACTACATCAACTACATCTCCGTCGGCGCCGGTCAATCGGGTTTTTCGGCCAAGATCGACTGTGCCTTGAACAGCCAAGCGTCAGATTACTACCCCCTTTGCGCGGACAAGGGCGTTCAATTCGACCGCAGCGCGGGCACGCTCAGCCTCAGCGAAGTGACCATGACCCCTGTGGTGCAAATGACCTATTCCTGCGCAACCACCGGCGCGTGCCGGATCCATGGCAGCTTGAGTTTCACGCCCTATTGAAAAGATGCAATGCAAACGCTATCAATTTAATAGCTGTTCACGCAATGAATACGGGGGCCACAGGCCAAAATGCCGACCAAGATGGGTCCATGGGGCGCGGCCCGGCCTTGGCCCGGCTTTTGCGCATCTTGCGGTGGCCCAGCCCCAGCCCGCCTTGAGCCACCAGGCGGGCTGGGAGCGGGGCTGCGGCAACACCCGCCAACGCACCTCGGATCACCGTTTTGCCGTTTTCACCACCGGCGGCTTCTTGGGCAGGGGCTTGCTTTTTTTGTCGCTTTGGTCAAGGCACAGCAAGGTGTCCACGTAGGAGATATACCGGTTGAGATAGTCCGGCGAGATCTCCCGCATCAGCGCCAGGGAGCGCACCACCAGCATATGCGAGTTGATCGGCCCGGCGTTCTTGGGCGCCTGGCCCAGGGCCTGGGTCACCTGCTTCTCCACACTGAGCTTGGACCAGGTGTTTCTGAAATACCGCATGGTTTTCAGCTCGGGGCGTGATCCGCCGTAGCCCTCGCCATGGCCCTCGGCCTTGTCCGGGGCCACTTGCGCCATAGCGCGGGCCAGATCGCCCAAAGGCGTGGGGCGGTTGCTTGTTTTCAGGGTGGTGGTGCATCGCTCCAGCCCCCTGAAATCGCCCGCCAGGTACAAGCGCCGCAGTTCATCGGCGGCCTGCGGGTACTGCGGCGTGATGCGGGCCATGCGGTCCCGGGCCTGGCCTTGGGCCTGTTCAAAGCGCGCTGCCAACGCCGCCAGCGCTTGCGCCAGCTTGTCCTCCAGAATGCGTTGGACCGGTCCCTGCTGGTCCTGTGCGCGCCTGGCCAGCACTTCCAGGTAATGCAGGCGCACGGGGTCAAATTGCCCCACACCGGCCTGGCGCAAGCACGCAATTGCCCTGCCGAAATCCGGGGGCTGATCCGCCAGCGCATGCGGGATTTCGCTGGGGGCGAATTCACTCATGGGGCGGCATTTTTCACGTTGGCGCTTTTAGGCACCGGCGCCATTTCCACGCGCCGGTTTTGCGAGCGCGCCGCGTCATCAACGTTGGGCGTGACCGGCTGCTCGGAGCCAAAAGCTGCTGCAAAGACCATGGACGAGGGCATGCCTTCGTCAATCAGGGTGCGCGTGACGGTCAACGCCCGCTGGGCCGACAGCTCCCAGTTGTCCGCGAAGCGGCTGTTGCCCTCCCGTATCGATTTATCGTCGGTAAACCCGCTCACCATCAGCAGTTCATCCCGTGCCGTCAAATATGCGCGCAAGGGCGGCACCAGACTGTTCAGAAGTTGCCGGCCGTCGGGCTGCAACTGGTCCGAATTCAAGGAGAACAAAACCCGCCCGCTGATGCCGATGCGCCCATTGTTCAAGGTGATGCGCCCGCTGGCCAGCGGAATCGCCAGGGCCTTTTCCAGGCTGATGCGGCGCTGCTCTTCCATCTGGCGCTTCTTCACCTCGTCTTGCAGGTGACTCGCCAACTCCATCTGCACCCCCAGCACGCCCACCAGCAAGAGCACAAAAGCCCCGAGCAAGCCCGACATCAGGTCGCCAAAAACGGCCCAGACTGGAGCGGTTTGCTCCAGACCCGCGTCGATGTCCTCCATTACTGCACCTCTTCGGCCATGGCGGCTTGCTTGCCCGGAAGCTGGCGCAGCTCTTCAAAAATTTCTTTTTGCGACATCAGGCTCAGGTCAATGATTTCACGGGCCTGGGCCACGTAGTAGGCGAGTTGGTCGTCACTGCGCGCCATGGATTTGTCCATGGCGCCTTCAATGCGCTGCAGGTTCGCAATCAGCTTCTCGTTGGCCTCGTTGAAGGAGTGCACCGCAAAACCGAAGGCCTCGCCCAAGCTCGATACCTCGACTGCACTGCTGGTGACGTGGGCGGCAATGTCGGAGAGCTTGGTGGCCTCGGAGCCCACCTTCTCGGAAAACGCGCTGCCAGCCTGGTTGAGCGCCACCGCCGAGGTGGCCACCAGGGTGTCGATCACCGCACGCTGCTCCACCGACGCATGGTGGATGGAGTCCAGCAATGTATTCAGTGTTTCCAGGATGCGGCTGCGCTCCTCCAGCAGCGCGTTATCGCGCGCCACACTGTGGGAGATTTCCTGGCGCAATTGCCCGATGACTTCGGCTGCGGCGCGTGGCGCTTCGGAGGCGGTTTCGATGAGCCGGGTGATCGGGTCTTCCAGCGCGGTGCCCAAGGTGCTCAGATGGCGGGTCAGCGCGGTTTGCAATTCGCCCAGGCGTTCCACCGCGGCGTGGCCACGCATAGATTCTTCCTCCCGGAGCGCGCCGAGTTCGGTACGCAGGAGGTGGACCAGTTGGTCCATGCGTTCGCTGTGGTGTTGGACCCAGTGGGCTTCCGACGCGATGCGGGACTGCGCCAACTCTTCCGAGCACGCCATCAGCCGGGTGATATCACCCAGCGTCTGGCGGGCGCTGGTCTGTGCCTGTTCGGTGATGTCCTGCGCGGTCTGGGCCAGGGTGGTGCAGATGTGCTGCTGCTGGGCGAGCGTTTGCGCGCCCGTGTGTTGCCATGCGTGCTGGAGTGTTGCCGCCACGGATTCCAGCGATTGCGTCCAGGCCAGCAGCCGCTGTTGGTCGCTTGCCGTGTGTTCGGCCTGCAAGGTGGTGTAGGCCGCATTAACAGTGCCTACCAGGGCGGCGGATCCTTGTTCAAAGCTTGCCGAGAAGGCCTCCAGTGTCCGGTCCACACCCGCCACCAGGGTGGCGCTGGTTTGTTCGTGGCGGGTGAGTGCGGTGGTCCAGGACTGTTCCAGGGTGGTGGCGGTGGCACAGAGCCTGGCAGAGAGGCCATCGAGTTGCAGCTGTGCCGTGTCGACCATGCGTTCGTGCATCACCTTCGCTTCTTGCGCTATTCCCGCCATGGCGGCTTCGACCACGGGTTTGAGGCTTTCACCGGCCACCTGCGCGCTTTGGCTCAGGCTGTCGCGCAGTGATTTGTCCACGGCGCAGGCCAGATCGGTATAGACGCCTTTGACGTCGCTGTGAAAGCTTTCCTGGTTGGAAAGCAGCCGCGCATTCAGCTGCTGGCCCATGCGTTCCATCTGCGCCATCATCGCCTGCAATTGGCCGACCACTTCCGGTAGCGCCTGGGATTGGAACTGCAGCGCCTTGTAGGTTTCCTGGCGCTGGTAGGTGAGGGAGAAGCCGCGCAAAACGGTTGCGATTTGGGTGTCCAGCAGTTGCGCGGCCTGCAGTCTTTCGCGCCGGCTCAGTGCCGACATCAGGCCCAGCATCGCCGACGCGGCCACCCCGGCCACCGAGGTGCCAAACGCCAGGCCCAAGCCCTTGATCGGTGCCGCCAATGCGGAGCGGATCGCTTGCAGATCGGTGGTGCCTTCCAGCGCAAAGACGGCGCCATTGAGGGTCACGACCATGCCCAGAAAGGTGCCCAGCATGCCCAGCATCACCAGCAACCCCACCAGATAGGGCGTGAGCGCGGGGCCAGGCAAGCCGATACGTTCGCCCTCTATGCGCAAACGCACGGTGTTCTGCAGCGACGCATGCACCTTGGCAAGCCAGCCATTCAGGGTCGGCAGGGGCTCAGGAATGGCTGCCAGCGCCGTTGCCAAGGTCGCCGTGGCCTGGCGAAACTGGCGTAATTCGAGTGCGCCGAACCCATACACCGCACCAATGATGGCCGTCATCGTCAGTGCCAGCAGATTGGTACCCACAAACCCGGAACCGACCCAAACGACCGCTGCTGCGCCCAACACAAAGGCGGCTGTGAACAAATGCTTCTTCATTGATGTTTTGTGGTTTCGTGGTTGAGGGCTTCCATCAGCCCCAATGTCGGTTGCAAACGCAGGTCCAGTTCCGCCAGCAGCACCGTTTCCAGTTCATGGCAAAAGCACGCCAGCCAGGCGCCGGTTTGCATCCAGGCGGCAGGGTTGTCGGCTTGCTGGGTGTCTACCAGCGTCTGTTGATGGGCTTTGAACAATTGCTCAAAACGCTTTTTGAGCAGGGAAGGCACCGTCGAGAGCAAACTGGCCTCGCGCTCACGCAGTATCCCGTCGAGTGCCGCATCCAGGGCGGCCAGCTTCTTGAGCGGTGGCGAGGCGGCCGCCAGCACCTCCCGCACATTGACCCGCAGGGGGCGAACACTCAAATCCATGTCGCGCTGGTGCGCCAGGTAGCTCCGGCGGTAGGGCGCATACGCTACGCCCAAGTCCAGGGGCACACCGGCTTGGGGCGTGGGCATTTCTATGCGTGTCTTGCCGCCGTTCGGGGAGCAACTCTTGGTGATCGAATCCGCCAAGGCCGCCCGCACCCGCGCGAACTGCGCCCCCACGGCCACACGCGCATGGGCTTGCACCCCGGATGGCGCCTCCGGCGTGCCAGTGGTGCTGACGTCGTGTGCAGCACGCAGGGTGATGGCGTCCGTAAAGTCCAACCACAGGCCCAGCTTCTCGGCAAACGCATTCCCCGGCCCGACCGCATCCACCATGGCCAGGTCAGCAAAAAAACGGATGAGCCTGGAACTGTGGAGGTTTGTACGCGGCAGGGCTCGCGTCATACGTATAGGTGATTCAAATCGAAAAGGAGGGTTTGGGCGCCCGTTGGGGGCAGATGCGAGCCAAACCGAATAACTGTCGTCGGCACAGGAATCCAAACGATTCCCTTGGCTACCAGCCCATGGCTTACGTGCGGCAGCGATTGTATCGTGGTCAGCGCGCAGGCACCTCCACGCTGGCGGGCCAAGGCGCCATGCCAGCAGCAGACCTTGCTTTTGCTATAAAATTAATAGCTGCTTGCGCAACATACATGCTGGCTAGAGGCCTATTTGACTCATACCCAGAGAGCCAGCAGCTCGGTCAAGTTGCTTACCGTGTGGTGGGGCTGCTCCGCATGTTTCCACGCCTGGCCCTCTCGGTTCACCCACACGGTCTGCATGCCTGCGCCCAGGGCACCCAGCACGTCCATCGCCGCGTCGTCGCCCACATGCAGTACCTGGGACGACGGCACGCCGACCTTGTCCGCCGCCGCATGGAAGATGCGCGCATCCGGCTTGGCCACCCCAAAGATGCTGGAACTCACGCTGGCCACAAAGTATTGCCCCAGGCCAACCCGATTCACATCGGCATTGCCATTGGACACCGCCACGATGGGGAAACGCGCCGCCAGCGCCGCCAGCACTGCCCGCACGTCGGCAAACAGCTCCACCCGCATGCGCTCTGCAAAAAACACGTCAAAGGCGGGCTCGGCCAAGGCGGTGTCTTCCTGGGCGCGGTGCAAAGCGGTGCGGATCGATTCCCGGCGGATGGCGCTCAGGTCATGGCCAATCTCGGGGCGGGTTTGCACCACGTGCTCGCGCACCGCCAGGCGCGCCTGCGGGTCCGCAAACACGGCGGCGGCGCCCGGTGCCCGCTGTGCCAGCCAGGTGGCCAGGGCCTGCTCCGCCCGGTGGATGGTGGGCCAGATAGGCCACAAGGTGTCGTCCAGGTCCAGGCTGATGGCCTTGATGCGTGCAATGTCGAGCATGG
>MESI01000103.1 GCA_001770935.1 Burkholderiales bacterium RIFCSPLOWO2_12_FULL_61_40 | reverse complement strand
ACCTGAGGCAGGAGCCGTATGCGGGAATTCCGCACGTACGGATCTGCGCGGGGGGCAGAGGGTAACCTTTGTTCCTACCGCAACTCAAAACGATAGCGTCTTCAGTCGCTTCTTCCAAGAAGTGATGAATTTGCATTGTAAAAATAACACCAATAGTTAAAAATACAATGATGATAAGTCGCCAATTCGAAGCCATCGTCCGCCAAAAGCTGCTCCAAACCCCCGCCGTGGTGCTCTTGGGGCCGCGCCAGGTGGGCAAAACCACGCTGGCCCGCACCCTGGCCAAAGACTGGCCCGGCGGCGCGGTGTACCTGGACCTGGAGCGCCCCTTTGATCGCCTGCGGCTGGAAGACGCCGACACCTATTTGCGCGCCCAGCAGGGCAAGCTCGTCATCCTGGACGAAATCCACCGCGCGCCCGGTGTGTTTGAAATCTTGCGCGGCATCATCGACGACAACCGGCAAGCGGGCCAGCGCAGCGGGCAGTTTTTGCTGCTGGGCTCGGCGGCGCTGGACCTCATGCGCCAATCCAGCGAAACCCTGGCCGGGCGCGTGGCCTACCTCGACATTGCCCCGATCAACCTCCTGGAGGCCACAGCCACCGACATTGCCGACAGCACCCTGTGGCTGCGCGGCGGTTTCCCCGATAGCTTGCTGGCACCCGACGACACCCAAAGCCTGGACTGGCGGCGCGACTTCATCCGCAGCTACCTGGAGCGCGACGTGCCCATGTTTGCGCCCCGCCTGCCCTTTGATGCCATTGGCCGACTGTGGACCATGCTGGCGCACAACCAGGGCAGCGTGCTGAACCAGTCGCGCATCGCCAGTGCGCTGGGCGTGGCCAACCCCACCATCGACCGCTACATCGACCTGCTGGTGGACCTGCAACTGGTGCGCCGCCTGCGCCCCTGGGGCGGCAACCTGGGCAAGCGCCTGGTCAAGTCGCCCAAGGTGTATGTGCGCGACAGCGGCCTGCTGCACGGCCTGCTGGAGCTGGAAGCCCTGAACGACCTGCTGGGCCACCCCGTGTGCGGCCTGAGCTTTGAGGGGCACTGCATCGAAAACCTGATCCAGGCCGCCGGAAGCCGCCGCGTGCCCTACTTCTACCGCACGCAGGTGGGCGCGGAAATTGACCTGGTGCTGGAGAAAGGCGGCAAGCCCGAGATGGCCATCGAGATCAAACGCTCCATGGCGCCCAGCCCGGAAAAGGGTTTTGCCATTGCCTGCGACGACTTGCAGATAGCGCAACGCTACGTGGTCTACCCGGGGCTGGAGCGCATCCCCCTGCGCCATGGGGCGCAGGCGATGGGCTTGCAGGAACTGCTGGGGTTGCTTGCGGACGTTTGAGGGTCAAATAGGCCGCTAGCCCGCGTGGTTATTGCGGAAGCAGCTATTAAAACGATAGTGATCTGGCTAAGCCTCTAGCCACCGTACGGACGAGGAAGGGGTTAACCGCGTCAAGGTCCGCCAAGTTGCTCAGCGCTACTTCCACATTTCCGGTGCCCCAGTGCCCAATGTCGGTCACAAAGCGGACATTCGAGTGAGCTGCGTTGTACAGATACGATGGACAGCTGAAGCGCAGCGCAAAGTGGTCATCTCCACTAATAGGCTGATGCATGTCCAACCCCGATCCCCGAGATAGCGACCATCCGATGAAGAGGCAAATCACCCGCGACAACCACTACGTTCCGCAGTGGTACCAGAAAGGTTTCCTGACCAAAGGGCGGCACAAGTTGCATGTTCGAAATCTCATGCCAGTCATGAAGACATTTCCGAACGGAAAAACTCTGCTTGAACCAGAGGTAGAGGAACTCGGGCCCAAGCTAATCTTCAACGAGTTCGACCTTTACACAACCCGCTTCGGAGAGATATTGAATGACGACATCGAGACGTTCCTGTTCGGCCAGATCGACAAAACAGGTGCGGACGCTGTCCGTGGGTGGATCGCCGGCGACCCGATTCAGGTACACCGCAAGTTTCAGGAATTTTTCGGCTACATGGACACCCAGAAGCTGCGCACACCGAAGGGCCTTGACTGGATTCTGAAGCACTATCAAAGCCTCCCTCAGGTGGAACTGATGGCGCAGATGCAAGCACTCCGCCAAATGCACTGCACGATGTGGTGCGAGTGCGTCCGCGAGATTGTGTCGGCCGCGAAATCGCCAGTAAAGTTTCTTGTGAGCGACCATCCCGTCACCGTATTCCACCCGAAGCTCGGCCCAGATGTCGACGAATGTCAGTATCCGGGTGACCCGGGCATTCAGATGGTGAGCACGCAAACCATCTTCGCGTTGGACGCAAATCATTGCTTGATCCTGACTAACCTTGAATACGCCGAGGATCCCGCAGCAGCTGATCACATGGCGCGTCGAACCAATGCTCGGTTCCGCGGTGAATCAATGGCGCGCACTGACGCCATGGTGCGCGGACGTGAGCTGACCGAGGCGGATGTCAACGCGATTAACCTTGTGCTCCTGTCGCGTGCAAAGCAGTATGTGGCTGCAGGCCGCCCAGAGTGGCTATATCCCGAGCGGAACTGCAGCCTCTCCTGGGAGGAAATCGCAAAAATTCTTCTACCCCGTGACGGACTGTGGAAGTTTGGTGGCGAGATGTATATCGGCTACGAGGATGGCACATCGGCATACCGCGACAAGTTCGGCCGCACTTCGAGAGCGCACGAGTTCCTCGCCAAACCGCCATTGTCGAGCGATCCCGAACCTGACGCTCCGTGTGGTTGCGGAGGTGGACTGAACTTCCGGGACTGCTGTGCGGACATCTTGCCGCAAAGGCGTCCGTCTTGGCGCGTAATGAGTATCAGGGAGCGCAATCTCGCCCTCATACGCGGGATATCAAAGATTCTCGAACTGGATGATTCGGAAGAGTCTTGGCTCCGTGTGCGTCGCACACTGTCGGAGGATCAAGTGCGCCGTATTTACGAGGTGCATGCGGCGCTATGGCCGACGGACACACAGCTGATCGATCTTCTACCGAGCCCTCAGCGCAAGCGGTCGCGCGCACTCTATTTGGGCATGACAGATGCGCGGACGCTTTCCGAGAAGATCACAGGCATGCTGTCCTACGTGGACGAATTGGTCGTAGTACACCCGTTCATGAACGCCAATGCGGTGCGCAAGGAATTCAGCCCAGTTCATCAGCCCGCTTCGTTTCTAGACCAGACCTTGAGGAATGTGTTCGCGCTGTTAGTGCTGGAGCGAGCGATCTTGGAAGGTCGTGTCCACCTCATACCCGACCCGCTGGACTTCGACCCCGGCTTTCGCAGTGAGATCATAGCGATTACCGATCGTCTTGGACACAAGGTCGAGCTCGGTCCTTTGGACAAGGCGATGGCGCGCGAGCTTGGGCAAGACGAGATGATGCGCTTCGTCAAGCGGCTCCCGCCTGACGAGATGAAAGCCTATATCCGGCGACGCGTTCCGGCTGGCGCGCAGGAGCTCACGGATGCCGACATCGATTCGGTCGTTGAGGCCTGGGGGAAGGAGGTTGAGCGGGACCCCATGGCCTTGCTCACGCCACCACCGACGGGTCAGCGCGGCGAGGTTAAGACGATGAAAAGCTTTGCCCGCGAGACAGGCCTGTACGTCGCCACGCTAACGGGAGCGTTCGTCTATACCGACTCAGATACGCAGTGGGAGCGGCTACACCAGACGGACGGCGTGCATCGATATGAACAGGATCCAGCGGCAGGGGCAATCATTGGTAATTTGACTACTCTGCAGATCAAGGTTCCGACACTCACATACCACCGTGAGTCGGAGCCGGAGAGCGTCGGTATTACCCGCGCTTTCCTTCGGGAGGTCGCAGTAGCGCTACGTGCAGACGCAGCGCTTGACTTTGGTGTCAAGGTGACCGAGCCGGGGCTCGCGACAGCACCGGAAGACGAAGGATTGCTCACCTGCAGGCTTCGCGCATCTCTACCGGTTGGCGGATTTCAGCGCACCGATGTCTCGCGTTTGGTTATGACATTTGGTCGACTAGAAGACGTGCCACCAGTTCGACTGGCCTTGTTTATCGAACCGATCTTGGGGTCAATCTAGGATTTCCTGACTGCTGGTCTCGCCTAGCCAACGGCTCTCCGGAACGACCGTGGGCTCTTTATTGCGCAAAAAACGCCCCACTTGGGGCATTTTTCAGAATTGGTGGGGGCCGAGGCTCTCTTAGGGCCTAAGTTTTCCTAAGCGAAGTCATGACTCCCCTGCAGATTCCAGTGCGCATACCCCCAGAAACCTCGCGCCCTTTCCATTGCTTTGCAGCTTGAATTTCAGTTTCATTTCTTTCCTTTCGTTTTGATCTCGATCTCCAAGGAGACCTTGAACACCATGAACAGGGAAGCAAACAACACCAGACATCCGCTGAGGAAGTCTCCGAACAACACTGTGGTCGACACAGCACCGAAGACAGAAACTGAGGACAGTTTATCCGAATCCATAATCCGCTGACATGTCGGCAACTTGACAGGTTGAATCCCTTGATACCAGCCATTCGCTAACTACCGCATCTGCCCAGTGCAGTCGACAGCCCAATCCGAAGTTGGCAAACATCAAATAGGGCACTGCCGGAATATTGAAGTCGGATGGTCAACGAGTTCCGGAGCAGGTGATCAGTCATACCAAAATATGCAGGCTTTTCCAGGTCAGACGCGCTGCCTTGCAGTTCGGTGGCGGTGTCACCAAATAGGTGGAAGAGTTTGATGTAGCCCTTGGGCTAGTTTCTCGCGGGGTTGAACGCGTTTCGCTTTTTGCAGGCGCCAGATTTTTGCCGGTTGCCACGCAAACCCATCAAATGCCCAGCAAGCAAATTTAGGTCTACAAGCTATTGATGTATATAGTCTTTTCTCGGTGTTGCGGGGCGATTGCCTGAATTTTTCAAACACCCAGCAAGCAAATTCAGGCCCAGTGCGGCAGATAGCGCCGGGTTTTGGGTGGCGCATCGAGGACCTGCAGCGGCTACGCCCAACTCACGCCACTCGCACACCCGTCGCAACAGTGCATGCCGCAGGTGAGAGAACTCCGCTCAGGCCACGATCACCATCCAGCCCACGCCAAAGCGGTCTTCTAGCATGCCAAAGCAGGGTGACCAGAAGGTCTTGCCCAGCGGCATCACTACTTTGCCGCCTTGCGCCAGCGCGTTGAAGCTGCGCTCGGCTTCCGCCGCATCGACCACGCCCAGGCTCAGGGTGAAACCCTTGAAGCTGGGCTGCATGTCGCTGTTGCCGTCGGACACCATGAGGTTCATGGCGCCGATGCGCAGGTTGGCATGCATGATTTTGTTTTCAAACCCTGCGGGAATCGCGCCGGGTGGAGGTGGGTCCGGTGCTTCGTTCATGCGCATCTTGAAAGTCACTTCTGTGCCGATGGCTTCTTGGTAGAAGGCGATGGCCTCCTCGCAGCGGCCGTTGAAAAACAGGTAGGGTTCAAGTGTCATGCGGTTCTCCTGGGTTAATCCGGAAATTGTCTTTCTTTCTACGCCCCAGTGCCATGCCCCGCGCACACCTCCAGCAGGCATCCGCGCAGCCAGCGGTGTGCGGTGTCGGCGTCCATGCGCGGGTGCCAGAGCATGGACACCGTGAACGCGGGGGTGGGGACTGGAAGGGGAAAACTGAACAGATTGGCGCGCAGCTTGCCCGTGTGCCGTTCGGGCACCGTGGCCACCAGGTTCGAGGCGCGGGCCAACGCCAGCGCGCCCGCAAAGCCACCGACGGTGGTGGCGACCTCCCGCTCCAGCCCCTGGGCCTGCAGGGCCTCGTCTACCGGCCCCTTGTCCAGGCCCCGGCGCGAGACCAGGATGTGTTGACCCGCCGCATAACGGGCGGGCGTGATCTCGCCCTGGCTCAGCGCGTGCCCCAGGCGTACGACGCCTATCAAACGGTCCTGGAACAAGGCCCGCGTGCGCACTTCCGGCCCCGTCGTGTCGCCGATCACGCCCGTGTCCAGGTCGACGCTTCCGTCGCGCAGGGGCGCGCTGTCCTTGTCCGACTTTTGCACAAAGCGCAGGCGCACGCCGGGCGCTTCGGCGCTGATGCGCGCCAGGAGGGCGGGGCCGAAGTTTTCCACAAAGCCGTCCCGGATGCGCAGCGTGAACGTGCGCACGAGCTGCTGCAGGTCGAGCGTCTCGGCGGGGCGCAGCACCGCCTGGGCGTCCTGCACCAGTTGGCTGACCTGCGCACGCAGTTGGAGTGCGCGGGGGGTGGGCACCAGACCGCGCCCGGCCCGGACCAGGAGCGGGTCACCCGTGGTCTCCCGCAAGCGCGCCAGCGAGCGGCTCATGGCCGAAGGACTCAGCCGCAAGCGCTGGGCAGCGCGTGCCACGTTGCCCTCCGTGAGCAACACATCCAGGGTGACGAGTAGGTTGAGATCGGGGGTGGACATGCAGCCACCATAGCGCAGTTGGGCCGTGGCATGGCGGCTGTGACATGGCGTTTGGTGCATGGACACAGTGCAAACGGTGCGCCTTCCGCCAGGCCAGGCAAAGAAATACGCTTGGGGCGACTCCATTTCGGGAGGTTTCACACACAAGGAGTCCATGGTGAAAAAAAGCATTGCCAATCCAGATGCCAACCCAGATGCAGATGCGGCCGCCACCGCGCATTTGTCCCCGTCGGTGCGCTGGGCGCTCGCCAGCTTGTCGCTCTCCATGCTGCTGTCCTCGCTGGGCACCAGCATCGCCAACGTGGGCTTGCCGACGCTGGCACAGGCGTTCGGCGCCTCCTTCCAGCAAGTCCAGTGGATCGTGCTGGCCTACCTGCTGGCCATCACCACCCTGATCGTCAGCGTCGGGCGGCTGGGGGACCTGACCGGCCGCCGCCGCCTGCTGCTGGCCGGCATTTTCCTGTTCACGGTGGCCTCTGTCCTGTGCGGCATGGCACCCTCGCTCTGGTTGCTGATTGCCGCCCGGGCGGTGCAGGGCCTGGGCGCGGCCACCATGATGGCGCTGACCATGGCCTTTGTGGGGGAGACGGTTCCCAAGGCCAAGACCGGCAGCGCCATGGGCTTGCTCGGCACCATGTCCGCCGTGGGCACCGCGCTGGGCCCCTCGCTGGGCGGTGTACTGATCGCCGGGCTCGGCTGGCAGGCTATTTTCTGGGTCAACGTGCCGCTGGGCATCCTGACCTTTGGGCTCGCCTACCGCTACCTGCCTCTTGATTCTGCTGGCCGCCCCAAGCCGAAGTCGGACCAGAGCCGCTTCGACCCCCTGGGCACGTTGCTGCTGGCCCTGACGCTGGCGGCCTATGCGCTGGCCATGACCACCCGTGACGGTGATGGGCGCGGCAGCTTCGGTGCGCTGAACCTGGCGCTGCTCTTGGCGGCGGCCGTGGGTGGGGGCCTCTTTGTGTTCACCGAGTCGAAAGCCGCTTCCCCCTTGGTCCACTTGGCGATGTTCCGCGCGCCCGGCTTGAGTGCCAGCCTGGCGACCAACGCGCTCGTTGCCACCGTGATGATGGCGACGCTGGTGGTGGGGCCGTTTTACCTCTCGCGTGCGCTCGGGCTCAACGCGGCGCTGGTGGGGCTGGTCTTGTCCATTGGCCCCGTCATCTCCGCCCTGAGCGGCGTGCCTTCGGGTCGCATCGTCGACCGTTGGGGCGCACCGCGCATGGTCATGGTCGGGCTCATCGCCATTGCGGCGGGGGCCTTGGCGCTGGCGGTGCTGCCAGCCCTGTTGGGCATTGCGGGCTACGTCGCGGCCATCGTGGTTTTGACCCCCGGCTACCAGCTGTTCCAGGCCGCCAACAACACCGCCGTCATGACCGATATCCCCGCAGACCAGCGGGGCGTCATCTCCGGCATGCTGAATTTGTCGCGCAATCTGGGGCTGCTGACCGGTGCCTCCGCCATGGGCGCGGTGTTTGCGTTCGCCTCCAGAGCCACCGACATCTCCACGGCGCAGCCCGAGGCCGTGGCCACCGGCATGCGCACCACCTTCCTCGTCGCGGCGGCGCTGATCGGCGTGGCACTGGCCATCGCGGTGGGAAGCAGGGCGCGGGCTGCACGCCCTGCGTGCACATCGGCATAGATTGAATGCGTGTTTTTGATATGGGTGCGTCAGAATGACGCCATCAGTCTATACTGGGTCCTCCACCAACGAAGCTCCAAGGAGGTCCCCATGCTTGCACTCACTGGTAAACGACTGACCACACGGCTGACTGAACATGTGCAGGACAAATTGCAGACCGCTGCCGATTTGGTCGGCGCGACGCTGAACCAGTTTGTCGTTCAAGCCGCCCTGGAAAAAGCAGAACGGGTGATCGAGAGTGAGTCCACGCTCGTCTTAACCCGCGCCGAATCCATGCGGCTGCTGGAGTTGATGGACAACCCGCCACCCCGCAACGAAAAATTCTTGCAAGCCCAAGCCCGCTATCTGAAGACAAAGACCCATGCTGATCGTGCCCCTGAATAACGGGCATGACCGAAAAGGCTTTGACTGCGGAGATGCGGACCTGAACCGGTGGTTTGCCCAGGTTGCCAAGCAGCACAAAGACAAAGGGGTGTCATCCACTTTTGTGGCCGTGGACGGGCAGGACAGCGCGCAGGTGTTGGGTTTTTATGCCCTGAGCCTGGCCGAACTCATCAATGCCGACCTGCCGCTCGCGCAGCGCAAACGCTTGCCCGCCAAGGTGCCGGTTTACCGGCTGGGGCGGCTGGCCACGGCCAAGGCCCACCAGGGTCGGCGCATCGGAGAATTTTTGCTGTTTGATGCCATCGACCGCGTGACCCGCATTGCACAGGAGGTCAGTGGCGCCGGCTTGGTGGTCAACGCCAAACCCGGTGCCGTCGCGTTCTATCAGCCCTACGGCTTTGAGCCCATGGCGGACCACCCCCACCATCTGTTTTTGCCGCTGTGAACGGGAGGCCGCAGACGCCCATTCCGTGTTTCCGCCGCCCGCCTTATTTGGCGGGCCGGTGCAGCGCGCAGAGCTTGTTACCGTCGGGGTCGCGCAGGTACGCCAGGTAGAGCTTGCCCATCTGGTGCTACTTCCAACTCAGGTCAAGCTTGCGATGCGTGGCCGCGCAATCGCGCAAGTACAGGTTGATGAGGCTTTGGTATGGCATACCAACATCTTCGGAAATGGACTTGAAGTAGTTGATCGACTCTTCGTCCAAGCGAATGGTGATTTGCTTTTTAAGCTGGGCTGCATAGGGGTTTTTCCTGGCAGCTGAAAAGTCATATTCTTTGCGCATGTAACACCTTTATGGATAAGCCTTCGCCTCATTGGCGCTCGCCTTGCGAGCGGAAATGATACGAATCACGTTGCCTTCACTTCTGTAGCAGTGGCACACCAGCAGGAGACGAAGCGTGCTACTCAGGCCCAGGAGAACAAAGCGCTCTTCATCTTCGGAGTGGTCCGGGTCATCAATCAGCTTGGCACGCTCATCGACGAAGACCGATCTCGCTTCCTCGAAGCTCACGCCGTGTTTCTTGGCATTGGCAGCGGCTTTTCGGTCGTCCCACTCAAAGTGCAGTGTGCTCATGGGCTTAGTGTAGTTACATCGTAGTTTTGCGGCAAGCGGTCGGCCCTATTTGGCGGGCCGGTGCAGCGCGCAGAGCTTGTTGCCGTCGGGGTCGCGCAGGTACGCCAGGTAGAGCTTGCCCACGCCGTTGTCCCGAAACCCCGGCGGCTCTTCGCAGGTGCTGCCGCCGTTGGCAATCCCCGCCGCGTGGAAGGCGTCCGCCTGTTCGGGGGACTGCATGGTGAACCCCAGGGTGCTGCCATTGCCGTGCGTGGCGGGCTCGCCGTTGATGGGCGTGGTGATGCCGAAGGTGCCGGTGGGGCTGCGGTAGAAATAGCGGTTTTTGTTGGCCAGGCCTGGGCCGATGCCCAGCGTGCCCAGCAGCGCGTCATAAAACTTCTTCGAGACCTCAAGGTCACTCACACCCAGCATCACATGACTGAACATCGTTTTCTCCGTTGGTGCCCGGTGGCGGGCGAAAGGGGGATTGGGGATGGTAATGGATTCGGCACCCCAGGCGGTGCGGAAAATTGCCCCAGACTGTGTGCCAAATGGGCCTCCAGCCCCCGTGGAGTGTGCGCAAGCAGCTATCAAAAACAGAGCAAAACACAAGACCTCTCGGAGCGGCAACTTCAGCCTCAAAATAGTTCCTTCTTGACGCCCCTCACCTGACCACCCCACCATGCGCATCCTCCACACCTCCGACTGGCACCTGGGCCAGCATTTCATGGGCAAAAGCCGCCAGGCGGAGCACCAGGCCTTGATCGACTGGCTGCTGCTTCAGGTCGATGCCCATGCCGTGGACGCAGTGCTCATCGCCGGCGACATCTTCGACACCGGCGCGCCCCCCAGCTACGCCCGCGAGCTGTACAGCCAGTTGGTGGTGCGCTTGCACGGCGCGGGCGTGGCCCTGCTGCTGCTCGGGGGCAACCACGATTCGGTGGCCACGCTGGGCGAGAGCCGCGCCCTGCTGGCTTGCCTGAACTCCACCGTGGTGGCGGCCGTGGACGATGCGGCCCACCAGGTGGTCGTGCTGCCTTTGCGCGGTGGAACGGGGGACAAGGGCGAGGCCGGCTGTGTGGTCTGCGCCGTGCCTTTCATCCGCCCCCGCGACGTCTTGCAAAGCCAGGCCGGGCAGAGCGCCGAGGAAAAGCAGCAGTCCTTGCAGGCCGCCATCCAGGCCTACTACCAGGCGGTGCACGACGCAGGCCGCGCGCGCCAGGCGGAACTGGAAACTGTGCTGGGCCGCACTGTGCCGCTGATCGCCACCGGCCACCTCACCACGGTGGGCGCCAGCAGCAACGAGTCGGTGCGCGAGATCTATGTGGGCTCGCTGGATGCCTTTCCCACGGCGGCCTTTCCGGCGGTGGACTACCTCGCGCTGGGCCACATCCACAAGCCGCAAAAAGTGGGCGGGTTGGAGCACATCCGCTACAGCGGCTCGCCCATCCCCCTGGGCTTTGACGAAGCACGGCAGCAAAAGGAGGTGTTGCTGGTGGACCTGGGCGCGCAGGGGCTGACGGCCATCACGCCTTTGGTGGTGCCGCGTTTTCAGCCGCTGGTATCGGTGAGCGGCAAC
The DNA here is from genome assembly GCA_001770935.1 of Burkholderiales bacterium RIFCSPLOWO2_12_FULL_61_40. Taxonomy (GTDB): domain Bacteria; phylum Pseudomonadota; class Gammaproteobacteria; order Burkholderiales; family Burkholderiaceae_C; genus Allorhodoferax. Next base: position 6,306 of record MESI01000103.1, on the reverse strand, counting down.
CTGCTGGAACTGGCCGATGCCATCCGCGCCGCCGCCCTGGAAGGCTGTGCCGAGCAGTCCGTGTGGCTGGAAGTCACCGTGGCGCAGGACGACTATCTGGCCGACCTGCCCGCGCGCATCGACGCCCTGACCCAAGGCCTACCCGTGGAGGTGCTGCGGCTGCGCCGCCAGCGCGGCAATGCGGCGGCCAGCATCACCGGCGAGCTGAGCGAAACCCTGGACGAACTCAGCCCCATGGATGTCTTTGCGCGCCGCCTGGCGCAAGAAGAACTCGCACCCGAACTGCATGTGGCCCTGGACCAGCGTTACCGCGCCGTGGTCACCAGCCTGACCGAGGCGCAAGCATGAAAATCCTCGGCCTGCGCCTGAAAAACCTCAACTCACTCCAGGGCGAGTGGGCCATCGACTTCACCCAGGCCCCCTTTGCCGACAACAGCCTGTTCGCCATCACCGGCCCCACGGGCGCGGGCAAATCCACCCTGCTGGACGCCATCTGCCTGGCGCTGTACCACGAGACCCCGCGCCTGAAAAGCATCTCGGCGTCCGCCAACGACATCATGACGCGCCACACCGTGGACTGCCTGGCCGAGGTGGAGTTTGAGGTGAAGGGCGCGGTGTACCGCGCCTTCTGGAGCCAGCGCCGCGCCCATGGCAAAGTAGACGGCGCGCTGCAGGCCCCCAAGGTGGAGCTGGCCCGCGTGGACCGGGCCAGCGGCGCGGGCACCATTCTCAGCAGCCAAAGCATCGACAAACTGAGGCGCATTGCCGAGATCACCGGCCTGGACTTCCCCCGTTTCACCAAGTCCATGCTGCTGGCCCAGGGCGGCTTTGCGGCCTTTTTGAACGCCAGCGCCAACGAACGTGCCGAGCTGCTGGAGGAACTGACCGGCACCGAGATCTACGGTGACATCTCGCGCCGCGTGTTCGAGCAGGCACGCGAGGCCAAGCAGCAACTGGACCAGCTCAGCGCCCGCGCCGAGGGCGTGGACCTGTTGAGCGCTGAACAACGCGAGGCCATGCAAGGCGATGTGGACCGCTGGGGAATGGAGCTGGCGGGCGTGCAAAGCGCCCACCAAACCGCCGTGGCGCAAGGCCAGTGGCACGAGAACCTGGCGCACAGCGCGCACGAGCTGCAGGCCACACAGACCGCATGCAGCGACGCGGCAGCCGCGCTGCAAGCCGCCGCGCCCGAAATGCAACGCCTGGCCGACAGCGCACCCGCGCAAGCGCTCCAGCCCCTGCACCACAGCTGGCAGCAAGCGCAAACCGCGTGCCGCGACAGCGAAACCGTGCTGGCCACACTGCAGCAGGAGCGCCAGCGCGAGACGGCCGCGCACTACCAGCAGCACCATCTGGCCCACAGCCTGGCCAGCCAACTGGCGCAGCACGCGCAAGACCAACACACGCAGACAGCAAAGGCACACCAGCAGCACGCCGACTTTTGCGCCGCGCACCCCCAGCACGCCGCCCTGGGCGAACGCCTGGGCGGCTGGCGCCAGCAGTTTGCGCAAGCCCACAAGCTGAAACAAACCCTGGCCGCCCAGCAACTGGCCTTGCAGGCGCTGCAAGACGAGCAGGCCGAGCGCAGCCGCACGCTGAGCGTCCAGAGCACCGTGGTGGATGCCGCAGCGCTGGCCCACGCCGCATCCGGGGCCGCGCAGCAGTTGGCCCAGACCGAACAAGACCAGCGCCTGGCCGGGCAAGCCCTCTCGGCCTTGCGCACGCAGTGGCAGGCTGGGCAGGGCCAGGTTCACCGCTGGCAACAGCTGGAGGCCAGTGCCCAGCAGCGCCGCGAATTCGGCGTGCAGCAAACCGCGCTGGCGGCAGCGCTGCGGCAGGGCGAGGCCGTGGTGGCGGAGCAAGCCACGGCGGTCTCCCAGTTGCGCGAGCAGTACAAAGCGGTGAAAGAGCAAGTGGCCGACAAGCAAAAACTGCTGGACCAGGAGCGCCGTATCCAAAGCCTGGACGCCCACCGCCTGGCCCTGCAGCCGGGCGAGGCCTGCCCCCTGTGCGGCGCCATGGAGCACCCCGGCATAGCGGCCTACCAGGCACTGGACGTTTCCGCCACGGCCAGTGCCTTGCAACACAAGCAAGAGGCCCTGGAGGCACTCAAGACCCAAGGGGAAAGCGCTGCCGCCGCTTTGGCCGCCAGCAAAGCCCGGCAAACCGGGCGCCAGGGCCAGCAAGACACACTCGCCCAGCAGATCCGCCAGTGGCAGACCGAGTGGGTCGAACTCCGCAGCCAAGTCCACGCCACCCCCGGGCTGACGGGCGAGGATTGGCACAGCGCCGAAACCCTGGCCGCCGGGCACCACGCGGCTGCGCAAACCCTTGCCCAGCGCGCCCGCGACCTGCAAGCGGCCGAAACGGGCGAGCAAACCCTGCAGCGCGCCCTGGCAGCCGTCCACCACAAGGCCCAGGCGCTGCAAGCCGCGCACACCCAGCTGGCGCTGTTGCAGCAAGCCGCCCACGATGCGCAGCTGCGGCAGGCGGAGTTGGTGCAAACCGGCCAATCCACCCAGGCCGACCTCGCGGCTCTGGAAGCGAGCCTGCAAACCACCCTGGCTGCAGCGGGCTACACCCTGCCCGCCGAGCCCACGCCCTGGCTGCAGGCGCGCGATGGCGAATGGCAGCACTGGCAACACACCCAAGCGCAGTTGCAAGACCTGGCCCAAGCCCTCACCCGCCAGCAAGCCCAGTGCGACGCCGCGCAGGCGCAGGCCAAGCTGTGGGCCCAGCGCTGGGCCAGCCTGCAAGCCAGCGCCGATGCACCGGCGGATGCATATGCCGGTACACATGCCGCTTCACAGGCCACGGCACTCCCCACGCCGCCGCTGCTTGCCCCCCAGGACTTGCCCACCGCCCTGGTCAGCTGCGCCGATGCAATAGACCGCCTGACCCAGGCCATCGCGGCGTTACAGGGCCGCCACACACAAGCGCAGGCAGCGTTGGAGCAGCAAGGTCTTGCCTTGGCCGCTGCAGAAAACGCCTGGCAGGTTGCGCTGCACACCAGTCCCTTTGCCGACGCATCCGCGTTTGCCGCAGCCCTTTTGCCCGAGATGGAGCGCCAGCGCCTGAGCGCGCTGAAAGAATCCCTGCACGCCGCACAGCAGCGCGCCAGCGCCCTGCTGCAGGCCGCCCGCGACAAACACACGCTGCTACAGGCCCAGGCGCTCACGCCCCTGGCACCCGAAGACATCGCCACGCAACTGGTGGCGCTGGAAGCGCAGCGCACCACCCTGAATGAACACATAGGCGCCCAACGTGCGCTGTTAGAAAAGGACACGCAGCACCGCGCAAGTCAGCAAGCGCTGTTGGCGCAAATCAAGGACCAAACCGCCGAGGCCGACATCTGGCAGCGGCTGGACAGCCTGATCGGCTCCGCCAAGGGTGACAAGTTCCGCAAGTTCGCCCAGGGCCTCACGCTAGACCACCTGCTGCACCTGGCCAACCGGCATCTGGCCCGCCTGCATGGCCGCTACCTGCTGCGCCGCAAGACCACGGGCGAGCTGGAGCTGGACATCGTGGACGCCTGGCAGGGCGACGCCACGCGCGACACCCGCACCCTCTCCGGCGGCGAAGGCTTTCTGGTCAGCCTGGCGCTGGCCTTGGCGCTCTCGGATTTGGTGAGCAACAAAACCTCCATTGACTCCCTCTTCCTCGACGAAGGCTTCGGTTCGCTGGACGGCGACACGCTGGAGATTGCGCTGACGGCACTCGATTCACTCAACGCGAGCGGCAAGATGATCGGCATCATCAGCCATGTGGAGGCGCTCAAGGAGCGCATTCCCGCGCAGATCCGGGTGGAGAAAGGCGGCGGCGTGGGGCACTCGCGGCTGGTGGTGTAGCGGCGGGCTTGCGGTGGCAACTTGAAAAGCCTGCGGCCCAAGGCACAATGTCATCCAACCCCGTTCACACACGTCCTATGCATCCCGCCCTTCGCCTTGATGAGCAAACCATAAAGTTGTTCTGCGAATCCCACCGGATTCGCAGCTTGGCCCTGTTTGGCTCACAAGCCAAAGGAACTGCCCGGACCGACAGTGATGTCGATTTGTTGGTGGACTTTGAGCCTGATGGCGTGCCGGGCCTGTTGGGTATGGCTGCATTGGAAGATGAGCTTTCGGCCTTGATGGGCGGGCGCAAAGTAGATTTGCGCACACCCCATGATCTGTCTCGCCACTTCAGGGAAGAAGTGGTGCGTACCGCCCAAGTCCAATATGCGCGCTGAAGACCGCATCCGGCTTAAGCACATGGTTGAGGCCGGGCAGGCGGCACTGAAATTCGTAGACGGCAGAAAATCTTCAGACCTTCAAACGGACCAGATGTTGCTTTTCCTTGGCGCGCCATCGTTGGCATGCGTAACCGCTTGGTGCATGCCTACTTTGACGTGGACACGGAGATGGTCTGGAAGACGCTTCAAAATGAGATTCCTGGACTGCTCCGCGCTCTGGAAGCGCTAATCGCAGCTGATCAAGGTAGATAGTCAGGCTTGCGTCCACGTTCAGTGGCTGCCTTCGACGAGCACGGTGTCGTCGCTCTGAGTAATCACAGTGTCGTTCCCAATGGCTTGCATGGAGGTCTCCGGGAGGGTTGGTTGGGGACGCCATTGCCACACGGCGTGAGCGTCTGGGCGTGCCAAAACAGCCTGCTGCTGGGGCAGATGCAAACGAGCAAGAAGTCCAATGAAATCACGGCCATCCCCGAGGGCATACAGACAGGCAGGCCCCTCGATCACATCGGGGTGGAGTCCGAGCCCCCGCACATAGAAAACGCGTTTTTCTATGCACATGCGGTGCGACGTGCATAGAAATCTGTATTTTTTATGCTGAATGCGATTCAAGGCAGCGCTCATCCAACAAAACAGGGCTCTGGCAGCCGCAGACCAGGCCTGGCACACACCAGCCTCTTTGCCGACGCCTGCGCATTGGCAGCAGCCTTCTTGCTTTGCGTCCAACGCAATAGCGAATTGCAAGTGAACATGCTGCACGCAGCGCCACTGCTCGATACACTCCAATCGAATTCAGGGGGACGCACCCTTTGAAGTTTTCTGAAAGGCACTTCAATGACGGGGCGACCCACACCCACCGCGAATGAACCAGCCGTGATCACCTTCCGGGGCGATTCACTGGAGAACTCCTATATTGCACATGTGGCTGTGGTCGACGCAGATGGCACGGTTTTGATGGGGTTCGGTGATGCCTCGCGGAAAACACTCGCGCGGTCAGCGGCGAAACCTGCCCAGGCCTTGGGCGTGCTGGAGTCGGGCGCCTTTGAGCGCTTCGATTTTGATGAAGCAGACCTGGCACTGATGTGTGCCTCCCATAGCAGCGAGAGTCGGCACATTGAGCGAACCTTGTCGATGCTGTCCAAGGTGGGCAGGCAAGAATCCGACCTGCGGTGTGGCAGCCATGTGCCGATTTCAGACGCGGTCCATCGGGAGTGGATCAAGAGAGACTTTGTGCCGACCCCCGTATGCAGCAACTGCTCCGGCAAGCACGTCGGAATGCTCGGTGGAGCACAAGCCCTGGGCCAGTCGATAGGGGACTACCACTTGCACGACCATCCTGTGCAGCAATTGGTCAAAAAGGTCGTTGCCGAAGCGGTCAATCTTCCTTTCAACGCGGTGGATTGGGCCATTGATGGTTGCAATCTGCCAACGCCGGCCTTTCCGCTGGACCGTTTGGCGTACCTGTATGCGAGCTTGGCCCATGCAGCGGATGCCGTGGATGCAGGTGGCGCTGCCATTTCTCCGCGTACAGCGTCCTTGGCGCGCATCTTCCATGCAATGACCCGCTACCCCGAGCTGGTCGCTGGGGAGGGGCGCTTTTGCACCTTGCTTATGCAGGCCTTTGGTGGTGCGGTGGTGGGCAAGTTAGGGGCGGATGCGTGCTACGGCATTGGTATTCGGGCCACCGACCAAACCCGCCGCCTGGGTGCCAAGGGGGCCATAGGCCTCTCGGTCAAGGTGGAGGACGGCAATATGGACGTTCTTTACATGCTGGTGAGTGAGGTTCTCGAACGTCTGGGGATCGGGGCCGCGGAGCAGCGGGCAGCACTGGACGCTTTTCACCATCCGCGCATGCTCAATACCCGAGGGATCGTTGTGGGCCATGTTGAGTACCCCTTCACTTTGCGCAGCGTGTCAGGGGCATAGGCATCGCGGCCCTGTCGATTGAAGTGAAGCCGTGAAGGAAGAATGATGGCGCCGTATGTTAGCGGCTGTGTAAATGCGCGTAAATCTGGCGGAGTTTGAAACTGGTGACGCACGAAAGCAAAGGGGCCGATCGGCCCCTTTCTGTTTTTCCC
>MESI01000102.1:179509-216584 GCA_001770935.1 Burkholderiales bacterium RIFCSPLOWO2_12_FULL_61_40 | reverse complement strand
AGTGATTCCGCTATTTCTTCCCTGTATTGAACTTCCATCAACTACGATCTACCGGCTTACGCTGGCGCACTAGCTGCTTGCGCAATATCTACGGGGGCTGGAGGCCTAAATGGCCTCCAATTCTCGGCCCAACACCGGCCGGGGCCTTCAACGCCTAGTTTTTGCCCTGGTATTTCCCCACATTGGCCGGGGTGACCAGCTCAAAGGGTACATCCACAAAACGGGGCACGGGCTGCTTCTTGATCAGCTTGAGCGCGGACGCGATGGCGCGGCCGCCCTGGCCTGCGGCGTTTTGAAACACCGTCACTTTCAGTTCACCCGTTTTCATGCTGGCCAGTGCATCGGGGATGGCATCGATACCGCCCACCACAAATTCCGGCGTCCAGAGCTGGGCGGCTTTCAGGGCGGCGATGGCGCCCAGCGCCATTTCGTCGTTGTTGGCGATGATGGCATCCAGTTTCTTTCCGTTGACCTTGCCGGCATTCAGGACGTTGGCGGTGATGCTTCTGGCCCGATGGCGGTCCCAGTAGCCAATGCGCTTGTCCACCACACGGATGCCGCTGCAGGCGCTGGTGGCCAGTACCTCGTCCACGTCGCTGGTGCGGGTGCGCGCGGCTTCGTTGGACAGGTCGCCCATCAGCACCAGGAGGTTGCCCTTGCCGTTCATCAGGCGGCAGACTTCCTGCGCCTCCAGCGTGCCGGAGACTTTTTCGTCGGAGGCCACCAAGACCACGCTGGCGGGCAGGCGGGCAAAGTCGGTGGGTTTGCGGTTCACATACACCAGGGGAATGTTGGCGTGGGTGACCATGCTGGTGATTTTTGGTGTGGCGTTGGTGTCCATCGGAACGACGATGATGGCATCAACCTTTTGCGCAATGAGTTTTTCGATCTGGTCGATTTGCCGGGCTTTGTCTTTTTGTGCGTCTTCCAGCAGCACGGTCACGCCGGACTGCTGGCCCGCCTCCATCACGCCGTTTTTGAGCAGGGTGAGAAAGGGGTCCAGCTCGGGCATGGAGAGGCCGATTTTTTGGGCCTGGGCCGCCAGCGGCGCAAGCAGGGTGAGGGACAGGGCGGCGGAGGTCAGTAGGGTTTTCACGGCAATAGTCCTGCGGGGTTGGTGTTCAGCTTGAAGGTCGAGACGGCTTGCGCCAGCTTGTGCGCCTGGTCGCGCAGGCTCTCGGAGGCGGCTGCCGATTGCTCGACCAATGCGGCGTTTTGTTGTGTCATTTGGTCCAGCGCATTGACCGCGCTGTTGACCTGCCCTATTCCGTCGGACTGGTCGGCCGCTGCGGCGCTGATCTCGCCGATGATGTCCCGGACCCGCTGGACCGAGCCGACGATTTCGTCCATGGTGCTGCCCGCGTTTTCCACCAGGCGGGAGCCCGACTCCACCCGCTCGACCGAGGCACCGATCAACAGCTTGATTTCCTTGGCGGCGCTGGCGCTGCGCTGCGCCAGGCTGCGCACTTCGCTGGCCACCACCGCAAAGCCCCTGCCCTGGTCGCCCGCCCTGGCGGCTTCCACCGCGGCATTGAGCGCCAGGATATTGGTCTGGAACGCGATGCCATCGATCACGCTGGTGATGTCGGCAATCTTCTTGGAGCTTTGGTTGATGTCGTTCATGGTGGACACCACCTCACCCACGACGGCGCCGCCCCGTGCCGCCACGGCTGCTGCCGATGTGGCCAGTTGCTTGGCCTGGCGGGCCGCATCGGCAGAGAGCCGCACCGTGCCGGTGAGTTGGGCCATGCTGGAGGCGGTGTGCTGCAAGTTGCTGGCGGTTTGCTCGGTGCGCACGCTCAGGTCCTGGTTGCCGCTGGCGATCTCGGTGCTGGCGTTGCGGATGCTTTCCACCGAGGCGCGCACCTGGGACAAGGCCTTGAGGTAGCTCTGGCGCATGCCTTCCACCTCGGTGACCAGGGAGCCGATTTCGTCCTGGCGGTCGGTGTGAAAGGCCTGGGTCAGGTCGCCTTGGGCCACCAGCGTGACGGCCGTGGTGAGCTGCCCCAGGGGCGCACTCACGGTGCGGCGAACCAGCACAAACAGCCCGGCCCCCAGCAGCAAGGCGGTGCCCAGCAGCAAGGCCCAGATGGTGCGCATATTGGACCAGTACTGCGCCATGGATTCCCGCTCCGACACCTCGGCCACCAGCCAGCCGTTGCCCGCCTTGGTTTTGCGCATGACGGCCCAGGTGTCTTGCGCGTCTTCGCTCAAAAAGGTCGGGGCCTGGCGGACATACCCGTCTGGATTGTTTTGCAGGGCTTGCAGGAAGGCCTGGGCCTGGGGGTAGACCTCCAGCACTTTTTTACCCTTGGCCGTGGGGTGCACGATGAAGCGGGCTTCCGACAAAGGGCCGGTGGCGTCGATGAAGTACATGCCGCCGTCTTCGAACATGCGCACCTCGGCGATTTGATTCGTCAGAACCAGGTCTTGCAAAGACACGTCATTGCCGATCACAAAGACCCCCACCACTTGGCCCGCCGCATTCTTCAATGGCTCGTAGTGCGCCATGAAGGCGCGGCCGAACCAGTTGACGGCACCGGTGTAGGTCTGTTCCGCCATGACGGTCTGGTAGGCCGGGTGCTGGTTGTCGAAGCGCATTTCCATCGCCCGCGCGCCATCCTGGTTGCGCAGCGAGGTGGAGATGCACACAAAGCCGCTTCCCTTTTTGGCAAACACCATGGCCACGCCCCGCGTGTCCCGGGAAAATTTGTCCACCGCCTCGAAATCGTCGTTCACCACATGGCCCGAACTGCGCATCTCACCGCTGGCCTCGTCCACAGTGGGCGTTTTTTCGAAACTTCTGCGGAAATTGGCGAAGGAGTGCAGCACCATGCCCCGGTTGATCTGGTCGGCCGTGTCGGCCACGGCCACCATGCTTTGCACCCGTTCGGCCGACGAGGTCACCATCAGCGCATGGGTGCTGCGGTGCTCGATTACGGCCAAGGCGGCCCCTACCGCCACCAGCACCGCCGCCAGCCCCACCAGCGCCCACAGTGCCAACCTGCGTGCGACCGAGTTTTGCATTTGTTTCTGCCAGTTCATCTGCGTACCACTTTCTTACAAAGACTCGCCCGCACACCCCCCCCCGCTGACTGCACTACGTCAGCGCTGGAGGTTTCATTCCGTTTTCAGATCAATGGGAGATGAGGCGCGCCGACGCAGGCAGTGCTTTAGCACGACCAGGAGGGGCAACGACATATCGCATGGATATGGAATCAGGGGGTGGCGGGGGCCAGCATCCACTCGTGCGCCGGATCGTTCTTGAACACCCAAAAGCGGTTCGGCCCGGCCATCACGTTGAGGTAATACAGGTCGTAGCCATGGGGCGCTACCACCGGGTGGTAGCCCCGAGGCACCATCACCACGTCGTGGTTTTCCACGGCACAGGCTTCGTCCAGGCTGCGGTCGTCGGTGTAGACGCGCTGGAACGCAAAGCCCTGGGGCGGGTTGAGGCGGTGGTAGTAGGTTTCTTCCAGCTGCGTTTCCAGCGGCGGTTGCTCCACGTCGTGTTTATGCGGCGGGTAGCTGCTGGAGTGGCCCGCAGGGGTGAGCACTTCCACCACCAGCAGATGCGCCGCCGTGGGGTCGTCATGCGGCAGGATGTCACACACGTAGCGGGTGTTGCTGCCTTGGCCGCGCACGCTGCGGCGCATGGCGGCCGGGTCCATCACCCGCACCTGGCGCTGGGCGCTGTCGGCGCCGCCCGGGGCACTGCACAAGGCCACTTCCGCGCCTTGGGTGCAGCTTGAGGCCACGGCAATCGTCACCACCTTGCCGGCCGGCACATACACGGCTGCGGGCGATACCTCTTCAAACACGCTCTGGCGCTTTCCCAGGCCCGCATGGGTCTGGCCGTCCACCGTCACATCCACCGTGCCGGTCAGCACCACGATGCACAGTTCACGGATTCCGGTCTGCACCGATTCCGCCTCACCGGCGGACAGACGCAGGGCGCGAAAGCCCACATGGGTCCAGCCCGCACGCTCGGGTGTGACGTTGACGATTTCGCGCCCGGCGGGCGCGGCTTTGGCAAGTAAAGGGCTGACCATGGTGGTGCTCAGGCCAGGCTGTCCACCAGGGAACGCAGGGTCTCAAACCCTTTTTTGGCGTACTGGTAGCTGGGGGCCACGGCGGGGTCCTGCTCGGCCTCCACCACCAGCCAACCTTCATAACCGGCATTGCGCAGCGTGGTCAACACGGTCCGGTAGTCAATGCTGCCGTCACCGGGCACGGTGAACGTGCCGTTGATCACACCGTTCAAAAAGCTCCAACTGTCGTTGCGGGCCTGGGCAATCACGGGGGTGCGCACATCCTTGCAGTGCACATGCACCACCCGCTTGACGTGCTTTTGCAGCAAGGCATTGGGGTCTGTTGCGCCACCAAAGTAAGCGTGGCCGGTGTCAAACAACAAAAACACCTTGGCCGGATCGGTCAGGTCCATCAGCTTGTCCACGTCGGCCGGTGATTCCACATAAGCACCCATGTGGTGGTGGTAGGCCAGCTTGATGCCATAGGTGGCCAGCAGGTATTCACCAAAAGCATTGAGCCGCTCGGCATAGGCTTGCCACAAGGCGTCGTTGGCGAAGTGGGGGCGCTTGGACACGGGCGTGTCCATCTGGCCCTGCACGGTGCCGGCGCATTCACCGTAGACCACCACCTTGACGCCGTTGTATTTCAACTTGTCCATGTGCGCCTTGCAACGCTCGATTTCCGCAGCGACCGCCTGCGCGTTGCTTTGGCCGGCGTCCTTCTCGGCCAGAAATCCGGAGTACCAGCCCGACACACAGGCCAGCCCAAATGCGTCGAGCTTGGCTTTCAAGCCTGGGCCGTCTTTGGGAAACTTGTTGCCCAGCTCGAAGCCTTCGTAGCCAATTTCTTTGCCTTCGCCAAGCGCTGTTTCCAGCGAGGTTTCTCCGCCCAGGGTGGGCAGGTCGTCGTTCATCCAGGACAGGGGGTTGATACCAATGCGGACATTCCAGGTCATGCTAATTTCTCTTTCAGTAAGGGGGGTTAAACACGTTGCTCTTTTTTGGCATGCAGGTAGCGGGCGTGGGCTTCATGCACCTCGGTGCGCTCCGACACCTCGGGGATGCCCACCTCCCACCAGCAGCCACCCTCTTCGGTGGTGCGGTGGTGGGTGGTGTCAATCACCAGCACATGGGTGTGCTCCGACGCGCGGGCCTTGACCATGGCGGTTTTCAGCTCGGCCACATTTTTTACATGCACCGCCTCCGCGCCCATGCTGCGGGCGTGCATGGCAAAGTCAATGGTGCTTTTGTTGCCACCTTCGGGCACGCAGTCATCCAGCATGTTGTTGAAGCTGGGGCTGCCGGATTTGAGTTGCAAGCGCTCTATGCAGCCGTAACCCCGGTTATCCAGCACCACCACGATGAGTTTTTGCCCCAGCAGCACCGAGGTGGCCAGCTCCGAATTCATCATCATGTAGGAGCCGTCGCCCACCATGACAATGACTTCCTGCTGGGGACGCGCCATCTTGGCGCCCAGTGCACCGGCGATCTCATAACCCATGCAGGAATAGCCGTATTCGACGTGGTAGTTGCCCGGCGCACTGGCGCGCCACAGCTTGTGCAACTCAGCCGGCAAGGTGCCGGCAGCACACACCAGCACATCGTGCTGGCCACTGTCGCCCCCTGCCTCATTGAGCGAGTCGCGCACCGCGCCAATGACTTCGGCGTCGTAGGGCAGCACGTCTTTGGGCACCGCCGTGGTGAGTTCGGTCACGCGCTGCACCCAGCCTGCGGCCTGGGTCTTGGCGGTGGCGGTCCAGGCGGCGTCGGCTTTCCAGTCGCCCAAGGCGGCCGTCAACTGGCCCAAGCCCACACGGGCATCGGCCACCAGGGCCTGGCCGCTCCACTTGGCGGCATCGAAGTGCTGCACGTTCAGGCCCAGGAGTTTGGCTTTGGCAAACAGCGCGTGGGAGCCGGTGGTGAAGTCCTGCAAGCGGGTGCCTACGGCCAGCACCAGGTCGGCCTGCGCCGCCATGGCGTTGGCGGCGGGGCCGCCATCCACGCCTATGCCCCCCAGGTTCAGGGGGTGGTCCCAGGGCAGGCTGCTTTTGCCGCCGTGCGACTCCACGACCGGAATGCCGTGTGCCTCGGCAAAGGCGCGCAGGGCGTCGCAGGCCTGGCTGTAGAGCACACCACCACCGGCCACGATCATGGGTTTTTGGGCCGTCTTGAGCAGCGCGGCCGCCGCGACCAACTCGCGCAGGTCCGCCGGAGGCCGGCGGAAGTGAATGCGTTCGGGCTGCAGGAAGCTGGTGGGGCAGTCAAAGGCATGCGCCTGCACGTCTTGCGGCAAGGACAGGCACACCGGGCCGCAAGACGCGGGATCGGTCATGACCTGGATGGCGCGCGGCAAGGCCGTGAGGATTTGCTCGGCGCGGGTGATGCGGTCAAAGTAGCGGGTCACCGGGCGGAAGGTGTCGCTGGCGCTCACATCGCCTTGCTGAAAGCTCTCGATTTGCTGGAGCACCGGGTCGGGGGTGCGGGTGGCGAAGACGTCTCCGGGCAGCAACAAGACCGGCAGGCGGTTGACATGCGCCACCGCCGCGGCCGTGACCATGTTGGTGGCGCCCGGGCCAATGCTGGAGCTGACCGCCATCATGCGCTGGCGCAGGTGGGCTTTGCCGTAGGCCACGGCGGCCAGGGCCATGCCCTGTTCGTTGTGGGCGCGGTAGGTGGGCAGTGCAGCACGCTCAGCCCACAGGGCTTCGCCCAGCCCGGCCACGTTGCCGTGGCCGAAGATGGTGAAGACGCCACCGCAATAGGGCTGGATGCTGCCATCCGCCATTTCCACCCGCAGCGCGGCCACGTGCTTGACCAGCGCTTGGGCCATGGTGAGTCGTTGTGTTGTCATGACAAATCAATTCAAAGGGTTGGATTCATACGGCCGCGCCAGGCATCGACCAAGGTTGCAAAGTTGGCGGCCACCTCACGCACCAGGCCGGCATCGTCGAGTTCGTTCTGGAACCAGCGCAGCGAGGCGTCGGCCCACAAGGTGCGCCCCACCATAAAGCCCTTGACCACCGGATTGGACGCCTGCGCAAAACTTTGCGCCAGATAGTTCAGCGGCTGGTTCAAGCCCAGAATCACAGCGCCACGGCAGTAGGGATCACGCTCTTGGATGAGTGCATGCAAATCCGCCCAGCCCTGGGACTGCATGGGCGCCAGCTTCCACCACTCGGGTTTGATGCCCAGGTTGTAAAAGCGCGCCACGGCCCGCAGCACACTGGCGTCCTCGCTGCCGCGCAGGGTCATCGCTTTGGGCAAGATAACTTCCAGCAGCAACTCGTTGCCGGATGCACGGGTAGCCTCCCACAGCTCGCGCACCCTCTGTTCTTGCTCCAGGCGCAGCGCATTGGAGTCATCCGGGTGGTAATGCACCAGGCACTTCACCACCTGCTCCGTAGGCCAGTGCACCAAGGCGCTGCCCACGGAACGGGTGCCGTCAAAACGCAGCGGGCGCGAACCCGGCAGCTCCACCGGCCGCCCCACCCACCAGCCGCGCCCGGTGGCGCTGGCCAAAGCATCGGTGCCGTAGTCGCCACCATCAATCAGCACACCGACGTGGCCCTGCAACTGGTGGCTGGTTTCGACTTGCTCGGCCGCCTGGACCAGCAGTTTCTTCAATACGGGAATGCGCGCTTCGCTCACCCCGGCTTCGCGCACCATCTCCAGAAACTGGCTGCGGTGGTCAAACGCCATCACACACAGCTCGTTCCACTGGGGGCGTGCGGCGCTCACCCGGTGCAGGTGGGCCAGCTGCTGGTCCGCGTCCACCTTGGGGTTGCGCGCCCCACTGAACCAGTGCTCCAGCTCCGCAGGGGTGGGCATGGCAGCGGAGCAGGCATGGCGGGACACCACAATGGCGCCGCAGGCATTGGCCACCTGGGTGGACTGCGCCCAATCCTTGCCCTGCAGCAGGCTGGCCATCAGGCCGGACAAAAAGGCATCGCCCGCACCCAGCACATTCAGCACTTCCACGCGCTCACCGCGGTAGGTGGGGGCATCATCGATGTTGTCGGGAATGGCGCCTTCGATCACACAGCAGCCCAAGGCGCCGCGCTTGACCACGAGGGTGGCTTGGCTCAGCGCACGCACGGCACGCAGGCTGGCAATCAGGTCATCGGCCACGCCACCGGCAATAAAAAACTCTTCTTCGGTGCCCACCAGCAGGTCGAACTCGGGCAGCATTTCTTGCAACTGCTGGGTGACGCGTGCATCGGGCACATAGCGGTTCTCACCTGCGCCACGGCTGGTCAAGCCCCACAGCACAGGGCGGTAATCAATGTCCAGCACACGAACGACGCCGTGTTTGCGGGCGTAGCCCAGCGCGGTACGCGATGCCGCCCGGGTGCCGGGCGTGGACAAATGGGTGCCTGTGATCGCCAGGGCACGGCACTGGGCGATGAAGTCTTCGCTGATCTGCGCCGCGTCCACGGCCATATCGGCACAGTTCTCGCGCATAAAGATCAGGGGAAAGGTGTCGCGGTCCTTGAGCCCCAGCAAGACCAAAGCGGTCAAGCGCTCGGGGTCGACCTGCACCTGGCTGGTGTCACAGCCCTCTTGCGCCAGGGTCTCGGTCAGGAAGCGCCCCATGTGTTCGTTGCCCACACGGGAAATCATGGCGCTGCGCAAGCCCAGACGGGCCACACCAAAGGCCAGGTTGCCCGAGCTGCCACCCAGGTACATAGCCATGCTGCGGGCGTCTTCCAGCCGACTGCCGAACTGCTGGGAGTACAAGTCGACTGCCAGACGGCCAAGACACGCCAAGTCAAATTTTCGGTCTAAGGGGAAATGGAGTGGACTCATTGATAGCACTATTTGGTTTAGGTTAAAGCAATTGCAGCCAGTGATGCCGCACGGTTTCGCTCAGGTCCAGTGACTGTAAATTATATGGACATAAATTTCTATAGGGTATTCACTTAGAAAATAATTTCTATTTTTTGAAAAATTTGATTACAGTTCATAGGGTGGTTCATGCACTGTTTGCACGAGCCCAAAAAACCGAACGGCATTCACTGCGTCGTTCTCAACCAACACTGGAGATTCATCGTATGAAAAAGCTTCTTACCGCCGCAGCCATATCCACCACGCTGCTGTCCCCCATGGCAGCCCATGCCGAAAAGATTGGCTTGGCCATGGCGCAACTGGATACGTTTCTCACCATCTTGAAAAATGGTGTTTTGGAATCCGGCAAAAAATCCGGCGCGACAGTGCAGGTTGAAGATGCACAAAACGACGTGGGCAAACAGCTCAGCCAGATCCAGAATCTGATTGCCCAAAAGGTGGACGCCATCATCGTGAACCCGGTGGACACCGATGTCACGCCCAAGATCACCAAAATGGTGACCGATGCCAAGATTCCCCTGATCTATGTGAACCGCAAGCCCGTGGATTTTGACAAGCTGCCCGCTGGCGTGGCCGTGGTGGCGTCCGATGAAAAAGTGTCTGGCACCGTGCAAACCCAGGAAGTCTGCCGCATCCTCAAGGGCAAGGGCAGTATCGTGGTGCTGATGGGCGAGCTGTCCAACGAAGCCGCACGCACCCGCACCAAGGACATTGAAGATGTGCTGGCCACCAAAGAGTGCTCTGGCATCAAGATTTTGGACAAACGCGAAGGCAAATGGGACCGCACCCAGGGCCAGGACATCACCACCAACTGGATCACCGCTGGCATGAAGTTTGACGCCGTCATCGCCAACAACGACGAAATGGCCATTGGCGCGATTAACGCGCTCAAAGCAACCAAAAAATGGACACCCGCCTCTTTGGTGGCCGGTATTGACGCCACACCAGACGCCCTGGCCTCCATGAAGTCTGGCGACCTGAAAGTGACGGTTTTCCAGAATGCGGCGGGACAAGGCTCGGGGTCTATCGAAGCCGCACTGAAACTGATCAAAAAGCAAAAAGTGGAACGTTTCGTGAATGTGCCGTTTGAGTTGGTGACACCCGCCAACCTGAGCAAATACGCGGCCAAAAACTGATTGTTTCTCCAAGCGGGGGATGCTCCAATGGGGCATCCCTCTTTTTCCAGTTCATGAGAGTCACCATGACGTCAGACACAACAACGTTGGAGCGTCCGCACCCAGACGCCGCAGCCCCATTGGCGCACCCGCTTTTGGAAATCCGGGGCATCCTCAAAGCATTTCCAGGGGTGGTGGCGCTGGACAAGGTTTCCTTCCAACTCAAGGCGGGGACCGTGCACGCACTGATGGGCGAAAACGGTGCCGGCAAATCGACCTTGATGAAGATCATCTCCGGCATCTACATTCCGGACCAGGGCGACATCTTTCTCCATGGGGAAAAGATCACTTTGAAGTCGCCCATCGACGCATTGAACCGTGGCATTGCCATGATCCACCAGGAACTCAACCTGATGCCGCACATGACGGTGGCCGAGAATGTCTGGATCACACGCGAGCCCCAAAACCGGTTTGGCTTTGTGGACCACAAGGAACTCAACCGCAAGACGGCGGAGCTGTTTGCCCAACTGTCCATCGACATCGCCCCGGACGTGGAAATTCAGACCCTGTCGGTCGCCAGCCGACAAATGGTGGAAATTGCCAAGGCGGTGTCCTACAACTCCGACGTGCTCATCATGGACGAGCCCACGTCGGCGCTGACCGAAACCGAAGTGGCCCACCTCTTCAATATCATCCGCAACCTGAGACAACAGGGCAAGGGCATCATCTACATCACCCACAAGATGAATGAGCTGTTTGAGATTGCGGATGAATTTTCCGTTTTCCGCGATGGCCAGTACATCGCAACCTGTGCTTCGGCGGATGTGACGCGGGACGACATCATCCGCATGATGGTGGGCCGCGAAATCAAGCAGATGTTCCCCAAGCAAGAGGTGCCCATTGGGGACGTGGTGCTGTCGGTCCAGGACCTCTGCCTGGAGGGGGTTTTTCAGAACATCACCTTCGACATACGCGCCGGAGAAATCCTGGGCATGGCTGGCCTGGTGGGCTCGGGACGCTCCAACGTGGCAGAGGCCCTGTTCGGTGTGGTGCCCGCCACCTCCGGCACGATTGCCATCAACGGGGTGGGGGTCGAGATCGACACACCTGCGGCCGCCTTGACTGCGGGCATGGCGTTCTTGACGGAAGACCGCAAGGAGACCGGTTGCTTTTTGAGCCTGGACATCCAGGACAACATGGGCGCGGCGGTACTGAACCAGAACTATGTCAACAAAGGGTTTGTGCAAAGCAAATCACTGAACCGGGACTGCATGGAAATGGCCCAGCGGCTGCGGGTCAAGACACCCAGCATGTCGGAAGTCATCCAAAACCTGTCCGGCGGCAACCAGCAAAAAGTGCTGGTGGGACGCTGGCTTCTCACCCACCCGAAAATTTTGATTCTGGACGAGCCTACGCGCGGAATCGACGTGGGCGCCAAGGCAGAAATCCACAAACTGGTGTCCGAACTGGCGGGCCAGGGCGTGGCCATTTTGATGATTTCGTCCGAAATGCCGGAAGTGCTGGGAATGAGTGACCGCATCATGGTCATGCACGAAGGCAGGCTCACCGGCATCCTGGATCGCAAAGATGCAGACCAGGTTTCCATCATGGAACTGGCTGCGAAGTAACTGAAGAGAGAGAGACACTGACATGAACACCACCTCTGTTCCCAAGACGATGCACTCCATCGCAAAACCCACGCTGAAACTCCCGCCTGAGTTCAGCATCTTTCTGGTGCTTCTTGGCATCTGCGTGTTTTTTGAGGCCATTGGCTGGTACCTCAACGACCAAAGTTTCATGTTCAACCTGGAACGACTGAAGATCATCATTTTGCAAATGTCCGTGATTGGCATCATTGCCATCGGGGTGAACCTGGTCATCATTACCGGCGGTATCGACCTCTCGTCGGGCTCCGTGGTGGCGGCGGCGGCCGTGGTGTCGGCCAGCCTGGCCCAGGTTTCAGACTTCCCACGCGCCATCTTCCCGGAGCTGACCAACTTGCATGTGTTCTGGCCGCTCATGGCCGGTATCTTGGTGGGCTTGATCGCAGGGGCGCTCAACGGGTCTTTGATTGCCATGACCGGCATTCCCCCGTTTATTGCCACGCTGGGGCTGATGGTGGCGGCCCGCGGCTTTGCCAAGTGGTTTACCGGCGGCATGCCGGTCAGCATGCTCACGGACGACTTCGCCTGGCTCGGTGAAGGCGGCAACCCGGTGGTGATCTTTTTGGCAATCGCCGTCGTTTTTCACATCGTTTTGCGCTACACCCGTTTTGGCAAATACACCTACGCCATCGGCGCCAACCGCCAGGCGGCACGGGTGTCCGGCATCAATGTCAACCGGCACCTGATCTGGATTTACGCCATCGCCGGTTTGCTCAGCGGCATTGCCGGCACGGTGACCGCAGCGCGCGCCATTTCAGGCCAGTCCGGCATGGGGGTCATGTACGAACTGGACGCCATTGCCGCCGTGGTGATTGGCGGCACCTCACTCGTGGGGGGCGTAGGCCGGATCACCGGCACGGTGATTGGTGTGCTGATCCTGGGCGTGATGACGTCCGGCTTCACCTTCATCCGCATCGACGCGTATTACCAGGAGATGGTCAAGGGCGCCATCATCGTGGCGGCCGTGATCGCTGACCAATACCGCAACAAGAAAAAACGGGTCTGAACTTCTGAACTTCCGACTTCCGAACTTCCGGGCCTCCGGACTTCCTTCCCCCACTCCCCCCACCCCCCTCGCCCCGCCGGGCGAGGGGGAGCTCAACAGCCGATTTGGTGGCTTCGCGCCGAATACGCAATCACTAGAGAAATGTTGCCCAGGGCTTTGCGGTGCCTGGGCTTTTTGCATGGGGTCGTAGTCAACGGCTCTGCCCAGGCGTGCCAACGGCGGCCAGCTGCGCGGCCGCGAGTCCGAATAAACACGCCCAGTTCAGCTAAGCCCTCTCTCGCCGTCACCCGCACCTGGTTTGCCATTGAACCCAGCCATTGCTGCTGGCGCGCAGCCGCCTCACGATCCACGCTGACCACTTCACCGGCATGGAATTGAAACCTGCCATGGCTGCTGGCGCGCAGCCGCCAGCCTTGCGCGCGCCAAGGACGCGGATATACCTACGACCGCCTGCGCAAAATCTTCACCCACCAACACCATTGGCAACGCCCCGCCCGTAATTCCGTAGTCGGCGCACCACCACCAAATTCGGCTGTTGAGCTCCCCCTCGCCCGGCGGGGCGAGGGGGCTGGGGGGAGTGGGGACCGGAAGTTGGAAAGTTCGGAAGTTCGGAAGTTCGGATTAATTTGACGCCTGGCGCGTCAGTGCCTCCAGTACCTGCCGCTTTGTACCTGGAAGCCGACGCCGACTTTTGCTATCAATGTGATAGCTGTTTACGCAATGAATACGGGGGCTACATGCCGATTGAATGCTTGAACCTTCGCGTAACGAGGCCAGCGTGCGCGTTGGGCGCGGGTGATGCTCGCGCGCGGGCTTTGCAAAAAAAGCCGCGCGCCCCAGGAAGGCAAGGCCTTCCTACCCCTGGAAACTACCTGAATCTCAGGCAGCGACCTGCTCGCGCAGCCAAGCCATGCTGGAGTCCAGCGCAGATTGCGGATCGGCCAGTTCCTGCACCTCGGTAGCAAACGGCTCGAAACTGTACGGGCCGTTGTAGCCGGCGGCTTGCAGAGCGCGGATCTGTGCCACGTTGCCCAGACGGTCGCGCTGGTCCACCAGCACCCGATGTGCGTCGAGCATGTCCGCCACCGATACATCCGGGTCCGCCACTCCCGATATGTGTACCAGGCCGGTCCACTCCGGGAAGAAATCGGTCTCACCCGCAAGGTGGTGGTGAAAGGTGTCGTGCACCAGCTTGAACAGGCCTTCCCCCCCGGCAGACTTGATGGCAGCGATGGCGTCCGCCTTGCGGCGCAAAGAGGACACCGGGAAGCCCAGTGGCTCCACCAGGCCCCGGATGCCGTGTGCGACCAGAATGGGTTTGATGGCCGCCAGCGCAGCGACCAGCGCTTCTTGGGCCACTGGTTCGCCCTCATTGAGGGGGCACATGACCAGCGCCTGCGCGCCACATGCCGCGGCATAGGCCGCCAGTTTTTCGGTCTGGGCGCGGCGTTCCTCGTTCCAGACGTTGAAGGGATAGAGCGCGTTGATGGACAGCAGGTTGACGCCGGCGGCCTGAGCCGCGGCTTTCACCTCGGCAGGCGACACCGTGCCCACCACATTGGGCGTGTCGTTGCGGATCTCGACATCGGTGACGCCCAGGGCACGGGCCATGGCGAAGAATTCGGCGGGGGATTGGCGCGGGGCCAGGATATGGCTAAGGGAAAAGCGCATGGTGCGGTCTTTCAAAAAAAGGGGGGCTTATTCCAATTTCAGATCAATGGGAGAGTAGGCGCGCCGACGCAGGCAGTGCTTTAGCACGACAAGGAGGGGCAACGACCTATCGCATGGATATGGAAATGGAATTACTTGTAGAGAGCGGGGCGGGCGGGCAGTTCGATGGCCACAGACTGGCCTTCACTTTCCTGCGCCTGCACACAGGCATCCGAGGTAACGGCAGCGGCATAACCATCCCAGGAGCTGGGGCCTGTGGCGCCGCCCTTGCTTGCGGCGGCGATGAAGTCCTGCAGTTCCACGTCGTAGCTGGCCACGAACCGGTCTTTCCAGTCGGTCAGGATGGTGCTCTGTCGTTTTGCACCCAGGCGCATGTCCACGGCCATGGGCTCGGGCAGGCGTGCCGTGCCGTCTTCGCCCACCACCTCGCACTGGATGTCGTAGCCGTAGTGGCAGTTGACGAAAATTTCCACGTCGATCAGCACGCCCTTGGCGGTCTCCAGCACCACCACCTGCGGGTCGCGCAGCTGGGTGTGGCTGCGCTCGGAGTTGCGCGGGTAAAGCACGCGCGCCGAGACGTAGTCATCATCCAGCAGCCAGCGAAACACATCGATCTCATGGATCAAGGTGTCGTGGATGGCCATGGGCGTGACATAGGCTTCGGGCACGGCCGGGTTGCGGTGGGCAGCGTGCACCAAGATGGGCGCGCCAGTGTGTTGCTCCACCGCGGCCTTGAGCGCGAGGTAGCCCGCGTCATAGCGGCGCATAAAGCCGACCTGCACCAGGCGGCGACCGAAAGCCACTTCGGCGTCCACGATGCGGCGCGCGCCAGCGGCCGTGGTGGCCAGGGGCTTTTCGCAAAAGACAGGTTTGCCCGCGGCAATGGCAGCCAGCACATAGGGCTCGTGGGTGGCGCCCCAGGAGGTGACCAACACGGCATGCACCTCCGGTGCGGCAATCAACGCCTCGCCGGTTTCGTAGATGCGGGCCTGGGGAGCCAGGTCCTTGCGCACGCTCTCGGCGTTGGCCGCGTTCACGTCGGACAGCGCGACCACCTGGGCGCCTGCGAGCACTTGCTGGATGCGACGGGCGTGGTCGCGGCCGATCATGCCGCAGCCAATCACACCAATGTTTAAAGTCATGAAATTTCTCCTTAGGGTTGTGGGTATTTGTCAAGGTAGCGCTGCATCTCGGAGCGCATGTAAAGGGAAGATTCGTCAGCGCGCTCTTCCCAGGCGAACACACAGGAAGACAGCACGCCGTTGAACTTCACTTCGGCCAGGGTGCCGAAGAAGATGTCCCAGTCGATCTCGCCCTGGCCCATGTCCAGGTGCTGGTGCACGCGGACCTGGCTGGAGCCGGGCGGGTTGACGATGTAGCGCAGCTGGCTGCTCTTCTTGTGGTTAAAGGTGTCGGCCACGCGGACATGGGCCAGCAGGGGCGCGGCCTCGCGGATCATGGCCGCCATGTCGTCGCCGTAATAGAAGGTGTGCGGGGCGATGTAGGACAGCTTGAGGGCACTGGAGCCGATGTTCTTGACGATATCCGCAGCCGGTTGCAGGGTCTCAACCCAGTCTTCAGGATGCGGCTCCACCGACAGCGTGAGGCCTTCGCGCTCAAAGATCGGTAGCAACTCATCCATGGAGCGGAACCAGGCAGCCTCGCACATCTCCTTGGTATTGGCGCCGGGGCGCTCCCCCACCGAACGCTCGGGGGATGCGCCTCGGCCAAACTCGGAGATCATGAGCTCGCAGCCCATCTCCACAGACACCTCGATGGCCTTTTTCCAGCAGCGCACGGCCCACTGGCGTTCGTCTTCAAATGGGCTGGCCCAGCGGTACATGGGCTGCAGGGTGGCCAGGCCCACGCCGGCGGCTTTCATGGCGGTCTTGAAGCCAGCCATGCGCTCCTTGGTGGCACGTGGCATGACCCACCAGTCCAGAAAGTCCGAGCGGGGCGAGAGTTCAATCTGGTCGTAGCCCAGTGCGGCCACTGCGCCGGGCAACTGCTCCAGGCTGAGATGGCGAATCATGTACGGGTCTAACGCAATTTTCATACTTGTCTCCTGGTGATGTGGTCACCGCAAACGCTGCGCGGCCCAGGTAATGTAGGTTCGCGCTGGGCCAACGCATGCGGGATAATTGACGAAAAATCGTCAAATTATGGAAACCCCACTACGCCGCAAAAAGACCGCCAGATTCGCCGAGATTGCGGCTACTGCGGGCGTGAGCATCGCCACGGTGGACCGGGTGCTGAATGAGCGCGACACCACATCGGCCCGGTCGCGAGAAAAGGTGGTGCAGGCGGCGCGACAGCTCGGCATTCCACGTGTCCTGCCTGACACACGGCACGGTCTGATCCACATGGACATCGTGCTGCCAGACAACCCTTCGCCGTTCTTCCGGCGTCTGAATCTGGCCATGCAGCGCGGCGTGGCGATGCTGGACAAGCGGCTGGTTGTGCACCGCGTCACCACCCCCGAGCAGGATGAGGCTGCACTGTTGCGCGCCCTTGCGCCGCGCCGCTACAAGCGCCAGGCCTTGATTGTGGCGGCACCCGACACCCCGGCCGTGCGCCAGGCACTGCAGGCGGCCCGGGCTCGCGGCGAACATATTGCGATGGTGGTGACCCGCGTCAGTGACGTGCCGCAGGCGGACTACGTCGGCATCAACAACCACGCGGCCGGCCGCACCGCGGGTTATTTGCTGGGGCGGCTGTGCCACCGGCGGGGCCGGGTACTGATCCTGTCCAGCCGACGCGACTACCTGGGACATATAGAGCGCAGCGGCGGATGCCGCGAGGTGCTCGCCGCGCAGTTTCCTGATCTGTGCTGCGATGTGGACGCGACAGAAACCCATGACGACCCCGACAAGTGTTACTGGGTCGTGCAGCAGGCGCTCAATGCGCCCGGCGGGATCGTGGGCCTCTACAACACAGGTGCCGGCTCTTCAGGTATCCAGGCAGCATTGCAACGCTATGCCCAGGACAAAGTCTGCTGGGTCACGCACGAAATTTCGGATGACCATCGGCAGTACCTGCAGCAGGGCGTGCTGGATGTCGTCATAGACCAGGACCCAGACACCCAGGCCATACGCGCACTGCAACACGTACTGGCGGCCCTGGACATGGCGCCTCCCATCAGCCCCTTGGAAAAGCCTGGTGAGTTCCGGCTGTACTTTGCCGAAAACATGGGGCTCAAACCCTACCTGGACTAAGAGCTCGTGCACAAATAACATGCACATTTGGCGCGCCAGATTTGGGTGCACTGCGTTGTTGCAAATCGCTTGTGCAGCGGAGCTGCACGGCACGCTTTGCGCCTAGCATTGCATCCCAAATCCGACGGCCAAATGCACAGCTTATTCATGCACGAGCCCTAAGCGCAAGGCCGTCAAAATGAGAAACTCTTTTTCATTCAAAATGTAGGGGAAAAAAATTTCCATAACAACAACCGTAGCACTTGAAAGATTTGTGGCAATGGCACCCAAGAGCAACAACAAGAACGGCGTCGATCAGCTGGTGGAAGGCATTACCTCGGAATACGACAACTTGAGCAAACAGCTCAAGGTGATCGCTATGTATATTGAGCAGCACCGTGACCACATTGGCCTTGAAGGCATACAGCAACTGGCCGCCAACTGCCAGGTTCAACCCTCGGCCGTGGTGCGCTTTGCCAAGCATTTTGGGTTCTCTGGTTTTTCCGAAATGCAAGCGGTCTTTCGCGAAGGGCTGACCCGCCAGCTGGCCCCCAGCCGCAACTACCGCACCCGCATTCGTGACGTGATCGAGTCCGGTTCCGGCAGCCTCTCCAGCGTCGAAATTGCCCATGAATTCCTCACTGGCAGCCAGGCTGCCATGAAAGAACTGGAGGCCAATCTTGACAGCGCGGCGTTCACCAAGTCGGTGAAACTGCTGCGCGAGACGGATTGCATCTGGATTGCCGCTTCACGCCGGTCTTTTCCGGTCGCGGTGTACTTGGACTATGCACTCCAGCACACGGATAAACGGGTGTGCCTCATGTCGGGCTTGGGCAGCATGCACCTGGGACAGATGCGTTCCGTACGTCAAGGTGACGTCATGGTGGCCATTTCATTTGCGCCTTACGCCGAGGAAACGCTGGCAGCCGTGAACCTTGCCGTCGCGCGGGGTGTTCAACTGATTGCCATCACCGACAGCCGCATGAGCCCGCTGGCCAAGGACGCCGTGTCCACGCTGGTCGTGCAGGACAACTCGACCTTCGGTTTTCGGGCTTTGACCAGCACCATGGGCTTGGTCCAGAGCCTGTTTATCGCCCTGGCCTACGCGCTGGAGCTGCCATATCGCCCCACATCACCCAAGGTGGCCCCTTGAAAACCGCATTTATTTTTTCACAAGACATTTTTTAGAAATAAATTTCCATTTTTAGTAAAAATTTTGTATAGTCCTGCAGCTCTCCGCAAACAGCGGGCCCCCTATTCCATCTACAGAGACAGGACGTTTCATGAAGCACATTGCCGTATTCGGCGCCGGTCGCATAGGCCGCATCCACGCCACCAACCTTGCGGCCCAGCAGGGTGTCAAGCTCAAATACGTCTGTGACGCTGTTCCGAGTGCGGCTGCCGACCTTGCGCAGCAAGTCGGCGCCGCAGCGGCGGATATCGACACCGTACTGGCCGACCCCGCCATTGACGCGGTGGCCATCTGCTCACCAACAACCACCCACAGTGATCTCATCACCCGCGCCGCCGCCGCACGCAAACACATCTTCTGTGAAAAACCGGTGGACCTGTCGGCGCCACGCGCACATGCCGTGGCCCAGGCCGTGGCACAGGCCGGCGTGGCCTGCATGATTGGCTTTCAGCGCCGCTTTGACCCCACCTTCAACGAGGCCAAAACCCGCCTGGACCGGGGCGACATCGGCAACCCCGAAATGCTCGTCATCACCAGCCGCGATCCCGGCGCCCCGCCGGTGGAGTACATCCAGCAGTCTGGCGGCATCTTTCGCGACATGCTGATCCACGACTTTGACGTGTTCCGCTGGATTTTGTGCGGCGACGGTGACCAGGCCGCCTGGCTGAGCGCCACCGGCTCCTGCCTGACGGACCCCGCCATTGGACAGGCTGGCGACTTCGATTGCACCGCCGTCACCATCAAGACCGTGAAGGGGCGGCTGTGCCAGATCAACACCACGCGCCGCGCCGCCTACGGCTACGACCAGCGCTTTGAGGTGATCGGGTCGAAGGGCATGCTGCAGTGTGGCAACCACCGCCCCAGCGAAGTGACCCAGGCCAACGCCCAGGGCACGCAGCAGGACAACCCGGAAGCCTTCTTTCTGCAACGCTACGCAGCCGCCTACCGTCTGGAGATTGAACACTTCTTCACCCAGTTGCAAAACGGCGGCGCCTTCCGCACCTCGGTGCAAGACGGCGTGGACGCGCAGATTTTGGCGGACGCAGCGGCCCAAAGCGCGGCCACCAACCAAGTCATTACTTTCAACTAAAGCGCACCATGGCAAACAACCTTCGTATCGGCATTGTCGGCCTGGGCCGTTTGGGCAAGCGCCACGCCGAGGCCCTGGCCTTTCGCACCCGGCATTGCGAGCTGGTGGCAGCCTGCAGCCCGGTGGCGGATGAGCGCAGCTATGCCAGCGCGCAACTGGGCATCACCCGGGTGTATGAAGACTTTGACACCTTCCTTGCCGACCCGGGCATGGACGCCGTGGTGCTGGTCACCCCCACCTCCCTGCACGCCGACCAGACCATTGCGGCGCTGAAGGCAGGCAAACATGTGTTTGTGGAAAAACCGCTGGCGCTGAATGTGGAAGATTGCGAACGCGTGTTGGCCGTGGCACAGCAGCGCCCGGCCCAGGTGGCCATGGTGGGCTTTGTCCGGCGCTTCGACCCCAGCTACCTGAACGCCCACGCGGCCGTGGCGGCGGGCGAAATCGGCCGGCCCTTTTTGGTGCGCTCCCAAACCTGCGACCAGAACGATCCGGAAGGCTTTTTTGTGCGCTTTGCCCCCACCTCGGGCGGCATCTTCATGGACTGCAGCGTGCACGACATCGACCTGGCGCGCTGGATGCTGAACCGCCCCAAGGCGCTGCGCGCCTTTGCCACCGGCACCATCGCCCTGCACCCAGCCCTGGCCGAGTTTGGCGATGTGGACAACGGCCTGGCGGTGGTGGAGTTTGAAGGCGGCGCACGGGCCGTGTTCTACGCCTCGCGCACCATGGCCCATGGCCACGAAACCAGCACCGAGGTGATTGGCACCGCGGGCAAGCTGACGGTGGGCGAACACGCGGCCAGTGACCGTGTGGTGCGCAGTGACACCCATGGCGTGCGCCATGCCGTGGTGAAAGACTTTTACGAGCGCTTCGAGGCCGCCTTCGGGGCCGAGATGGCGGCTTTTGTGGCCGCCTG
Source organism: Burkholderiales bacterium RIFCSPLOWO2_12_FULL_61_40 (assembly GCA_001770935.1). Lineage (GTDB taxonomy): Bacteria > Pseudomonadota > Gammaproteobacteria > Burkholderiales > Burkholderiaceae_C > Allorhodoferax. The sequence goes on along the minus strand of MESI01000102.1, from coordinate 195,857 downwards.
CCGGGGTGAAGCGCCATTGAGCCTGACCCTGGACGACGCCCTGGAAGCCACTCGCATCGGCCTGGCCATTACCCGCTCTCTGCACAGCGGCATGCCTGAGGTAGTGTGAGTGGGTTAAACCAGCCCACCGCGCCATGCTCGACCGCATCCAAGCCGCCTTGCCCTCGCTCTCCCCTTCGGAGCAACGCGTCGCCCAGCTGTGCCTGGCCGACCCATGCGACTTTGCCCGGCTCGCGGTGGGCGAGCTGGCCCGCCTGTCCAAGGTCAGCAAGCCCACGGTGGTGCGGTTTTGCCGCAGCGTGGGCTTTGACGGCCTGGTGGACTTCAAACGCAAACTGAGCGGTGCGGTGGATGAAGGGGTGCCCTTCATCCACCGCTGCGTGAACGCGGACGACAAGGCGCATGAAGTGGCCGTCAAAGTCATCGACAGCACCCTGGCGACCCTGCTGAAGTACCGCAGCGACATCGGCATGGCCAGCATGGAGCGCGCCACGGCCCTGCTGATGGACGCCTACCAACACAAGAAACGTATCCAGTTCTATGGCGTGGGAGACTCCGGCGTCGTCGCCCAGGACGCCCAGCACAAGTTCTTTCGGCTGGGAATCAACACCCTGGCCTACAGCGACAGCCACTTTCAGATCGTGAGCGCCTCCATGCTGGAGCCGGGGGATTGCGTCGTCCTCATTTCCAACTCCGGCCGCACCCGCGACCTGATGGAGGCATGCGATATTGCCAAGAAAAGTGGCGCTTCCACGGTGGTCATCACCGCCAGTGGTTCCCCCCTGGCCAGCGCAGCCCATATCCACCTGGCAGCCGACCACGGCGAGCCGTTTGAACACTTCGTCCCGATGCAGTCACGGCTGCTGCACCTGCTGATCATTGACATTCTGGCCACCAGCGTGGCGCTGCGCATCGGGTGCGACGTGCTGCAACCGATGATGCGCAACGTCAAGCACAACCTGCGCAACAAGCGCTACGCCTAGGATTGTGAGCAAAAGAAGCCTCCAGCCCTCATGGAATATGCGTAGGCAGCTATATATTTGATAGCGAAACACCGCCATCGATTGCAGCCACCCGCAGATCGGTATAGAGTGCAAACCGCTTTCCGCTCTTTTACAAACCCAAGGAGTTTGTCATGCCCATCTCCGGTTCCTCACCATTGCGCTTGCAGGCCACCTTGTTCTTCGGGATGCTCCTGCTCTCGTTTTCCGCGCTTTCCGCCGGGGTCAAGGTGGTCTACCCGGCCAACCAGACCGCCAGGGACACCCGCTTCAACGACCTGATTGAAATACTGGACACCGCACTGAAAGCGACCGTTGCGGAGTTTGGGCCTTATGAGTTGACTGCGTCCAAAGACGGCATGAACGAAGCGCGCTACCTGGTGGAGCTGAAAAAAGGCGAGGATTCCGTCAACGTGGTGTGGAGCTCCACCTCGGTGGAGAAGGAAAAGGATTTCTTGCCGCTGCGCATCCCCCTGCGCAAGGGCATCCTGGGCTACCGCGTTGCACTGATTGCCAAAGACAAACAGGCTTTGATTGACCAGGCCAAAACCCTGGACGACCTGAAAAAACTGCAAATCGGCCAGGGGCTGGGCTGGGGCGACGTGAAACTGTACGAATCCAATGGACTCACGGTGACCACCGCGCAATACGACAACCTGTTCAAGATGGCGGACGGCGGACGGTTCGACCTGTTTCCCAGGGGCATCAGCGAAGCCTTCAACGAATACAACACCTATTCCAGGAGCAATCCCAACCTGGCCATTGAAAAAAACCTGCTGATCTATTACCCCTGGCCCTACTATTTTTTCTTCAACCACAGTGACGCCAAACTGAAAGACCGGGTGGAAGCTGGCATCCGCAAGATGATGAAAGACGGCTCGTTTGACGCCATTTTCAAAAAATACAACGGTGCCGCCATCGAAAAAGCGGACCTCAAACACCGGCGCATCATCAAGGTGAACAATGGCATGCTGCCCAAGGAAACGCCTTTGAACGATGCCTCACTTTGGTTTGACCCCAAAAAATACTAGCATCCGCCCGGTTGCAGTTGCAGCCGCTGCGCACCGCTGAAACACAAAAAACGCGTATGGGTGGCCCGCCCTATAGCGCACAAGCCCAGGCGTGCGGCCACCGCCTGCCCCATTTGGGTGGTGCCGCTGCGCGAAACCACCACCGCAATGCCCATTTGCGCCGACTTGATGACCATCTCACTGGTCAACCGGCCGGTGGTGTAAAACACCTTGCCCGCACGGTCCAGCCCCGCTTGCAGCGCCATCCAGCCCGCGATGGTGTCAATTGCGTTGTGGCGGCCCACGTCTTCCACAAAAAAGAGCAGCTCCTGGCCATGGAACAGCGCACAGCCGTGCACCGAGCCCGAAATTTTGTAGACGCTGTCCTGCAGCCGCATGGTGTTCACGATGCCATACAACTGGCTCTGCGTGATGTGGGTGTCGGGCAGCGTGAGGCCGTCCACGTCCCGCATCAAATCGCCAAACACACTGCCCTGGCCGCAGCCGGTGGTGACCACGCGGGTGGCGGTTTTTTCCGCCAGATTCGCAATGCCCGCATGGGTCTTCACCGCCGCCGCGCCCACCTCCCAGTCCACGGTAATGGATGCGATCTCCCCCGCCGACTGCACCAGGCGCTGGTTCAGCAAAAACCCCAGCACCAGCCATTCGGGCTGGGCGCCCAGGGTCATCAGGGTGACGAGTTCGCGCTTGTCCACGTACACCGTCAAGGCCCGCTCCGAGGGAATGGCCACGCTGAGGTGTTCACCACGCTCGTTGCGCACGGTGATGGGGTGGGTCAGCGGCGCGCGGGCCTGGGTGAGACGGGGCAAAGGATTCACGGCAAGGGAATTCACAAAGCAGCCACGCCCCCGGCAGGGCCGTAACCGGGCACGGGCGCCGGCACCCCGCCGCGCCGCAGGGCCACCGCGCAGTATTTGAATTCGGGAATCTTGCCAAAGGGGTCCAGTGCCGCATTGGTCAGCAGATTGGCGGCTGCCTCGTAGTAGGCAAACGGAATGTAGACGGCCCCCTGGGGCGTGCCGTCGTCGCGGCGCACATGCAGCGCCACCTGGCCCCGGCGCGATTGCACGGTCACCACATCCCCCGCCACCAGCCCCAGGGCCTGCAGGTCGTCGCCGCACAGAGAGGCGGTCGCCATCGGCTCCAGGGCATCGAGCACGCTGGCGCGCCGGGTCATGCTGCCGGTGTGCCAGTGCTCCAGCTGCCGCCCGGTGATGAGCACAAAGGGGTAGTCGGCATCGGGCCGCTCGTCGGCGGGAATGATGTCGGCGGGCACCAGATGCACACGCCCATCGGCAGTGGCAAAGCGCTCGATGAACACCGTGGGCGCACCCGGATCGTCCGCGCTCAGGCAGGGGTAGGTCACGCTGGATTCACGCTCCAGCCGCTCCCAACGGATGCCGCCAATGGCGGCGTGCATGGCCTGGCGCATTTCCTCGTACACAGCGGAAACCATGGCCCCCACGCTTGCCACTTCGTGTGCAGCGCTGCCCCCCGAGGGGGCCGTGCCTTGCTTGGGGCGGCCCGGCGCGGCGGCATCCGTCTGGCCATAGTTCCAGTGCAGGCCCATTCTCTGCGCCATCTGCTGGATGATCCACAGGTCCGGCCGGGCCTGCCCAGGCGGGTCAATCGCCTGGCGGCCCATCTGCACCATGCGGTCGGTGTTGCTCACCGTGCCAGTCTTCTCGGGCCAGGCGGTCGCGGGCAGCACCACATCGGCCAGCCAGGCGGTTTCGGTCATGAAAATATCTTGCACCACCAGGTGCGAGAGTGAGGCCAGCGCGTGGCGCGCGTGGTTCAGGTCGGGGTCGCTCATGGCGGGGTTTTCGCCCATGATGTACATGCCGCGCACCTTGTGCGGGTCGCTGTCGGGGGCCAGCGCCTTGTGCATGATTTCCACCACCGTATAGCCGGGTTGGTCGTCCAATGATGTTGGAGCCCCCACGCTTGCCACTTCGTGTGCTGCGCTGCCCCCCGAGGGGGCTTCGCCCGCCTTGGGGCGGCCCTGCGGCGTGCGCATTCCCCAGAACTCTTCAAACCAGGCATGTGCGGCCGGGTCGGTGACGCGCTGGTAGTTGGGAAACATCATGGGAATGAGGCCCGCGTCGCTGGCGCCCTGCACATTGTTCTGGCCGCGCAGCGGGTGCAGGCCCGAGCCGGGTTTGCCAATCTGCCCCGCCACCGTGGCCAGGGCGATCAGGCAGCGGGCATTGTCGGTGCCGTGCACATGCTGGCTCACCCCCATGCCCCACAAAATCATGGCGCCCTTGGCTGTGGCATAGGCCCGCGCCACCTCGCGCAAGGTCTGTGCGGGAATCCCGCAAATCGGCGCCATGGCCTCGGGGCTGTAGCCTTGCACGTTGTCGCGCAGGGCCTCGAAGTTGCTGGCGCGGTTGCGGATAAAAGCTTCGTCGGCCAGGCCTTCGTCGATGATGGTGTGGATCAGCGCATTGAGCATGGCCACGTCGGTGTCGGCCTTGAACTGCAGGCTGCGCCAGGCGTGTTTGCCAATGTCGGTGCCACGCGGGTCGGCCACCACGATTTTGGCACCGGCCTTGGCCGCGTTTTTCATCCAGGTGGCGGCCACCGGATGGTTGTTGGTGGGGTTGCAGCCGATCAAAAAAATCAGCCCGGAGTGCTGCACATCGTTGATCTGGTTGCTCACCGCGCCCGAGCCCACGCCCTCCAGCAAGGCGGCCACGCTGGAGGCATGGCACAACCGGGTGCAGTGGTCCACATTGTTGGAGCCAAAGCCGGTGCGCACCAGTTTCTGGAACAAATAGGCCTCTTCGTTGCTGCCCTTGGCCGATCCGAAACCGGCCAGCGCCTTCCTGCCGTGGGTGTCACGCAAATCCTTGAGCGGACCGGCGGCCAGCGCCAGCGCTTCCTCCCAGGTGGCCTCGCGAAACACCGCCGACCAGTCGGCCGTGTGGCGGTTCAGGCCCTGCAAGGCCTCGGGGTCTTTGGGCACCCCCGGCTTGCGGACCAGCGGCACGGTCAGCCGCTGCGGGCTGTGGGCGTAGTCAAAACCAAAGCGGCCTTTGACACACAACCGGCCGTGGTTGGCCGGGCCGTCACGCCCCTCCACCCCCACAATTTGGTTGTCGCGCACCTGGTAGGTCATGAGGCAACCGACACCGCAAAACGGGCACACCGAGTCCACCGTCTTGTCCACCGCCTGCGAACCGATGAGCGTCTTGGGCATCAGCGCCCCGGTAGGGCAGACCTGCACACACTCGCCACACGCCACGCAGCTGCTGTCGCCCATGGCATCGTCCAGGTCAAACACAATTTGGCTGTGTGCGCCCCGCAGGGCGTAGCCGATCACGTCGTTCACCTGCTCCTCGCGGCAGGCCCGCACACAGCGCGTGCACTGGATACAAGCATCCAGATGGACCGCCATCGCCGGGTGCGACACGTCAGCCACAGGCTGCGCCCGCCGCAAGGCAGCAAGCGCCGACCGCACCGACACGTCCATGCGCGAAGCCCACCAAGAAAGCTCCCCATGCTGCCCCACCACAGTGGACACCCCAGGTCCGGCTGTATTGGGCAGTGCGCCGGGCGACGATTTCGAGCTTGCGTATGAGGAGCCCGGCGCACTGCCCAATGCAGCAGCGCCAGAGGTCACGCCTTGAGCCGCACAAGACGTAGCGTCGCCACCATCAGCAGCCAGAGGAGCGTCATTCCACTTGTACCCCACCTCCGGCATATCCGACAGCAGCATCTCCAGCACCATCTTCTGGCTCTTCAACGCCCGCTCACTCGTGGCCTGCACCACCATCCCCGCAGACACCGTACGACAGCAACTCGGTGCCAGAGTGCGCTCCCCCGCCACCTCCACCACACAGGCCCGGCAATTGCCATCCGCCCGCAGCCCCTCGGTAAAACACAAATGCGGAATCTCGACCCCGTGGCGCTGCGCCGCCTGGAGAATGCTCTCGCCTTCATAGGCGTGCACCGTCTGCCGGTCCAGCGTGAACGCCACCGTAGGCCCGGCAGCGCAGATAGATTTAACGATTGCGTTCATTCAAACCACCTCATGGGCAAAGTATTTCTGAACGCAGCGCACCGGATTCGGCGCCGCCTGCCCCAGGCCACAAATCGAGGCGTCCACCATGACCTCGCTCAGGTCGTCCAAAAGAGCCTGGTCCCACACCGGCGCCTCCATCAGCTGGGCCGCCTTGGCCGTGCCCACCCGGCAGGGCGTGCACTGGCCACAGCTCTCGTCGGCAAAAAAACGCATGGCGTTCAGGGCCGCATCACGCGCCTTGTCGTGCTGGCCCAGCACCACCACCGCACCGGAGCCGATGAAACAGCCGTAGGGCTGCAAAGTGTCAAAGTCCAGCGGAATCTGGTTCAGATGGGCCGGCAAAATGCCGCCCGACGCCCCGCCGGGCAAGTAGGCGTACAGGGTGTGCCCTTCCTGCATGCCGCCGCAGTGTTCGTCAATCAGCTCCTGCACCGTGATGCCTGCGGGCGCCAGCTTGACCCCCGGCTCTTTCACCCGGCCACTCACGCTGAAACTGCGCAAGCCCTTGCGGCCATGGCGGCCAAAACTGGTGAACCACGCAGCGCCTTTTTCCACAATGTCACGCACCCAGTACAGGGTCTCCAGGTTGTGCTCCAGCGTGGGCCGACCAAACAGGCCCACCTGCGCGATGTAGGGCGGGCGCATGCGCGGCTCGCCGCGTTTGCCTTCGATGCTTTCAATCATGGCGGACTCTTCGCCGCAGATGTAGGCCCCCGCGCCCCGGCGCAACTCGATGTGCGGCAAGGGGCACGGCGGATGGGCCTGCAGCTTGGCCAGCTCGGCCTGCAACATCGCCCGGCAGCCGTGGTACTCGTCGCGCAGGTAAATGTAGACCGCCTCGGTGCCCGCCACCTGGGCGGCAATCAACATGCCTTCCAGAAAGCGGTGCGGGTCGCGCTCCAGATAGGTACGGTCCTTGAAGGTGCCGGGCTCGCCTTCGTCGATGTTCACTGCCATCAGGCGCGGCGCCGACTGCTCCCGCACGATGCGCCATTTGCGCCCCGCCGGAAAGCCCGCGCCCCCCAGGCCGCGCAGGCCGGAGTCGTCCAGGGCCCGCAGCACGCTCTCGGGGTCGTCTTCGCCATTGACCACGGCGGCAGCCAGTGCGTAGCCGCCCTGGGCGCGGTAGGTGTCGTAGTCCACGGCCGCTTTTGCTATCAATTCAGGAGCTGCTTGCGCACATTCCACGGGGGCTAGAGCCTTATTTGCCTCTAAAACCACCGCCTCTGCCGTGGCCCATGGCAGCGGGGTCTGGTGCACCACCGCCACCGGCGCCTGTTCGCAGCGCCCCACACAGGGTGCCGCAATCACCCGCACATCGGCACCGCCCAGCAAGGCGGGCAAACGCGCCAGCACATCGTCGCCCCCCGCCATCTGGCAGCCAAGCCCGCTGCACACCCGCACCGTCAGGCCCGACGCAGGGGCACCATCCGCAAGCACCTCGAAGTGGTGGTAGAAGCTGGCCACCTCGTACACCTCGGCCATGGGGAGGTTCATCTCTTTGGCCAGCGCCACCAAGTGGCGCTCGTGCAGGCCGCGGTAGGCGTCGTTCAGCCGGTGCAGCTGCTCGATCAGCCCATCGCGCCGGTACCCGCCCTCGGGCCGGGGGTCGATCAGGGCTCGCACCTCGGCCAGCGAAATCTCGTCCGCCTGGCGCCCCTTGAGCTTGCTTTTGCGGCGGATGCGCTCGCGCATGCCGTCCACGCTGGCAAGGGCCAGGGCCTTGGAATCGGTGGATGGACCGGATGGATGCATGGTGACTCCCTGCTGCTGGACACCAGGCCCTCGCGCCCCCGGTGCCGTGTTGTTTTCACCCAAGACCCGACAAGGTCAGGTGTTCTTGCTGATGTTGATGGTGGGGAACTTGCTGGAAAAATCCTTGTTTTTGGCCGCCACCGCCAGGGCCACGCGCCGGGCCACGGCCTTGTAGATGCCGGCCACCTCGCCCTCGGGGTCGGCCACCACGGTGGGGCGGCCGCCGTCGGCCTGCACCCGGATCTGCATGGCCAGCGGCAAGGCGCCCAGGTAGTCCATGTTGTAATCCGCCGCCATTTTCTTGCCGCCATCGGCGCCAAAGATGTGCTCCACATGGCCGCAGTTGCTGCACACATGCACCGCCATGTTTTCCACAACGCCCAAAATGGGCACACCCACCTTCTCGAACATCTTGATGCCTTTGCGGGCGTCCAGCAAGGCAATGTCCTGTGGCGTGGTGACGATGACCGCACCGGTCATGGGCACGCGCTGGCTCAGGGTGAGCTGGATATCGCCGGTGCCGGGGGGCATGTCCACCACCAGGTAGTCCAGGTCTTTCCAGTTGGTCTGGCGCAGCAGCTGCTCCAGCGCCTGGGTGGCCATGGGGCCGCGCCAGATCATGGCTTCGTCCTGCGCCACCAGAAAACCAATCGACATGACCTGCACGCCGTAGTTTTCCAGGGGCTCCATGGTCTTGCCGTCTTCGGACTCGGGTCGGCCCTCGATGCCCATCATCATGGGCTGGCTGGGGCCGTAGATGTCGGCGTCCAGCAGGCCCACGCGCGCGCCTTCGGCGGCCAGCGCCAGCGCCAGATTGGCGGCGGTGGTGCTTTTTCCCACGCCGCCCTTGCCGGAGGCCACGGCGATGATGTTCTTGACACCGGGCAGCAGTTGCACGCCACGCTGCACCGCATGCGGCACGATTTTCATCTGCACATTGACGCTGACGTTGCCCACCCCGGAAACGCCCTTGGCGGCGGCGATCAGGGCCTGGCGGAACTCGGCTGTCTGGCTTTTCGCGGGGTAGCCCAGCTCCACGTCAAAAGCCACGTCGCTGCCGGTGACCGACAGGTTCTTGATGCACTTGCTGCTGACGAAATCTTTGCCCGTATTGGGGTCGACGACGCCTGCCAGGGCGCCCATGATGCTTGGTTCGGTGATGGCCATTGAATACTCCTTTACCCCGGAGTCTAGCGAACCCATTAACCCCGGCCCCACTACGGGTTTACCCCGTTTATTTTGGGTTCAACCGGCGCTGCAAGCGACCCATAATATTCCCCATGCACGGCGCAACACCCATTCCCCAGACCACCGGCTTGTTGTTGACCGGAGGCGGCGCACGCGCCGCCTACCAGGTGGGGGTGCTGGAGGCCATTGCCGACATCCGGCTGGATTGCGGTGCGGAAAACCAGCGCAACCCCTTTGCCGTTATCACCGGCACCTCGGCGGGGGCCATCAACGCATCGGCACTGGCCTGCGGCTGTGACAATTTCGACGCCACCGTGCGGATGATTGCCAGCACCTGGAAAAACTTCCATGCCCATGAGGTGTACCGGGCCGACCACCTGAGCATGCTGCGATCCGGTGCCAGCTGGATGACGCTGTTGTCCATCGGCTGGATGCTGGCCAAGTGGCGGCGTATCAAACCCCGCTCCTTGCTGGACAACACCCCGCTGGGCGAGTTAATCGCCAGGCTGGTGCCGCTGGAGCGCCTGCCCTACCTCATCCGCAAGGGCCACATGCAGGCGCTGGCCGTCACGGCGTCGAGCTACAGCTCGGGCGACCACATCACGTTTTTCGAGGGTGACAAGCGCCTGATGCCCTGGGTGCGCTCACAGCGCCTGTCGGTGCGCGCCAAAATCACCCACGCCCACCTGCTGGCGTCCAGTGCGATCCCCTTTGTGTTTCCGGCCACCGAGCTGCATATCGACGGCCACAACGAGTATTTCGGCGACGGCTCCATGCGCCAAAGCGCCCCGGTGTCGCCCGCCATCCACCTGGGGGCCGAGCGGATCATGGTGGTAGGGGCCGGTCGCATGCACGAACCCAAGGACGAAGCCCACCTGCACACCACCAACACCTACCCGTCCATCGCCCAGATCGCGGGCCACGCGCTGTCCAACATCTTTCTGGACGCCCTGGCGGTGGACGTGGAGCGGGTGCGCCGCATCAACCAGACCATCAAACTGGTGCCGCCGGAATTGCGCAAAGCCAGCGCCCTGCGCCCCATCGACCTGCTGGTGATTGCGCCCAGCCAGCGGCTGGACACCGTGGCCTCGCGCCACATCGGCGACCTGCCCCATGCGGTGCGTGTGATGCTGGGCGGTGTGGGCGTCTCCACGGCCCGTGCCGACATGAAAGGCGCCGCACTGGCCAGCTACCTGCTGTTTGAATCGGGCTACACCAGCGAACTCATGGCCCTGGGCTACGCCGACGCCCAAACCCAGCGCGCCGAGGTGTGTGCTTTTTTTGGCTGGACCGACCCCAAGGCGCACGAACAAGTGGCCGCTGCCCCTACCAAACCCTCCATCGACCGGCGCGTGGACCCGCTGCGCTTGCGCTGAGACACTACATTTTGATAGCTGCTACCGCTTATTCCACGCGGGCCACAGCCATTTTTCACCCCTAATAACTGCCGTTTGCGGCCATCACATCACCCGTGGCACCCCCTCGGCGTGGATGGACTCCCCCAGAAAGTCCAGAAAGGCACGCACGGCGGGCACCATGCCCCGGCGTGACGGGTAGACCGCATGAAAAATCCCCGGCCGGGGGCTCCAGCCGGGCAAGACCTCCACCAGCTGGCCGGAGCGCAGTTCGTCTTCACACATGTACTCGGGCATGAAACCCATACCAATGCCGCCCAGCACCGCAAAGCGCAGGGTCGCCAGGTCGTCGGCCCAGTAGCGCGGCTGGTGCTCCAGGGTGTACTCGGCGCCCGCCGGGCCCTGCAGGCCCCAGCTGGATTTGCCGTCCACCGCCGACATGCTCACCGTGTCCAACCCCACCAGCTCGGCGGGGCCGGCGGGCTGCCATTGGCGGTGCAACTGCTGCGGGCTTGCCAGCAGCAAGGTGCGGCTCACGCCAAAGTTCTTGACCACCAGGCTGGCGCTGTCTTCCAGCGTGGGGCGCACCCGCAGCGCGATGTCCACACCGTCTTCAATCAGGTCCACCACCCGGTTGCTCACCCGCATGTCCATGCGCACCTGGGGGTGGCGGGCCAAAAACACCGGCACCAGCGGCCCGATGGTGGTCAGCGCCAAGGTTACGGGGCAGGCCACGCGCAGCGTGCCGCGCGGCTCGGTGTGCACATGCTCGATGGCCTCTTGCGCCGCCTGGGCCTCGTCACGCACCGCGCTGCAATGGCGCAGGTACACGGCACCCACATCGGTCAGCGAGAGCTTGCGTGTGGTGCGCTGCAGCAGGCGCACGCCCAGGCGCGTTTCCAGCTCGGCCACCCGGCGCGACAGCTTGGATTTGGGAATGCCCAGATGGCGCCCGGCGGCCGCAAAACCGCCCCGCTCCACCACCTCGGCAAAGTACAGCATGTCGTTCATATCGTGCATGGTCAGCCCCAATTGTCCTATTGATAGAACAATCTAGCGCAAATTTGCCCACTTATCAAACATTCGCTTCATCCCCACAATTCTTTCATCGACCAACCCCTTTGAAGGAAGCACCATGAAACTCTTGCACATCGACTCCAGCATCCTGGGCAGCAACTCGGTTTCCCGCCAGCTCACCCGCAACATCGTGGACCAGTGGACCGCCACCCACGACGCCACCGTGGTGGACTACCTGGACCTGGCCACAGACACCCCCAGCCATTTGTCGGCGGAATCCCTGGGCTTTCGCATGCCCGCCACCACGGAGACTCTGACCGAAGGCCAGCGCCGCGAAAACGCTATCTCCGAGGCGCTCGTCAGCCAGTTTCTGGCGGCCGATGTGATTGTGGTGGGCGCGCCGCTGTACAACTTCAGCATCCCCAGCCAGCTCAAGTCCTGGATCGACCGCGTTGCCCAGGCCGGCCGCACCTTCACCTACACCGCCACCGGACCCAAAGGCCTGGCTGGCGGCAAAACCGTGATCGTGGCTTCCACCCGTGGCGGCATGTACTCCACCAGTGAAGGTGGCCGCGCCATGGAGCACCAGGAAAGCTACCTGCAAACCGTGTTCGGCTTCCTGGGCATCACCGATGTGCGCTTTGTGCGCGCCGAAGGCCTGGCCATGGGAGACGCACCCAAGGCAAGCGCATTGGCGGGCGCGGCAGAGGCGACCCTGGCGGCTACCCAGGTCGCGGCGAACCAGGCGCAGGCTGCGGTGGCGGCTTAAGCAAGGGGCTTTCACCCAATGCGGAGATAGGGCGGAGCGATTTTTCCGGCGCCCGCAAAAGGCCTGGGGCGAGCGCCGCCGCTCATGTCCTCCGGCCTTCGGCCTCCTCCTTTACTTCGCTTTGGCGCTCACCCCAGGCCTTTTGCTTGATAGTTCGACTGGGGAAAGCTCCCCCCCCCTTAAAACGGAAGGCGCGCCGACGCCCTTGGTGGATCAGGCGGGCAAGCCTGCGCCACTGAGGGTAATGGCGTGAAACCGTTTGTTTCAATCCACGCCCGCCATTGCTGGCGGGCGAATCCCCTGCGGCTGCGATGTCGGTCTGGTTGGCGATGTTTCAATCCACGCCCGCCATTGCTGGCGGGCGAATCACCAACTCTGCATCACCGGGAACAGGACGCCGCCGTTTCAATCCACGCCCGCCATTGCTGGCGGGCGAATCGAGCTGATAGAGTTCATATTCGCATGGGGGGCTATGTTTCAATCCACGCCCGCCATTGCTGGCGGGCGAATCCCCATTCGTGTCGGACAACATCGGCGGCATGGTGTTTCAATCCACGCCCGCCATTGCTGGCGGGCGAATCAGGCCAAAGAAGCCTGGAAGCTCTATCAAAACGGGGTTTCAATCCACGCCCGCCATTGCTGGCGGGCGAATCGTGAGTCTGGGGAGGGTGTCACATATGGCAACACCTGTTTCAATCCACGCCCGCCATTGCTGGCGGGCGAATCGCGCGGTGGCCCAGGCCCCTGAGGCAATTTCAGGGAGTTTCAATCCACGCCCGCCATTGCTGGCGGGCGAATCAGCAACTCCCTGGCGCGAAGCAACTCCCCCGGCGCGTTTCAATCCACGCCCGCCATTGCTGGCGGGCGAATCGGAAGTCCCCAACGGCGCCATCATCATCATTGATGTTTCAATCCACGCCCGCCATTGCTGGCGGGCGAATCAAGGTCGCACGGTCTATTACCACGGCTTCGATAGTTTCAATCCACGCCCGCCATTGCTGGCGGGCGAATCGTCAGCGGGCGGGGAGTCGCAAGGGCCATCCACCAGTTTCAATCCACGCCCGCCATTGCTGGCGGGCGAATCACGACCAGGATGTCGCCGGTTTTCATTTCTGATAGTTTCAATCCACGCCCGCCATTGCTGGCGGGCGAATCGATCGGTAAAAACGGAGTGGGCAAGAGCACCTTGGTTTCAATCCACGCCCGCCATTGCTGGCGGGCGAATCTGCTGGCGGACCCCCAGCACACCGTGCTGGCGCCGTTTCAATCCACGCCCGCCATTGCTGGCGGGCGAATCGCATGCGCGGCGTTGGAAGTCACTGATCGTGGCTGTTTCAATCCACGCCCGCCATTGCTGGCGGGCGAATCAAGGTGCGCCATGTCGGCATATTTGCGCAACTTGAAGTTTCAATCCACGCCCGCCATTGCTGGCGGGCGAATCTTTCCCGCAACTCATCAAGGGCGAGCACTGGGATTTGTTTCAATCCACGCCCGCCATTGCTGGCGGGCGAATCGGCGCGGGCAAACCGGCCCCGAGGTGTGGATCGAGTTTCAATCCACGCCCGCCATTGCTGGCGGGCGAATCACGGGTTCCTGGCCGAAGTAAAGCGTGTTTTCCCAGTTTCAATCCACGCCCGCCATTGCTGGCGGGCGAATCTGACGTCAATGTAGCGGTCATGGCTGCCGCAGCGTTTCAATCCACGCCCGCCATTGCTGGCGGGCGAATCCGAGCTGCAAGGAGCTGAACGTCTGCAAAATCAAATGTTTCAATCCACGCCCGCCATTGCTGGCGGGCGAATCTCGGGGGCGAATGACATCGGCACGGGCATGCTGGTTTCAATCCACGCCCGCCATTGCTGGCGGGCGAATCCAGGGGGTGCACCCGCGTTTGTGTGACGTGGTGGTTTCAATCCACGCCCGCCATTGCTGGCGGGCGAATCTGCCGCCGATGACGCCTTTGACATGATCATCATGTTTCAACCCACGCCCGCCATTGCTGGCGGGCGAATCGGCGAAACCCTGTCCATGGCGGAAACTGGCTTGATCTAGTTTCAATCCACGCCCGCCATTGCTGGCGGGCGAATCCAGTTGCCACGCATTACGGCGCGCATGTGCATTGGGTTTCAATCCACGCCCGCCATTGCTGGCGGGCGAATCATTGGTCCATTTGACCTTCCATCTTCGCGCCGTTGGTTTCAATCCACGCCCGCCATTGCTGGCGGGCGAATCAGATGTGCAGACGCCATTCCAGGCCGCAGCGCAGGGTTTCAATCCACGCCCGCCATTGCTGGCGGGCGAATCCGTAGTGGGCTAGGTCGTCGGCATGTACTCTGGCGGTTTCAATCCACGCCCGCCATTGCTGGCGGGCGAATCCTGCGCTTGGCACTGGTGACGTTCTTGTGGTCTGGTTTCAATCCACGCCCGCCATTGCTGGCGGGCGAATCAGCTTGCGCCGCCGCGAGTGAGACGCGTAGCGTCGTTTCAATCCACGCCCGCCATTGCTGGCGGGCGAATCAGACCTGACCGCTCAATGCGCCGCCGTTGGGACATGTTTCAATCCACGCCCGCCATTGCTGGCGGGCGAATCAATGCCGCCAGGGATTGATATGCACGTCACGGCCGGTTTCAATCCACGCCCGCCATTGCTGGCGGGCGAATCGGTCGAATGATGATGCACATGCTGGGCGCGTTTGCGGTTTCAATCCACGCCCGCCATTGCTGGCGGGCGAATCAGGCGCTCGTCCTTGACGGCGGATTGTGTGGCGTCGTTTCAATCCACGCCCGCCATTGCTGGCGGGCGAATCGTACAAGCTCGACCAGGTGCGCCGATTGAGTCGGTTTCAATCCACGCCCGCCATTGCTGGCGGGCGAATCATGAAGGCCGAGGCCTCTTCCTTGGACCCT
Source organism: Burkholderiales bacterium RIFCSPLOWO2_12_FULL_61_40 (assembly GCA_001770935.1). GTDB lineage: Bacteria > Pseudomonadota > Gammaproteobacteria > Burkholderiales > Burkholderiaceae_C > Allorhodoferax. Next base: position 180,807 of record MESI01000102.1, on the reverse strand, counting down.
GCGGTTTCAATCCACGCCCGCCATTGCTGGCGGGCGAATCCTCGCCCCATGTCAGCGTTTGTGTAATCCCGGCTGTTTCAATCCACGCCCGCCATTGCTGGCGGGCGAATCGGTCGAATGATGATGCACATGCTGGGCGCGTTTGCGGTTTCAATCCACGCCCGCCATTGCTGGCGGGCGAATCGGTCGAATGATGATGCACATGCTGGGCGCGTTTGCGGTTTCAATCCACGCCCGCCATTGCTGGCGGGCGAATCCCCATACGGCATGTGTTGCAGGTCTATCTGATGCTGTTTCAATCCACGCCCGCCATTGCTGGCGGGCGAATCGGCCAGGCTGCGCCAATGTAGCGGGGTAGGCGTATGTTTCAATCCACGCCCGCCATTGCTGGCGGGCGAATCCGCGCCATCGACAAGCACCACCAACACCACAACAGTTTCAATCCACGCCCGCCATTGCTGGCGGGCGAATCGCCGTTTGCGCCAACATGCAAAGCCTCGGCACGACGTTTCAATCCACGCCCGCCATTGCTGGCGGGCGAATCATTGCCGCACTGAGCAAATGATGCTGGCGCGTGCTGTTTCAATCCACGCCCGCCATTGCTGGCGGGCGAATCGGCGCTCCGTTTGATGTATGTGCCATGAGAGATGGGTTTCAATCCACGCCCGCCATTGCTGGCGGGCGAATCTGCCGATCGGTGTTGCTCAAGCTCACCGCCAGCGTTTCAATACACGCCCGCCATTGCTGGCGGGCGAATCATGCGCCGCTAATCTGGTGCTTAGGGTACTCCGGCGTTTCAATCCACGCCCGCCATTGCTGGCGGGCGAATCGCGTGTGATCCGGCGCACCAATGTGGAGATACCAGTTTCAATCCACGCCCGCCATTGCTGGCGGGCGAATCCCCGACGGCGTGGCCTCTCGATGGATTGCAGACCGTTTCAATCCACGCCCGCCATTGCTGGCGGGCGAATCGGGCATGGCAGGCGTATCGAAACTACCGCGCCATGGTTTCAATCCACGCCCGCCATTGCTGGCGGGCGAATCTATGCCATTCCAGCGCTCTGGCAACACCTTCATTGTTTCAATCCACGCCCGCCATTGCTGGCGGGCGAATCCTTGCGGGAGTTGACGGACTTGTGAGTACAAGCAGGTTTCAATCCACGCCCGCCATTGCTGGCGGGCGAATCGGAAGATGCCAAGCAGCGGCGCACGGCTGACGTTGTTTCAATCCACGCCCGCCATTGCTGGCGGGCGAATCCTTCCCAGACAATCTTGCGCGTGGATTGCATGACGTTTCA
>MESI01000102.1:57020-179478 GCA_001770935.1 Burkholderiales bacterium RIFCSPLOWO2_12_FULL_61_40 | reverse complement strand
TCAATCCACGCCCGCCATTGCTGGCGGGCGAATCTTCTGGTGAGTAAATCTGCACATACCCTTTCCGAAGTTTCAATCCACGCCCGCCATTGCTGGCGGGCGAATCCGGATCGGTGCTGCACTGCAATTATGCGGCCATCGTTTCAATCCACGCCCGCCATTGCTGGCGGGCGAATCACGTTCAATTCTTTGCCGACGACCTGGATGATCGGTTTCAATCCACGCCCGCCATTGCTGGCGGGCGAATCTGATGCAGGCGCAGTAGGTGACCCCTTGCTTTTGTTTCAATCCACGCCCGCCATTGCTGGCGGGCGAATCGACAACGGCGTGCTTCTGCCCGATGCGGTGGAAGTTTCAATCCACGCCCGCCATTGCTGGCGGGCGAATCTAACGATTGAAGGTGCCCATCAGCAAGGTAAAAGGTTTCAATCCACGCCCGCCATTGCTGGCGGGCGAATCGCACGCCCCCGGTTACAGAGTCGGCAAAGGAAGAGTTTCAATCCACGCCCGCCATTGCTGGCGGGCGAATCACCTTTGCGCTTGCCCATGCCCGCCACGGTGAGCGCGTTTCAATCCACGCCCGCCATTGCTGGCGGGCGAATCAAGCGCTGAAAATTCGCCCAATCCCGTTTTGGACTGTTTCAATCCACGCCCGCCATTGCTGGCGGGCGAATCGAGCGCGACAGTGCTTGCAAGAAAAGGATGATTAGTTTCAATCCACGCCCGCCATTGCTGGCGGGCGAATCATCTCAGCAAGCTGTTTTTGCTGATACCAGCCAGTTTCAATCCACGCCCGCCATTGCTGGCGGGCGAATCTGCGAAAACCGTCCCGGTGCTGGTGGTATGAGCGTTTCAATCCACGCCCGCCATTGCTGGCGGGCGAATCTCTTGACGCGCAGGGCCGGGTTGCTGACCGACTTGTTTCAATCCACGCCCGCCATTGCTGGCGGGCGAATCGCGGATATGACGAGCGATAGGTGTACGTCCAGGCGGTTTCAATCCACGCCCGCCATTGCTGGCGGGCGAATCGGTACAGACTCGACCAAGTGCGTCGATTGAGCCGTTTCAATCCACGCCCGCCATTGCTGGCGGGCGAATCATCGCTGCAAGATGATGACGTTGACTATGACGAAGTTTCAATCCACGCCCGCCATTGCTGGCGGGCGAATCTGTTGCGGCTGCTGCTGTGGCTGTTGCCAGTCCTGTTTCAATCCACGCCCGCCATTGCTGGCGGGCGAATCGGGTGCTTGACGAGAACCGGGCCACGGTAAACCGGTTTCAATCCACGCCCGCCATTGCTGGCGGGCGAATCAAGGAACCTTGCTACCGGTGGCGCCTTTTTGCCAGTTTCAATCCACGCCCGCCATTGCTGGCGGGCGAATCGCTGCAATGCGGTTCATGCGCGGCGCTCCCAGCGGGGTTTCAATCCACGCCCGCCATTGCTGGCGGGCGAATCGCGCGGCCAGTGTTCCGGCTATTGATTTCATAACGTTTCAATCCACGCCCGCCATTGCTGGCGGGCGAATCAAGGTCAGCATCCCGGCTGACGTGATAGATGGTGAGTTTCAATCCACGCCCGCCATTGCTGGCGGGCGAATCGGATGTTGTTGCAGCAATCCTTGGGTAATAGGGGTGTTTCAATCCACGCCCGCCATTGCTGGCGGGCGAATCCCTTCGCATCCAGAGCCTTGTTTGACAACGATTTTTTTGTACATTTCCGCGAACATGGCGATGAAGACATGCATTGGCACAAACATACCCTTAGAAAAATAAAGAAAACCAATCAAAACAATGGGTTGCGAAGAGCGCGAACCTCTTAGTGACAAAGCCATCACTTGGGGTTCGCGGCAATAACCATACCACGCCAAAACGGGCATGGCGACAGGCAAGCGGGGCTAAAGCACTAAAGGGCCATCAAAATCAATGGCTTTGAACATGCCATGCTCGATCACCTCAAACCCACGCGTGCCAGGAATGCGGTACAGCCTCAGGCAGTCCATGGTGGGGTCGATTTCTGCCAGCAGCTCGCGCTCCAGTGCTTCAAATTTGGCTACATCCAGTTGGCACTCGAACACCGACTTTTGCACCCGCTGCCCGGTGCTTTCACACACCCGCGCGACTCGGCGTAAGCGTCGGCGGCCTGCCTTGGTTTCAGTGCTCACGTCATAACAAACCAACACCAGCATGGTTCGCCCCCTACTTGGCCACAAAAGGCACATAGGGCGCACCATCTTCGCGCAGGGCGCGCGCCATCAGGCGGGCCTGCACCAATGGCACCAAGCCCAGGGGCACCGATTGCGCCAGCAGCGGATGATTGATCTCGTCCTTCTTGCGCTCTTGGTACGCCACCACCACGGCCTTGCGCGCGTCGGGCTCCAGAGACACGCCGCCGCCTTCACGCAACACAAAGTCATCCGCGCTCAACTGCCCCCGGTTGATCAGCGTCAGCGCCAGGCGGTCGGCCCAGGGGCGAAACTCTTCCATCAGGTCCAGCGCCAGGGCGGCGCGACCCGGACGCAGGGCGTGCAAGAAGCCCACTTGCGGGTCCAGCCCAGCGGCTTCCAGCGCGCTGCGGCAATCGTTCATCCACATGGCGTACAGAAACGACAGCATGGCGTTGAAGCGGTCACGCGGCGGGCGGCGTGTGCGCCCATCCATGGTAAAAGCGGCGCGTTGGTCGGGGCGCACCAGCAGGTTCAAGCCGCTGAAGTATTGGCGTGCGGCCTCACCTTCGACCCCGCGCAAGCTGTCCAGGTTGCTCACTTCTGGCAAGGCACGCAGGCTGGCGGCCAGATCATCGGACAAGCGGGCCAAGGTTTTGGCTTCATCCTCTGACTTGGCCTCGCGGGCACCACGCTGCAAAACCTGCCGGGTGTTTTTAATCTTGCCCGCCACACTGGCGCGGGCCATGTCCAGGGTGAAAACGGGGTCGGCCACACGCTGAAACTGGGACTGACGCAGCAGCACGTTGCCGCTGACGGCCCCTTCCAGCCGCGCCTTGAAGCGGCCGTTGTCGTCCAGCAGCACCAGCGCCACACCGCTTTCGGCCAGCCGGTGCATGAGTGGGGCCGACAAGCCGGTGTGCCCAAAACACACCACCGCGCACAGGTGGTGCAGCGGCACGCGCAGCCGGGTTTCGCGTTCCACCTCCACACGCAGGGTGTCGTTGTCCAGCCGCAAGTAGGTATCGGGCGTGGTGACGTAGAGGGTGTTGAGGAGTTGCATGTGCGGCTTTTCAAACAAGGCTATGCGTCGGGGTCAAACAGGACGGCACGGGCGGAAACCAGGCCCGCATGCGTAGCTTGTGGCTGGCAGCGCTCTTGCAGTGAGCACGCCTTGCAGCGCCTGGCCGCCTGCTCACCGCTCAGGGGCGCTGGCAGTTTGCCGCTGACCAGCATCTGGCGAATAGCCTCTGCGGTCTGCACCACGTCCGCCTTCAACTGCGCAGTGATGGCCACGATCCGGCGGCGTTTGGAGGTAGCGTAATACAGTGCGCCCTCGTTGACGGGCTTGCCTGTCATGGCCTCCAGGCACATGGCCTGCGCAGCCAGCTGGATGTCGTCACACGCGGCAATGTCTGCGGCCTTGTTGCGGCTGCCGTGTTTGTATTCCACCGGGTAAGGCACGCCACCGGCCAGAAACTCCACCACGTCGGACTTGCCGATCAACCCCAGCACGTCATGCCACAGCAGCAGGGCGCGCTCCACACGCACGCCTTTGGCGGTTTCGACTCCCGGCTGGTCCGCCCTGGCATGCACCGCCTGGCCACGCAGGGTGTGCACATTGTCGTCAAACACCTGTTCCAGATGAATCAGCCCACACTGGCGCGGGCAGTATTGCCAATGCTGCAGGGCGGACAGGGGGACGGGATCTACCGATTCCATGGATGATTTATGCCTGTAGCCCGCGTCTAATCTGCGCTACCAGCTATCTTTTTCGTAGCATTTGGCAAAAAGCTCTCACCCGACACCACGGACTTGCCCGTTTGGCTCTCCAGCTGATTGCGCGCTTGCCGGGCAATACGCCCACCCGCTTTCGCGGCGGTTTTATTTTCTGCCATGCCGGTGGCCTCCACACTCTGTGCAATCTGCCGGGTGGACAACTCGGCCAGGGCGGTAAAAATCAACTCCGCCTCACTCATGTGGTCGCGCAGGTTGTGGCTGCTCAGGCCTTTCATGCCCTTGTGCTCTGCCACACTCACGCCCGCCCATTCCTGGTGAATGATGTTGGTGAGGATGGCAAATTCGCTGCCTTTTTTGATGTCGTGCCCACTCCAGTAGTCGGTGAGCTTGTTGCGCGTCTCCTGCCCGGTCATGCGCTGCTGTATCCACTTGTCGCTGCGGCCATGCTGCTGCCAGGTCTGGCGGGCGCGGTCGAGTGACAAGGCCGGGTCAGCCATCTCTTGCATGCGTTCATAACCGACCTTGGCAAGCCAGAGTTTGATGGGTTCGGCCTTGGGGCTGGGGATGGATTGGACGATGCGCAACAGGCTCTCTGCTGTGGCAACGTCGGTAAGCCGCTGTTTTCCGTCTGCGGCCGGCAATTTCAACTGTCGACAAAATGTCGACAGTTCAGCCCCATCCTCAAACTTGACGCGCAGCTTCATCTTGAACCAGTAGTCGCGGGCGTTTTCGCTGTCCGTCAGCGCTTGCACCACGTCAATCACCGAAAACCACCAGGTTTCCGTGTCTTCGTCATACACGCGGCGAATGGATTTGCCGTCGAATTCGGTGGGCAGGATTTTCATGCGCGCTCCAATAGGCAACGTTTTGTCATAGCCGCACCCTTTGCAGGCAAAACGGTTTGCCCGAACGGGAGGCATTGGTCATCAAATAAAAAATCCATGCGCAATCCTTAGTGGCTGTTGGTGCAACCACTCCGCCATATACCCAAAACAATCAGGGTCGTATCGCCATCCCTCTGGCAGAACATACAAATCGTCCGACCCTGAAATGACGCGATCAATTCCAAGATGTTGAATCTTTTGCGGATACATCTGCACACTGTGTAGAACCAGCTCTTCACGCTTGACTGGATACCCCATCTTGATCCGTTCTGCCATAGCACGGTCTATCAGCACAGTGCGCGTGTCGCTATCGATAAGGCGACACTTCTTGGCAACTTCTGGATAGTCGAATTTATTCTCCAGTTGAACCGCTTCCAAGGCGATATTTTGCTGCTTTGTTTTGAATTCCATTCTCAAAGATTGCAAGCACACCGCCACCAAATCTGTAGGCTTAGAAGCTGAAATAAGGTTGGCATCAAACAGTTCAGCCAACGCTTGTTTGGATGCGGCAAGCGCAATTTTGTTATCCGGAAATTTGGATACTTCAGCAAAATCGAAATCCCACACTTGGGATACACCACGATTGGCCCCCCGATTGACTCGCCCCCCGGTCTGAATCAAGCTGGCCGTCGAACTACGCTGACGGAATCCGGTGCCGAATGAAAAATCCATACCGGCCTCTACCAGACTTGTAGCTACCAGTGTCCAGTTCTTTTTTTCTATCAACCACTGCCCAATTTTTTCAACCAGTTTCAAACGATCCACTGGCGCTAGCGCGGTAGAAAGATGCAGCACCTCCTGAGTTTGTCGGGCCTGCATATGAAAGGCAAGTACAGCTGCAGACTGCACGGTATTCACAATGACCAAGCGTGGCCCCGGCGCAGATTCAACCCATTTGCACAACTCATCAACCTCCATTGGCTTTGTGCGCGTATCAAAGCAAACCCGTGCATGTTCAGCGACAAGCATTTTTTCACGCAAATCAGCAGACAACGGCACCACAACAGGCTTTGGTCCTGACGATCGTTGTCCCGGTTCCTTGCCCTGCTTGATTGCGCAAAATTCGTCCAGTGTCCAGAATTCCGCCAGAGAACCAGAGGCTAAAACAATATGGCCACCCCAATCATTCGTCCATTCAGTGAGCCAATTCCAGCTTACGGGCCAGAGTTGGGCGGGCATCGCTGCATGGGCTTCATCAACAAATACAGCAGAGCCAACTAGCTCATGTAGTTTGCGCAGTCTGCCAGTTTGATTGGCAGCCAGTGTTTCAAAAAACTGCACGGCAGTTGTTACGGTAATCGGTGCCCGCCAAGACGTAGCTACGCCCCGTAATGCAACATCACTGAAGTCGGCTTGGTGATGATGTTCGGCAACAACTGCTTCAGGGTCTTCCCCAGGTAGAGTCAAAGCATCTCTATATCGTTTGACAGACTGTCGAATAATATTTGTGTAGGGTAAGACAACAAAAATGTGTCGTAGCTTTCGCGCAGCAGCGACTTGAAGTAGATGTGCCATAACGGCAGTTGTTTTGCCTGATCCGACAACTGCATCGCAACTTCGTAAACGAGGCCCGACATCCGCATTGCGACATGTTGCGTACAGCTCATCACGAATTGTTTGCCTAGCGCTTTCGGCATCGCTAACCACCATGCTAGAAGGTTTTTTAAGACCATCCACGTAATCATCTAAAGCTGCCAGCCTTTCAAGCCATCGTCCTGATGGCGTGTCAAAAGACAAATCTTGCTTGTAATGCCGCGCTGTGTCAGTGTGGTCGGAGTCAACCAAGCATGACAGCAGCAATCGCCTGGTTAGGCCGCTGCAACTGGACAAACCCGATTCAATATTGGGGCGCCGCGCCCCCAACAAAGATTCATGGTTCTGCCGATACGAGTCAAGCCGTGCGTTAGTCGCTGCGATAGTTGGTGGATCATCGTGGATACGAAACGGCTCAACATTCAAACGCTTTGAGCTTGGCTGACCCAAGCGTCGTTGCTCGGGTTGAAATTCATACCTTACCAATCCACGATGATGTGCACTGATCAAACCAGCAGCCTCCAATGCCCCATAAAGCGCCAGCAACGCAACACCAGCGTCTTCATGCCGGATATGGTTAGGTGATCGATGGTTCGCCCGCAGTGTTTGCTGAAAACCGGGGTCAAGTTTCCCGAAATCATGGAAGCTGGTTGCATCGCCAATGATCGCCAACAGTGCCTTTCGCGTGGGTCGATTTACATCGCCCGGCGTGTAATGCCGGAGCATGGCTCGAGCACGATGGAAAGCCCCTCGTACCACGTTGCGGATGTGCTCATCATAGGTTTGCGTCGGGCAACCATTGCGCGCGCTGTGCGCAAGAAAATCAACCATGCTTGCGTGGGAAAACATTTTCAACGAAATCGGGGTCCGTCAAATCACCGAAATGTTTAAACCGACCTGCGAATTTGGTTTGCAGCTCTGCAGTCAACGCGCTTCCATCATAGGCATAGTCTTCCCAACTGCTTGACGGTATCGCTGGGTCAGCTTTCTTCGGTGTGAGTGCATCGAGAATGGCAAAGTCAGATGCCGAACCGAGCTGATTAGCGTGTTCAAAGTACCAAGCATGGCGGACTTCAACCAATGGGCGAATGCGTGATGCATTGTGTGCATAGGCATAGGGGATTAAGCGGCAAAGCAACTCAATATCATCGCTGGTACAACCACTTTTTTCAGCAGCCGTTGGGTTGACCAGAAAGGGCATCGCATAAACACCATGCTCGACCACACGAAAGCCCAAAGGGGCCATCCCACGGTCTGTGTTTTTTGAGGCATCAACATTTGCACTCACCGTATTCGTATCGCGCTGGATACGAACCTTGGCAGCCGAAACACCAATTGAAAACTGGGCTACACCAGTCCGAATAAAGTTATCTTTCTCCTCCAAACTGGTACTACCAAAAATGCGCACATCCCAGTAACGTTCTGAAAGCGATTTTTTCTCCCCGTCCTTTTTTTCTGCTTTTTCCTTTTCGCGTGAAGGTTGACTAACGTGAATTTCAAACACCTCCGGCTTCAGTGCCATTAGCGCCGCCATTTCGCCCCACACAGGTCCATCTTTTTGAATCAGTAGCTCACGCAGTTTTCGTTTGAACGACACATCGCTAATCATGCCCCGCCCATCATGCGCCCGCGTACGTGGATCACTCTCCCGATCTGGATCGCCATTGGGATTGGAATTGCGAACTTCAATGACGAGAAGCCCGGTGACGCGTGGAATGTTGTATTTCATTGGATGACCTCTTTCAATTGGTAGTTGTTGTAGCGTCAGCGGTGTCTGTCGCCGCCTCTGATGGGATTTCTCTGCCATCTTCCTGGCCCAGAATAGGTGCCAAATAGCCCAAGAATAGATGTGCTTTTTGAACTGTCGACATCTCAGTATCCAGTGAACCCGTCGCATGCAATTGCTCGCATAGTGGGGCCGCCAGACGCAAAACCTTGCGTGCTGAATAGATGGCAATATTTTTCTTCTTGGCTTTTTCACCAAAATCGGTCACGTCGACGCTTTTCGCCCAGCCCATATAGATGCGACTTCGCTCGCTTAACTCTGCAAGCGCTTGTGCCGGAGAATCTGCAGCTCTCCCCAAAAGGCCATTCCCGATGAGCGAATTCGGTACATCGCCGTCGCGTACTGCAATGCAATAGCACTTGTGCAGTTCGTCCATCATGGCCAGTAACCTGCCTACCTGATAGGCAGACTCTTCAACATAGTTTTTGACATTTGAGTTCATGGCGTAAAGCAAGCTCCCGATAAGGCTAAGGGTTTGAGAAAGAGCGTAGTCAGGCCACGCTTTGGATTTAAGCGAAAACGCACTCCAATTAACCAGTGTTATGGGGTCATCACGGTGCAATACATGCCCAGCGTGCGTGAGTAAAACGCTGGCGCGTGTCAGCGTAACCTCCAACAGACTTGCCGCAATGTCTTGCCATACACCAGGTTTGCGTAGGAAAAGATCAAGTATTTGCCCCACCGCTGGCGCTTCAACAGTTGATGTCTCCGCGCCACTGCGAATCCATTGGTGAGAGAGTAGACGGCTGATCTCTTCTGGGAACAGCAGCTTTGGTTTTACCCATCGAACAGTTTTGTTTGCCTGCTTTAGAGTTACCGACTTTTTGGAAGTCTGATCGACTTTGGCTCGCATGATCAATGGGACGCGCAGATTAGGTGGCAAGTTATCAGCCGACCCACTCCAAGCGTCGACAGCTTTGACAAACTCGACACGACCCGGATTGGCCGAGTAGGCCAACTGAATCTGTCCACTCGATATTTGACGTATCAGAAGGATGATGATGTAGTCAGGAACTTGATCCACCGAAACAATTCTTGAAAGAGCTTCAATAACTGGCCGGGCCTGATCTTGAAACTGTTTGGTTCCGTCGTCCTGCGCCTGCTCCTCTTTGGCAAACAAGTTAACTAAGGGTAGTTCTTCTGTCCGCAGCGTTGGATACACGATCAAAACATCTTGCCGCTCTCTTTGTTTGTCAAACTTTCCATTTCGCAGTGCGCGCCAATTGTGTCCCTGTGGCTTGTCTGTAATCACCTTTAAAGCCGCCACTAATACTCTTGCTGTCTCCAAACCAATTGAAAACGCCTCACTTCCCGCTCTCTGATAACGGAAATTGCAGGCAGCCTCACTGAACTTCGCAAATGGCGGCAGTGGTTTATTAATGATTGGTGGGGCACTCCATTCGGGAAAGGGGGTGTTCAATGGTTCCGCATTCAACCCGGTGAGCGCGCACATGCTTGTCATCGCATTCGCAATCTTTTTCTTCTCTGCTGGGTCTACCTTTTCCGTCACAAGACATTCAAGAACCACCCGGCTAACACGAGATGAATAGATAGTGAACGCAAAGTCGTTGGCCGGTTTGAAATCAAAACAAAGCTGAATTCGTGTTCCCGCCAATAAGCTTGCCAGCGTAACGAGCATTTTTTCATCGCATGGCGAATGCAAGGTACGTTCAACCCCCATCAACAAGTTAAGCGCAGCAATTTGAGGTGACTCGCAAAACTTATCAAATGCTTTTGCGAAACCTTGGATATAAACAAGTGTTTCAGCATCTTCGTTGTGCTGCCAATTGCGTATCCTGCTTCGGCTGTTGGTATCGCTATTAGTGATGTCCGATTCAAAATTCCTTGCAGACGTGCGCTTTGCAAGTTCCAGAAGATCCCTGACTTCTTGGATGTCCATCGATTTCTTTGCCAATAACTCCGCTTGTATTGGAAGCGGAGGGACTAGTTGTAAACGGACCGCAGGAAAGTAGCGTTTTTTGCCACTCTTCAATGTCCAAAGCCCTGGCACCTCATCCTTAGTGACCGGCATCAAACGGAAGATTTCGCCATCTTCATTCAACACAGCTTTCAAGGTTGGCAGTGAAGTCAGACCGGGCATACCGAAATCCTCATGCACCAAACCGGTTTCGATGCCCTGGCCGGTCAAATTTCGTGCGATTTGAAACAGCTCAATCAGCATTTGGAACCTCACCGAAATGAAGCTTTCCATTCACTACGGTGACCTCAGGAAACCGAAGAACGCCGCCCTTTACATCCAACTCTCTAAACGACGGCTGATAGGTGCCGCGTACTGGGGCATCCCACATTGATAGCAAGAACGCCGGCAAAGCCAAATTGAGATCACTTTGCAAAACTGGGGATACTGGAGCGATGTCGTGATTGCGAAACGGGCCAAAGTACGTTGGCAAAAATTCTTTCCACCCAAGACAGGGTGCATATTTGGAAACACCCCTTGCCAACCGCCGAATAAACATTTCTTGCATGGCATGTGCCGCGTTGACACCGCCTGACCGTGAGCTCCCTACAGGAATGCAGTCGCCGTTAACGCGAAAACAAACATCGACAAGAATAGTTGCAGGTAGTTGATATGACGCGTCTTTACTGATTTGTGAGCCCTTTCGCAGTGGCCCGCGGTAGTTGACAACATATTTTTCATACCGAACCGGGAGCCAAATTTCCACACTGGTCGGATTGAAAAATGCCGCCGGGTCTGCCCCGTTGGAAAAAAAACCGCGCACCACCGCCTCAAACATTGCTTTGCATGCCGACCATGTTGGTAGTGGGTATGAAATTGGAGCGGCACCCGTATCAGGTCTAGCAAACATCGCCGCTGGCCCGGCAATTTCAAAGCCAATTGGATATTTCTTCATAAGTTTTTTTCTTAAATTTGTGTTGAGCATAAGACGCATGAGGTTCACCAGATGAACCACCCCCACCCATTTCAAAAATATTTCATCCGCATCTTCTCCACCTCTTCCCCCACCACCTGCCGCAAGCTGGCTGGCTCCAACACCTCACAGTGCGCACCATGCTTGAGGATGTCCATGATCAGCTCGCGGTGGTCGCTGTAGGGGATGCTCAGGAGGTAGCTGCCGTCGGGCTGCACCTGCCCTTCCTGGCTGGGGTGCCAACGCTCCTGCGCCACCCAGCGGGCGCGCTCTGGCGTAAACAGCAATTGCGCCCATTGGACGGTGCCGCCAGAAAATATGCCGTAGCTTGGGCCAGACTCCGCGTCGAGCGTGGCTTCGTCCACATCCTGCGCGGGGGTCTCCAGCAGTCGGGCAGTGGTGATGGCATCCAGTGCAAAGTTGCGCAGGCTGTTGCGCAAGTGACACCATGCGTCCAGATACCAGTTCTCCCGGTAGTGAACCAGCCGCACCGGCGAAACATCTCGGGTACTGGTTTGTCCGGTACCCCGCGCGGCATAGGCAATTTGCAGCCGCTTGCGCTGAACAAGGGCCGTTCCGACGCATTGAAAGTGCTGCAAAGCCACGGTCCGTTGCGCCAAGCCGATGATGCGAACCCGGCGGCGCAACTGAGTCGATTCTTCCCCCGCATCCCCCAACAGGGCGTTGAGCCGGTCCATCAACGGGGCAATGTGGGGGGTCAACAAGCCCCCGGCGTCCAGATTGGCCAAAAGGTGCTGCATGGTCAGCAGCGCATGGATTTCGGAGGATGAGAACCACAGGCCAGGTAGTTCATGGGCCGTGTTCACGGTTTGGGCGGACTCGACCAGTCGGTAGCCTCCGGCCTCGCGATTCCACTGTATGGGGTTATTCAGGCGGGTGCTGAGGTATTCGATATCGCGCTTGAGCGTGGAGCGCGACACCTCCAATGCCGACTGCAGGGCCGCAAAGCTGACCACTGTGCGCTGGCGCAGCAGTTCCTTGATTTTGTAAAGCCGCTCGGTTCGGTCCATAGTCTCCTCCCTGTTTTTGGGAATGATTATGGAGGACTCGGCTTCGCCCCCCGGAATCGGCTGCACAAGACACAAACGACGCCGACTAAAATCAGGGCTCTCTAGAAAGCCCTGCCCCATGCCACGCCAACTCTTCGTCACCACCGCCCTGCCCTACGCCAACGGAAACTTCCACATCGGCCACATCATGGAGTACATCCAGGCCGATATCTGGGTGCGCTTCCAGCGCATGCGGGGCAACGCGGTCGATTTTGTTGGGGCGGACGACACCCATGGCGCGCCCATCATGATTGCCGCCGAGAAGGCGGGCAAAACGCCGCAGCAGTTTGTGGCCGACATTGCGGCCGGGCGCAAGCAGTACCTGGACGGCTTTCACATCAGTTTTGACAACTGGCACAGCACCGACGCCCCCGAGAACCACGAACTGGCGCGCCAGATTTACCGCGACCTGCGCGACCGCGCCGACGGTTCGCTGATCGAGAGCAAGACCATCGAGCAGTTCTTCGACCCCGAGAAGAACATGTTTTTGCCGGACCGCTACATCAAGGGCGAGTGCCCCAAGTGCCACGCCCTGGACCAGTACGGCGACAACTGCGAGGTCTGCGGCTCGGTCTACGCGCCCACCGACCTGATCAACCCCTTCTCTGCCCTGTCCGGCGCCAAGCCCGAACTCAAAAATTCCGAGCACTTCTTCTTCAAACTGTCCGACCCGCGCTGCGTGGCGTTTCTGGAGCAGTGGACGCAAGACGGCAAGCTGCAGCCCGAGGTAGCCAACAAGATCAAGGAATGGTTCTCCATCCGCACCAACCCCGACGGTTCCAAGAGCGAAGGCCTGGGCGACTGGGACATTTCCCGCGACGCGCCCTACTTTGGCATCGAGATTCCCGACGCGCCGGGCAAATACTTCTACGTCTGGCTGGACGCGCCCGTGGGCTACTTGGCCTCGTTGAAAAACCTGCTGGACAAACGCGGCTTGGACTACGCGGCCTACATGAAAAACTCCAAGCTGGAGCAGTACCACTTCATCGGCAAGGACATCGTCACTTTCCACACCCTGTTCTGGCCCGCCATGCTGCATTTCAGCGGCCGCAAAACGCCGGACAACGTGTTTGTGCACGGTTTCCTGACCGTGAACAACGGCGAAAAGATGAGCAAAAGCCGCGGCACCGGGCTGGACCCGCTCAAGTACCTGAGCTTAGGCATGAACCCCGAGTGGCTGCGCTACTACCTGGCGGCCAAGCTCTCGGCCCGCAACGAAGACATCGATTTCAACGCAGACGACTTCATGGCGCGGGTGAACAGCGATTTGATTGGCAAGTTTGTGAATATTGCGTCACGGGCGGCCGGTTTTCTGACCAAGCGCTTCGACGGCCAGCTCACCCATGCCTTTGGCGCGCAAGGCACGGCCCTGCTGGCCGAGGTGCGCGGTGCGGCCGACACCCTGGCCCAACTCTACGACGCCCGCGAATTCGGCAAGGCCACCCGCGAGATCATGCTGCTGGCCGACAAGGTGAACGCCTATGTGGACCAAAACAAACCCTGGGACCTGGCCAAGGACACCGCCAACAACGAGGCGCTGCACCAGGTGTGTTCGGTGTTGATCAACACCTTTGCGGCCCTGACACGTTACCTGGCGCCGGTACTGCCCTCCTTGGCGCAAGCGGTGCAAGGCTTTGTCGGCACCAGCATGCAAGACTG
Source organism: Burkholderiales bacterium RIFCSPLOWO2_12_FULL_61_40 (assembly GCA_001770935.1). Taxonomy (GTDB): domain Bacteria; phylum Pseudomonadota; class Gammaproteobacteria; order Burkholderiales; family Burkholderiaceae_C; genus Allorhodoferax. Next base: position 165,753 of record MESI01000102.1, on the reverse strand, counting down.
GAACACCAGCGCCGATGTGGACGCCATTGCCCCCTACCAGCACCTGATTGCCCGCGTCACCCCCGAGCAACTGGACGCACTTTTTGAACCAAAAGAGGCTCCAGCCCTTATAGAACCTGCGCAAGCAGCTCCTAAAAAGATAGCAAAAGCAGCGGCACCCGCCACCCCCGTGGACCCCAACGCCCCCGGCGGCGAGGCGCTCGCGCCGACCATCGGCATCGACGACTTCGCCAAGATCGACCTGCGCATCGCCAAAATCCTGAACTGCGAAGCCGTGGAAGGCTCCACCAAGCTCCTGCGCCTGACGCTGGACGTGGGCGAGAAGGATGCCGACGGCCAGCCCACCACCCGCAATGTGTTCTCCGGCATTGCCAGCAGCTACCAGCCCGAGCAGCTCATCGGCAAGCTGACGGTGATGGTGGCCAACCTGGCGCCGCGCAAGATGAAATTCGGCATGAGCGAGGGCATGGTGCTGGCGGCCAGCCACGCGGACGAAAAAACCCAGCCCGGCATCTATGTGCTGGAACCCTTTGCCGGGGCGCAGGCCGGGATGCGGGTGCACTAAGGCGTCGCAGCCATGATTCCCCAGCTACGCGGTTGGACCTCGGTCCAGCGCACCGCCCAGAACAACCTCCGCCTGGGCGCCACCCTGAGTTTTGTGGCGGGTGCCACCAATGCGGGTGGTTTTTTGGCGGTGGGGCAATACACCTCCCACATGACGGGGGTGCTCTCCGGCGTGGCGGATAACCTGGTGTTGGGCCAGGCGAGTTTGGCCTTGGTCGGGCTGGCTTCGCTGTTCGCGTTCATTGGCGGCGCCATGACCACCACCTGGATGGTGAACTGGGCGCTGCGCCGCAAGCTGCAAAGCGCTTATGGCCGCCCCCTGCTGGTGGAAGCGGCCTTGTTGTTGCTTTTTGGCCTGTTTGGCACCGGCATCAACTTTTTTGCCGGTTTGTTTGTGCCGCTCACGGTACTGGTGCTGTGTTTCATCATGGGGCTGCAAAACGCCGTGATCACCAAAATCTCCCACGCCGAGATTCGCACCACCCACATCACCGGCCTGGTCACCGATTTGGGCATCGAACTGGGCAAACTGTTTTACTTCAACCGTTTGACCCGCGATACCTTGGTGACCGCCAACCGGCACAAGTTGCGCATCCATGCCACTCTGATTGGAAGTTTTTTTGTGGGCAGCCTGCTGGGCGCGGTGGGTTTCAAGTCGGTCGGTTTTATCGCCACCCTGCCCTTGGCGGTCTGGCTGGTGCTGCTGGTCTGGCGCCCTGTGGTTGACGATGCCAAAAACTGGATCGACCCGCACCATCCCGGTCACCATTGACAATGCACACTTTTTTGACAGCACGCTTAGGCCCACAATAGCGTCCATGCCCGCCATGTCCAGCCCCCCCACCCCCCAGAGAACGCCACCGGTGTTTCGCCCACGCCTGCTGGACACCCTCAAGGGCTACAACCGGCAACAGTTCATCCAGGACGCGGGAGCAGGCTTGACGGTGGGCGTTGTGGCGCTCCCACTGGCCATGGCCTTTGCCATTGCCAGCGGACTCAAACCCGAAGCGGGAATCTTCACCGCCATCATTGCCGGTTTTCTGATTTCCGCCCTGGGTGGCAGCCGGGTGCAGATTGGCGGACCGGCGGGCGCCTTCATCGTCATTGTCTATGGCATCGTGGAGCGGTATGGCCTGGCCAACCTGATCCTGGCCACGGCCATGTCGGGGGTGATGCTGTTTGCCATGGGGTTTTTCAAACTCGGCACCCTGATACGTTTCATTCCCATCGCCGTGGTCATCGGCTTTACCAATGGCATTGCGGTGCTGATTGCGCTGTCGCAGGTCAAAGACCTTTTGGGCCTGCAGGTGGTGGCCATGCCTGCCGATTTCTTTGGAATCCTGGTGGCGCTGAAGAACGCGCTGCCCACGCTCAACCCCTTGGCCGCCCTGCTGGCGCTGGCGAGCCTGGGCACTATTTTGCTGTGGCAGTTTGCGGTGCCCACCTGGGGTAAAACCCGTCCGTGGGCAGCGCGTTTGTCCGTGGTGCCCGGATCGGTGGTGGCGCTGGTGTTTGCCACGGCCTTTGTGGCCATCACCGGTCTGCCGGTGGAAACCATTGGCAGCCGCTTCGGCGGCATCCCCTCCAGCCTGCCCACACTGCAATGGCCAGAATTTTCCTGGGCGTCGGCCCGCTTTCTGTTCATTCCAGCGATCACGCTGGCGCTGCTGGGGGCCATTGAGTCCCTGTTGTGCGCGCGGGTGGCTGACGGCATGATCGAAGACCGCCACAACCCCAACCAGGAGCTGATGGCCCAGGGTATTGCCAACTTCGTCACGCCCTTTTTTGGCGGCATGCCCGCCACCGGCACCATCGCCCGCACCGTCACCAACGTCAAAAGCGGCGGAACCAGCCCGGTGGCCGGTATCGTGCATGCGCTCACGCTGTTGGTGGTGGTGCTGGTGGCGGCCCCTCTGGCACAGGATATTCCTCTGGCCGCCATGGCCGCGATTTTGATGTTTGTGGCCTGGAACATGGGCGAATGGCGCGAATTTGCCCACCTGCGCCAGTTCCGAATGCCCTACCGGGCCACGCTGCTGGCCGTGTTCTTTCTCACCGTGGTGTTCGACCTGACGGTGGCGGTGGAAGTCGGGCTGGTGGCGGCCTGTATTACCTTTATTTACCGTATTTCCAGCCTGTCGCGTTCCGAGCGCGTCAGCACCCAAGACCAGCCGCGCCTGGCCGGGATGGAGCGGCGTGTGGCCGTGTACCGTCTGTATGGCGCCATCTTTTTTGGCGCCGTCAAGCTCATCGAAGAGCTGGAAGACCATTTACCCACCGAGGTGCTGGTCGTGGATTTTAAAAACGTGATGTACATCGACTCCTCGGGTGCAGACACCCTGCTGGACCTGGCCCGCGTCTGCAAAAAGCACCATGTCCGCCTGATTGCCTGCGGACTGAAATTCCAGCCACAAGACATTTTGGAGCGTTGCGGCCTGGTCGCACTGCTGTCCAAAGACAATTTGGTTGCCACCGTGGCGCAGGCCATTGACGCAGCCCTCCCCGACACCCCCTCCACGACCGAAGCGGACGCCGCCGTTTCCGCCTGACCCACCCGATCTTTCCCATGAGCGCCACCGTGTTGAACCCTACCTCTTTTGAATTTGACGTGCTGATCGTCGGCAGCGGCCTGGCCGGCCTGAGCGCCGCCTTGCTGCTGCCGCCCGACAAGCGTGTGGCCATCATCACCAAACGCGCGGTGCGCGAAGGCTCCAGCGGTTGGGCGCAGGGCGGCATTGCCGCTGTCTGGGGCAAGGGCGATACCTTTGACGCCCATGTGGACGACACCCTGGTGGCCGGCGCCGGCCTGTGCGATCTGGAGGCCACCCGTTTTGTGGTGGAACACGCCCCCGAGTCCATTGCCTGGCTGCAAAAAATGGGCGTACCGTTCTCAGAGGAAGACGGCCAGTTGCACCTCACCCGCGAAGGCGGTCACAGCGCGCGGCGCATTGTGCATGTGACCGACGCCACCGGCGCGGCCGTGCAGCGCACCCTGATTGAACGCATCCAGCAGCGCCCCAACATCAGCCTGTTTGAACACCACACCCTGGTGGACCTGATCACCAGCGCCAAGCTGGCCCATTCCGACCCGCACGCCGCCAACCAGTGTTTGGGCCTGTACGCGCTGGACGACGTCACCGATGAAGTGCTGACCTTCCAGGCGCCGCACACCATATTGGCCACCGGCGGCGCAGGCAAGGTCTACCTCTACACCACCAACCCCGACACGGCTACTGGCGACGGCATTGCCGCCGCCTGGCGCGCGGGCTGCCGGGTGCAGAACATGGAGTTCATCCAGTTCCACCCCACCTGCCTGTACCACCCGCACGCCAAGTCATTCTTGATCAGCGAAGCGGTGCGGGGCGAAGGCGGCCGCCTGCTGCTGCCCGACGGCACCCGCTTCATGCCCAGCCACGATGCGCGGGCCGAACTGGCCCCACGCGATGTGGTGGCCCGCGCCATCGACTTCGAGATGAAAAAGGGCGGCTTTGACTGTGTGTACCTGGACATCTCGCACCAGCCCCTGAGCTTCATCCAGGAGCACTTCCCCAACATCTACGCCCGCTGCCTCGAACTGGGCATCGACATCAGCAAACAACCCATTCCCGTGGTGCCTGCCGCCCACTACACCTGCGGTGGCGTCAAGGCCGACCTGTCGGGGCGCACCGATGTGGCAGGCCTGTACGCCATCGGAGAAACCGCCTGCAGCGGCCTGCATGGCGCCAACCGCCTGGCCAGCAACTCGCTGGTGGAGTGCATGGTGTTTGCCCGCGCCGCCATCCAGGCCATTGAAGACGCCAACGGCGCCTCGGCAATGCCGCTGCCCGCCTGGGACGACAGCCGCGTCACCGACTCCGACGAGTCGGTGGTGATCTCGCACAACTGGGACGAACTGCGCCGCTTCATGTGGGATTACGTCGGCATTGTGCGCACCAACAAACGCCTGGAGCGCGCGGCCCACCGTATTGCGCTGCTGCAAGACGAAATTCAGGAGTTTTACGCCCACTTTCATGTCACCCGTGACCTGCTGGAGCTGCGCAACCTGGTCCAGGTGGCCGACTTGATCGTCAAAAGCGCCCAAGCCCGCCACGAAAGCCGCGGCCTGCATTTCAGCCGCGACTACCCGCAACTCAACCCCGAGGTGCGTGACACCATCCTTTCACCCTAATTTTTTTACCATGTTCCGTACCCTGCTCAAATCCAAAATCCACCGTGTGGCCGTGACCCAGTGCGAACTGCACTACGAGGGTTCCTGTGCCATTGACGAAGACCTGCTGGATGCCTCCAACATCGCCGAAAACGAACAGATCCACATCTGGAACATCAACAACGGCGAACGTTTTGTCACCTACGCCATCAAGGGCGAGCGTGGCTCCGGCATGATTTCCGTGAACGGCTCGGCCGCACGGCGCGCCAGCGCGGGCGACTTGGTCATCATTGCCGCCTTTGCCCAGGTGCAAGAAGACCAGGTCGCCAGCCATAAGCCGAAGCTGGTGTTTGTGGACGCCAACAACCGCATCCAGGAAGAGCGCTCGCACATTCCAACCCAGGCAGCGGAATAACTGCGCCCATTGAGAAAGCGCAACGCTGCACCAAGCGCCCCAGGGTAAGTTGGCACTGCAGCGGTGAGTTTGATAATTTCCCCAATGGAGCTACTCAAAAAACTGAATGATCGGGTGCGAACTCTGATCGGCATTCGCAAAGTTCGCCAACTCCCTGTACCCAGAGGCAAACCGGCTCTGGGCACCAGCATCGTGCTGGACAACCTCAGGATACGTTTGGTGCATCCGATTGATGAGAGCTTTTGGCAATGGCTGTCGTCCAAGGGTTGGCGCGCCATGGCGCTCCATGTACACAAGAATCAGCGGCGATACCACCTGGTGCCAGAAAAAATCCTGGTTCAACTGATTTTGGCCCCCTGTGCAGAGCGCGAAAAAATCCACAGCGAACTGATTCACCACAACGTGGGAAGCCACGAGGCGGTGCATAAATCCCGGCACTGAGCGTGTGGTGGTCAACGCGCCGCATAATCAGGTGCTGAATCGGCACGCCCTGCTGTGGCGGCGCCCGTACCACGCAATTGACCGCCTATCCCATGAACACTCTGCCAGACATCGAATTCTCCGAAGCACTGATACGCCGTTTTGACAAGCTCGGGCCCCGTTACACCTCTTACCCGACAGCCGACCGCTTTCATGCCGAGTTCACCGAGGGCAGCTACTTCCAGTACCTGGAGCAGCGTGCCACGCCGGGGCGCGAGAATCCGCCGCTGTCGATCTATATCCATGTTCCGTTTTGCGAGTCGCTGTGCTACTTTTGCGGCTGTAACAAGATCATCACGCAAGACCACAGCCGCACCACCGAGTACCTGCGCTACCTGGCCAAAGAGATGGCGCTGGTGGCGGCGCGCATCGGCCCGGACCGGCGCACCGCGCAGTTGCACTTTGGCGGCGGCACCCCCACCTTTTTAAGCCCGGACGAACTGCGCGAACTGATGGCGCTGCTGCGCAGCCACTTTGAATTTTTGCCGGACGCCGAACTCAGCATCGAAATCGACCCGCGCACCGTCAACGACGACACCATGGCCATGCTGGCCGAATTGGGCTTCAACCGCACCAGCTTTGGCGTGCAGGACTTCGATCCGGCGGTACAACAATCCGTCAACCGCATCCAGCCGTACGAGATGGTGGAAAAGGCGGTCAGCGCCAGCCGCAAGGCCGGTTTTGAGTCGATCAACGCGGACCTGATTTATGGCTTGCCCAAACAATCCGTGGCCAGCTTCAACCGCACGCTGGACCGGGTGATTGAACTGGCGCCGGAACGCATTGCGCTGTACAACTACGCCCATTTGCCCAGCCGCTTCAAGGCGCAGCGCTTGATTGTGGAAGCCGATTTGCCCAGCGCCGAAGAGCGCCTGCAGATCTTCCTGATGTCGGTGCGCCGCCTGCTGGACGAAGGGTATATCTACATCGGTCTGGACCATTTCTCCAAACCCGATGACGAATTGAACAAGGCCCGGCTGGACAAAAGCCTGCACCGCAACTTCCAGGGCTACACCACGCGTGCGGACTGCGACCTGATCGGTTTTGGCGTGTCCGCCATTGGCAAGGTGGGCCACTCCTACAGCCAGTCGGTGCGCACCGTGAACGCCTATTACGAGCACCTGGATGCCAACCGGCTGCCGATTGAAAAAGGCTTTGCCCTCAGCGCCGACGACGTGCTGCGCCGCCAGGTGATCATGGAACTGATGTGCAGCGGACCGGTGGAATTTGCGGCCATCAACCAGCAGCACGGCATCGATTTCCTCAGCTACTTTGCGGATGAACTGGCCCAGCTCCAGCAGTACGAAGAAGCCGAGCTGATCCAGGTCGACACCCACCGCATCACCGTCACGCCCAAGGGCCGCATGTTTGTGCGCGCCGTGGGCATGGTGTTTGACAGCTACCTGGCGCAGCAAACCCACGCCAAATATTCAAAGCTGATTTGAGGCAGTGCGGGCTGCTTTTCCCGCATGCAGCTGATTCACAGAGGCCTGGAGAGCGGAAAAATAGACGGCTGGCGTCATTTGTACTAACATCACATCATTGCGCTAACAGATGAAGGCTATTGATGACCGCTGGCACACTTTCCCCCACCGCCACCTCTGCCCGTTCAGCGCGGCTTGGTTTACGCGCCACGGCTGAACAAGAGGCGGTGCTGCGCCGTGCTGCCCAGGTCGCCCACAAATCACTGACCGATTACATCCTGGATAGCGCTTGCCTGGCCGCCGAACAGACCTTGCTGGATCAACGTTTGTTCATGGTAACGGGTAGCCAGTACCAAGCCCTGATGGACTTACTGGACCAGCCGGAGCAAGAAAATGAGGGACTGGTTCGGCTGTTTGCGCGCCCCGCACCCTGGGCCAAGAAGTGAGTCTGAGCAGCCCAGAACCCCTGGCGCACAACCATCAGCTTGAGAACTTTGATTGCGGCAAGCCATCGCTTAACGAATGGTTGCTACGCCACGCGCGTCAAGCACAAGCCAGTGGGTCTGCCAAGACCTTTGTTGTGTCCGATGATGGCAGGGTAGCGGGCTACTTCAGTCTGACGGTCGGGCAAATCGATACCTTGGATGCGCCTGAGCGTGTTCGCAAAGGGATGGGCCAATATCCCTTGCCGGTTGTCATCCTGGCACGACTGGCAGTTTGTGCACAAGACCATGGGCGAGGTATTGGGTTTGGGCTGTTGCAGGACGCCATTCGGCGTACGTTCCTGATTTCCGAGCAGGCTGGCATTCGAGCCATGCTGACGCATCCTGTGGATGAAGATGCCAATCGCTTTTACACACGATTTGGTTTCTCTGCCTCGCCGCTGAGGGAGGGGCAACTTTTGCTGCTGCTCAAAGACGCGCGGCGCTGGGTCAAGTAGTTATTCCATTTCCATATCAATGCGATATGTCGTTGCCCCTCCTTGTCGTGCTAAAGCACTGCCTGCGTCGGTGCGCCTAATCTCTCATTGATCTGAAAACGGAATTAGCTCCGCGTCAATCCACCCCCGCAAGCTGTTGACAAACGCCAACGCCGTCACCCGTGGCAGGTCTTGCACGCGCACCACCGCTTCCACCACACGCCCCTCCCGCAGGGCATTGGCGCGGCCAATGCCCGCCAGCAAGCCGCAGTGCAGCGCCGGGGTGACCCAGCGGCCGTCCAGCTGCAAGGCGATGTTGCCGCGTGTGCATTCGGTGATTTCACCCGCGCTGTTCCACAGCAGGGTATCGAACACGCCCTGGGCAGTAGGCGCAAACGCATCGTAGTGGGCGCGCCGGGTGGTTTTGAAGCGCACAAACTCGCTGTGGGCCTCGGCCAAGGCACGTTCGGCCAGTTGCAACCGAACCCGGCCCGGGGATGGATCCAGCGCATGGGCCTCGGCCATGGCCCGTCCTTGGGGTGATAACAAGAGACGCACCCGCCATGCACCTCGCGGGTGTTGGCGCGCCAGATCACTTAGCGTTTGCTGCACCAGCGCTGCGTCCCACACAGTCCCAAAGTGCCGGGCCGCCAGCGCCATGCGCGCCAGGTGGGCGTCGGCGTCACGCACAACGCCGTCCACCAGCGCCAAGGTTTCCAGCAGCGAAAATGGGCTGCTGGCGCGCTGCACAAAGGCCTGTTTGTAAAGCCACTCCTGCCACTCGCCAGGTGCATCGGCATAGGCGGTGATGCCACTGCCGATGCCGCACTGCGCCGCAGTGTCTTGCAAGGTGACGGTGCGGATGGGCACGTTGAAGGTAGCCCGCCCGCCCGGCTGCACTATGCCAAGGGCACCGCAGTACACACCCCGCGGCTGGGGCTCCAGGGCGTGGATCATCTGCATGGCGCGCACCTTGGGCGCGCCGGTGACCGAGCCGCAGGGAAACAGGGCTGCGAACACATCGACCAGGGAGCAATCGGCGCGGGTACGTGCTTCCACATCCGAGGTCATTTGCCATACGGTAGGCAGCGCCTCCACATGGAACAGGCGCGGCACCCGCACGCTGTGCGGTTCGGCAAGGCGCGAGAGGTCATTGCGCAGCAGGTCCACAATCATCACGTTCTCGGAGCGCTCTTTGGCCGAGGTGCGCAGGGTGTCGGCCAGGGCGGCGTCCTGTTCGGCGGTCGCGCCACGGCGCGCCGTGCCTTTCATGGGACGGGCCAGCAGGCGCCCCGCGTGCCAGTCAAAAAACAGCTCCGGCGACACCGACAGCAATTGGCCGTTGGCCCCCGTGTCCAGGTACGCCGAATAGCCGCCAGGCTGTGCGCGCTGCAGCGCCGCAAACAGCAAGCGCGCCCCTGCGACACCCGCGGCCCCCGACAAGCGGCCCAACATCTGAGCGGTGAAGTTGACCTGGTACAGCTCGCCCTGGGCAATCGCTTGGTGCAAGGCGTCCATGGCCGCATCAAAAGCGGGGCGGGCCATGGGTTCTTGCCAGTCCACCTTCCAGTCCTGCGGCATTGCGGCGGACGCATGGCCCAGGTCTGCGGGGTCCGGCCAGGGCAGCGCCTGGTCATACACCGCAAACCAGGCCAGTGGGCCGGTCGCGGCATGCACGGTCAGCGCCGCGTCAAAGGCGGGTGCGGCTTCATAGCGCAGGTAACCCACGCACCACAAGCCTTGTTGGGCGGCCGCTTGTACGGCTTCCAGCACACCGCGCACCTGGTCCAGCCGGTGTGCCACCAGAGTCTGGCGCGCGGCACCAAAGGCATGGCGCAGCCGTGGCCCCTGCGGCTGCGCGGGATCGCTGAAGTCGATCAGCGCGGAATACGCATCCATCAGGCGGCACCGAGGTGCGGTACCAGCCCCGCAGTGGGTTGGCCGTTTTTCAGGGCGGCGGTGAACGCCAGCATGCGGTCAATCGGCAGGCGAGCGCGCAGCCCCAGGGCCGGGTCCACCTGGATTTCGTTCATCCCGGTTTCCAGCACCTGGGCCACACCGGCCAGGCCGTTCATGGCCATCCAGGGGCAGTGGGCGCAGCTCTTGCAGGTGGCGCTGTTGCCGGCCGTGGGGGCCTCGATGAAGGTCTTGCCGGGGTTCAGGGTGCGCAGTTTGTGCAACATGCCGTTGTCGGTGGCAACGATGAACTCGGTGGCGTCCAGGGTTTGCGCGGCCTTGAGGATGGCGGAGGTGGAGCCCACCGCATCGGCCAGGGCCACCACGTCCTTGGGCGACTCGGGGTGCACCAGCACCTTGGCGCGCGGATGCGCCTGCATCAGGGCCTCCAGCTCAAAGGCCTTGAACTCGTCATGCACAATGCACGCGCCTTCCCAGAACACCATGTCGGCGCCGGTCTCGCGCTGGATGTAGCCGCCCAGGTGTTTGTCGGGCGCCCACAGTATTTTTTGGCCCTGCTCTTTGAGGGCACGCACGATGTCCAGCGCGCAGCTGGAGGTCACCAGCCAGTCCGCGCGGGCTTTGACCTGGGCGCTGGTGTTGGCATAGACCACCACGGCGCGGTCCGGGTGGGCGTCACAGAAGGCAGAAAACTCGTCAATCGGGCATCCCAGGTCCAGCGAACAGGTGGCGTCCAGGTCGGGCATGAGCACGGTTTTGTGCGGCGAGAGAATTTTGGAGGTCTCGCCCATGAATTTCACGCCCGACACCACCAGCGTTTGGGCGGCATGGTCACGGCCAAAGCGGGCCATCTCCAGCGAATCGCTGACCAGCCCCCCGGTGGCCTCGGCCAGGTCCTGCAAATCGGGGTGCACATAGTAGTGCGACACCATCACCGCATTTTTTTCTTTCAGCAGGCGGGTGATTTTTTCTTTCAGCGCCTGCCGCTCGGCGGGACCGGGCTCCACAGGCACCCGCGCCCAGGCGTGGCGGGTGGCGCAGGCGGGCTGCTCGTATTCCACATCAATTACGGAACTCATAAACGCACATCCTTCAATCGGTTGAGGACAGCGCTGGCCCGCTACGCGGACTGCGGTCTGTCCCGCAAGTTTTCAGATTTCCTCAAAGCGCATGGAAAAATCGGTGGCCTTCACGTCTTTGGTCAGGGCGCCAATCGAGATGCGATCCACACCGGTGGCCGCAATGTCGCGCACGGTGCCCAAATTCACTCCGCCCGAGACCTCCAGCACCGCGCGGCCCGCATTCATCTGCACCGCCTGGCGCAACTGGTCCAGCCCCATGTTGTCCAGCAGCACCATCTTGGCCCCCGCGCCCAGCGCTTCGTCCAATTGCGCCAGAGTTTCCACTTCAATTTCAATGAACTTGGCCTGGCCCGCCAGCGCTGCGGCGCTGCGCAACACGGCGCTTACGCCCCCGGCGGCGGCAATGTGGTTTTCTTTGATCAGCACCGCGTCAAACAGTCCGATGCGGTGGTTGGTGCCGCCACCGGTGCGCACCGCGTATTTTTGCGCCAGGCGCAAACCCGGCAATGTCTTGCGGGTATCCACGATATGGGCGCGGTTGCCCGGCACACCGGCCACCGCATCCACGTAGACTGCGGTCTGGCTGGCGACCGCGCTCAGGAGTTGCAAAAAGTTCAAGGCGGTGCGTTCGGCGGTCAGCAGGGCCTGCGCCTGGCCTTCGATCTCCAGCACCACCTGGTCTTGCGCACAGCGCTGGCCCTCGGCCACCTGCCAGCGCCAAGTGGCACTGGGGTCAAGCTGGCGCAAGGTGGCCTCGGCCCAGGGCGCACCGCAAATCACGGCGGCCTCACGCGCGAGCACGCGGGCACGGGTGCGGCGCGTGGGGTCAATCAAGGCGGCGGTCAGGTCGCCGCTGCCTACGTCTTCGGCCAGGGCGCGTGCCACGTCAGACTGGGCCAATGCGGCAACTTCGGATTCGGAAAATTCAAAATAGGTCATGGTGGTCCCAAGCATAGCGCGAACCGAAGGGGCGGCCAGCCCGCTAAAATGGCGCAAAGAGGTAAGTTCCATGAATATTTTTCGCCGCCCCGACTACAAATCCGAAGCCACCCAGTTCATTGACCAGCTCAAGGTGTCAAAGCCCGGCTTGGAAGCCCAGCAACGCCAGGGCCGTTCCCTGCTGTGGGACAAATCCCTGGACCGCGATGCCATCAAAGAGATCCGTGCGGGTCAGGTCCCCCAAAAACCCTACGTCTACCAAACCAGCGGAAAATAAGAGCCAAACAAGGCTCCAGCCCCCGTAGATAGTGCGCAAGCAGCTATTATTTTAATAGCAACCTCATGACACAACCAGTTGACGCCGCGGGCGCAGACACGTCCGCGCTGGGTGCCTTGTCGGCCATGCCCGACGTGGTCGACCACGTCGCCGTGGCGCGGCTGTATGGCGAGCCCCTGTTTGCCATGCCGCAGGATTTGTACATCCCGCCCGATGCGCTGGAAGTGTTTCTGGAAGCCTTTGAAGGCCCGCTGGACCTGCTGCTGTACCTGATCCGCAAGCAGAATTTCAATATTCTGGACATTCCGATGCTCAGCGTCACCAAGCAGTATCTGGTGTATGTGGAGCAAATCCGCAAGCGCAACCTGGAGTTGGCGGCCGAGTACCTGCTGATGGCGGCCATGCTGATCGAGATCAAATCACGCATGCTGCTGCCGCCCAAGAAGACCGCCGATGGACAGGAAGCCGAAGACCCGCGGGCCGAGCTGGTGCGCCGCCTGATCGAATACGAACAGATGAAACTGGCGGCCGCCCGGCTCAACGCCCTGCCCCAGTACGGCCGCGACTTCCTCAAGGCCGAGGTTTTTATCGAGCAGTCGCTCCAGCCGCGCTTCCCCGACGTCAGCCAGGATGATTTAAGGGAAGCCTGGGCCGCCATTCTCAAGCGCGCCAAGCTGGTGCAGCACCACAAAATCACCCGTGAGGAACTGTCGGTGCGCGAACACATGAGCATCGTCCTGAGAAAACTGCAGGGGCGGCGTTTTGTGGGCTTTGAAGACCTGTTTGACGCCGCCAGCGGTGCGCCGGTGCTGGTGGTCACTTTCATCGCCCTGCTGGAACTGGCCAAGGAAACCCTGGTCGAAATCACCCAGGCCGAGGCCTTTGCCCCCATCTATGTGCGCCTGGCCTATTCTCCGACCTGATAGCCCGACCGATATTGGTTAGTATTCGGGCCGAATCCCGCACCTTTTTTATGGAGCCCCCTCCCATGACCCAGGATACCAACGGCAATACCGCTGCCTTGCACGCGACTCCTTACGGCACGCTCCCACCCGCATCGCCCATGCCCAGCCGCAAACCCATCAGCCTGCCGCGCCTGCTGGAGATGCGGGCCCGGGGCGAAAAAATCACCATGATCACCGCCTACGACGCCACCTTTGCGGCCGTCGCCGATGCGGCGGGCATCGAGAGCATTCTGGTCGGCGACTCGCTGGGCATGGTCTGCCAGGGCCTGCACACCACCGTGGGGGTCTCGCTGGAGCACATGCGCTACCACACCGAAATGGTCTCGCGCGGCCTGCGCCGCGCCCAGGCCACGGCCTGGCTCATCAGCGACCTCCCGTTTGGCTCCTACCAGGAGTCCAAGGAACAGGCGATTCGCAGTGCGTCGGTGCTGATGCAGGCCGGCGCCCACATGGTCAAGCTCGAAGGCGGCGGCTGGACCACCGACACCGTGCGCTTTCTGGTGGAGCGCGGCATTCCGGTGTGTGCGCATCTGGGGCTGACCCCCCAGACCGTGCATTCGCTGGGTGGCTACCGGGTGCAGGGCAAAACCCAGGTCAGCGCCGATTTGCTCAAGCACCAGGCGCATGCGCTGCAAGACGCGGGCGCCAGCATGCTGGTGCTGGAAATGGTGCCGGCACCCCTGTCCAAAGAGCTCACGGACGAGCTGCTCCACTGCGCCACCATCGGCATTGGGGCGGGCAAGGGCACGGCGGGCCAGGTGCTGGTGATGCACGACATGCTGGGACTGAATCTGGGCAAAAATCCCAAATTCGTGCGCAACTTCATGGACGACGCCTCCAGCATCCGCGGTGCCTTTGAGGCCTATGTGGCCGCCGTCAAAGCTGGCCACTTTCCCGACGACACCTTGCACGCCTGGTGATATGGCTCCCCCCGAAGCGCCTGCGGCGCCTCCCCCCAAGGGGGCGACACCAGCGGCCCGGCAAAGCCGGTTCCGCAGTGTCCCTGGTAAAAACACTTCACGCACACGTCCATGAAAATTGTCCACACCCTGGCTGACTTGCGCAGCCACCTCAACGCCTACCGCCACCCCGCCGTGGTGCCCACCATGGGCAACCTGCACGCCGGCCACCTGGCACTGGTGCGCCAGGCCAAACCGCTGGGCGACATCACCGTCTCCACGATTTTTGTCAACCGGCTGCAGTTTGCGCCGCACGAAGACTTTGACACCTACCCGCGCACTCTGGATGCCGACTGCGAGCAGTTGGAGGCGGCCGGGTGTGACCTGGTGTTTGCGCCCAAAGAGGCCGAGATGTACCCGCAGCCCCAAACCTTCAAGGTGCACCCCCCCGGCGAATTGGCTGACATTCTGGAAGGCCATTTCCGGCCCGGCTTTTTTATTGGCGTGTGCACCGTGGTGCTGAAACTGCTGGCCTGCACCCAGGCGCGCACGGCGCTGTTTGGCAAGAAGGATTACCAGCAGCTCATGGTCATCCGCAACATGGTCAAGCAATTTGCCCTGCCCATTGACATCGTCGGCGGCGAAACCCAGCGCAGCGCCGACGGCCTGGCGCTGTCCTCGCGTAACGGCTACCTGAGCCCCGCAGAACGCCAGCAGGCGGTGCAACTCTCGGCCACGCTGGACACGGTGGCCAATGCACTGCGCGCCAACACAGCCCTGCCCCCCAGCGACATCACCCGTCTGGAAGCGCAAGCCATGCAATCCCTCAACAGCACAGGCTGGAAGCCCGACTATGTCGCGGTACGCCGCCAAGCCGACTTGCAGACGCCCCAGGGGGGTGACGCCCTGGTGGTGCTGGCCGCGGCAAGGCTGGGGGCCACCCGGCTGATTGACAACCTGGAAGTGTGACGGCAATCTGCCGCCACACTTTTGAAAATTGAGCGCGCCAAGCCCGCTTTTTATGCAGCGCAGTCCAGGCAACAACATCGGCGCGCGTTTTTCCGCCGCCGCCAACACCTATACCGCGGTGTCCAACATGCAAGACCAGGTGGCCCACCGGGTGTTGAACCTGGTTCCCGCAACGGCCGAAGCAGGCAGCATTCTGGATGCCGGTTGCGGGCCGGGGCGCTTGCTTGCCCTGGCCAGACACCGCTGGCCTGAAGCAGACCTCCTGGGGGTGGATATCGCGCCCGGCATGCTCCACCAAGCCCGTCAAGCGTTTTCCAGCGACCCGCGTGCACGGTTTGTACAAGGCGATGTGGCTTCTTTTCAGGCGGATCGGCCCTTTGATCTGGTCGTCAGCAGCAGCGCCCTGCAATGGTTGCAGCCGTTTTCTGAAGGCATCGCCCATGTGGCGAAGATGTGCCGCCCCGGCGGATGGATGGCCATTGGCATCATGCTGGACGGCACCCTGGGCGAGCTGCATGCCGCTCGCAGGTCCGCTGTCCCACACAACCCGGCCAAAGGCCGCCTGCCCACGCTGAACGCATTGGAATGCGCCGCAAATGCCATTCCTGGTGCACGCATTCGACGGCTGGAGCAGGCAACGTCCCATTACGACCAGGCCTGCGCCCTGGAGGTGCTGCGCAGTTTGCACGCCATGGGGGTCACGGGCGGAGACGTCTCGCAGGGTGAGCGGCCCTTGACCCGCGGCGAAATACAGGCGTTGACCGCCGACTATGACCGCCACTTCGCGACGCCAGGCGGTGTGCGCGTGACCTTTGTTCTTGGATACCTCTTGCTGGAGATGGTGTGACCGTACTGCTTCGTGGAAAAAAAGCGGGGCTTGGTGCCCTGTTCGGGCTGTGCGCCCTGCCCTGCGCATGGGCCACCCCACTGGCGGCCTACACCGAGGAGTGGCCACCCTACAACTATGCAGAGGGTAAGGAAGTCAAGGGCATTTCCACCGATATTCTGCGGGCAGCCTGTGCCATTGCCAAGTTGCAGTGCACTTTTCAGGTCGTTCCCTGGGCGCGGGCCTACAAAACCGCAAGCCACGTCCCCAATACCGTGGTCTACACCACCGCACGCAAACCCTCGCGTGAAAAAGAATTTTTGTGGGTCGGCCCCATCTTGCCACGCACCACCTGGGTCTATGGCAACACCGCGCAAACCCAGTCCGTGCGCGACTTCAAGGACCTTGCGAAAATCCGTATCGGCGTCGTGCGCGAGGAAGCAGCCCAGCAGGATCTGGAGGCCGTCGGTGTGCCACCTTCGGCGTTCACGGTGCAAAGCTCCAACGCCGACGTATTGAGGACGCTGACCAACGGCTCGGTGGATGCGATGGTCGACACGGAAGTTGGCATGGCCTGGAACCTGCGCAATGCCGGTATTGCGCCAAGCACCGTCAGCAAGCTGATGAAGCTGACCGACGGCGGCGCTTACTACTTTGCGCTCAACCTCAACTCAGATGCCGCTCTGGTGAAAGGCCTGCAAGCGGCCATCGACAAACTGCGCCGCGAGGGAAAGATCGACGCCATCCAACGGCAGTACATCAAATAAGCATTCCCCCACTTGCACCCGAAAGGGCTACAAAAACCGGTCCAGAATTTTGCGGCTGGCCGTGTTCAATTCCATAGGGTCGCGAATCAGGAACTGGATGCCGTGGGAGTCCGCCACCAGCAAGGCGCCGTCTGCGCCCACGCGGCGAATATCTTCTTCGCCGCGCAACACAAATTCGGTGCGGCCACGGTCGGTTTCCACGGTCCAGGTGCACGGTGTGGAGAAACTGGTCACCGACACAATTTTTTCAATCACGGGCATGAATTCACGGGTTGCCAGTTCTTCCTGGATCAGTGATCGGGCAGGCTCAGGCAGCTGGGCGAGTTGATCCACCCAGGCCACTTCGCGCCCCTCCAGGTTCACGATGGCGATGCCGTCCTGGGGCGATTGCACCGGGAAAGCCCGCACCGGCACCACGCCTTCAAAACGCCCCCCCTGTGCAGAGGTCAGCACCAGTTTCCCAAAGGCATTGCGCTCCAGTACAAAGGTGTCGGCAGAAGCAAGCGCGGGGGCCGGAACAGACGCATCGGGGCTTGGAGTGCTGGGGGCGTTCATTGGCTTTCCTCCTTGTTGGCATCCATATCCACGTCCATATTGCGCGCCTGCGCCTGGTAGAGGTTGAAGTAAGCGCCCTCTTGGGCCATGAGTGCATCGTGCGTGCCCTCTTCCACCACACGCCCCCGGTCCAGCACCACCAGGCGGTCGGCCCGGTGCAGAGTGGAGAGGCGGTGGGCAATGGCAATGGTGGTGCGGCCTTGCACCAGGTTTTCCAGGGCTTTCTGGATTTCTTTTTCGGTTTCAGAATCCACCGACGAGGTGGCTTCGTCCAGAATCAAAATGCGCGGGTCAATCAGCAGCGCCCGCGCAATCGAGATGCGCTGGCGCTCGCCACCCGACAGGCCCTGGCCGCGCTCCCCCACCATGGAGTCATACCCTTGCGGCAACCGCAGGATGAATTCGTGGGCATGGGCCGCGCGTGCTGCGGCAATGATCTCGGCACGCGTGGTGTGCGGCTTGCCGTAGGCGATGTTCTCGGCAATGGTGCCGAAAAACAGAAAGGGCTCCTGCAGCACCAGGCCGATGTTTTGCCGGTAATCGGCAATGGCATAGGAACGGATGTCCACGCCATCCACCAGGATCGCCCCTTCGGAGACGTCGTAAAAACGGCAAATCAGGTTCACCAAAGTGCTTTTGCCCGAGCCGCTGTGGCCTACCAGGCCAATCATTTCACCGGGCTGAATGGTCAGGCTGATGCCCCGGTTAACTTCCCGGTTGCCGTAGCGAAAACCGACTTCACGCACTTCAATGCGCCCCTGCACCTTGCCCATCGGCACCGGCTGCACGGGTTCGGGCACGCTGGAGACGTGGTCCAGGATGTCAAAAATACGCTTGGCGGCAGACGCCGACTTTTGCGTGACCGACACAATGCGGCTCATGGAGTCCAGTCGCCCGTAAAAACGGCCGATGTAGGCAATGGCCGCCAGCAACATGCCCACCGTGATCTGGCCATGGGCCACCTGCCAGATGCCGAAACCCCACACCACCAACAATCCCATCTCGGTCAGCAGGGAGACACTGGGCGAAAACAGCGACCAGATTTTGTTGATACGGTCGTTAACCAGCAAATTGTGTTTGTTGGCTTCGCGAAAGCGCTTGGCCTCGCGTTGCTCCTGGGCAAAGGCCTTGACCACCCGGATGCCGGGAATGGTGTCGGCCAGCACATTGGTCACCTCGCCCCACACCCGGTCGATTTTTTCGAAGCCCGTGCGCAGCCGGTAACGCACAAAATGGATCATCCAGGCAATGAACGGCAAAGGCACTAACGTAATCAGGGCCAGGTACGGGTTCATGGAAAACAGGATCACAGCCGTCATCACAATCATGACCACATCGCTGGCAAAGTCGGTCAGGTGCAGCGACAGATACACCGCAATGCGGTCACTCTCGCTGCCCACGCGCGACAGCAGATCTCCGGTGCGTTTGCCGCCAAAGTACTCCAGCGACAAGCGCAGCAAATGCTCGTAGGTGGTGGTGCGCAAATCGGCCGCAATGCGTTCGGAAACCAAGGCCAGAATGTAGGTTTTGGCCCAACTCAAGCCCCAGGCCAACACACCGGACGCCAGCAAACCCGAGAGGTACCAGGCAATGGTGCCGGGCTCGATGTGTTGCCCGTTCTGAAAAGGTATCAAAACCTGGTCCACCAAGGGAATAGTGAGGTAGGGCGGCACCTGGCTGGCCGCAGTGCCCAAGAGCATGAGTACAAACCCCAGCAACAATTGCCCACGGTAGGGTTTGGCAAAGCGCCACAACCGAAACAGCGTCCAGGTCGACGGAGGTGTATGGATCACCTTGGTGCAAATAGGACACTCTTCCTGCTCAGGCTCCAGCGCGGCCTTGCAGGTAGGGCAGCTATTTTTCAGGGCTGGCGCCAAAGGGCGGCCAGACACATGGCTTTGCAGTTGGGCGCCAAAATGATCGACCAGGCGGATGGCATGCAGGTTTTGCCCCAGCGTGAAGCGCCAGGTGGCCTGTAAGCCGTGCTCATCCAACAGGTCCAGATGCCCCACCCCGGCATGGTCATGGTGGTGTAAGGCCATGCCTTTCTGATAGGCCCATTGCTGCCAGGTGGATTGCCCCTCGGCACAACTGAGCAGCCGTTCATTGGTGACCACGATGACACCTTTCACAAAGTGCAAGCGGGTGTCCAGGTCAACCTCCAGTGTCGCTAAAACGTTTTCATTCGGGTGCAGTTGTGCATGCACCTGGTCTTGCCACAAGGAAGTGAGTTCACCCGGCAAGACCGCAGCCACAGAGGTTTCAATAGTCATTTAGAACGGCAGATTTTTATGAAATTACTTTTTAGCACCGGCGGCACGAAGCACCGAAGTGCAGCACCCTGAGATTGCGTCAGACTTAACCTAGCCATACTACGCCCGCTCACCGCGCTTACAAGCCCTGTGCCAGTGGCAAGCGAGAATACACAACGCATGCAGCGCAACAACGGTGGACTGCATCATTCACGACCAGCCATGACGACCAAGAAAAACAT
The DNA here is from genome assembly GCA_001770935.1 of Burkholderiales bacterium RIFCSPLOWO2_12_FULL_61_40. Lineage (GTDB taxonomy): Bacteria > Pseudomonadota > Gammaproteobacteria > Burkholderiales > Burkholderiaceae_C > Allorhodoferax. The sequence continues at coordinate 146,114 of MESI01000102.1, read as the reverse complement.
TGAAATTCTTCGGGTGACACACCTTCGTGGCCCCAACATCTGGACGTATCGCCCGGTCATTGAAGCCTGGGTTGACATTGGTGAACTGGAAGACTTTCCCTCCAACACCCTCCCCGGATTTTACGAGCGGTTGACGGCCTGGTTGCCAGGATTGATCGAACACCATTGCAGCCCCGGCGTGCGGGGCGGGTTTTTGCAGCGGGTGCGCGAAGGCACCTGGGCGGCCCACATCATGGAACACGTCACGCTGGAGCTGCAAAACCTGGCCGGCATGCGCACCGGTTTTGGCAAGGCTCGCCAGACCTCCCAACGCGGCGTCTACAAAATTGCGTTTCGCACGCGGCAGGAGACGGTAGGCCGTGCGGCATTGACGGCAGCGCGCGATGTGGTCATGGCCGCCATCAACAACACGCCTTACGACCTGGATGCCACTGTAGCCCGGTTGCGCGATGACGTCGATTCGCTGTGTCTGGGCCCCAGTACCGCCCACATCGTCGATGCGGCCACCGACCGGCGTATTCCCTCCATTCGCCTGACCGACGGGAACCTGGTCCAACTGGGGTACGGTATTGCCCAGCGCCGCATCTGGACCGCCGAAACCGACCAGACATCGGCCATAGCCGAGGAAATTGCCTGCGACAAGGACCTGACCAAGTCCTTGCTGCGGTCCTGCGGTGTACCGGTGCCCGAGGGCCAACTGGTGAAAAATGCCGACGATGCCTGGACCGCAGCCCTGGACATCGGCCTGCCCGTTGCTGTCAAACCCTACGACGGCAACCACGGGCGTGGCGTGTCTTTGGATTTGTGCACGCAGGCAGATGTGCACGCCGCATTTCAACTGGCCCACCGCAAGGGCGGCGGCAGCGTCATCGTGGAACGGTTTATCCCCGGCAATGAGCACCGCTTGCTGGTGGTTGGCAAACGCGTGGTGGCGGCAGCCCGTGGTGAGACCTGCTGGGTCGTGGGTGATGGAATCTCCAACATCAATGCGCTGGCAGATTTGCAAATCAACATTGATCCACGTCGCGGTAGCGGTGAAGAGGCGCCACTGAACAAGGTCACCCCCAGCGAAAGTGCTGAAATTCTCCTGGAACTGGAACGCGTAGGGCTGACTCCCGAGTCCACCCCGGCCAAGGGCCAGCGGGTGCTGATCCAGCGCAATGGCAATGTCGCTTTTGATGTCAGCGACACCGTGCACCCGACCGTAGCCGCCGTGGCCGCACTGGCAGCACGCATCGTCGGGTTGGATATCGCTGGGGTCGATATGGTGCTGGAGGACGTTTCCCGCCCCATGAAGAGCCAGCGCGGGGCAGTCATTGAGGTCAATGCCAGCCCAGGCCTGCTTGCCCATATCAAACCCGCCGAAGGCGATGGCCGCCCCGTAGGAAAAGCCATCGTTGAGCATTTGTTCGGGACAGAAAAAGACGGCCGTATTCCCATCATTGGCGTCACCGGCACCCAAAACACCGGCCGCATCGCGCGTCTGGTGGCCTGGCTGGTCCACATCAGTGGCAAACATGTGGGCCTGGCCTGCAGCGAAGGGCTGTACCTGGACGGTCGGCGGGTCGTCGCCAGCGACTGCGCGCATTGGGAAGCTGGCCAGCGCATTTTGATCAACCGCTCCGTGCAGGCCGCCGTGTTCGAGAACTCCAGCCAGATGATTCTGGGCGAAGGCCTGGCCTACGACAAATGTTCGGTCGGCATTGTCACCGACGCCAACTGGGAAGCCCCCCTGGCCCACTTCGACATTCTGGATGCGGAGCAGACCTACAAAGTGGCCCGTACCCAGGTGGACGTGGTGCTGCCCAGTGGCACTGCCGTGCTCAATGCAGCGGACCCCCAGGTGGTGGAAATGGCAGCACTTTGCGACGGCAAGGTGATTTTCTACAGCCTGGACCCGGACCAAACCACCGTGGCGCAGCACCGCAGTGCGGGGGAGCGCGTGGTGTTTATTCGCAACGGCGCCATCGTGTTGGCCCAGGGTCCGCAGGAAACGCCCTTGCTGCCCCTGGCGTCGCTCAAGCCGGCCAAAGCAGCACAGCCAGAAATGGTGATGGCCGCCGTGGCCGCCGCCTGGGCGCTGGATATATCACCAGAATTGATCGCTGCGGGCCTTCACACCTTCGAGTCCAACCACAAAAAAACCCCTTACTGAGCAGACCATGGAAGTTACACGCATCAGAGCCCTGCGCGGCCCCAACCTGTGGAGCCACCACACGGCCATCCAGTCCGTGGTGGCATGCAGCACGCAGGAATGCTCCGTCGGGAAAATTGCCGGATTCGAGACGCGCCTGCGGGCACGCTTTCCCGAGATCAGCCCGTTCCAACCCACCGGCCACGACGACACCATTCCCATGGCCCGCGTACTGGAATTGGCCGCCTTGGGGCTGCAGGCGCAAGCGGGCTGTCCCGTCACATTCAGCTGTACCACCCCCACAGTAGAGGCCCAGGTGTACCAGGTGGTGGTGGAGTACAGCGAAGAAGAGGTAGGCCGCCTGGCCCTGGAGTTGGCCCAATCCCTGTGCCAGTCGGCGCTGGAAGACACAGCGTTTGATTTGGCACATGCCCTGGCGCAGTTGCGCGAGTTGGACGAAGACGTGCGCTTAGGGCCCAGCACCGGATCCATCGTGGATGCGGCCGTGGCACGCAACATTCCGTTCAGCCGCATGACGGAGGGCAGCATGGTGCGCCTGGGCTGGGGCAGCCAACAACGGCGCATTCAGGCCGCCGAAATGGACATCACCAGCGCCATTTCAGAGGCCATTGCGCAGGACAAGGACCTCACCAAAAAGCTGCTGGCCGCCGCCGGCGTGCCCGTTCCCAACGGACGGGCGGTCACCGATGCAGACGACGCCTGGCGGGCCGCACTGGAGATCGGCCTGCCCGTCGTAGTCAAACCCAACGACGGCAACCAGGGCAAAGGCGTCACGGTCAACATCACGACCCAGGAACAATTGGTCACGGCATTTGCCGCCGCTTCCGAATTTCGTGACGATATTCTGGTGGAACGGTACATGCCGGGCAACGATTTCCGCCTGCTGGTGGTGGGCGACAAAATGGTGGCTGCCGCGCGCCGTGACCCGCCCAAAGTGCTGGGCGATGGCGTCCACACCATCACCGAACTGGTGGATCAGGTGAACCTGGACCCCAAACGCGGCGCAGGCCACGCCACCTCGCTGACCAAAATCCGCTTTGACGACATCGCCCGCGCCTGCCTGGCGACCCAGGGATTCACCGCAGAATCCATTCCCGCACCAGGGCAGCGCGTCAATCTGCGCAACAACGCCAACCTGTCCACCGGTGGCTCGGCCACCGACGTGACCGACGACGTGCATCCCGAGGTCGCAGCCCGCGCCATTGCAGCTGCGCACATGGTGGGTCTGGACGTGTGTGGCGTGGACGTGGTGTGCGACAGCATTCTGCGCCCCATCGAAGACCAGGGCGGCGGCATCGTCGAGGTCAACGCCGCGCCGGGCCTGCGCATGCACCTGACACCCTCTTTTGGCAAGGGCCGGGCCGTCGGCGAAGCCATTATTTCGAGCATGTTCAAGAGCGGACAAGACGGCCGCATCCCCATCGTGGCCGTGACCGGCACCAACGGAAAAACCACCACGGTGCGTCTGATTTCTCACCTGCTGGCACAAAACGGCATGTGCGTCGGCATGACCAACACCGATGGTGTGTATGTTGGGGGTGACTGTATTGACACCGGCGACTGCAGCGGCCCCAAGAGTGCCCGCAGCGTGCTGCTGCATCCCGATGTCGACGCAGCCGTGCTGGAAACCGCCCGCGGTGGCGTGTTGCGCGAGGGCCTGGCCTTTGACCGCTGCGACGTGGCCGTGGTCACCAATGTGGGCAGCGGCGACCACCTGGGCCTGAACTACATCACCACGGTCAATGAACTGGCAGTCCTCAAGCGGGTGATCGTTCAGAACGTGGCGGCCTCGGGCACAGCGGTGCTCAATGCCGCCGACCCCATCGTGGCCGCCATGGCGGGCAAATGCAAAGGAGCGGTCACATTTTTTGCACGCGACAAATTTCACCCGGTGATTGCCACGCACCGTGCGCAGGGCCATGCGGTGGTGTACGTGGACCAGGGCCACCTGATGGCCGTGAAAGGCGACGTGCAGCAAGCCATCGCGCTCGCCGACATCCCGGTGACCCTGGGCGGAGTCATCAGCTTCCAGGTGGAAAACGTGATGGCTGCCTTGGCAGCCGCCTGGGCGCTGGGGGTGGACTGGACCACCATTCGCCGCGGGCTGACCGGCTTTTCCAACGCCAACGACAACGCGCAGGGGCGTTTTAACCTGTTCCAGCACCGGGGCGCCACCGTGATCGCAGACTACGGCCACAACCCGGACGCCATGGTGGCCCTGGTCAGCGCAGTGGAGGGTATGCCTGCCACGCGTCGCTCGGTGGTCATCAGCGGAGCGGGCGACCGGCGCGACCAGGACATACGCCAGCAAACCCAGATTCTGGGCGACGCTTTTGACGAGGTCGTTTTGTTTGAAGACCAGTGCCAGCGTGGCCGCCAGGACGGCGAGGTCATTGCGCTCTTACGCGAAGGCCTGGCCCAGGCGCGCCGCACCACCAGCTTCACGGAAATCCGTGGCGAATTTTTGGCGATTAACACCGCCATGGACAAACTTCAGGCCGGGGAGCTTTGCCTGATTCTGGTCGACCAGGTGGAAGAGGCCCTGGCCCACATCGCGGCCAAAGTGGCCAAAGGCTGACGTGTTGCGCGGTCGGGGCGCGGTTTAGCTGCCCTCGGCGGCCGGTTCGCGCCCCATCAGGGTGGCGACGGCCTGCGCCGGTTGAACGCGGCCGTCCAGCAAATCCACCACACTTTGGGCGATCGGCATTTCCACGCCCAGACTGTGGGCGCGCTGCACCACGGTGCGGGCGCAGTACACGCCTTCGGCCACATGGCCCAAATCGTTCACCGCCTGCTGCAGTGTCTTGCCTTGCGCCAGTGCCAGCCCGACACGCCGGTTGCGCGACAGGTCACCGGTGGCGGTGAGCACCAGGTCGCCCAACCCGCTCAGGCCCATGAAGGTTTCCGCCCGGGCGCCCAGGGCCAGCCCCAAACGCGTCATCTCTGCCAAACCCCGTGTGATGAGCGCGGCGCGGGCATTCAACCCCAATTGCAGGCCATCACACAGACCCGTGGCAATGGCCAGCACATTTTTAACGGCCCCGCCCACCTCCACGCCCACCACATCGTCATTGGCGTACACGCGCAAAGTGGGGCTGTGAAAGGCATGCACCAGGGCATCACGCACCGACGCGTGCACACTGGCGGCCACCAGGGCGGTCGGCTGGCCCTGCGCCACCTCTTGGGCAAAACTGGGGCCGCTGAGCACCCCCGCCGTCAAACCTGGCGCCACCTGCGCCTGCACCTCATGGCCCAACAGGCCGGGGCAATCACCGATACCCGCCTCAAAGCCCTTGCACAGCCAGGCTACAGGAACCGAGAGGAGGCCCAGTTCACCCAATAAACCGCGCAGCCCTGCCATGGGGGAAGCCACGATGACCACATCGTGCTGTTCCGCCAAAGAGGCCAGCGCAGACCCGCTTTGCGAGGTGATATGCAGGTTCGGTGGAAAAAAAATACCCGGCAGATAGCGCCTGTTTTCGCGCTGCAGCGACATGGCACTCGCCTGCTCCGAATTGCGCGCCCATAGCGTGACCTGGTGCTGTGCCTGGGGGTTGCTACTGGCGCTAACCGCCAGCGCGGTGCCCCAGGCGCCCGCTCCAAGTACTATTATTTTCATAGCTGCTTACGCAATGAATACGCGGGCTAGAGGCATAAAAGGCTTAAAAATTTACTGCGGCAGGCTGGTGCTTGCGGCGCCTGCAGCTTCGGCCTGCTGCTGCTCGTACATGGCCTGGAAGTTGATTTCCGACAAATGCACAGGCGGGAAACCGCCGCGCTGGATCAGATCAGCCACATTGCCACGCAGGTAGGGGTACACAATTTGCGGGCAGGCAATCCCCATGATCTGGGCGAGTTGCTCTTGCGGCACGTTGCGGATTTCAAAAATGCCGGCTTGTTTGGCTTCGACCAAAAATACCGTCTTGTCCTTGATCTTGGTCTGCACCGTGGCGGTCACGCACACCTCAAAAATGCCTTCGGCCACAGGCGTCGCTTCCACGCCCAGCTGGATATCTACCGAAGGGTTTTCCTGCTCCAGCAAGATGCCTGGAGAATTGGGCTGCTCCAGGGAAGCCTCCTTCAGGTAAACGCGTTGAATCTGGAATACGGGAGCTTGATCAGCCATGGAAAAATTCTTTCAAAGTAAGCAAAAACCCCGCCCAAAACCGCCAGACGGGTGAACACAACGAAAATTCGTCAACCGGGAATTATGTCAGGCCGAGCCCTTCGGGCCGCCGCACGCCAGCAGCTTTTACACCGTATGGAGCAAAGGCACCAAACCACCCTGGCTGTCCAGTGCCATCAGGTCGTCGCAACCACCCACGTGGGTGAGCCCGATAAAAATCTGGGGTACGGTGCGTCGGCCTGTGACCTCCATCATTTTCACACGCTCTTCGGGGTTGGCATCCACGCGCACTTCTTCGATGTACTCCACGCCTTTGGATTTGAGAATGCGCTTGGCCTGCACACAATAGGGGCAGACAGCGGTGGTGTACATCTTGACAGCTTGCATGAAAGACAACCTTTAACGGCAAATGGGAGAAATGATCAGGCCTTTTCAACCGGGAGGTTAGCCGCTTTCCAGGCGGAGAGCCCGCCCCCCAGAGATTGGGCCTGCACGTAGCCGAGTTTCTTGGCAATGGCCACAGCACGGGCGGAGCGTGCACCCGACTGGCACACCAAAATCAGGGGTAATGCTTTGTTCTTAACTGCCGCACCCAGTTTGGCCTCCAGTTCACCCAAGGGAATGTTCTTGGCTCCCCCCAAATGGCCTGCCGCAAACTCAGCGGGTTCACAAATATCAATCACCACGGCTTTTTCACGGTTGATCAACTGCACTGCACCGGCAGGGCTCAAACCGGCCGTTGCTGCGCCCTGAATCACCGGCATTAAAAGCAGCACCCCGGACACCACCGCAATCGAGATCAACATCCAGTTATCGAGAATAAATTTCACTTTGTTCCTTGTTAGTTACCCGACCATTACGTAAAAGCCAGCCCGCCATTTTAGAATGGAGATCCGATTGCCGCCGAAGTCCGCGGCTCCCTTGCCTGCTTTGATCCACGCACCATGTACAAACTTGTTCTCGTTCGCCACGGCGAATCCACCTGGAATCTTGAAAACCGCTTTACCGGCTGGACCGATGTGGACCTGACCCCCACCGGCATTGAACAAGCCAAAAACTCCGGGCGGCTGCTCAAGGCCGATGGCTACGAATTTGATGTGGCCTACACCAGTGTCCTCAAACGGGCCACCCGCACGCTGTGGCACTGCCTGGACGAGATGGACCGCACCTGGCTGCCGGTGGAGCATTCCTGGCGCCTGAACGAACGCCATTACGGCGCCTTGCAGGGCCTGGACAAAGCCGATACCGCACGCAAATACGGCGATGCCCAGGTGCTGGTGTGGCGCCGCAGCTATGACACCCCGCCCCCTGCCCTGGAATCCTCTGACCCGCGTTGTGAGCGCAATGACCTGCGCTACGCCGCTCTGAAGCCAGAACAAATTCCATTGACCGAATGCCTCAAAGACACGGTCGAGCGCGTGCTGCCCTTCTGGAATGAATCCATGGCCCCCGCCATTCTGTCTGGCAAGCGCATTCTGGTGGCCGCACACGGCAACTCCATCCGGGCACTGGTCAAATACCTGGACAAAATTTCCGACAATGACATCGTGGGCCTCAACATCCCCAACGGCATCCCGCTGGTCTACGAACTGGATGCACAGCTGCAACCGATTCGCCACTATTACCTGGGTGACGCAGAAGCCGCGGCCAAAGCGGCTGCGGCGGTAGCCTCCCAAGGTAAAGCGTAAGTAAAGATTCTCTGCAACGCTATAAAGAGGGCCTGTGTGCCCTCAAATGCGGAAACTCAAGTTCAGCCATCGCCTCCAAGGTGTATATTGAAGTGATAGAGGATTACCTATGGGTCACAAATTGAAAATTACGGGTTGGGTTGCGGTAGGCGTTGTCGCTGGTGCATTGACCACGGTTTCACTTCAAACAGTTGCGCGCAGCACCATGGCGCCACTGCCGCTGGAAGAGTTGCAGCAACTCGCCGCCGTTTTTGGCATGGTCAAGAGTGACTATGTAGAACCGGTCGACGAAAAGAAAATGATCACCGATGCCATCTCCGGCATGGTGTCCAGCCTGGACCCACACTCCCAGTATTTCGACAAGAAGTCGTTCAAAGAGTTCAAAGAAGGCACCTCCGGCAAGTTTGTCGGAGTGGGCATCGAGATCACCCAGGAAGAAGGGTTGGTCAAGGTGGTCTCCCCCATCGAAGGCTCCCCGGCATTCCGCGCTGGTCTCAAAACCAACGACCTGATCACCAAAATCGACGACACGGCCGTCAAAGGGCTATCGCTGAACGAAGCCGTCAAGCGCATGCGTGGCGAGCCCAACACCAAGGTTCTGCTCACCATTTACCGCAAGGACGAGAACCACACCTTCCCGGTCACCATCGTGCGCGAAGAAATCAAGCAGCAATCGGTGCGCGGCAAAGTGGTGGAGCCGGGTTATGCCTGGATACGCATCAGCCAGTTCCAGGAGCGCACCGTTGAGGACTTCGCCAGGAAGCTCGGCGAGGTCTACAAGCAAGACCCCAAAATCAGGGGCTTGGTGCTGGACCTGCGCAATGACCCGGGCGGCCTGCTCAATGCGGCCGTGGCCGTGTCTGCCACCTTCTTGCCCGAAAACGTCACCGTGGTGTCCACCAACGGCCAGACCCCCGAGAGCAAGCAGATTTTGAAAGCCACGGTAAAAGACTACCTGGGACGCAGCGGAACAGACCCGCTCAAGTCCCTGCCCTCCGGGTTGAAAAAAGTGCCGCTGATCGTGCTGGTCAATGAGGGCTCGGCCTCCGCCAGTGAAATTGTGGCTGGCGCCCTGCAAGACCACAAACGCGCCACCATCATGGGTAGCCAGACCTTTGGCAAAGGCTCGGTGCAAACCTTCCGCCCCCTGGGGCCAGACACCGGTCTGAAGATCACCACCTCACGCTACTACACCCCCAGCGGAAAATCCATCCAGGCCAAGGGCATCGTGCCTGACGTGATGTTGGACGACACCGCGGAAGGCAGTCCCTACGCGGCACTGCGGATGCGGGAAGCAGACCTGGAAAAACACCTGGGCAGCGGCCAAGGCGAAGAGATAAAAGACGAAGCGCGCGAAAAAGCACGGGAAGACGCCATCAAGCGGCTGGAAGAAGAATCACGCAAACCGGTGGCAGAACGCCGTCCGCCCGAATTCGGATCCGACAAGGACTTCCAGTTGGCGCAAGCCATCAACCGCCTCAAGGGCCATCCGGTTCTGGTGAGCAAAACCCTTGTGGAACGCAAGGAAGAGAAAAAAGACAATTAGACGCCCATGCAGGACGACGAACTGCTGCGCTATTCGCGTCACATCTTGCTCGATGACATTGGCATTGAGGGGCAGACGCGTATTTTGCAGGGGCATGCACTGGTGATTGGTGCGGGTGGCTTGGGTTCGCCCGCCGCCATGTACCTGGCCTGCGCCGGTGTCGGGCACATCACCCTGGCGGACCACGACACAGTCGACCTGACCAACTTGCAACGGCAAATTGCCCACACCACGGCCAGCGTGGGAACCCCCAAGGTCGACTCTGCCGCGTGCACCCTGCAAGCGCTCAATCCCCTGCTGCAAGTCACGGCCCATGCCCTGCGTGCAGACGCACAATGGCTGGACCAGTGGGTGGCACAGGCCGACGTGGTTCTGGACTGTTGTGACAACTTCAAAACCCGGCATGCCGTCAACGCCGCATGTGTGCGCCATCAAAAACCGCTGGTGTCGGGCGCAGCCATCCAATTTGACGGACAAATCAGCGTCTACGATCCGCGCAACCCGGTATCACCATGCTACGCCTGTGTATTCCCTGAAGATGCCGGATTTGAGGAGGCACGCTGCTCTACCATGGGTGTCTTTGCGCCCCTGGTGGGCATCATTGGTGCCATGCAGGCTGCCGAGGCGCTTAAGCTTTTAACCGGTGTTGGCAGAAGTCTGGCCGGACGGCTCCTGATGCTGGATGGCCGCGGCATGGAGTGGACCGAGGTGCGTGCGCCTCGCAACCCAAGTTGCACGGTTTGCGGACAGCAACACGCCGCCAGTGAGTGATAACGTTGCCGGTGCATTTATCACGAGATATACCCCTCAAAAACCTGCCAATTGCCCGCGCAACAGACCGCCCTTGCGTGCCAATATGGAGGTGCTTCCTGTTAGACTTTACCCGCTCATTCTTGATATAAACAGTGGCTTCCAAAACATCCGCATCCCACATTGAATTGCAACAATTGCAGTTGGATGGTGCACGCGCGCTGCTGGATCGGGAAATGGCCATCACCCTCCCATCCCCGGAAAAATCTGCGACGGATTACCTGCAAGGGGTCATTGACGGCCTGTGCGAACTTTCACTCAAAGACCCCCTGACGGGGTTGGCCAACCGGCGGCATTTCCGCACGGTACAAGACCGCGTCATTGACGTTGTAGCACGCTCTGGCGAACCGGCACTGCTGTTGATGCTTGACATCGACCATTTCAAAAAGGTCAATGACACCCACGGCCACCAGGCCGGCGATTTGGTGCTGCAGGCCGTTGCCAGAACCCTGGCCAAATGCATTCGCCCCATGGATACGGTGGCACGGTATGGTGGTGAAGAGTTTGCAATCATTTTGCCGAACTGCCAGACCTCGTATGGTGCCATGGTGGCCGAACGCATCCGGCACACGGTCGAATCCCTGGCCATCCAGATTGCGCCTGGCGTGATCATCCAGGTCACGGTCAGTGTGGGCGGCGCCTATGCACCCGAGTGGATTCGCTCAACCGCAGCCCTGTGGACCGAACGTGCCGATGTGCAACTCTACCGCGCAAAAACCGAAGGCCGCAACTGTGTCTTCCTGGATGAGCAGCAGGCGATTTATGTGAGCGCAGAAGAAAAGAATCTTCTGTTTGGCCATCTTGCGCTGGGCGAGCCAGCCTGGATCGAAAATGTTTCTACCGAAGGGGCGGCCGGGTCGGCCAATGCCACCATGCAGAGGGTCAATTGATGTCTGATGTGTTGAATCCACCTGGAGCCAACCAGTCCAGTACTTCCGTTCCGATCAAACCCCTGGGGAAAGTCATTGCCGTTACCAGTGGCAAAGGGGGCGTCGGCAAAACCTTTGTGTCGGCCAACCTCGCTGCAGCCCTGGCCAAACGCGGCCACCGCGTGCTCGTATTGGACGCCGATCTGGGACTGGCCAATCTGGACGTGGTGCTCAATCTGTACCCCAAAGTCACTTTGCACGATGTCTTCACCGGCAAAGCCAAACTTGAGGAAGCCATTGTCAGGGCCCCCGGTGGATTTTCCGTGCTGCTTGCAGGCTCGGGCATGGTGGAATATTCCCGCTTAACAACCGAGGTGCGTGATGATTTCTTGCGCATCATCAGCGGACTGATTCCCCACTACGACGTCGTGCTGCTGGACACCGGTGCGGGCATCTCTGACGTGGTGCTTTTTGCGGTTTCTTTGGCCTCCGAAGTCATTGTGGTCGCCACCCCGGAACCCACGTCGCTCACCGACGCCTACGCCACCATCAAGGTGCTGGTGGGGCAACAAAAGCGCCAGAACATCCGCATGGTGATCAACCAGACCGCGCGCCTGGGTGACGGCCGGGCCATTACGACCCAGTTGCAACAGGTGCTGGATCGTTTTGTCACCTCCGAGCCTGGCAGACCCGTGCGGCTGATCCATATGGGTGACATTCCTGTGGACCAGGCCGTACGCCAGGCCATCATGCGCCGCCAGTTGATGATGCAAAGCACTCCGGGTTGCCCGGCAGCCATGGCCGTCTCGCAACTCGCCGCCAAAATTGAAGAGTCGGTGATTGATCGCGCTGCCTAAGGCAGATTTTTTTAGGCGCTGAGAATCCACCCCTCCAAAGGGTCCATCTCCAGCGGCAGTCCGAACCGTGGTGCGCCTTGCAAGTGTTGTGCCAGGCCCCAGGCCACCTGCATCAGGCACAGCACCGCGTCCAACGCGTCCCCCGTGGCATCCTCCACCAGTGCATCACGCTGTGCGTGGGTTAACGTGAGGTGGAGTTGCAGGCGTGTGGCGCCCATCTCCAGCGCCGTGACCAGGTCTTTGCGTGCAATGAGTCGCGCACTGGTTTGTTTGGCCTTGTCGTCACTTTTGTAGCTTCGGCCCCCCAACACCTCACGCGCCAACATACCTGGATACGCCTCCAGTGCCACCCGCTCATGCGCCACCACCCCAAGCGGAACGCTGCCGTTATGCAAACCAGGCAGGCGAACACCGGCTTCCAGCAGCAGCGGAACACCCGCATGCAGCATGTAGGCCACCGGGGGATTCACCCATTTCATGGACGAACTGGAGCCCGCAACCAAGTCGGTGGCGCGGTGCGCAAATTTGCCCCCCACAGGCCGTGCATCGCAATAGGCGGCAAAGCAGGCACGGATGTCTGCCCGGCTGAGCGACGCGTAATGCCGCATGCAGGCCTCCCACTCCAACGGCCAGCCCAAGGCTTCCACCAATGTACGGGGCAGGCCAAAAGGCATATCAAAGCCGCCGATCCAGCTTGGGGCCTGGTGCAACCACGCAGAAAACGCCTGCAGTGAATCCAGCCGCTCCAAACGCGACAACACCACGCGCCCGCTGCGCAAGCCGCCATAGGCCAGCACAATCTGCTTGCGCCGGGTGGGGCTGCTGCTGAAATCACAGCCAACCAGCAGCGTCATACCCAACTACCCATGGGCCAAGGCCATCACACCCACCCCAATGAGTGCGGCGCCCAGAAAGCGCCCCACGCGGTCACCCTCGCCCAGCAAATGGCCGCCCAGCAGGGCTGCAAACAACATGGACACCTCGCGCGCCGGAGCCACATGGCTCAAAGGAGCCACTTGCACCGCGTACAGCACCAGCACGTAGGAGACGGGACTGACGATACCCACCAGCAAGGCATATTTCCATTGCAGTCCCCACAGACGCCGCGCGGCAGGACGGTCGCGCAGCAAAGGCGGCAGCAAAAATACCAGACGCACAAAATTGCCGAAATAGTCCACCAAAATCGGCGACAGCAACATCACCTTGACCGCGTAGCCATCGACCACGGTGTAACTGGCGATCAGCACCCCCGTCGCCAAGCCATAGCGCAGGCCTGCGTGGATTCGGCGGCGCTGTGTGACGTCATGTGCCCGGCGCAGCAGCCCCGGGCCACCGGCAATCAGAAATACGCCCAAGACAACGCCCAGCACCCCGCCCCACCCCCAGGCCGAGATGTGTTCACCCAAGAGAACGATCGCGCCCAGGGAGGCCAATAGCGGGCCGGAGCCCCTTGCCAAGGGGTAGACCACCGTCAGATCTGCCTTGCGGTAGCCCCGCAAGAGCACGACGTAATACACCACATGCAGTACACCGCTGAGCACAATCAGGGTCCAGGCATCCCATCCCCAGGAGGGCAATTGGCGCCAGCCCAACCACAGCCCCACGGGGGCCCAAAACACCATCATCACCAAAGCGGTGAAACAGGCAAAACGCGCGTCACCACCGGCTTTCTTGGCCGCGATGTTCCAACTGGCGTGAATCAATCCGGCAAAGACCACCAGAACCAGGGCGGACGCCGGCATGCGCTAGGCGTTCAGGCGCGTCCGATGATGGATGCGGTGGCCATCAGTTCTTCCAGCAAGGCCAGAGAAACGGAACCGGAGACCAAATAGGGGTTCAATTCGGGTTTTTCCGAATATTTGAGCAAAATATTGGTATTGATCTTGGACATATTGACCTGCCCCATGGTCCAGCCCCCGAAACGGCGTTCGGCAATTTCTTCGTAGTGCAGCAGTACCACGTCCTTGTGGCGCACATCTTTCTGGATATGACCGTACAGCTCGCTCACCGCCATGCGTCCGCCTTCAATGGCCTGCAGGAAAATGCCACCGCCGTAACAAAGAATGCCGGTGATGCCACAGGTGGGGTTGTACTGACGGGACTGGGCCAGTATGGCCTCAATGGCTTCCGGACGGGGGTCCACCGCGCGACTGGCGTAGAGCAAACGTACCAACATGGCGTCAAACCTTTCGGGGAATCAGGGACAAGAACTCGCGGCGCAAGTTGGAGTCTTTCAGGAACACGCCGCGCATGACCGAATTGATCATTTTGCTGTCCATGTCCTTGACTCCGCGCCACGCCATGCAATAGTGGCTGGCTTCCATGACGATGGCCAGGCCGTCGGGTTGGGTTTTTTCCTGAATCAGGTCTGCCAATTGCACGACCGCCTCTTCCTGAATCTGGGGTCGGCCCATGATCCACTCCGCCAGTCGGGCGTACTTGGACAGGCCAATCACGTTGGTGTGTTCATTGGGCATGACGCCGATCCAGATCTTGCCGATCACCGGGCAGAAATGGTGGCTGCAGGCGCTGCGCACGGTGATGGGGCCCACAATCATCAACTCGTTGAGGTGCCCCACATTGGGAAATTCGGTGATACTGGGGCCGGTGACGTAGCGGCCGCGAAACACCTCATTGACATACATCTTGGCCACGCGGCGGGCGGTGTTGTCGGTGTTATGGTCGTTTTCGGTGTCGATCACCAGGCTGCTGAGCACGCCCTTCATCTTTTCTTCGACTTCGTCGAGCAGCTTTTCCAGTTCGCCGGGTTCAATGAACTCTGCAATATTGTCGTTGGCGTGGAAGCGTTTGCGCGCAGCCGCCAGGCGTTCGCGGATTTTGACGGAAACGGGGGTTCCCTCGTCGGCATCTGTAGGGTTCATGGTGCTCTGTTTTTTCATTAGCATGGCACAATGGTACCAGTCTTTGCTTAGTAATGTTTTTGGCCACTAGCCCGCATAGAATATGCGTAAGCAGCTATCAAATCAATAGCGGCGCCCGGTCAAAAACAAACCCAGGCGCATCAAACCATAGGCCAGCCGGTCCAGGCAGCGTTGCCGCCAGGGGCGCAGCGCATACAGGCTGGCGTCCAAGCGCACCCCCTGGGATTCAATGGCCTGGGTCAGTTGGGCGCGCAGTGTTTGGGCAAAAGGCACATCTTCCACCACCACATTGGCCTCACGCGCCAGCAGCAAACTCAATGGGTCCAAGTTGGACGAGCCGACCGTGGCCCATCGCCCATCCACCACCGCCACTTTGGCATGCAAGAAACCAAGCGAGTATTCATGGATCTCCACGCCAGCCGCCAGCAGGGCGCCGAACACAGGACGGGCCGCATGGTATTGCATGAAATATTCATAGCGCCCCTGTAGCAGCAGGCGTACACGCACACCTCTGCGCGCCGCGTGAATCAATGCGCGGCGCAGTTTGCCACCGGGTAAAAAATAGGCATTGGCAATCAGCACCTCCTGGCGCGCCTCGCCAATGGCCTTGCGGTAGGCGCGTTCAATACGCGTGCGGTTGCGCACGTTGTCGCGCAGCACCAAAGCTGCCATGGCTCCCGCACTCTGGGGGGCGTTGGTATCGTGTGCCAACTGTGCCGGTACGCACAGGGGTTGGATGGATTCCATCAGGAATTCATGCGCCCCCCCCAGCTGCAAATGCTCCAGTTGGCGGGTGGCCTGCATACGCCGCCAAAATTGGCTCGCCGCCCGGTGTGCATCGGCCACCAGCGGACCGCACACTTGCACCGCAAAGTCAAAACGGGGTGATGCCTGACGACCATAGTGCGGGTCCACAAAGTCATCCAATATATTGATGCCACCGCAAAAGGCCACACGGGCATCCACCACGCACAGCTTGCGGTGCAGACGCCGCCAACGCACCGGCAATAAATACCCCAAACTGCCCAAGGGGGAAAAACGGTGCCAGTGCACTCCCGCCTCTGCAAAGCGCTGCGCCCACGCCTCAGGAACCTCCGGCGTTCCTACGCCATCCATCACCAGATACACCGCCACGGACCGCCGTGCGGCACGCACCAGCGCTTCAGCCACCCGTTCCCCCGAAGCCTCGAAATGGAAAATATAGGTTTCCAGGCGGACCTCATGCACGCTGTTGTCGATGGCATCGACCAGGGCCGGAAAAAACGCCGCCCCTCCCTGCAACAGCAGTACCTGGTGGCCCGGCTTCATCTGCTGCACGGTTAAGCGCCAGCCGAAGGCAACTCAAAATCTGCAATCAGGGGCAGATGGTCTGACATGCGACTCCAGATGCGCCCCGTGGGCACCTGCAAACCCAGTGGCTTCAGCCCCCTGGCGTAGACGTAGTCCAACTGCACCAGTGGCAGCCGCGCAGGAAACGTCAGGGCCTGTGCATGCTCAAATGCCAGCAGCCCCGTGGGCCTCAAGCTACTTTGCACCAAAGTGCCCCAGTCGTTGAAATCGCCCGCCACGAGCAGAGGTGTGTGGTTCGGTATTTCGCGCGCAATATAGCGTTGGAGCTGCGCCAGCTGGCGCACCCGGCTGGAGCGGATCAGCCCCAAATGCACCACCACGACGTGCACCGATTGCTCGTGGATCCGCACCTCGGAGTGCAAAAGTCCACGCTGCTCAAACCTGTGGTCCGACATATCTTCGTGCTGGTGCGAGACAACCGGCCAGCGTGACAACATGGCGTTGCCATGCTCCCCATGGCGGGTGACCGCGTTGGTGCGGTACACCGCCTCATACCCCTCTGGCGCCAGGAACTCGGCCTGAGGCACCTCAGGCCAATGGGCGAAAAACCGGGCTTCACGGCGGTGCTCCTTGCGCACCTCTTGCAAACACACAATGTCGGCATCGAGTTGCTCCACGGCGTGGCCCAGGTTGTGAATTTCCAGTCGGCGCCGGGGACCAAGTCCTTGCACGCCTTTATGAATGTTGTAGGTCGCCACGCGGATCGAGGTCATACGGTGCGTCTTGAGTGGGGTGGCAGCGCCTGGGCAAATCGCGGGAGTTGCAATATGGCTTCGGCATTGGACGGCGAAAAGCACAGCTCGGCCGCTTGCAGGTAAGGCAACCACTGGTAATGGGTGTGTTCGCGGGGGTTGAGCTGTACCGGGGTTGCAACCGGCACCTGCAGACCCAAGACATGTTCGGTATTGTGGGTCACCCCTGGTGCGTAGCGGTACAACCAGCGGGGGTAAATTCCGTACACGTTTTCCAAATGCCAG
This sequence comes from Burkholderiales bacterium RIFCSPLOWO2_12_FULL_61_40, assembly GCA_001770935.1. Taxonomy (GTDB): domain Bacteria; phylum Pseudomonadota; class Gammaproteobacteria; order Burkholderiales; family Burkholderiaceae_C; genus Allorhodoferax. Next base: position 128,854 of record MESI01000102.1, on the reverse strand, counting down.
TCCTGTAAATGCCCGTGCAAAGGGGTTCCCGGCGTGCAGTCCATCCCCGTTTCCTCCAGCACCTCGCGTGCCGCGGTGTGCACATACGACTCTTCCCATGCATCCTTGCTGCCGGTGACCGATTGCCAGAATGCGGGGGCCTCTGGGTCCGCCTCGGTGCGGCGGATGAGCAGCACGTCCAGTGCCGGGGTGTAAATCACCACCAGCACGGATTCTGGAATTTTGTAAGGTGCAGGCATAAAAAAAGGGCGCCAGTGACCAGCGCCCTTTCATTGTGCACCAGCGCTGAAACTCAGGCCGTTTTGGTCGCGTCCGGTGTGCGCAGGCGAATGTGCAACTCGCGCAACTGCTTCTCGTCCACCGGACTGGGGGCTTGGGTCAGCAGGCACTGGGCACGCTGGGTTTTGGGGAAGGCAATCACGTCGCGGATGGACTCGGCACCGGTCATCAGCGTGACGATGCGGTCCAGGCCAAACGCCAAACCGCCATGCGGAGGAGCGCCGTACTGCAAGGCATCCAACAGGAAGCCGAACTTGAGTTGCGCTTCTTCGGGCGTGATCTTGAGTGCGTCAAACACTTTCTGCTGCACGTCGGCACGGTGGATACGGACGGATCCGCCGCCCATTTCCCAGCCGTTCAAGACCATGTCATAGCCCTTGGAAATGCATTTCTCGGGCGCCGTCACCATCCAGTCTTCATGGCCGTCTTTGGGCGCGGTGAAGGGGTGGTGGGTGGCGGTGTAACGCTGGGCTTCCTCGTCGTATTCGAACATCGGGAAGTCCACCACCCACATCGGGCGCCAGGTTTTTTCGAACAGGCCGTTTTTCTTGCCAAACTCGCTGTGGCCAATCTTGATACGCAGCGCACCAATGGCATCGTTGACGATCTTGGCCTTGTCGGCGCCAAAGAAAATCAGGTCACCGTTTTGCGCACCGGAGCGCTCCAGCACAGCGTTCAGGGCCTTGTCGTGGATGTTCTTGACGATGGGGCTCTGCAAGCCGTCACGGCCCTTGGACAAATCGTTGACGCGGATATAGGCCAGGCCCTTGGCGCCATAGATCTTGACGAACTCGGTATAGGCATCGATCTCGCCACGGCTGATGCCGCCCCCTTCGGCAGAACCACCGGGCACGCGCAGTGCCACCACGCGGCCGTTTTTCATGGTGGCTGCACCCGAGAAGACTTTGAAATCCACATCGGCCATCACATCGGTGACTTCGGTAAACTTCAAATTAACACGCAGGTCGGGCTTGTCCGAGCCATAGACATGCATGGCTTCCTGGTAGGTCATCACCGGGAACTCGCCCAGGTCCACGTTGATGGTGTTCTTGAACACGGTGGTGATCATGCCCTGGAACATGCCACGGATTTCTTCTTCACTCAGGAACGAAGTTTCGATATCGATCTGGGTGAATTCAGGTTGGCGGTCTGCGCGCAGGTCTTCATCACGGAAACATTTGGTGATCTGGTAGTAGCGGTCAAAACCCGCCACCATCAGCAACTGCTTGAACAGCTGGGGCGACTGCGGCAGCGCAAAGAAATGGCCGTCATGCACACGGCTTGGCACCAGGTAGTCACGCGCACCTTCGGGTGTGGACTTGGTGAGCATAGGGGTTTCGATGTCGACAAAACCATTGGCATCCAGGAACTTGCGCACTTCCATGGACACGCGGTAACGCAGCATCAGGTTGTTTTGCATGTAGGGACGGCGCAGGTCCAGCACGCGGTGGGTCAGGCGGGTGGTTTCCGACAGGTTGTCGTCATCCAACTGGAACGGAGGGGTGACCGAAGGGTTCAGGACCGTCAGCTCATGGCACAAAACCTCAATCTTGCCGCTTTTGAGGTTGTCATTCACGGTACCTTCGGGGCGCGCACGCACCAGGCCCTTGATCTGGACACAAAATTCATTGCGCAGGCCTTCGGCGGCCTTGAACATGTCGGCCCGGTCGGGGTCGCACACGACCTGTACATAACCTTCACGGTCGCGCACATCCACAAAAATCACGCCACCGTGGTCACGGCGACGGTTCACCCATCCGCACAGGGAAACAGTTTGGCCCATCAGGGCTTCGGTCACAAGACCGCAATAGTGGGAACGCATGGCCATAGCTTGCTTTCAAGATGCCGGTATCGGCACCGGGTTACATAAAAATTATTTGGAGAGCGCTGATTTGGGTGACAGCACAGGATTGGGCACCACAGAGCCCATGGAAATCACATACGTCAGGGCCTCATCCACGCTCATGTCCAGTTCAATCACATCCGCTTTGGGCAGCATCAGAAAAAATCCACTGGTCGGGTTCGGCGTGGTGGGCACGTAAACGCTGACAAAGTCCGCGCCAAGGTGGGTTTGCACCTCACCGCCGGGCACGCCGGTTTGGAACGCAATGGTCCAGGTGCCGGGCCGAGGATACTGTATCAACATGGCCGTGCGAAATGCATTGCCGTTGCTGGAGAACAGGGTGTCGGATACTTTTTTGACACTGTTGTAGATGGACTTGACGATGGGGATATTGGTAAACAAGCGGTCCCATTGGGTCACCCACCAGCGCCCGGCCACGTTGGACACCAGCGCACCCGTGGCCAACATGACGGAAACCACCAGCAATACACCCAGGCCAGGAATATTGTGCAGCCGCGCAATGGAAGGCCCCATGCTGGCCGGGGTCACGGCAGCCACGCCCGCCAAAAGGCCGCCAAACACCGCATCGAGCATGCCGACCAGCCACAACAACACCCAAAGGGTGATCGCCAAAGGCAGCCAGACCATCAGGCCGGTGAGCAGGTATTTTTTGAAGGGCACAGTGGATCCCGTGTCAGCGCTGCAGGTACTTATTTGCCGGTGGCGGCAGGCGCAGGGGTGGCCGCTGCGGGTGCCGCATCGGCAGCTTTCGGGGTGGGTGCCGCTGCAGCCGCAGGTGCCGCGTCATCACTGCCCGACGGTGCAACACTGGTGGACGGCGCGCTGCCACCCTTGAAATCCGTGACATACCAACCCGACCCCTTTAGCTGGAAACCCGCTGCTGTCAGTTGTTTTTTGAAAGCTGGCTTGTCACAAGAAGGGCAAACTTCCAGTGGCGCGTCAGACATTTTTTGCAATACGTCTTTGGCAAACCCGCAGGCATCGCATTTGTAGGCGTAAATCGGCATAACGTTAGGGCTCTGATTCCAAGTTGCAAAGCCTTCGATTATAAGACGGCAGCTAAAAAACCCCGACCCGAACCACAATCTGCATCACCACCATGCCCAAGGCAAAGCCAATCACGGCTGACACCAGGCTTTGCAGCAGACGGTTGGTGCGCTTTTGCTCCGCCAACAGTTCCTGCAAGGCTTGCCCGGAATCCCCTCCCCCACGCTTCAAATAGGTCCGCAACAGCATGGGCAACTCGGGCAACAGGTTGGCATAGTGCGGGGACTGGGCCTTGAGTTGCTCCAGCAGCTTTTGCGGCCCCATCTGGTTGAGCATCCACTTTTCCAGAAACGGCTTGGCCGTAGCCCACAGGTCCAGCTCGGGGTCCAACTGGCGCCCCAGGCCCTCGATGTTGAGCAGTGTTTTTTGCAACAGCACCAGCTGGGGCTGGATTTCGACGTTGAAACGCCGGGACGTCTGGAACAGGCGCATCAGCACCATGCCCAGCGAAATCTCCTTCAGAGGCCGGTCAAAGTACGGCTCACACACGGCACGGATACCGGCCTCCAGTTCATCGACCCGCGTACCGGGTGGAACCCAGCCCGACTCAATATGCAGCTCGGCCACCCGCTTGTAATCGCGTCGAAAAAAGGCCGCAAAATTTTGGGCCAGGTACTCCTTGTCCACCTCGGTGAGTGTTCCGACAATGCCAAAATCCAGAGAAATGTAGCGGCCAAAGGTCTTGGGCTCCAAGCTGACCTGGATATTGCCGGGGTGCATGTCCCCATGGAAGAAGCCGTCCCGAAACACCTGGGTGAAGAAAATGGTCACCCCGTCGCGGGCCAACTTCGGAATGTCGACCCCAGCCGCCTTCAGGCGCTCCACCTGGCTGATGGGCACGCCGCGCATGCGCTCCATGACCAGCACGTCCGTGGTGCAGTAGTCCCACAGCATTTCCGGAACCAGCACCAGGTCCAGCCCGGCCATATTGCGCCGCAACTGCGCAGCGCTGGAGGCCTCACGCACCAGGTCCAGCTCGTCGTGCAGGTATTTGTCAAATTCGGCCACCACTTCCAGCGGCCGCAGGCGCTTGCCATCGGCAGACAGGCGGTCCACCCAGCCTGCCATCATGCGCATGAGGCTCAGATCTTTTTCAATCGCCGGCAACATGCCAGGGCGCAGCACCTTGACCGCCACCTCCCGCTCCTTGCCTTGGCGGTCTTTGAGCACCGCAAAATGCACCTGCGCAATGGAGGCGCTGGCGACCGGTTGTTGCTCAAAGGAAACGAACACCTCGTTCAAAGGCTTGCGCAAGGCGCGCTCAATGGTGGCAATCGCCACGTCCGAACCAAAAGGCGGCACCTGGTCTTGCAGCAGCGCCAGTTCATCGGAAATGTCCAAAGGCAAAAGGTCGCGCCGCGTTGATAAGACCTGCCCCAATTTGACAAAAATGGGCCCAAGACGCTCAAGCGCCTCGCGCAAGCGCTGCCCCCGCGGCGCATCCAGATTGCGCCCTACCGACACCAGCCGGGACAAGGCATGCAACCACGGCTTCTGGAAGCTGGTCAGGACCAGTTCATCCAGCCCGTAACGCAGAACGACCCAGACAATAAAAACACCCCGGAAGAGCCGGGTCATGCAGCGGGTCCGTCACCACCACTGCGCGCCGCAGCGGCGCGTCCACCCACGAATTGCTGCAGCGCCTGCGCAAAGGTGCGGGCGGTTTGGGCCAGTGTATGGGCAGGTGCATCGCCCATGATGCGCGCCAGGTCTTCTTCGATGTCCCAACGCACATGGTCTGCGAGCCAATTCACATCGGCCGCGAGCTGAACATCGCCTTCGATCCGCACTGCGGGCTTAGCGCCCTGCATCAGCGCCTGGGCAATGGCAAAGGGGGATTCTTCGGTCACCTCCAGGGTCAGATCGGCTTGCACCTCGGCAGCAGCCACATCAAACAGCCCCGCAGGCGTCACCAGCAGCTTGAAGGTGAACATGCGCCACTGGGCCAGCACCACACGCCCTTTTTGCCGGGCCAGGCGTTCCATGGCCTGGGGCTCCTGCATCAGCACATGGTTGAGCAGCAGCACCGTGCGCCGGTGCGTCTCTTCCACCGCCCAAGCGGGCGGTGCAATAGGAAGGTTGAAATTCTGGAGGAAACCCTCCACCAAAGAAAAAGGGGACTGTGTTGCCATAGCCCCCTATTATTCCCTGAATGCGGGCCGCTTCGCCGACTATTGCAGCGCCTGCACTCCCGCCACCAACCAGCCACCAGGGCCGCTGCGGGGTTTGGTCATATTCCAGACCTCGCGGAATGGACTGGGTCCTGCCGATGGCTCCTCACGGATCATGCCGGAGAACTCCACGCTGGCCATGTATTCGTCGGCCAACTCTTCAATCCCCAACAACCTCGCCTCAATCATGACCACATCGGTCAGGTTGCTGCCGCCCCCCGTATGGGTCTCACGCTCTGCCAGCTGGGCTTGAATTTCACGCAGCATGGTATCGGTCATCATGGCCCGCAAGGACGACACATCGGATTTGTCCCACGCCGCCTGCAGCGTCACAAAATTGGCTTTTGCGGCTTTGAGGAATCCCTCGCTGTCAAAACCTGCCGGAACACCCCAGGACTGCGAACCCGCCAATCCGGAGCCGATCATGGAGCCGGACGCTGCAGGTGCCGCCTCGAATGGCATGGTGTTGCGCTCCCATGGCCGTGCAGAGGCATCGTTGCCTACATTTTCAGGGCGGTAGGGCTTGGATTCAGACACCGATACGGGCGCAGGGCCCGCACCTTGAAATGCAAAAGGACTGGCCTGCTGCGACACGGCCGGACGGCGATTGCGCATAAACCATCTCACAGCCATCATGATGCCCACGGCAAGCAATGCAAACATCAGGAACTGCGCAATTCCGGCGCCCAGTCCCCCCAAGCCCAGGGAATTGGCCAGCCATGCCAAGCCCAGTCCTGCTGCCAAACCGCCCAGCATGGCGCCCCAAGGCTTTTTGGGTGCTGCCACCGGTGGTGTTGCAGGTGCGGGCTTGGCTGCAGCACCGTTGGCCGTCCCTTGGGACGGAGCGGCCTCACGCTTTGTCACGTTGCTGGATTGCTGGCCCATGGACTTGCCGCCGCCCAATCGCCTGGCGGCCTCAGCATTGAAGCCCGACAACGCAAGCACTGCCGTTAAAACCAAAGTCCAAATTTTCATGATGTCTCCAAAAAAACCAATATCTGTAGGTGAGGCTTACTTAGATGTATACAAGCCTCAGCACTTGATTCCAACATGCAATGCCACTACGCCACCTGACATGTTGTGGTAATCCACATGGCCGAATCCACCTTTGTGCATCATGGCCTTTAGCTCTTGTTGGCTGGGATGCATGCGGATGGACTCCGCCAGGTAACGGTAACTTGCATCGTCCCCGGCCACCAGTTTGCCCAGTGTAGGCAGAATTTTGAAGGAATACCAGTCATAGAGTTTTTCGAGCGGAGGCGCCACTTTGGAAAACTCCAGCACCAGCAATTTGCCACCGGGTTTGAGGACACGGTTCATCTCCGCCAGCGCCACGTCTTTATGGGTCATGTTGCGCAAACCAAAAGCCACGCTCACCACATTGAAATAGTTGTCGGGAAATGGCAGCTTCTCGGCGTCGCAAACCAGGGTGGGAAGCACCACGCCCGCATCCAGCAGGCGATTGCGCCCGGTGCGCAGCATGGCTTCATTGATGTCGGTGTGCACGACCTGACCGGTTTTCCCGACCTTCTTGGAAAACGCCAGTGCCAAGTCACCCGTACCCCCGGCAATGTCCAGGGCCTTATCCCCCTCGTGCAGATTCGCCACCTGCAGGGTGTAGGCCTTCCAGACCCGATGCAGACCGACAGACATCAGGTCGTTCATCAGGTCGTACTTGGGCGCAACCGAGTCAAAAACACCGCGCACATGGCGCGCCTTCTCGGCCTCGTCCACCGATTGAAAACCAAAGTGAGTTGTTGTCATGTCAAAAATTTATATTAAAAATGGCTGCAGCCCGCATATACAGTGCGCAAGCAGCTACGTTATTGATAGCAAAGCATGGCTTCAATGGTTGGCACAACCGTGCCCCGCCTTGGCTGGCATGGGGGCGTCCCGCTCCACCCCGGCGGCCTGGAGCTTGTCGGCGTAATCCTGCCACAAACGCGCTTGCTGCGAGCCTAAAAAATACAGGTAATCCCAGGAAAAAATACCGCTGTCATGCCCGTCCGAGAAACGGGGCTGCACCGCGTAATTGCCCACCGGCTCCAGCGCCTCCAGGTTCACATGGCGCTTGCCGGTCTGCAGGGTTTCCTGGCCTGCTCCGTGTCCCTGGACCTCGGCCGACGGGGAATACACCCGCATCAACTCAAACGGAATCCGGAAATGCGCTCCATCGGAAAAACTCACCTCCAACACGCGTGATTGGCTGTGAACCGTCAAATCCTGTGGCGTGGGCGAACCCGCTGATAAACCGGCCATTTTAAAAACTCCCAAACCATCGCGGTCGCGTGCGGCTAAAAGAACCTGAGTTTACCCGCCCCCTCCCATCTGTGTAGCGCACCAGCTCCCTGAGGGCACTGGCAGTAGTATTCTCCCCACCAACGTCCCATTGCCATCCCTACCTATGCAAATCACGCAACCTGCCCTAGGCCTTGCCGGCCTTTTGGCCTTATCCGCCTGCACCCACACGCCACCGACCCGCCCGGACACCAGCTACCGCCTCACGGTGCTGCACACCAACGACCACCACGGCCGGTTCTGGAAAAACCGTGATGGCGAATACGGCATGGCGGCACGTAAAACCGTGGTGGACACCATTCGCCAGGAAGTCAGCGCCGCCGGGGGTTACAGCCTGCTCCTGGATGGCGGGGATGTGAACACTGGCATACCGGAATCCGATCTGCAAGATGCCGTACCCGACTTCAAGGGCATGAACCTGCTGGGCTACGACGCCATGGCGGTGGGCAACCATGAGTTTGACAAAAGTCCCTCGGTTTTGAAAATGCAGCGTGCGTTGGCCAACTTTCCCATGCTGTCGGCCAATATCTACCGCGGAAGCGAGCGGATGTTCGAACCCTACAAAATTTTCAACCTGGGTGGACTGCGGGTGGCCGTGTTGGGTTTGACCACCGAAGACACCCAGAAAATGGTGCATCCCGACAACATCCGCGATCTGAAGTTTCTCAGCCCGATCCAGGAAGCCGCCAAGCTGGTCCCTGAGTTGCGCAGCCAAGCCGATGTTGTGATTGCCGCCACCCATATGGGCCACTACGAGAACGGCAAGCACGGGACCCAGGCCCCGGGTGACGTGGAAATGGCACGTTCGGTCCAGGGCATTGATCTGGTGGTGGGTGGCCACACGCAAAACCCCGCCTGCATGAAAGCGGAAAACGTGCTGGACCGCGCCTATGTTCCTGGCCAGGGCTGCCAGCCCGACCGGCAAAACGGCACCTGGATCGTGCAGGCCCACGAATGGGGCAAGTACCTGGGGCGGGCCGACTTCACCTACCGCAACGGCAAATTCACGCTGGAGAAGTATTCACTCATTCCCATCAACCTGAAAAAACCGGTCAAAACTACCGATGGCACTGCCCCTTTGAAGCCCTACACCGGCGAAATCCCGGAAAACAAGGCCATGCTGGAATTGCTGCAGCCTCACCAGGATTTTGGCCAACAAAAGCTACTGTCCCCGGTGGGAAGCAGCGATGCCCTACTGCAGGGAGACCGGGCCCTGGTGCGCAGCCAACCGACGTCGCTCGGGGTTCTGGTTGGTCTGGCCATGATGGAGAGAACGCGGGCCGACTTTGCCCTGGTGAACGCAGGGGGCATACGTGACTCGCTCCCGGCAGGCACCATCACCTACCGCGACGTGCTGAAGGTCCAACCCTTTGGCAACACGATTGCCACCGTGGACTTAAGCGGCCAGGAGGTCTTGGACTACCTGGGAGTGGCCGCCAAAATGAGCCCCGGGTCGGGCGCCTTCCCGCAATGGGCAGGCATCCGGCTGTTGATCACCGGGGGAATACTCAAGGAGGCCAGCATCCAGGGCCAGGCCATAGACCCGGCCAAAACCTACCGCATGGCGGTCAACAACTTTGTCGCGACTGGCGGCGATGGCTATCCCAAACTGACCGGGCACACAAGCTATGCCAACACCGGGTACGTGGATGCCGAAGTCTTGCGCGCCTTCATCGCCGCCAACAGCCCGTTGAACACCATGCGCTTCCAGCCAGGCAACAACGTACTTCGAAACTAGAATGGTGTGGACAGCCACCAACATACGCCCCATGGCAATCCCGGCTGTGGGTGCATGAGATGTCCCAACGTATGAGCCCCCTCTCGCGCCGTAAAAAATTCCAGCTGATCTCCCGTCCGGAACACCCCTTTGGCAAAGAGGAGCGCATTGCGCAGCATTTGATTGTGGAGGGCTACGCACCTGCGCAAATGATCGAGGATCTGCGCAAATACCAGGCCGAACTGGAGATTCAAAACAAGGCTTTGCGCTACAGCCAACAAGAGGCGGAAGGGGCTTCGGAGCGATTTGCCACCTTGTTTTCCAACGTCCCTCTGGCCTTGATGGTGGTGGACGAAGAGGGCCTGGTGCTGGCCAGCAATGCCATGGCCTTGCGGCACTTCCAACCGCTGGAGAGTGACCCCCCGCTGAATTTTCTGCTGCCTTTTATCAGTGCGGACCACACCGACGATGTGGCTGTTTCTTTTCTCAGCGCCAAATCGGAAGGCACCAGCCAGATCAATGAAGTCGTTTTCCTTGCGGGCTCCAAAGGGGTGTTCACCGGTGACCTGCATATTGCCCGCATCGAGAGCCCGCAGAATGAGTTGGCGCACTTCATCTGCGCCATCATTGACCAAGGCCCTTTGTTGGCCCAGCGGTTTGCGCTGCAAGAAAGCGCCTCCATCCTGCGGCAACGCAATGAAGACTTGCTGCTCAGCGAAAACCGCATGGCGGCCATCATCAACTCGTCGCTGGATGCCATCCTGTGCATTGATGAAAACCAGTGCATCACCGTCTTTAATCCTGCGGCCACCGCCCTGTTCCAGTGCCCGGTGGACCTGGCCTTGGGCAGCAAACTGGGGCGTTTTCTGCCCGCAGTGGAAACCGCATTGGCCACCAACACGGTGCCGGTGCATGCCCTGCTGGGAGAGTTTCAAGCCACCACGCTGCTCGGAGCGGAAATTTTTGTCGAAATCAGCGTGACTTTTGAACGGCGCCTGCGGCCGCGCCCCCCGCTGTTGAATACGCCACTGACAGAAAAAGAGTGGCGCTCCGAAAATGGCCTGTATGGCCATGTCAAAACCATCTTCGCCCGTGATCTGACGGCCAAGAAGTTGGCCGAAGCCCAACGCCTGGCACTGGAAACCCAGTTGCGGGAGTCGCAAAAAATGCAGGCCATGGGCACGATGGCCGGTGGCATAGCCCACGACTTCAACAATATCCTGAGCGCCATACTGGGCAATGTCGACTTGGCCAAACAAGACACTGCCTTCGATTCACCGGCACTGCCCAGCCTGCAGGAAATCGACAAAGCCGGCCGTCGGGCGCGCGATCTGGTCCGCCAGATCTTGACGTTTAGCCGCAATGAGCGGCCCAAAAGGACAGCCATTCAGCTGGCCGAAATCGTGCATGAAACCGCCCGCTTGGTCAAAGTAACGCTGCCTCCATCGGTCAGCTTGCAGGTGGTGGTGCCCAAGGACAGCGCGCCGGTATTGGCAGATGCCACCCAGGTAGAGCAGGCACTGCTGAATTTATGCACCAATGCGATTCTGGCCATTGGTGCAGAAAGGGGCTCGGTCACTGTGGAGCTGGAGGCGGCTGAACTCAACCACGCCACTGGCAACCGCATCGGGTTACCGCCTGCACGCTACGTCACTCTGACCGTGCGTGATACGGGCAATGGCATGTCCCCCGCGACCCTGGAACGGATTTTTGAACCTTTTTTCACCACACGCCAGGTCGGACAGGGAACCGGGCTGGGCCTCTCCGTGGTGCATGGCATCATGCAGACGCACCAGGGCGGCATCGACGTTAAAAGCACCCCTGGGCAAGGCAGCGAGTTCACCCTGTATTTTCCAAGTACCCAGGAGAAGCTCGTTGCCAGCGCCGAACCCGCACCTGCCACACGCGTCCAGGGCCAGGGTCGGCATGTGATGTACGTGGATGACGACCAGGCATTGGTGTTTTTGGTGACACGGGTTCTGACCCGCAAGGGTTTTGTGGTCACCGCGTTCACCGACCCCCGAGAAGCCCGATCAGCCCTGCAAGCCGCCCCCCTGGCATTTGACTTGCTGGTCACCGACTACAACATGCCCGGCTTTAGCGGACTTGACCTGTTGCGCGAGGCCAAGGAAATTCGACCGGACCTTCCGGTCGCCCTGGCATCCGGGTACGTCACGCCTGAAATTGAACACAGCGCCATGCAAGGCGGCGCCAGCGCCCTTATTTACAAGCCCAATGATGTCAATGAACTCTGTGAAACCGTGCAACGCCTGATATCCGACCGCGATGCCAGCTGACGCAACCCCTGCCGGAGGCGAGGTTCAGGTGGTCTATGTGGACCCCAGCATGGTGGTGCTCCACAAACCCTCCGGTTTGTTGTCCGTGCCAGGACGGGGGCCGGACAAACAGGACTGCCTGAGTGCGCGCGTCCAACACCTCTATGCCGACGCCCTGGTGGTGCATCGCCTGGATATGGCCACGTCTGGCCTGGTTGTCATGGCACGGGGCGCGGCGGCACAACGCACGCTGAACCATGCCTTTGCGACCAGATTGGTGCACAAGCGTTATGTTGCGGTGGTCTTTGGCGAGTTGTTCACACAAGAAGACACTTGGAAGGTGATCGATCTGCCCATCATCGTGGACTGGCCCCATCGGCCATTGCGGGTGATTGACCACCACCGCGGCCAGGCCAGTGTCACCCGCTGGCGCAGTAGGCAGTTCGATAAACACCGCCAGACCACAGAGATAGAGTTGGAGCCCGTCACCGGTCGGTCCCACCAGCTGCGGGTGCACTTGCAGGCCATTGGCCACCCCATCGTGGGGGATTCCTTGTACGCACCGGCCACGGTTGCGGCCATGGCGCCAAGATTGTTGCTCCACGCCAGCGCACTGGCATTTCCACACCCGCTCAATGGCAACACCGTGGCATTTGAGTGCCCTCCTGATTTCTAAGGGGAGGAGCCTGCTTGCGATAGGACGGCAGCCCGGACTAAGGCCTAAAATGGTGTTGTGACTACCATTTTGAACGCCGACCTCCATTGCCACTCTGTCGTATCGGACGGCACACTCACGCCCGAAGCCCTGGCGAACCGCGCAAGCACCAACGGCGTGGAACTTTGGGCCTTGACGGACCACGATGAACTGGGTGGCCAACACCGCGCCCTGGCGGCTGCCAAGGCCCACGGCATGAAATACCTGACCGGAACGGAAGTTTCCGTGACCTTTATCGGCCAAACGGTCCATATCGTGGGCCTGGGTTTTGATGCCGATGATCCACAGTTGCTGCAAGGTCTGCGCCAAACCCGGGGCGGACGCGGACAACGCGCCATGGAAATGTCGGATGGTTTGGCCAAAGTGGGCATCAAGGATGCTTATGAAGGCGCCCTGAAGTTTGTGGGCAACCCGGAGCTTATTTCCCGCACCCATTTCGCCCGTTTTTTGGTGGAAAGCGGCGTTTGCAAGGAAACCAACGAAGTTTTCAGGAAATACCTCACTGAAGGCAAGCCGGGATTTGTACCGCACCGCTGGGCCACGCTGAAAGATGCCGTGTCCTGGATCACCCAGGCCGGAGGGATGGCGGTGATTGCCCATCCGGCACGGTACAAGTTCACCCCGAACCAGGAGTTCGCGCTGTTCACCGAGTTCAAGGGCCACGGTGGCCAAGGGGTAGAGGTGGTTACGGGTAGCCACACCGCTGCCGAGTACCTGACCTATGCCGAACTGGCCCGGGAATTCGGGCTGGTTGCATCGCGGGGGAGCGACTTCCACAGCCCCGATGAAAGCCACACCGAACTCGGCACACTGCCCTACCTGCCCGGCAATCTCACGCCCGTATGGGACGTACTCGCATCCCGCATTCAATAAGCGGCTAAACCCGTTTTCCAGACACACTCCACCGCATGGCGCAATACTTTGAAGTCCACCCCGACAATCCCCAGCCCCGTTTGCTCAAGCAAGCCGTGTCTTTGCTGGAAAAGGGGGGGATTATTGCGGTGCCTACCGACTCCAGCTACGCCCTGGTGTGCCACCTGGACGACAAAGCTGCCGCCGACGCTTTAAGAAAAATCCGGGGGGTGGATGACAAACACCACCTCACCCTGCTCTGCCGCGACCTGAGTGAACTGGCCAATTACGCCCGCGTGGACAACCGCCAGTACCGCTTGCTCAAGTCCGCAACCCCTGGGCCCTACACCTTCATCCTGGAGGCGAGCAAAGAAGTGCCAAGGCGCGTCAGCCACCCGTCCCGCAAGACCATTGGGCTGCGCGTACCCGAGCACAAAGCGCTGCAAGAGTTGCTGGCCCTGCACGGCGGACCTCTTCTCGCCACCACCTTGATTCCAACGGGTGAGTCCGACTCCCTCAACGATGCACAAGACATCCGCAAGCGCTACGAGCACCAAATTGCCGCCGTGATCGACGCCGGTGCTTGCGCCCATGAACCGACGACCGTCATCGATCTGACCGGCAGTGAACCGGAACTCATCCGACAAGGACTGGGTGACTTGGCGCGCTTAGGACTCTAGACCCGGTACCGCTCCGTTTGTACGCATTCACCCTCAACACTTCGGGATCAATACTCCGTGGACTTTGCAAACCTCATCCAGACCGTTGCGCTTTATGCACTTCCGGTGCTTTTTGCCATCACCCTCCATGAAGCCTCCCATGGCTACGCGGCGCGCCATTTTGGCGACAATACCGCTTGGATGCAGGGACGTGTCACGCTGAATCCGGTCAAGCACATTGACCCAGTGGGCACCATCCTGATGCCCTTGCTGCTGTATTTCGCCACGTCCGGTGCATTCTTGTTCGGCTATGCCAAACCGGTTCCGGTTCGCTTTGGCAACCTGCGCCATCCCAAGCGTGACATGGTGTGGGTCGCATTGGCGGGACCCGCCGCTAATTTGGTACAAGCCTTCCTGTGGGGTGCACTTCTGTACCTCCTGCAAGGTGCGGGCATTTCAGAACCATTTTTTCTCAAAATGTGCCAGGGTGGCGTTTTGGTGAATGTGGTGATGTTTGCTTTTAATTTGTTTCCCTTGCCACCTCTGGACGGCGGACGCATCTTGGTCGGTTTGCTGCCCTACCGTCAGGCCGAGATGGTGTCACGCATTGAGCCCTGGGGCTTTTTCATTGTGATGGCTTTGGTGATTGCGGGTGTGGTCAGTACCCTGTGGATGCAGCCGGTGATGGCGCTGACTTTCGCGTTGCTGGATTTCCTGCTGACGCCCTTGTCCATGCTGGTTCGATAATTTTTTATTCTTTATTTTTCATGCGTTCTGTTCGTTTTCTCACTGGCATCACCACCTCCGGCACCCCGCATCTTGGCAACTACGTAGGCTCGATCCGGCCTTCGGTTCGCGCCAGCCTGACGCCCGGCGTGGAAAGTTATTACTTTCTGGCCGACTACCACGCACTCATCAAAATCGATGATCCGGCCCGCATTCAGCGCTCCACCCTGGAAATTGCGGCCAGCTGGCTGGCGGCAGGGCTCGATCCAGAAAAAGTAACCTTCTACCGCCAATCGGACATCCCCGAAATCCCCGAACTCACCTGGTTGCTCACCTGCGTGACCGGCAAGGGAGTTCTCAACCGGGCGCACGCGTACAAAGCGGCGGTAGACAAGAATTTGGCGACCGAACAGGACCCCGACATGGATGTCAATGCAGGCCTGTTCATGTACCCGGTGCTGATGGGTGCGGACATCCTGATGTTCAATGCCCACAAGGTTCCGGTAGGGCGCGACCAGATCCAGCACATCGAGATGGCCCGCGACATGGCCCACAGCTTCAACCACCGCTACGGTGAGCACTTCGTGCCCCCACAGGCAGTTGTTGAAGAATCGGTCGCCACCCTGCCCGGACTGGATGGCCGCAAGATGAGCAAGAGTTATGACAATACGATCCCGCTTTTTGCATCCCGTGAACAGCTCAAAAAACTGATTTCCGGCATCGTCACCGACTCGCGTGCACCCGGTGAGCCCAAAGAGCCCGAAGGCTCCGCCCTGTTCCAGATCTACCAGGCCTTCGCCAGCGAGGCAGAAACGCAAACATTGCGGCAGGACTACGCCAACGGCATCGCCTGGGCCGATGCCAAGCAGCGCCTGTTTGAGCGCATTGACCTCGAAATTGCACCCATGCGGGAGACCTATCACAGCCTGATGAATGATCCCCACCGAGTGGAAGCCATTTTGCAGGCGGGGGCCACAAAAGCCCGCAAAATTTCAACGCCCTTCACTGCCCGACTGCGCCATGCCGTGGGCTTGCGCAGTCTGGTCTCCTCGGAAGTCGCTGTCGCTAAGGTGGCCAAGGCAACCACGGCCTCTTTCAAGCAGTACCGCGAAAAGGACGGCAAGTTCTACTTCAAACTGGTGAACTCCAGCGGAAACGTATTGTTGCAAAGCCGGGGATTCGAGTCACCCAAAGTCGCAGGGCAAAGCATTGCGACTTTGCTACAGCTGGGACTCGGCGCACTGGAAGCCCTTGGCAGCCAGTTGGAACCTTTGGAAGCTGACTGTCAAGAGACGGTCGCGGCAGCGCTGGCGGGCATGGCACGCGAAGACAAATAGCAGTTCAGGCGGAATACTCCCACACCCGCCTGGCGCCCAGTACTGCATTCGGGTACGGCGCCCGGCCGCGGGAGCCGTTGTAGCGGCCCAGGGTCAGGAACAAATCCCCCCGCTCCCTATCCAGGTAGTGGCGCAAGATGACACAGCCAAAACGCAAATTCGTTTGCATGTGAAACAGCTTGCCAGCATCGCCATCACCCAGCACGCGGGTCCAGAAAGGCATGACCTGCATGTAGCCACGCGCACCCACACTGCTGACCGCGAATTTGCGGAAATTACTCTCCACCTGGATAAGTCCCATGACCAGGGATACGTCCAGCCCCGCGCGCTTGCTTTCATACCAAACGGTCTGCAAAAATTCCTTGCGCACGTTCCAGTCTGGTTTTTTTTTCTTCAAACGCTCACTCATGGCGCCAAGCCAGCGCAGGTATTTGAGCCGCGCTTCAGTATCTACAAACTCTGGAATGGGTGGGGCAGCTTTGTGGATGGCTGAACTCAAGGCAGTGCGAACCGAATCCACAAGCGGTTCTTCCAACTGCCCGCCGGCCCATGCCAGCTCCCGAATTGAGAGCAACCCACACCCGATCAACGTGGACTGCAGGCATATGCGTCTTGAAATAGGGCTATCGGTGCGCACCGCTCAAGACGTCAATTTGGTCATCAAAAAAGACAAAGCATCTGTGAGCGCAATTTTGCTGGCCACACTGTCGCGGCGGTGCTGGTACTCCACTTGCCCCTCCTTCAGCCCGCGGTCACCAATATTGATACGGTGGGGCACTCCAATGAGTTCCCAGTCGGCAAACATGGCTCCGGGGCGCTCGCAGCGGTCGTCCAGAATCACATCCACACCAGCTGCCAGCAAGTCTGCATACAGCTTGTCTGCCGCCGCCTTGACTTCGGGGAAGCGATCCGGGCTGATCGGGCACAGCACGACGGTAAAGGGGGCCAGCGCATCGGGCCAGATGATGCCGCGTTCGTCATGGTTTTGCTCAATGGCGGCTGCGGGCAACCGGGTAATACCAATGCCATAACAGCCCATCTCCATGAACTGCGGCTTGCCATTCACGTCGAGGAAGGTGGCATTCATGGCCTTGCTGTATTTGGTGCCCAGATAGAACACATGGCCGACCTCAATACCACGCTCAATCGCCAGTACGCCCATGCCATCGGGCGAAGCATCGCCCGCCACCACATTGCGAATGTCTACCACCACATCGGGCTCGGGCAAATCACGCTCCCAGTTGACTCCGGTGATGTGGAAGTCAGGCTGGTTGGCGCCGCAAATCCAGTCGTGCATTGCCGCCACCTCGCGGTCCACCACCAGGCGCACGGGTTTCTTCAAACCGATGGGCCCCAGGTACCCCGGTTTGCAACCGAAATGGTCTTCGATCTCGGGCACCGTGGCAAAACGGAAGTCTGCCAGACCCGCGACTTTGCCCACTTTGACTTCGTTCATATCATGGTCGCCGCGCAGCAACAGCAGCCACACCTGTGTTTTGACCACCATACCTTGCGCATCCAGGGTGTCGGTGGCCATCACCAATGATTTCACGGTCGTTTGCAAGGGCACACCCAATAGCTCTGCAACGTCGGCGCAGGTACTCTTGTCCGGCGTGGCCACCGTGGTCATCGCCTGACTGGCGGGCGGGCGTGGTCCTGCTGGTGCCAAAGCCTCCGCCTTTTCCATATTGGCCGCGTACTCGCTGCCAGGGCAATACACAATGGCATCCTCCCCCGTGGCCGCAATCACCTGAAACTCTTCACTCAAGTCGCCACCGATGGCGCCGCTGTCAGCAGCGACCGCGCGGTAAGTCAGGCCAAAGCGGTCAAATATTTTGCGGTAGGCCTGTGCCATCACCTGGTAGCTGGCCTTGGCCGCCGCTGGGTCACGGTCGAAGCTGTAGGCGTCCTTCATGATGAACTCACGCCCACGCATCAAGCCAAAACGGGGACGGCGTTCGTCACGGAATTTGGTCTGAATTTGGTACAGGTTTTTAGGCAGTTGTTTGTAGCTCTTGATTTCCTGCCGTGCAATATCGGTCACAACCTCTTCACTGGTGGGCTGCACCACGTAATCACGGTCGTGCCGGTCTTTAATGCGCAGCAACTCCGGCCCCATCTTGTCAAAACGGCCCGTTTCTTGCCACAACTCGGCGGGCTGTACTACAGGCATGGTCAGTTCCACGGCGCCGGCGCGGTTCATTTCCTCGCGCACGATGGCCTCCACTTTGCGGATCACACGCAAACCCATGGGCATGTAGTTGTAAATGCCAGCGCCCAATTTTTTGATCATGCCGGCACGCATCATCAACTTGTGGCTCACAATTTCTGCGTCTGCGGGGGCTTCTTTGAGGGTGGAAATAAGGAATTGAGAGGCTTTCATGGCTTGTCTTGCTGAACTTCGCGGAGCTACTGGGGGTTTCGCCCCTTGATACACCGCAAGTGCTGTGCATAATGAACGAAGTTTAAAAATTGAGGTTTGATTATGCTTGACCGTGATGGGTTTCGACCCAACGTCGGCATCGTCTTGGTCAACCAGAGAAATCAGGTATTTTGGGGCAAGCGCATACGCACCCATTCGTGGCAGTTTCCGCAAGGTGGCATTGACCGGGGAGAAACCCCGGAGCAGGCCATGTTTCGCGAGTTGCACGAAGAAGTGGGGCTCCACCCGGAGCATGTTGCCATTGTTGCCCGTACCCGAGACTGGTTGCGCTATGAGGTGCCAGACCGGTACATCCGCCGCGACGCGCGCGGCCACTACAAAGGCCAAAAACAAATCTGGTTCCTGCTTCAACTCATGGGGCACGACTGGGATTTGAACCTGCGCGCCACCGACCATCCAGAATTTGACGCCTGGCGGTGGAACGACTACTGGGTACCCTTAGATGCCGTAGTTGAATTCAAACGTGGGGTCTATGAGATGGCGCTCACAGAATTGTCACGCTATTTGCCGCGGTACGATGCGCGTAATCGCTACCTTCGGAACAACCAACGTTGTAACGCACATGGCAACGTGGCACCCAACGAACAAATCGCGACCGGTGCAATGGAACTCCCGCCTGGGGGAACATTTCAGCCTGACCCCGGAACCAATGGACCAGCCCACCATGAAAAGTAACGCATCCATCCATTGGGTGGTGGGTTTGTGCATGGCGTGTTTGGCACAGTACGCCGGAGCCCAGAACACAATGGAAAATCCAAACTGGGTTGAGGAGCAGGTTCCACCGCCTCCGGCGTATTCCAAGGCGAATCTCATTCCGATTGAAATGCCCTTGTATGTATCCCTCAAAATCGGCGTGGACCCCAACACGGTGGCAGTCGGTGGGGATGGCATTGTTCGCTACGTGGTGGTGATGCTCAATGCCACGGGAACGGCAAATGCCGCCTATGAAGGAATCCGCTGCTTCACGGATGAGGTGAAAACCTATGCGCGGGTAGGCTCGTCGGGCGAATGGACTATCAATACCGACCCGCAATGGAAACCGGTGAATGGCAACATGCCATCCCGGCACGCACAGGCGATTGCGCGCCAAGGCGCATGCGATGCCCGGCTTGCCCCCAGCACTGTGGACGTGCTGAAGGCGCTCAAGCGCAACACCAAGCCATCCAAACGCGACTGGGTTTTTTGAGCCCAAACCGCCTATCGGGTCAATACCAGATTGTCACGGTGAAGCATTTCAGGTTCAGCGGCATACCCCAGCAGCTTTTCAAATTCCGACGATGGCTTACGGCACAAGAGTCGGGCTTCGGAACTGGAGTAATTGGCCAATCCCCGGGCGATTTCGACACCGGACGGGTCACGCACGCCAATGACATCGCCCCGAGAAAAGTCGCCCTCGACCAAAACCATGCCAATGGGCAACAAACTCTTGCCCTCACCAAGCAGCTTATCGGCGGCCCCCGCATCCACGGTAACCGCACCCCGCATTTGCAGGTGGTCCGCCATCCACTGTTTGCGGGCCTGTTGCTTGGGCGTTTGTGCCACCAACAAGGTGCCAATTGATTCACCTTGCGTAAGACGCGGCAAGGCGTCGGATTCGCGTCCCCAGGCAATGACGGTAGAGGCCCCCGACCCGGCCGCACGTTTGGCCGCCAGAATTTTGGTGATCATGCCGCCGCGCCCAAGGCTGGATCCCGCACCACCGGCCATAGCTTCCAAACCAGGATCCCCAGCTTGTGCCTCGTCTACAAATTTGGCACTGGAGTCCTTGCGGGGATCGGCGGTGAACAGCCCTTTTTGGTCCGTCAAAATGACCAAAGCATCCGCGTCCACCAGATTGGCGACCAGCGCACCCAAGGTGTCGTTGTCTCCAAATTTGATTTCATCGTTGACCACCGTGTCATTTTCATTGATCACGGGGACCACGCCCAGTTTCAGCAGTGTCAGCAAGGTGGAGCGGGCGTTGAGATAACGTTCGCGGTCAGCCAAATCGGCATGCGTCAGAAGCACCTGCGCGCTGCCCAAACCATTGAGCCTGAGCTTGGTTTCATACATTTGGGCCAGGCCCATTTGGCCCACCGCTGCCGCAGCCTGCAACTCCTGGATTGCTTTGGGCCGCACAGTCCACCCCAAACGCTTCATGCCTTCGGCAATCGCACCACTGGAGACCATGATGATTTCACGACCATCACGGATCAGATGGGCCATCTGCCGGCACCACTCTCCAATGGCCACCTCGTCCAGGCCCCGACCATCGTTAGTGACCAAGCTGGAACCCACCTTCACCACAATGCGCTTGGCATCACGAAGCACAGTAGAACTAAATTTCTTTGTCATATAGGCCTATAGCCCTTGAATACAGTGCGCAAGCAGCTATATTTTTAATAGCTACCAACTAAGCGTTAGTGTCGCTTGGCGCCTCGCTCGTAAAGCGGGGATCAACTTCCACATAGGGCTGTTCAGCGACCTGCTGGGCTTTCACATGCCTGTAAATTTCCTTGACCAAGGGTTCGCAGCCTTCACGCGTCAGCGCGGATATCTCAAACACCGGCCCCTTGAATTTGAAACGTTTCACAAAATCTTTGATCAACGCCGCCCGCTCGTCCGAATCCACCATGTCCAGCTTGTTCAAAACCAGCCAGCGCGGCTTCTTGTACAAAGCTTCGTCGTATTTTTTTAACTCGTTCACGATGGCTTTGGCCTGCGCAACGGTGTCAATGCCTTCATCAAAGGGCGCAATGTCCACAATGTGCAGCAGCAGACGGGTGCGCTGCAAATGGCGCAAGAACAGATGCCCCAGTCCCGCCCCCTCGGAGGCGCCTTCAATCAGACCCGGCAGATCGGCCACCACAAAACTTTGCTCCGGGCCTACACGCACCACCCCCAAGTTGGGGTGCAAGGTGGTAAACGGGTAGTCCGCAATACGAGGGCGCGCGTTGGACACTGCCGTGATGAAGGTTGATTTTCCGGCGTTGGGCATTCCCAACAGCCCCACATCGGCAAGTACTTTGAGTTCGAGTTTGAGCTCTTTCTTCTCGCCCGGCCACCCGGGGGTCTTCTGGCGAGGCGCGCGGTTGATGGCACTCTTGAAGCGCAAATTTCCAAAACCCCCATCTCCACCCTTGGCAATCGTAATCACTTCACCGGGGGTCAGTAACTCATACAACACCTCGCCCGTTTCGGCATCGGTGATGATGGTGCCCACCGGCATTTTCAGTGTAATGTCGTCGCCAGCGGCGCCAAACATGTCGGAACCCATGCCATGCTCGCCCCGCTTGGCGTCATGGCGCCTGGAAAACCGATAGTCGACCAAGGTGTTGAGATTCGGGTCTGCCACCGCAAATACATGCCCACCCCGGCCGCCATCCCCACCATTGGGGCCGCCAAATTCCTTGTACTTTTCATGCCGAAAGGAGACGCAACCAGCGCCACCGTCTCCAGCGGAGATATCAATGTAGGCTTCGTCAACAAATTTCATGGCATAGATCGTAGTTATAAATAAAAAACCCCGCGCAACGGCGCAGGGTTTCTCTGGGGAGTTTGCTGCAGGTCAGGCTGCAGTGACGCTCACCGTGTGCTTGTTCAAAGCACCTTTGACGGCAAATGACACATGTCCGTCTGCCAAAGCAAACAAAGTGTGGTCCTTGCCAATACCAACATTGTTTCCGGGGTGGAATTTAGTTCCACGCTGGCGAACGATGATCGCACCAGCGCTCACCAACTCACCACCGAAGGTCTTCACACCGAGCATTTTGGGCTTGGAATCGCGCCCGTTTCGCGTTGAGCCGCCGCCTTTTTTCTGTGCCATGACCTATTCCTTAGCCGACAATTGCGCCAATTAGCAGCTCAGTGAACTGCTGGCGATGTCCTTGACGTTTTTGATAGTGCTTACGACGGCGCATTTTGAAAATGCGCACTTTGTCGTGTTTACCGTGTGTCACCACCGTGACTGTAACTGTTGCGCCGGACACCAAGGGTGTGCCAACCTTCAGTTCGGCGCCGTTTCCGACTGCCAGAACCTGGTCGAACACAATCTCTTGGCCTACGTCCGCAGCAATCTGTTCTACTTTAATTTTTTCGCCAGCAGCAACGCGATATTGCTTGCCGCCGGTTTTTATGACCGCGTACATGTTGACCTCTTCGACTTGGAAATCTGCAAAATAATTTCTACAGAGCCCGCGAGTATAACATCTCCACCATCAATACCCAAATTTTAGTTGGGTCAATTTTTGTTGCCAGGAGGGTTTCTATAATCCCCATAACAACAAACTAGTTTACTGTCTTGCAAGTCAATCCACCCGGCTCATCGACGGGGCTATCCATCGTCGAACAGGACATGCGCCAGGTCGACCACGTCATCGCACAGAGGCTGGCCTCTGGCGTGCCTTTGGTCGGCAGCGTTTCCCATTACATCATCACTGCGGGCGGAAAACGCCTGCGGCCTGCCCTGCTGCTGCTGTGCTGCGGAGCACTTGGATTTCATGGGGACCAGCGATTCAACATGGCCGCTGTGGTGGAGTTCATCCACACCGCCACATTGCTGCACGACGATGTGGTAGATGACTCAGCACTCCGACGTGGGAATGCGACCGCGAATGCCAAATTTGGCAATCCGGCCAGTGTGCTGGTTGGTGACTTTCTCTATTCCCGCGCTTTTCAGATGATGGTGGATACACAGAGTATGCGCATCATGCAAATTTTGGCCGACGCAACCAACGTCATTGCCGAAGGCGAAGTCATGCAACTTATGAATATGCACAACGCCGAACTCGATGAAGCTGGCTATTTGCAGGTCATTCGATCAAAAACAGCCAAATTATTCGAAGCAAGCGCACGTGTGGGTGCGGTATTGGCGAGCGCAACCCCAGAAGTGGAAGCCACCTGTGCCGAATATGGGCAAGCGCTAGGAACTGCGTTTCAAGTCATTGACGATGTATTGGACTACACGGGAGACGCCGCCGTCATGGGCAAGAGCCTTGGAGACGACCTTCGGGAAGGCAAAACCACCCTACCGCTGATTGCCGCCATGCAAAGGGGAACACCCGAAGAACGGAAAATTATCCAGAAAGCCATAGAAACCGGCGATCTAGCCATGCTTGAACAGGTAATTTCCATAGTCAAAACAAGCGGCGCACTGGATGTTTCCCGCTTGGCCGCACAACAAGAAGCCATGCGAGCCATCGCCGCCGCGCAACGTCTTCCAGCCGGGCCACACGCCGACTGCTTGGTACAATTGGCATCCCAACTGCTTGAGAGAAATCACTGATTGACCTAAGGCATTGGTATCCATTGCGGGGTGTAGCTTAGCCTGGTAGAGCGCTACGTTCGGGACGTAGAGGCCGGAGGTTCGAATCCTCTCACCCCGACCAATTTTTCGTTGTAAAACAGCAAGTTACGAAGCCCCAGTCAATGGGGCTGTAAATATTCGCTGAACCCATAGCGGCGCCCCAGCGCCTCGGCCACTTCGTCGCTTTTCGCCGCCCCTGCCGCACAGGCATGGGCCCGTATGACGGTGCTGTCAATGCAAACATTCTCCAGGTCAGCTTGATCCGCGCAACTCTCTAGAATTTTCTCCCAGACACCAAATCGGCTCCACCGGGCAAAGCGCTTGAAGACGCTGTTCCAATGTCCAAAACTATTGGGCAAACAGCGCCACTGCGCCCCACAACGCAATATCCACAGCACCGCCTTGATAAACTGGAGACAGGTCGCCTCACCGCCGATCCGAAAACCGACCATTTTCTTCAAACCTGCCAGCAGCTTGGCCCATTCGCGATCACTCAGTTTGCTTTTATCCATGCCGACCAAAAGGGTCGGAATTCTACTTTCGCACTACGTCAACAGAGCCTAATCTGCATCCATTGGCACCCTACAAACATCCATCCCACCAGAGAACCCCCATGCGCATCGCAGTCGTCTCCGACATCCACGGCAACCTCCCCGCGCTGTTGGCGGTGGTGGCCGATTTCCGCCGCCGTGGCGTGGACCAGGTGGTGAACCTGGGCGACAGTCTGTCTGGCCCGCTGTTGCCCAAGGAAACTGCGCAATACCTCATGGCGCAGGACTGGGTGCAGCTGGCGGGCAACCACGAGCGGCAGGTTTTGAACCTCAACACCCACTCCGGCGCGTCGGACCGCTATGCGCACGCGCAACTGTCCGGCCCTGAATTCGCCTGGATGGCGTCCTTGCCCTGTGTGCGTGCGTTGAACGACGAGGTCTTGCTGTGCCATGGCACGCCCACCAGCGATTGCACCTACCTGCTGCAGACCGCCGACCGCTCGGCAACAGCGGCGGAAATCGAATCCCGCCTGGGCGCGGTCAGCGCTTCCCTGGTTTTGTGCGGCCACACCCATGTGCCTCGCAGCGTGCGTTCGCACGGCACGCTGATCGTCAACCCCGGCAGTGTTGGGCTACCAGCGTTTGACGACGACCACCCCTACCCCCACGCCGTGGAAACCGGCTCGCCCGATGCCCGCTACGCCATCGTGGAAAAACACCAGGGCGCCTGGCATGCATCCCTCCTCACCGTGCCCTACCCGCACCAGGAAATGGCTGCACTGGCCCGTTTGCGCCAGCGCCCGGACTGGGAACGCGCACTGCTGACCGGCTATATGCGTTGACCACAACCACCGCCTGAGAGCGACCCCGAGCTGATGGAGCCGTTGCTGGCGTCGGCGGGTGAAATTCTGGGGCTACTTCAAATAGCGCCCAAAGACGACAGCAGGAAGCGATAACGTCCTACATCACAAGGCCGCCGCCATGGTTAGCATGGGATTTCATTCCACTCTTGAAGGAGTCTTGCCATGAGCGTTGCCAAAGTGATTGAAGTCAGTGCCACCAGCAAAACCAGTTTTGAAGATGCCATCAACCAGGGCGTTGCCCGGGCCTGCGATACGGTGTCCAACGTGCGCGGTGCGTGGATCAAGGAGCAGCAGGTTTCTGTGGAAAACGGCCGTATCAGCGACTTTCGGGTGAACATGCAAGTCACCTTTGTGCTCGACGACAAATAGGCATTGGGCGGCTAGCGCAGCGCCGCATTGCCACGGTCACGCGGTGCAGGTGTGGGGCACCTTGCCCCCGCCCGCACACCAGGTCCCACATGCCGATAGACATACGCCTGCCCTGAGCGAAAAGGGATGGTGGACTCCCGCTGCGCCCCCAAACGCTCGGCCACGGCCACCGATGCGGGGTTGGTGGTGAGCACCACGCTCACGGCCGTCAGCCAGCCAAAATCTGCATAGGCCGATTGCAGGGCGCGCCCGGCGGCTTCGGTAGCATAGCCCTTGCCGTGGTGGCCGGGCACCAGCGCCCAGGTGATTTCCGGCTCCACCCAGCCTTCGGGAAACCAGAGCCCGGCCAGGCCCACAAAGGCGCCGCTGGCTTTTTCTTCCAAGGCCCAGGGACCAAAGCCCCGCAGCGCCCAATGCCCGGAGTACACGGCAAATTTGCGCCACGCTTCGTCGCGCGGGCAGGGGCCGCCGTAGGTGGCAGACACCGGGTCGGCAAAAAAAGCCGCCATGGGTTCAAAATCTGCCTGGCGAAAGGCGCGCAGGACCAGTCGCTCGGAATCAAGGGTGGGGATAGCGTGCATCATGGGGTGGGCAGGATCCGGGTAATCCCGCATGGTACCCCACACGCTCGCTATCAAATAAGGAGCTGCCTACGCATATTCCATAAGGGCCAAAGCCCTATTTGACCCGTATTTTTGGTCAAAACCGTGATTCTTGCGGATTCCTGCGGATAGCGCCTGCCGAAGCTGCTATCGTGCCCAGCAGGATTGACCCGTACCACTCTGCCCTTGGGAGCTTTCATGAACGTGAGACAAAGTTTGCTTGAACTGGCGGCCCGCCACCACCTGAACCCCCAGCACACGCGCCAGTTGCTGCAAGGGGCAGGTCTGGCCGATGAACCCCCGGGCCTGGCGGTGTGGCTGCCCCGTGGCGTGGCCGTGCTGGCGGCTGCACTGGGCGGCCTGGGGGTGGTGATGTGGATTGCCGCCAACTGGGACACCATGGGGCGCATGGGCCACTTTGCCCTCTTGCAAGGCCTGGTGCTGGCCACCGGCGTTGGGGCGGCCCTGCTTGCCCAGGCGCGGGCACCGCTGGGTTTGCTGGCGCTGCTGGGCATTGGCGCGCTGTTTGCCTACTTTGGCCAGACCTACCAAACCGGTGCGGATCCCTGGCAGCTGTTTGCCTTGTGGGGCGCGCTGGCCCTGCCGCTGTGCCTGGGCGCGCGCTCGGACGTGCTGTGGGCGCCCTGGGCGCTGGTGGTGGTGACGGCCATTTCCCTGTGGGTGCATACCCACAGCGGGCACCGCTGGAGCGTGCATCCCGAACAGTTGCAGGTGCATGTGCTGGCCTGGAGCGCCCTGCTGGTCCTGGTCGGCGCGCTCAGCAGCCCTTGGCAGCGCTATACCGGTGCTGGCATCTGGGGCTTTCGCACGGCCGCCACGCTGGCCGTGTGCGCGGTCACGCTGACGGCCCTGGGCGGCCTGTTTTTTGGCACCGTCCGTGCGCAATACCCCCTGGGTGTCTTGCTGCTGGCACTGGGTGCGGGCCTGTTGGGCACACCACGTTGGTTTGACGTGTTTGCCCTCAGTGCCGTGGCGCTGGGGCTGAACGCCCTGCTGGTAGGCGGCCTGGTGCGCTGGCTGGGCGAGGGCTCGTGGAACAACGATTGGCTGGGGCGGCTGACCTTGATTGGCCTGTTTGCCGCTGGCTTGCTGGCGGCATCGGTCAGCGGCATTTTGCGGCTGTCGCGCCGCGCATCCACCTCAGGAGAGTCCGCATGAGCCAGAACGCAGACCACCGTTTACATGCCGCCATAGACACCGCGGTCCAGGCCGGGCTGTTGCCCGCCAACACCACCGTGGAAAACGCCAGCGAGCGGCCCTGGCCCGTGGTCTTGCTGACGGCACTGGGCGCCTGGTTTGCCGCCGTGCCGCTGCTCATGGCCATGGGCATGCTGCTGGGCGACATGGTGCGCTCCGGCGCAGGGCCTTACGTGATCGGTTGCCTGGTGCTGTGCGCATCGGTGGTGGTGATGCGCTCGCAAGGCCTGCCCCTGTTTGTGGAGCAACTGGCCGTGCCGGCCTTGCTGGTGGGCGGCGGCACGCTGGCGATGGGGGTGTACCGGGATTTTTCCAACGTGGGCGGATCGGCCATCCTGCTGGTGGTGGTGCTGGCGTTGGCGCTGGCCCTGCCCCAAAATTGGTTGCGGGTGCTGCTGGGTGCCCTGGCTGCGGCCCTGCTGGGCATGGTCCTGCTGCCGGT
Organism: Burkholderiales bacterium RIFCSPLOWO2_12_FULL_61_40; assembly: GCA_001770935.1. GTDB lineage: Bacteria > Pseudomonadota > Gammaproteobacteria > Burkholderiales > Burkholderiaceae_C > Allorhodoferax. The sequence goes on along the minus strand of MESI01000102.1, from coordinate 101,201 downwards.
CAGGGACTGGGAACGGGATATCGGGGGCAAGGTGCTGCCGGTCTTGTACGGCCTTCTGGCGGTGTGGCTGCTGGCCCTGTGGCTGCAGGAGCGCGCGCTGGCCGTGGCCGCGCTGGTGGAGTCGCTGGCCGCCGGCTGGCTGTTGACCACCGTGGGGGGCCTCACTTTTTTGGCGGGCTCCACGTTTTTGGTGGGCGGTGCCATAGGCTCCAACGAAGCGGGCGCCCTGGCGGGCTGGTTGCTGGGGTTTGAACGCGGCAGTTGGCAGGCCTATTCCATGCAGATCGGCTCCTCCATTCTGGTATTGGCCGGCGCGGGCGTGGGCGCGCTGGCGTGGCCCACCTTGCGGCAGTTGCTACCCTGTGCCGTCGCCCTGGTGCTGGCGGTGCTGGCGTGGTTCATGCCCATGCTGGGCGCCGTCTTGCTCGCCCTGATGGTGTGCGCCAGCACCCAGCGCTGGCGCTTGACCAGCGCATGTGCCCTGGCAGCAAGCTGGATTCTGGGCGCCTTTTACTACCAACTGCAATGGCCGCTGGCCGACAAGGCCCTGCTGCTGGTCGGCGCTGGCACGGTGCTGGGTGCATTGGCCTGGCTGGGCCAGCGCAGCCCCCCCCTTGCAACCACCGTTGGTGCCATAGCGCCCCGGCCTGCACGCTTGAACGCGGGCCGCCTGGCCCTGCTGGCGGGAACCTTGCTCACCGTGCTGGTGGCCAACGGGGCCATCTGGCAAAAGCAAAATCTCATCGCCCACGGCAAGCCCCTGTTCATGGCCCTGGTGCCGGTCGACCCCCGCTCACTCATGCAGGGCGACTACATGCGTTTGCGCTTTGCCACGCTGGAGGCACACCAATTTCCCCTGTTGCAGGCCATGGGTGCCGAGCGCCCGCGCATGGTGGTGCAACTGGATACCCGCGGCGTGGGCACCGTCCAGCGCCTGCACACACCCAACCAGCCCCTGGCACCCAACGAGATGCTGCTGCAGCTCACCCCCAAAGATGGCAACTGGGTGGTGGTCACCGACGCCTGGTTTTTCAAGGAAGGCCAGGGACAGGCGTGGCAAGCCGCCAGGTTTGGCGAATTCCGCGTGCTGCCCGATGGCCGCGCCCTGCTGGTCGGCATGGCCGACGCCAACCAGCAGCCAATCCAACCAGAGCGGCCCTGAAAGGTGGGGCCTGGTGGCGTAGGATCAACGCCAGAGAGTGGGCAGCACGGTAGGGGTGGTATGGTCCGCTTATGAAAACACAAATTGATCACCTGGTCGTCGTGGCACAGACATTGGAACAGGGCGTGCAGTGGTGCGAGGCCACCTTAGGCGTCACGCCCGGCCCCGGCGGCGAACATGCGCAGTACTGCACCCACAACCGCCTGTTCAAAATCGCCACGCCCAGCCACCCCCTGGCCTATTTTGAAATCATTGCCATCAACGCCGACGCCAAAAAACCTGCAAACGCACTGGCCAAGCGCTGGTTTGACATGGACGATGCGGCGCTGCAGGCCGCCGTGGCGACCGCGCCGCGTCTGGTGCACTTTGTGGCCAATACCGATGACATCCAGGCCGCACGCATCGCCTTGAAAGCCCAGGGCATCGACCGGGGGCCGGCCGTGCATGCCAGCCGCCATTCGCGCCGAGGTGTCTTGCAATGGCAAATTACCGTGCGCGAAGACGGGCAGCGCCTGTTCAACGGCGCCCTGCCCAGCCTGATCCAATGGGGCAAGCCCGACGCGGCCGAGCCTTTGCGCCTGCACCCCCGCAACAGCTTGCCGCGCTCGGGCGTGACCCTGCAAGGCATAACCGTCACTCACCCTACGGTGGCCAAGCTGCAAGCGGCCTATGACGCCATCGGCCTGGGCGGCATCCCGCTGGCCGAAGGCCCGGCCAACCTCACCGCCACCCTGCAAACACCCAAGGGCCTGGTCACGTTGCACAGCCAGGGGATTTGAAGCCACCGTATGAATGAACTGAAAGCGCTGGAATCCATGGGCTTGGCCTTGCCCACACCGGCCTACCTTATGGGCGCATTGCTCTTCGGCCTGGTGGGCTATATCGCCTACCGGCGGGGGCGAAAAATGGCACAACCCGTGCTCACCTGGAGCGGAGTGGCCCTGATGCTCTACCCCTACGCCGTCTCGCAAACCTGGGTGCTCTGGGCCGTGGGTGCGGGCTTGAGCGCCTGGGTCTACGCCAAGTGGAACCCGTGAGTGCTACCCAGGCCTACGCCCTCTTCGCCACCCCCATAGGCCACTGCGCCGTTGCCTGGAGCGCGCGCGGGCTCACCGGGGTGCAACTGCCCGAGCAGGACGAGGCTGCCACCCGCGCACGCATGGCCCGCCGCTTTCCCCTGTGCCCTGAAGGTGTTGCACCGCCCGTGGTGCAAGCGACCATGGACGCAGTGGTGGCCCTGCTCAGTGGCACGCCCACGGAGCCTGCCGACCTGGGCCATGTGCTGCTCGACATGGACGGTGTGCCGCCGTTTCACCAGCGGGTGTATGCGCTGGCGCGCCGCCTGTTGCCCGGTGAGACCGTGACCTATGGCGAGATGGCAGCCCAATTGGGCGAACCCGGCGCGGCCCGCGCCGTGGGGCAGGCCCTGGGCGCCAACCCCTTCGCACCGATCGTTCCCTGCCACCGTATCCTGGCCGCCGGTGGCGGCGCGGGCGGCTTCTCGGCCAACGGCGACGTGTCCACCAAGCTGCGCTTACTACTGATTGAGCGGGCCCGCTTCAACGGACCGGGCTTGTTTGATTGATTGATGAAAGAGTGAGATGCACCGGCGCCCCAAGCCCAGGCACAGTAACTGCCATTGTTTTGCTATGAATTCAGGAGCTGCTCACGCACAGTATTCGGGGGCTGGAGGCCTAAAAGGCTTGCAACTCTGGGCCAACACCCGGCATTGACCTCAGCCAGCGCTCCACCAGAGCCAATCCGGTGAGCAAGCCGACCGCCATGCGCTGAATTCAGAGCATCAGGCAACAAATAACCATTTATCAAAAATTCATGCACAAATGCTGCAAATATTGCTGAATATTTGCGCCGCAACGCATACCTTGCGCACACACTCTTGACCACAATCAAGGTTTACCCCCAACGCACCGAGGAGCTTTGCCGTGACCGATCCCTTTAACCCATCCACCGAATTGCGCAGCGGCATGCCCGCCGTTCCCCAGACCGTGGTGATCACCGGCGCGGCCGGTAATCTGGGCCGTGCCGTGGCCAGTGCCTTTGCCGCACAAGGCGCCCAGCTGGTGCTGATCGACCTGCAGCGCGAAAGCCTCGAACAGAGCCATGGCGCAGAGAGCGAACAGCAGTTGTTCCTGCCCGCCAATTTGCTGGACGCCGCACAGGTTCAGGGTGCGGTACAGGCGGCGCTCGCCCGCTTTGGGCGCATCGACGTACTGTGCAACCTGGCCGGTGGCTTTCGCATGGGCGACGCGGTGCATGAGACAAGCGACAGCACCTGGGACTTTCTGATGGACCTCAATGCCCGCACGCTGCTGAACATGGTGCGTGCCGTGGTACCGCATATGCTGGAGCACGGTGGCGGGAAAATTGTCAATGTCGGGGCGTTTGCGGCGCAAAAGGGCGCGGCCCACATGGGCGCTTACTGCGCGGCCAAGAGCGGCGTCATCCGCCTCACCGAGGCCATGGCCGCTGAATTGCGCGAGCAGCACATCAACGTCAACTGTGTGTTGCCCACCATTCTGGACACCCCGGAGAACCGCTGCGCCATGCCGGATGCCGATCCGGCACGCTGGGTCGCCCCCGCAGACCTGGCCAGTGTCATCGCCTTCCTGGCCTCGGACGCGGCCAAAGCCGTGCATGGCGCCGTTGTGCCGGTGACCGGTTTGAGCTGAGCCCCTCAAGGGGACCACACGGTAGCCCGGCAACCATTGCCATCCACACTGGCAGAACCGGCACAGCGGCCGCAGTGGTTAGGCGCGTGCGAGGCGCATCTGCGCCACCTCGTCCGCCACCACGCTGGTGGCGCGGCCTTCGCTGTCGGCACGCGTGAAAATTTCGGCCAGGGTGCCGCTGATTTCACGCACATGGGCGTCCACGTCCGCTTCGGGCTTGTTCAGGTACTCGTAGCAGACTTTGATGATGCCACCGGCGTTGATCACAAAGTCTGGCGCATACAGCACGCCTTTTTGGCGCAGCAGTTCACCGACATCGGCCGTGGCCAACTGGTTGTTGGCCGCGCCGGCGACGATCTTGGCTTTCAGGCGCGCCAGCGTATCGGGGTTGAGCGTGGCGCCCAGTGCGCAGGGGGCGTAGATATCGGCGGGTACATCGTAGATGGCGTCCACGGCCACAATTTCCGCACCCAGTTCGTCGCGGGCGCGCTCCAGCGCGGCGCGGTCGATGTCGGCCACCACCAGCTTGGCGCCCGCTGCGTGCAAGCGGCGGGCGTAGTCGTACCCCACATGGCCCAGGCCCTGCACAGCCACGGTCAGGCCCTCCATGCTGTCTCGCTGCAAATGGTGTTTGACGGCGGCCTGCGCACCCACAAAACAACCCAGTGCGGTATAGGGGGATGGGTCTCCGCTGTCACCCAGGCCGGCCACATAGCGGGTTTTGGTGGCCACATGGGCCATGTCCTGCGGGCTGGTGCCCACGTCTTCGGCGGTGATGTAGCGTCCGCCCAGGCGCTCCAGGGCCTCCCCCAGGGCTTCAAACAGGGCGGGCGTTTTGTCGGTCCTGGGGTTGCCGATGAGGACGCTTTTGCCGCCACCGATGGGCAAGCCCGCCACCGCGTTCTTGTAGGTCATGCCGCGCGAAAGGCGCAGCACGTCGTTGACGGCCAGCGCTTCGCTGGCGTAGTTCCACATGCGGCACCCGCCCATGGCGGGACCCAGGTTGGTGTTGTGCACGGCAATGATGCCTTTGAGACCGGATTTGGCTTCTGAGACGAACACCACTTGTTCGTGGTTGTCGAAATTAAGTTCATTGAAAATGAAAGCGCTCATGCTTGAATGGCTCCGCGCGGAAAACAGGCACGCATCCGGGTAGGACGGTGTTGTTTTTCCACTTTGTTTTGGGTTAAAAGTAGGTGGTAAAAACGTGGCGTTTGCAGCGGGTGGCCGCAAACGACGCGAACGGTGATGGTGTCACCGCGCTGGAGTATAGGGGAGAGGGTCGCTGCGCACGCACAATCCAGCCCCTGGGGACCGTAAGATGTGGCGAAGCTGTCAAAATCGATAAAACACCCGCCTTTCCATGCCCAAACCCATACCCATTGCCCCCATCACCACACCGGTCCTGGTATCGCTCCCGGTCAAAATTACCAGCTTTGTGCTGGTTGCACTGTTGTGCGTTGGCACGCTAATTTACGGGATGCTGCCCGGTCTGCTGGCGGTGTGCCTGGGCTACCTATTGGCCACCGCGCTGGCCGGCAAAGGGCGCACCCGGGGGCCGCGGTTGAACCCAACCCTGGCCGCCGCCGCCGTGATACTGATGCCTATTTTGGGCATCGGGCTTTTTCTGGCCAACGCCAAAGGCATGGCTTTTGGTGCGGTTCAGCAGTACCAGGCGCTTTTGCTGCACCTGGCAGGCACCGTACTGGAAATCCGCCAGAAGCTCCCGGCCGACTTGGCCAGCCACCTGCCGGACGAACTGATTGCCGCACAGCTCTGGCTGGCAGCCTACCTGAAATCCCAGTCGCGTGCGCTGGCAGACATGGGGACTACCGGATTGCACGGTGGATTGCTGGTGTACGTGGGCCTGGTCGTGGGCGCCTTGATTGAAGGGACTGCGCTGCGTCCCACCAGCGCGCCCCTGCGGTTTGAATTGCGGCGGCGGGCCGACCTTTTCATTGAGGCCTTCCGCCAGATCGTGGTGGCCCAGTTTTTTATTGCCGCCTTCAACGCGCTGTGCACGGCGGTATTTTTACTGGGCTTGCTGCCCTTGTTTGGCATCCACATGCCTTACGTCGGTTCGCTGGTGGCGCTCACTTTCTTTGCGGGCTTGATTCCCATAGTGGGCAATCTGCTGTGCAACGGGGTGCTGACCTTGGCGGGGGTCTCCATCTCCCCCACGGTGGGCCTGGCCTGCCTGGCGTTTCTGGTCGTCATTCACAAGTTTGAATATTTCATCAACGCCAAGGTGGTGGGCATACGCACCAGCACCGCGGCCTGGGAGTTGTTGGCCGTGATGTTTATGGGTGAGGCCGTCTTCGGCATCACGGGTCTGGTTGCCGCACCGCTGTACTACGCCTACGTGAAAAAAGAACTGCAATTGGTCGGTTTGGTTTGACAAAAGAAAGCTCCGTTTGAACTCCACCGCCGTCCCTTCCACCAAACCTTGGCTCATCGACTTCTTCCTGCTCGCCGCCATTTGGGGCTCGTCGTTTATGTTCATGCGCCTCGGTGCCATGGAATTCGGGGCCTTTCCCGCAGCAGGCATGCGGGTGGTGGTTGCAGCCTTGTTTTTGCTGCCGATTTTGCTGATGCGCGGGTTGGGTTCAACCTTGCGCGCCCACTGGAAGGCCACCTTTGCCATTGGCATCGTGAACTCGGCCATTCCGTTTGCCTGCTTCACCTTTGCCCTGCTGAGCATCACCACCGGGCTCACCTCGATCCTGAACGCCACGGTCCCCTTGTTCGGTGCGGTGGTAGCCTGGTTGTGGCTGAAGGACCGCCCCAACGGGTCCCGCACCTTGGGGCTTTTGATTGGTTTTCTGGGGGTGGCGATGCTGGCTTGGAGCAAGGCCAGTTTCAAGCCGGATGCCGCCGGTATGTCCACCGGCTGGGCCGTGCTGGCGTGTTTGTTGGCCACCCTGTGCTACGGCATCGCCGCCAGCGCCAGCAAGCGCTATTTAAGCGGCCTGCCCTCCCTGGTGTCCGCCACCGGCAGCCAAATGGGAGCTGCGTTGGGGCTCGCCCCGTTGACCCTGTGGTATTGGCCGGAACAACCGGTGACGCTGAACGCCTGGCTGGCGGTGCTCATGCTGGGTGTGCTGTGCACCGGCATAGCCTACATCCTGTATTTCCGATTGATCGAACGCGCGGGCCCCGCCAAGGCGCTGTCCGTCACCTTTGCCATTCCCGTGTTCGCTGTGCTGTATGGCGTGGTGTTGCTGGGTGAAGCGGTCACCCCATGGATGGTGGGCTGCGGCGTGGTCATTGTTCTGGGCACCACCTTGTCCAGCGGCTTGCTCTCCCTGCGCAAGTAGCCAAGGCATTTCAAGGGCCCATCATGCAAGTTAGGTTACTTTGTGCAACACAGGACACCATCCACCTTGGCATAGGATATCCTTGAGGGCTTATGGCCTCTGCTGACACTCTCAATCGTGATTCTTCTGCTGTTGCCCTGCCTGGGCTTGGCCGGGCTCTGGTCGCAGCCGGAAAATTAGGGCAAAAATCAGCCGAGGAAACATATCGAAAAGCATTGTCGGGAAAAAACAGCTTCATTGCCGAATTGGTTGGCTCTGGTGCTGTCTCAGCCTCTGACCTCGCCCATACACTTTCAGCTGCATTTGCTGCGCCGTTGCTTGACCTGGACGCGATTGACCCTCAGCGCCTCCCGAAGGGTCTGCTGGATAGCAAAATCTGCCATGACTACCGCGTAGTCGTTTTAAGCAAGCGCAGCAACCGCCTCATGGTGGCCACTGCCGACCCGTCCGATCAAGCCGCAGCGGAGAAAATTAAATTCTCTACCCAATTGGGCGTTGATTGGGTCATCGCTGAATACGACAAGTTATCCAAGCTGGTAGATGCAACGACAACGACCGCGGCCGAAGCGATGGAAGACATCATCGGCGGAGACTTCGAGTTTGATGACAGCGCTGCAGAAGCCATTATTGACAACGCCCAAGCCAACGTGGCCGAAGTCGAAGATGCTCCGGTCGTCCGGTTTTTGCACAAAATGCTGATGGACGCGTTCAGCATGCGGGCCTCCGACCTTCACTTTGAACCGTATGAACATACCTACCGGGTGCGTTTTCGCATTGACGGCGAATTGCGCGAGATAGCCAGTCCCCCAATCGCCATCAAAGACAAGCTGGCATCGCGAATCAAAGTGATTTCGCGCATGGATATTTCGGAAAAAAGAGTACCCCAAGATGGTCGAATGAAGCTCAAAGTGGGCGCTGACCGGGTGATTGACTTTCGGGTAAGCACTTTGCCCACGCTATTTGGCGAAAAAATCGTGATCCGTATTCTGGACCCGAGCAGCGCCAAACTGGGAATTGAGGCGCTGGGTTACGAACCAGAAGAAAAGGAACGTTTGCTCAAAGCCATTGGCAGGCCCTACGGCATGATTTTGGTGACCGGCCCCACTGGCTCAGGAAAAACGGTTTCGCTGTATACCTGCCTTAATTTGTTAAATCAGCCAGGCGTTAATATTGCCACGGCAGAGGACCCATCCGAAATCAACCTTCCTGGGGTTAACCAAGTCAATGTCAACGAAAAGGCGGGGCTTACATTTGCAGTCGCGCTGAAGTCGTTTCTGCGCCAAGATCCGGACATCATCATGGTGGGGGAAATTCGCGATCTGGAAACCGCTGACATTTCCATCAAAGCCTCTCAGACCGGCCATCTGGTGCTCTCCACGCTGCACACCAACGACGCGCCAACCACATTGACGCGCATGCGCAATATGGGAATTGCGCCCTTCAATATTGCTTCCAGCGTTATTCTGATCACCGCGCAGCGTCTGGCGCGTCGCCTGTGCCTGAACTGCAAAGCGACTGCGGACATCCCCATGCAAGCATTGTTGGACGCTGGCTTCAAAGAGACGCAATTGGATGGCAGTTGGAAACCCTACCGGCCCGTTGGCTGCTCGTTGTGCAATAACGGCTACAAAGGACGCGTAGGCATCTACCAGGTCATGCCCATTTCCGAGGAAATCCAGCGCATCATTTTGCAGGATGGCAGTGCGTTGGACATTGCAGCGCAGGCCGAGGCGGAAGGTGTTCGCTCCTTAAGGCAGTCTGGGCTGAATAAAGTGAAGCAGGGACTGACTTCACTGGAAGAAGTGCTAGCGGTGACCAATATTTAAAAAAGCAACAGGGGACTCTATGGCAACAGCAAAAAAGGCGGACAACAAGGAAGTTGTTTTCGAGTGGGAAGGCAAAGACCGCAACAATAAACAGGTGCGGGGAGAAACCCGTGCTGTGGGGGAAAACCAGGTCAAAGCTTTTCTCAGAAGGCAAGGAGTTACCCCGTCCAAGATCAAAAAACGCCGCATGCGTTCGGGAAAATCGATCAAACCCAAAGATCTTGCGATTTTCACCCGACAGCTTGCGACCATGATGAAGGCGGGCGTGCCCCTGCTTCAAGCTTTTGACATTGTGGGCCGAGGCAATCCCAACCCCAGCGTGACCAAGTTGCTCAATGACATTCGCATGGACGTGGAAACGGGGACCTCCCTGAGCGTGGCTTTTCGCAAATTCCCGGTGTACTTCGACACCCTGTATTGCAATCTCATCGAGGCGGGTGAATCTGCGGGCATTTTGGACCAGCTGCTGGACCGTTTGGCGGTCTACATGGAAAAAACAGAAGCGATTAAATCCAAAATCAAATCTGCACTGATGTACCCCATTACCGTGCTCATCGTTGCATTTGTGGTGATTGCCGTGATCATGATCTTTGTGATTCCGTCGTTCAAGCAGGTGTTCACCTCGTTTGGGGGCGAGCTTCCCATGCCGACCCAGGTCGTGATTGCCATGAGTGAGTTTTTTATCCAGTATTGGTACCTGATTTTTGGCGGGCTTGGCGGTGGGGTCTACTATTTTTTGGAAACATGGAAACGCAGCACAAAAATGCAGGCCGTCATGGATCGGATCATGCGAAAGCTGCCCATTTTTGGAGCCCTGGTCGAAAAATCCTGTATTGCGCGGTGGACGAGAACACTTTCAACGATGTTTGCAGCAGGCGTCCCCTTGGTTGAGGCCCTCGACTCTGTTGGTGGCGCGGCTGGCAACATTGTGTACGCCGAAGCCACCTTGAAAATCCAGCAGGAAGTCTCCACAGGAACCGCACTCACAGCAGCCATGACCAATGCCAACCTTTTTCCGTCCATGGTGTTGCAGATGTGCGCCATCGGCGAGGAGTCCGGCTCAATTGACCATATGCTCGGCAAAGCAGCCGACTTTTATGAAGCCGAGGTTGATGACATGGTGGCCGGTATCTCCAGCCTGATGGAGCCTATCATTATCGTGATCTTGGGTACAGTCATTGGCGGCATTGTGGTAGCGATGTATCTACCGATCTTCAAGCTGGGACAGGTGGTTTGATGCCAATGAGCCTGCAGTGGTTAGAAGCAAGCGCGGCTGGTTTACTCGGTCTGCTGATTGGTAGCTTCCTCAATGTGGTGGTGTACCGCCTGCCAAAAATGATGGAACGACAATGGGCTGCAGAGTGTGCAGAATTGTCTGGCAAAGAGGTGGCGACAGGAGAACCGTTCAACCTCATGGTGCCACGATCCCGCTGCCCAGGCTGCGGCCACCAAATCCGCTGGTATGAGAATGTCCCGGTGATCAGCTACCTTCTTTTGCGCGGCCAGTGCGCCAATTGCAAAATCGCCATCAGCCCACGCTACCCTTTGGTGGAAATCGCAACCGGTACGCTGTTCTTCTTTTGCGTGTGGCAATGGGGAGCAACTGCATCCGGTGTTGCTTGGTGCGCCTTTGCGGCCATACTGTTGACCTTGGCGCTCATCGATTGGGATACAACCCTCCTGCCCGATGACCTGACGCTTCCCCTGCTTTGGCTTGGTCTGGTTTCTGCCAGCCTCCAATGGACGTCTACTGGTCTGAATTCAGCGCTGTGGGGCGCTGTGGCAGGTTATCTTTCACTGTGGTCGGTGTACTGGGTGTTCAAACTGGTAACCGGTAAAGAGGGAATGGGCTATGGTGACTTCAAACTGTTTGCTGCACTGGGTGCCTGGTTTGGGTGGCCAACCCTCATCCCCATGATTCTTCTGGCCTCTGTCATAGGTGCGGCCATTGGTATTGCAATGAAATTCACTTCCGGACTGCGTGAAGGCGGGTACATCCCCTTTGGCCCCTTCCTCGCAGGGTCCGGGCTGGCAGCGTTGTTTTTTGGATCTGAAACACTGCGCCAAATGGCGGGGCTTTGAGTGTGAAAGCTTCGGTGCGACTCGGCCTAACCGGTGGAATTGGCAGTGGCAAAAGCACTGTCGCAGCCCTATTGTCGAAATATGGGGCCTTCCTCATTGATGCCGACGCCATTTCCAGGGCAGCCACGGCGCCACAAGGGGCAGCTATAAAGCCTATCGAAGCCCAATTTGGTTCTACCCTATTGACGGAGGAAGGGGCACTGGATCGGGAGAAGATGCGCCGTCTGGTCTATGCGGATGTTTCCGCAAAAGCCTTACTGGAGGGCATCCTGCATCCACTGGTCGGGCAAGAAATTTCACGCCAGGCAGATCTGGCTGAACAGCAGGGGGCGGTGTGCACTGTATTTGATATTCCGCTTTTGGTGGAATCCAGGCATTGGCGAGCAAGGTTGCAGCGAATTTTGGTGATCGATTGCCTTCCCACTACCCAGATTGCACGCGTGGCGGAACGTAATAACTTCCCTGTCGCCGATATACAAAAAATTTTGAAGGCGCAAGCATCACGCGAAGAAAGACTGCGCGCAGCAGATCTGGTGCTATTCAACGATGGCATCACAATGGACGCACTTGCCATCCAAGTTCAGGAAATCGGAACTCAGTTCGGGCTATGATTCGCCCACCGGAAAAATCAGCGTGATCCTTTACGAATACCCCTTTAACGAACGCATTCGCACTTACCTGCGATTGGAACATTTGTTCTTGAGTTTGTCGGACCTGATGGCCCGCACAGATCCGATGGACCATCACTTTGCATTGACCACTATCTTCGAAGTGATGGATGTGGGTGCCCGTGCGGACTTGAAGTCCGATGTCCTCAAAGACCTCGACAAACAAAAGCAAATTCTCAATGGTTACCGCGGTAACCCGGCTATAGCCGAAGGAATGCTGGACCATGTCATTGGGCAACTGGATCGTTGCTTTGCGTCTCTGAATGCACTACCAGGCAAAGCGGGGCAGTCTCTCACGGAAAACGATTGGCTCATGAGCATTCGTAGCCGGGTCGGCATTCCCGGAGGCACTTGCGAGTTTGATCTGCCTGCTTATTTTGCTTGGCAACACCACAGCATTGCCGCAAGGCAGAAGGATTTGCAGCGCTGGGCGTCTACCCTGGCACCGCTTGCTGAATCGATTCATCTTCTGCTAAAACTGCTGCGCGACTCCGGCTCTCCACAAAAAGTCATAGCGCTCGGAGGACAGTTTCAGCAAAATCTACCCCAAGGCAGAACTTTTCAGCTGCTGCGGCTGGCACTGAATCCTGACTTGAATTTGATACCGGAAATTAGCGGCAACCGACTCATGGTTTCGATCCGCCTGATGTGCCATGGGGAAGACGACCGACTGCATCCGGGCACCGGCGATGGTGCGTTCGAACTAACCCTGTGCTCTTGAACACGTAAACAAAGAAGTGCAATTGTTGCCATGGCGCCGACCAACTCGAAGATCGTACGCTGCCCCACCTGCGGTGGTGATAGTGTTTATGCCCAGTCAAACCCTTCACGGCCTTTTTGCAGCATCCGTTGCAAAAATGTGGACCTGGGCGCGTGGGCCAATGAAGAATTCCGGGTACCTACCGAAGCGCCACCAGAGGATGTGAGTTACGGTGATGCGAAATTGCAATAAGCGCAAGCAAAAGCAAATTCGATCTATTTTTAACCAAACTGACCAAAAACCCGTTAACCACCAGCGCAACCAGCTATCAAATGTGTAGCACCCGCATGCAAGCGCTCTTGTGCAAACCACTGCAGCACCGGCACCGTACCAGGCAATACCGGCTGCACCTGCACCGGTAATCCTTCCCAGGAACACGCCTGCCCCTCGCGCATCTGCAACACCCCCTTCCAGGCAAATACTTTGCAAAAATGGAGCCGAACCAAGGCGTGCGGGTAATCCACCATTTCAACTTTCCAAGGCTGTGCTGTGCCAATCTCAATGCCCAGCTCTTCTTGCAGTTCACGGTGGAGCGCCTGCTCTACCGATTCACCCGCTTCAAGCTTGCCTCCGGGGAACTCCCAGTACCCGGCATAGTCCTTGCCATCTGGCCTGGAAGTAAGCAAAAAAGCGCCATCGGATCGCAGCAAAACGCCCACAGCAACCTCGACCACTCTGCGATCAGCTCCGCCTAGGCGTTGTGCATGCGGGTCTGCAACCCATGGAATACAGGTCATGGCGTCGTCGAATGTCTACCGGCAAAATCACGGGCAAATTGCCAAGCCACCCGTCCACTGCGCGAACCCCGTTCCAAAGCCCATACCAAAGCCTCAGGTCGGGCCTCCGCAATTTGTGCAACGGGCACCGCCAAGGAGGAAAGCCAGGTTCCAACGATCTGCAGGTATTCCTCTTGATTGAAAGGATAGAAGCTAACCCACAGTCCAAAGCGTTCTGACAAAGAGATCTTTTCTTCCACGCCCTCACCGGGGTGGACCTCTCCATCGGCGGTATGGGTATAGCTCAGATTCTCAGACATGTATTCGGGCAATAGGTGGCGCCGATTGCTGGTCGCATAAATCAACACATTGGGTGTTGCTGCGGCCACGGAACCGTCCAAAACAGACTTCAACGCTTTGTACCCTGGCTCACCGTCGTCAAAGCTCAAATCATCACAAAAAATAATGAATTTTTCTGGGCGCTGTGCAATCAGATTCACAATGTCTGGCAAGTCAACCAGTTCGGCCTTATCGACCTCTATTAACCGCAAGCCTTGTGGCGCGTAGGAGTGCAAACACCCACGGACAAGCGACGACTTTCCAGTGCCACGCGCACCGGTCAATAACACATTGTTGGCAGTTAAGCCACGGACAAATTGCTCTGTATTGCGCTGGATTTTTTCCTTTTGGACATCAATTTCTTTCAAATCGTCCAAATTCATGGTGCCCAGATGGCGCACTGATTCGATCACCCCTTGACCTGAAGCACGTCTGCGGTAACGAAATGCTATAGAGGACTCCCAGTCCGGCGCCTCCAACGCATGGGGCAAGGACGCCTCTACTCGCGCCATAAATTGCTCCGCACGGGCCAAAAACCCAAGCAATTGATCGTTCATCTCCCCCACCTGTCTCAGGAGCGGTAGTCCGCATTGATGGTCACGTATTCGTGACTGAAATCACAAGTCCACACCGTCTCGCTGGCAGTGCCCCGGCCCAGGCCTACGCGAACCACAATCTCGCTCTGTTTCATCACACGCTGGCCGTCTTCCTCGCGGTAGGCCGGATCACGCCCACCTTCGGTTGCGACGCGTACATCATCCAGAAACAGATCAATCCCGCTTTGGTCCAGATCATCGATGCCCGCATAACCTACAGCGGCAAGAATGCGGCCCAAATTGGGGTCACTGGCGTAAAAAGCAGTTTTGACCAAAGGAGAATGGGCAATGGCGTAGGCCGCCTTACGGCACTCTTCAGCGTTAGCACCACCGTCCACCTGGACCGTGATGAACTTCGTTGCTCCTTCGCCATCCCGCACAATTGCCTGGGCCAAATTCCGTGCCACACCCAGCATGGCTTGCTTCAATGCCAATCCATCGGCACTGTCCAGCGAATCAATCACAGGGTGCGCTGCTTTGTTGGAGGCAATCACCACCAGCGAATCATTGGTGGAGGTATCGCCGTCCACCGTGACCCGGTTGAATGAACCTTCCGCCAACTCCAACGCCAATTGGTGCATCAGGGAGGGATGTACACAGGCGTCGGTGGCAATAAAACCCAGCATGGTTGCCATATTGGGGCGGATCATGCCTGCGCCCTTGCTGATACCCGTGATGCTGACCAAAGCCCCGCCAATGCTCAACTGCGCACCGAAGGCTTTGGGCACAGTGTCCGTAGTCATGATGCCTTCAGCAGCACGCAGCCAATTGTCGGGCTTGGCATCGGCAATGGCCGCATTCAACCCGGCCTCAATGCGCTCATTGGGCAACGGCTCCATGATCACGCCCGTGGAAAACGGAAGTATTTGTTCGACACCAATATCCAGCTGTTGGGCCAGCGCAGCACAGGTACTGCGTGCACGTGCTAAGCCATCAGTTCCTGTACCTGCATTCGCATTGCCGGTATTGATGAGCATGGCACGCACACCGCGATTCATAGCCAAATGCTCACGGCACAATTGCACGGGTGCGGCACAAAAACGGTTCGTGGTAAAGACCCCTGACACACTGGCACCATCGTCCAAAAGCACCACGGTAAGGTCTTTGCGCCCCGGCTTGCGCACCCCTGCCTCGGTCACCCCAATGCGGACACCGGCAATGGGAAACAGGGTCTTGGGATCAGGCGCGGGTAGATTGACAGGCATCTTCTTTCCTTAAGCCAGTTTGCCGTGGCATTGTTTGTATTTCTTGCCGCTGCCACATGGGCAGGGGTCATTGCGGCCCACGCGCGGAGTATTCGATGCGCCAGTAGTGGAAGCCACATTCACAGTTGCTGGATCAACCGTTGTTTGCACTTCGCCGGTTTCAGTGGGCGCGCTGTAGGTCACGTTGGTGATGCTTTCCCCACGCGTTTCCATGGCGTCCGCAGCTTGTTCCAGTTGCTCGCCAGATTGAATCTTCACCGTCATCAAAACCTTGGTCACCTCATTTTTGACTGAATCCAGCAACTGACCAAATAACTCAAATGCTTCGCGCTTGTACTCCTGTTTGGGTTGTTTCTGGGCATACCCGCGCAGATGGATGCCTTGGCGCAAATAATCCAATGCACTCAGGTGGTCACGCCAATGGCTGTCAATGCTCTGCAGCAGCACCATGCGCTCGAACTGGGTGAAGTTTTCCGCGCCGACCTGGTCAACTTTGGCTTGAAAAAAGGCACTGGCAGCCGATACCACCGTCGCCAACAAGTCGTCATCGGTAATGGCGCTTGCCTCTGACACCTGCTTCATCAAGTCGAGTTCCAATTGCCATTCTTCGGCCAATACTTTTTGCAAGGCACGCACATCCCACTGCTCCTCAACGGATTCAGGTGGGATGTATTGGTGGACCAGATCCACGAAGCAACCTTCGCGCAGCGAGGCAATCTGTGCGCTTAAATCCTGCGCGTCCAAAATCGCATTACGCTGCTGATAGATCACTTTGCGCTGGTCATTGGAGACATCGTCATATTCCAGCAATTGCTTACGCATGTCGAAATTGCGCGCCTCCACCTTGCGCTGCGCGCTTTCGATGCTGCGGGTCACAATACCTGCCTCGATCGCCTCTCCGTCGGGCATTTTCAGGCGGTCCATGATGGCCTTGACACGGTCCCCAGCAAAGATACGCATCAACGCGTCGTCCAGACTCAAATAGAAACGGGAAGATCCAGGATCACCTTGTCGACCTGAACGGCCACGCAACTGGTTGTCGATACGGCGAGACTCGTGGCGTTCAGTGGCAATGATGCGCAAACCACCCAGCGCAGTGACCTGCTCATGGTCGACAACCCACTGCGCGCGCGCGTCTTCGATCTTCTTCTGCTTGGACGCAGCATCCAGTGACTCATCGGCCTCAATGGCCTCAATGATTTTCTCCACACTACCGCCCAATACGATGTCGGTACCCCGTCCGGCCATATTGGTCGCAATGGTGATCATTTTTGCGCGCCCCGCCTGGGCCACGATGTCTGCCTCGCGTGCGTGCTGCTTCGCATTCAGCACCTGGTGGGGCAGTTTTTCTTTCTCAAGCAACTGGGCGATGATTTCCGAATTCTCGATCGACGTAGTGCCCACCAACACGGGTTGCCCTCGCTCATAACATTCGCGAATGTCCTTGATCGCCGCGTCATACTTCTCACGCGTTGTCTTGTACACCCGGTCCAGCTGATCGTCGCGGCGGCTTATCTGATTAGGTGGAATCACCACAGTTTCCAAGCCATAAATCTCTTGAAATTCGTAGGCCTCGGTGTCAGCGGTACCGGTCATTCCAGCTAATTTGCCGTACAAACGGAAGTAGTTTTGGAAGGTGATAGAGGCCATGGTCTGGTTTTCAGCCTGGATCTGGACGCCCTCCTTGGCTTCCACGGCTTGGTGCAGTCCATCACTCCAGCGGCGACCACTCATCAGACGGCCCGTGAACTCATCAACAATCACCACTTCACCTTGCTGAACCACGTAGTGCTGGTCGCGGTGGTAGATATGATTGGCCCGCAAAGCGGCATACAGGTGATGCATCAATGTGATGTTGGCAGGGTCATATAAAGAACCGCCCGCAGGAATTAAGCCGAGCTCGGCAAAAATTCGCTCAGCAGTTTCATGCCCCTGCTCGGTCAAAAAGACCTGGTGGCTTTTTTCGTCTACCGTAAAGTCACCTGGCTTGGTAACACCCTCTCCAGTGCGGGGATCTGCCTCGCCTTCCTGGCGCTGCAGCTTAGGCGCTGCCTTGTTGATCGCCAGGTACATATCGGTATGGTCTTCTGCCTGACCACTGATGATGAGGGGCGTTCGGGCCTCGTCAATCAAAATCGAATCCACCTCGTCTACGATCGCGTAGTTCAGCCCACGTTGTACGCGGTCAGCCACCTCGTAGACCATATTGTCTCGCAAGTAGTCAAAACCATATTCGTTGTTGGTTCCGTAGGTGATATCCGCAGAATAAGCCGCCTGCTTTTCCTCACGGGGCATTTGAGGCAGATTGATACCAACGCTCAAACCCAAAAATCCGTACAAGCGCCCCATCCATTGGGCATCGCGATTGGCAAGGTAGTCATTGACTGTGACCACGTGTACGCCCTTACCCGTCAACGCATTGAGGTAAACCGGCAAAGTCGCCGTCAAAGTCTTACCTTCACCTGTGCGCATTTCGGAAATCTTCCCATTGTGCAGGGACATGCCACCCAACAGCTGCACATCAAAGTGCCGCATTTTCATGATCCGTTTGGACCCTTCTCGCACCACTGCAAAAGCTTCTGGCAAGATCGCATCCAGTGACTCGCCTTGGGCAATACGGTCCTTGAATTCCTGGGTCTTTGCGCGCAAACCTTCGTCGGTCAGCTTTTCAAACTGAGGCTCCATGGCGTTGATGCGCGCAACAACGGTACGGTACTGTTTGAGCAAACGGTCATTGCGACTGCCGAAGATTTTGGTAAGGATGTTGGTGGCCATTGATGCAAGACTGGCCTGTCACCCACGATGGGTTCACAGAGCAGCGCAGTCCTTTTTCTAATCAGGGTGAAATGGGGGCAATATGGCGAAAAGCAAGCGCATGCTGCCTCACGCCAAAAAACCGAACCGCCCATTTTACCGTTGTGCGAGAGCCGAATCAGGCGCAGACCTGGCCGAAGAACCCAGAGCGAGTCCTGTCGAAAGATTTCGCCCGGCATTCAAGAATTTTTGAGGGTCCTGAGGAACACCTTGGACCAATACTTCAAAATGCAGATGGGCGCCCGTGGAGCGTCCAGTGGTTCCAACTTCGGCAATTTTTTGCCCCCGCTTGACCAAATCGCCTTTTTTGACAAATACCTTGGACGAATGCGCATAACGGCTGATCAAGTCGTTGCCGTGGTCGATTTCGATCATATTGCCGTATTGGGGGTGGAACGCCTGCGTCACAACCACTCCACCAGCCGCCGAAAAGATTGGTGTCCCCGCTCCTGCAGGGAAGTCAAGTCCGGTATGCAACGCCGACTGTCCCGTAATTGGATCAATGCGCCAACCAAAAACCGAGCCAAGGATTGCGTTCTCCACCGGAGCCTGTGTGGGCACCAACATTTTTTTTATTTTTTGCTCAAACAAACGGGATTCAATCACCGTCATCACGTCCGCACGCTGACTGGCCAATTGGTCAAGGCCATTGATTGCAGTACGCAACTCATCGATGGAAAGATCATGGCCTGACACCAGCGCCCCACCCTGCCCAGGTTTGATTTTGATATCACCGGGATTCACACCTGCAAGGCCGGACACGCGCTCCCCCAGCGACTCCAATTGCAACATCTTTGCCTGCATTTCACCCAATTTTTTGGCAAGCACTTCAATGTTCTCACGCATAAAACGGTCACGTTGCGCGACTTCATCTTTGATCACCATCCTAACCAGTGTGCCAATGACGGGCCAACCTTCACGGGCGCCTTTCAGAAAAACCCAGTGGTACAAAAGAGCGGAAACCAGCATCAAAACAAACGACAGACCGAGCAAAAGCACTGCCAACCTGGTTCCACTCAGGTGGAGCGCTCTGCTTCTTGCCAACCATGCATCCGTGATAATCAATTGCATCCCGAAACCTCTTAATTCCCAGGTCATGAACCGCCGCAATCATTCCATTACCCTTTTGCAGGCCACGCAAGAATCTCCGACCCTGGCGCACCTGACCAATCTAGCAACGGAATCGTCGGCGCGGCTCAAATCCATCGAAGCATTCATTCCAACCGCCTTGCGGTCTGCCGTGAAGGCAGGCCCAATCGAGGGCTCCGTATGGTGTTTGATTCTGGACAACAACGCCGTTGCGGCAAAAATTCGTCAACTTTTACCATCCATGCAAGCACATCTGCGCTCCAAGGGGTGGGATGTCAACTCCATTCGTTTGAAGGTGCAAATGTCGCGCAACGCCCATTGAGCAAAGGGTCTGTTGGCTATGGAGAAAATGGTGCCGATTATCGGATTCGAACTGATGACCTACCGCTTACAAGGCGGTTGCTCTACCAACTGAGCTAAATCGGCACGGACCGAATTCTACATCACAGCCCTTCGCAAAAAGGGGGAAAGATGGCGAAGTCGTCTATTTAATACGCGTCAAGGATGGCCGTGCTCCGCCGGAAGGGCGGGGTGGCTCAGGGCTTTCCACCTCAGGGGAGGTGGCAACACTTGCCAGCATCGGGAACGACATCCCCTGCCCGGTTTCCCGTGCATAAATAGCCAATACACGGTCCACAGGAACCAATATATCCCGGGCAACGCCCCCAAATCGACCCTTGAATTCAATGGTCTCATTTCCCAAATTCAAGGAACTGGTGGCATCGAAACTGATGTTCAAAACGATTTCACCGTCCTTGACAAACTCATTGGGGACACGAACTGTTTCATCTACCAGCACGGCGATGAATGGTGTAAATCCATTATCGGTACACCACTCGTACAAAGCACGAATGAGGTAAGGACGCGTCGAACTGGAGTCTTTGGCATCAATCATGGCTGAAAATACAGTTATTTGCGCATGACCTTCTCGGAAGGAGTCAGTGCCTCAATGTACGCAGGGCGCGAGAAAATTCGCTCCGCATATTTCAGAAGAGGCGCCGCATTCTTGCTGAGATCGATGCCATAGTAATCCAGGCGCCAAAGCAAGGGAGCAATAGCCACGTCCAACATGGAAAAGCTATCACCCAACATGAATTTATTCTTCAGGAACACAGGAGCGAGCTGCGTCAGGCGATCACGAATGTGGGCGCGGGCTTTCTCGAGCGCTTTTTCGTTGCCTTTGGCAGCGCGCGCCTCCAGCGTGGACACGTGAACAAACAACTCTTTTTCAAAATTCAGCAAAAACAGCCGCACACGGGCACGGTCCACAGGATCCCCCGGCATCAATTGGGGATGCGGGAAACGCTCATCAATGTATTCATTAATGATGTTGGATTCGTACAAAATCAAATCACGCTCCACCAGAATAGGCACTTGCCCATACGGATTCATGACGCTGATATCTTCGGGTTTGTTGTACAAATCCACATCCCGAATCTCAAAGTCCATGCCTTTTTCAAACAAAACAAAACGGCAGCGATGGGAAAAGGGGCAGGTTGTACCTGAATACAAAACCATCATGGCGAGAGACTCCTAAAAATTAAAAAGAGTGGGGCGCCTTGGCGAACCCACTCTGAACCCATCAAACTGCATTGTTTCGACGCAGTCCGATAGAACATACCGTCTTACTTGATGTCTTTCCAATAGGCCGCATTGAGGCGCCATGTGAACAGAGTCATGACAGACAAGAACAATAACACCCATACTCCTACACGAATCCGTGTATTTTGGGCCGGTTCAGCCATCCATTGCAAGTAGTTAACCAGGTCACCCACGGCTTGATCGTACTGCGCTGGAGTCAGCGTTCCAGGCGTTACCTGCTCCCAGCCTTTGAATACGTGCACCTCTTGTCCATGCTCGGACACAGTTTCATACAATGGCACACGCTTGCCCTGCAACTCCCACAGAGCGTGGGGCATACCCACATTGGGGAAGGCAAGGTTGTTCCAGCCTGAGGCCTTGGTGTCATCCGGGTAGTAGGTGCGCAAATAGGTGTACAGATAGTCACCACCCGTGCCTTGTCCTGCGGCCGAACGCGAGCGCGCAATCACTGTCAAGTCCGGTGGATTGGCGCCAAACCATTCTTTCGCCTGACGAGGATCAATGGCAGACACCATAGTTTCGCCCACTTTCTCCGTGGTGAACAATAGGTTGTCCTTGATTTGCTGCTCGGTCAAACCGATGTCTTTCAGGCGATTGAAGCGCATGAAGGCCGCTGAGTGGCAATTCAGGCAGTAGTTGACAAACAGCTTTGCACCATTTTGCAGGGAGGCCAGGTCATTGGTCTTGTTAGGAACTTTATCCCACGCAATTCCACCAGAACTGGCCTGCGCACCAGCCATAAAACCCAAAGCAGCCAGCAAGGATATGAGTATTTTTTTCATCTGCAGTTTCTCCGGCTCAATGGGCAGAAAAAATAACACGGGCCGGCACAGGCTTGGCCTTGCCCAACGCGCTCCACCAAGGCATCAAGATGAAGAAGCCGAAGTAGAACAGTGTTCCCAACTGAGAAACGCGCCCCCCAATTTCAGATGGAGGCAACATACCCAAATAGCCAAGCACCAGAAAATCGATGGCAAAAGCCGCATACATGTACTTGTGCCAGTCAGGACGGTAGCGAATCGACTTCACCGGGCTATTGTCCAGCCAGGGCAAGAAGAACAGAATCACCACCCCGCCACCCATCGCGACGACACCCCAGAATTTGGCATCAATGGTCCACATCATGGCAATCACCGCCAGTGCGACCACACCAACAATCGGCTTGAGGAATGCTGGCAATTTGGCTTTAAACATACCAAAACCGGCTCCAGCAAGCACGCAGGCGATCAGTGCATACATCATTTCGCTGGTGACAGCGCGCAGCATCGAATAAAAGGGCGTGAAATACCAGACAGGTGCGATATGCAGAGGCGTCTTGAACGGGTCGGCGGGAATGAAGTTGTTGTACTCCAGGAAATATCCACCAAATTCAGGTGCAAAGAAGATGATGGCGGTAAAGACCATCAGGAATACGCTGACTCCAAAAATATCGTGAACCGTGTAGTACGGGTGGAACGGAATTCCGTCAAGGGGGTGTCCCTTGGCATCCTTAGGAGCGCCAGGGCCTTTGATTTCCACACCATCAGGGTTGTTGGAACCCACTTCGTGCAGCGCGATAATGTGTGCAACCACCAAACCCAGCAGAACCAAAGGCACTGCAATGACGTGGAAGCTAAAGAAGCGATTCAAAGTAGCATCACCCACCACAAAATCACCACGAATCAGCAACGCCAAGTCAGGTCCCACAAACGGAATTGCGGCAAACAAGTTAACAATCACCTGAGCACCCCAGTAGCTCATCTGCCCCCAGGGGAGCAAATAGCCCATAAAGGCCTCGGCCATCAGACATAGGAAAATTCCACAGCCAAAAACCCAGACCAATTCACGCGGTTTGCGGTAACTACCGTACAACAGGCCACGGAACATATGCAGATACACCACAACAAAGAAGGCAGATGCGCCTGTTGAGTGCATGTAGCGAATCAGCCAGCCCCAGGGCACATCCCGCATGATGTACTCCACCGACCCAAAAGCCAGCGCCGCATCCGGCTTGTAATGCATTACCAGGAAAATACCGGTAACGATTTGAATGACCAACACCAGCATCGCCAGCGAGCCGAAGATGTACCAAAAATTGAAATTCTTGGGCGCATAGTACTCGGCCATGTGCTCGTTGTAGAGCTTGCTTAAGGGAAAACGGTTGTCAACCCAGTTCAGCAGCTTGGCCGCAGCAGGTGCATTGGGAGAGATTTCTTTCATTTCAGCCATATAGTGCTCCGTACGCTGGGATCAGGCTTTTTTATCTTCACCAATCAGCAGTTTGCTGTCGGAAAGGTACA
Source organism: Burkholderiales bacterium RIFCSPLOWO2_12_FULL_61_40 (assembly GCA_001770935.1). Classification (GTDB taxonomy): domain Bacteria; phylum Pseudomonadota; class Gammaproteobacteria; order Burkholderiales; family Burkholderiaceae_C; genus Allorhodoferax. The sequence goes on along the minus strand of MESI01000102.1, from coordinate 78,056 downwards.
TGTGCGGTGGCACTTCAAGATTGTCCGGTGCGGGTTTGTTCTTGAATACCCGGCCCGCCATATCGAACGTTGATCCGTGGCAGGGGCACAAAAAACCCCCTTGCCAGTCGTCCGGCAACGAAGGCTGAGCACCAGTCTGGAACTTGTCCGACGGGGAGCAGCCCAAATGGGTGCAAATACCTACAGCGACGAAATACTCAGGCTTGATGGAGCGGCCTTCATTGCGCGCGTACGTCGGCGTGAACTCATCGGGCTTGCGTTTGGAATCGGGGTCGGCCAGCTGACCCGCAAGTTTTGGCAAAACAGCCAACTGTTCGGGTGTGCGGCGAACAATCCAGACAGGCTTTCCACGCCACTCCACGGTCATTTTTTCGCCTGGCTTCAGCCCGGCGATATCAACCTCAACCGCCGCGCCAGCCGCTTTGGCCCGCTCGGATGGCTGAAATGTACTCACAAAGGGAATGGCGGTTGCAACTCCGCCCACTGCGCCAGCACATGCGGACGCAATCAACCAGGTCCGTTTGCCGGGGTCGATTTTGTGGGTGTCGACGGGGGTTTCACTCATGAGAATCCTCAATGAACATCACTACTAGGGGTAAGCGGGCGATTGTAGCTGACGACCAGCAAGCGATTTCATGGCTGGCCCTGCGAAATTGGGTCGCGGGCGAAGCATTTTCGGTGCGACGCTGATGCAATTTGGCGGCAATAAGACCTAACCAAAGTCAAGAAAAAATCGCCATTTCTACAGAGACGGACATGCACATATGGGCCTCAACTTGACCATCTTTCCCCAAAAGATTGGCACCCCCAATCGCCTTGCCCAAGCCCTGCCAGGGTTTCTGCCCCATTTATTTATATTTTTCAACATCCGCCAAAGTCCGGGCCATGCACACGGCTTCTTGCAGGCTGGAAGCGTCGGCGCGCCCCGTACCGGCAATATCGAAGGCTGTGCCATGATCGGGGCTGGTACGTACCAAAGGCAAGCCCAGCGTCACATTGACGCCTTTTTCCACCCCCAAATACTTTACCGGGATAAGGCCTTGGTCGTGGTACATGGCGACAACCACATCAAACTCACCGCTTTGGCCTGGCACATTGCGCGCGCGCATGAACACTGTGTCCGGTGCCCAGGGACCGCTGACAGTGCAGCCCAGAGCACGGGCTTCGTTGATAGCCGGAACAATGGCATCCAATTCTTCCCTACCAAATAAGCCCCCTTCACCGGCATGCGGATTCAGGCCCGCCACCGCAATGCGAGGCGCACGCCCCAGTACCTGCGACAAGGATTCGTGTGTAATCAACAGGGTTTGAAGGACATTACTCACCGTTACTGCATCAATAGCCTCACGCAGTGATACATGGATGCTGACCAGCACGGTGCGCAACTCGTCATTGGCCAACATCATGCGTACGGGAACCTGTGCCACCGTTTTGCCCAGATGCAGGGCCGCGCGCGCTTGCAGCATCTCGGTATGGCCTGGAAAATGGTCGTACGGGTGTCCGGCGGCAAACAGTGCCTCTTTGTGCAAGGGGGCGGTCACGATGGCACCGATTTCGCCACGCAACGCTGCGTCGGCCGCCCAGAACACGCAGCGGCCAGCAAACTCGCCTGCGGCCTTGCTCACCCCACCCCAAGCCACCGGCTCCAGCGGAGCCCCCATCTGAAGCACCGGTATGCAGTTCTGAGGCAGGTCCAACGCCTGCGTCGGCTGCGTCAGCACCGCCACCGGTAAAGCAACTTGCCCAGGGCGCACCACCACGGCCGCCGCTCTGCGCATGGTCTGCACATCCCCCGCAACAAAACACCCCCGCAGACTCTCGGCTTGAGCCTGGTAAGCCTTGGCAATAATTTCAGGCCCTATGCCAGCGGCATCCCCCATGGTGATGGCAATAGGCGCGTGCATGGCATTGGATTTGGGGGCATCGGTTTGGATCATGGTACGGAAATGGCCAGCGCTTTAGGCGGGATTGTCAATGTCAACAAACTCATGCTCCAGCCCCAACTGTTGCGCAACACATGCGGCAACGGCAGGCGCACCATACCGCTCGGTGGCATGGTGCCCGCAGGCCAGATAGGCCACGCCACATTCGCGCGCATAGTGCGCCTGAGGCTCAGAGATTTCACCGGTAATGAAGGCGTCTGCGCCAGCGGCAATCGCCTCTTCAAAATAGCCCTGCGCACCTCCGGTACACCAGGCGATCTGCCGTATGGCGGCGGGTTTTCCCGGCACCAGGACCACGGATCGCCCCAGCACCGCTTCCACCCTGTGCGCAAGATCCTGCGCACAGGCATACGCGATGTCAGAAACAGGCATCCCCAGAAAGCCCAATTGCTGGTCACCAAACCGCCCCGTCGCCTGCAACCCCAATTGCAGCCCCAACTGCGCATTGTTTCCAAGCTCCGGGTGGGCGTCCATGGGCAGATGGTAGGCAAATAAATTGATATTGTGGGCCAGCAACAATGCCAGTCTTTGACGCATCCAGCCGGTGACGCGCCCGTCATACCCCCGCCAAAACAGGCCATGGTGAACCAACAAGGTGTCCGCCTTGGCTGCAATAGCGGCTTCAATCAAGGCCAAACTGGCCGTCACACCCGACACGATTTTGTGCACTTCGGATTGCCCCTCTACTTGCAATCCGTTGGGGCAAAAATCTTTGAAACGTTCAGGCTGCAACAAACCGTCCAGCACGGAGTAGAGGTCTTGGCGGCTAGTCATGGCGTCAATTTGGTGGAGTGGATGTCGGGGGTGTACATTGGCTTGAATCACCGGAGGGCTGCATTGTCCCCGATGCCACGGGTTCGGGCACCAAGCTGCTGTCACACCCGATGCCAGCCGCAATCCAACGCCGCGCCATGAGGCCGAACAAGCCTCCGATGGCAGGCGCCATCCAGCGCATGGCCGTCGGCAACGCCCGCACCGCCACCTCATGCGGCACGGCAATGGCGCCACAGCGATACACACTGTCCATCGCACTCCAACGCAGTGCGTCACAAGCCCCCAGGCGTTTACGCGACAAAACCATCCCCAAGGGGCAGGGTTCCGTCACGCAGCACACGCCGCAGCCATTGCAGGCCGCGCCCACCGGGGGTTTGGTAGGTGCCAGTGGCTGAATGTGGATGATTTGCGTGTGGAGTGACATGTCCAGCCTGACAATGTACTGCGAATGCACTTGCCCCCTACAATTCCAGACCATGAAACGTTTTTGGCTACTGTTCTCCCAAACCACCACTGTGCTGCTGGCCGCATATTTTGTGGTCGCGACGCTCAAACCGCAATGGCTGGGGCAAACCCCTACGGCGACAAGTGGCATCACCCTGCTGGAGGCGCCCGCTGTCAGTCCCGGTGACATCCCCGTTGGCAGTTTTCGTCTGGCAGCGCAAAAAGCCTCTGCAGCGGTGGTGAGTATCAACACCAGCAAGGCCGCACACCCCAACCCCAATGCGAATGACCCCTGGTTTCGGTTTTTCTACGGAGACCAGGGCAGCGAACCACAAGGTGGGCTGGGCAGCGGCGTGATCGTGAGCGACAGTGGCTACATTCTGACCAACAACCACGTGGTCGAAGGCGCGGACGAAATCGAAGTCGTCCTCAATGACAGTCGCCACACTCCAGCCAAAGTGATCGGTACGGACCCTGACAGTGATCTGGCGGTCCTCAAGATTGATTTGGACCGCCTGCCTACCATCGTGTTGGGCAATTCAGATGCCTTACGGGTGGGTGATCAAGTCCTGGCCATTGGCAATCCATTTGGCGTGGGCCAGACCGTGACCAGCGGCATTATCAGTGCCTTGGGGCGCAACCAGCTGGGCATCAATACGTTCGAGAACTTCATCCAGACCGACGCGGCGATCAACCCAGGCAATTCAGGTGGCGCGCTGGTGGACACCAACGGCAATCTTCTGGGCATCAATACCGCCATTTACTCCCGCTCGGGTGGCAACATGGGTATTGGCTTTGCCATTCCGGTGTCCACCGCCAAACAGGTGCTGGAAGGCATCGTCAAGGACGGTCGGGTGACCCGTGGCTGGATTGGCGTGGAGCCCAATGATCTATCCCCTGAACTGGCGGAAACCTTTGATGTAAAAGCCCAGCAAGGCGTCATCATCACGGGTGTGCTGCAAAACGGACCGGCCGCCCTGGCAGGGATCAAGCCCGGCGATGTGATTGTGAGCGTTGCAGACGCCCCCGTGACAGACGTGACCCAGCTGCTGTCCATGGTGGCGGTGCTCAAACCGGGCACTGCTGCACGCTTCACCGTGGAACGTAAAAATCAAAGAATGGATTTGCAGGTTACTCCCGGCGTGCGCCCCCGCCCCAAACAGCTGGCGCGCTAAACCGGTTTACCGGGCTGAAACTTCTTCTTCGGGCGCCTGGGTATGCTTAATGAATACCTGGGCGGCCCAAATGCCAACCTCGTACAAGACACACATGGGTATCAGCAAGGCAATCATGGACACCGGATCGGGCGGGGTCACCAACGCTGAAATGGCGGCCGCGCCCACCACAAAGTAGGTGCGAAACGACTTGAGCTGCACCACCGTGACCATACCCATGCGGGCCAGAATCACCACCACGATGGGCACTTCAAAGGCCACGCCAAACGCAATGAACATGGTGATGACGAAGTCCAGATAGGCCTCAATATCCGGACTGACGGCCACCGACACCGGCGCCATTTTTTGGATGGCCGGAAACGCTTGCCCAAAAACAAAGAAATAACAAAATGCAGCACCGAGGTAAAACAGAAAGGTGCTGGCCGTCACCAACGGCAGCACCAGTTTTTTCTCATGCTTGTACAAGCCCGGCGCCACGAAGGCCCACATTTGGTAAAGAATCCAGGGCAAAGACAGGCCAATGGCCGCCATCACGGACACCTTGATCGGCACCAGAAACGGTGACACCACCCCCACCGCAATCATGCGGGAGCCTTCGGGCAAGGCCTTGACCAAGGGCATGGCCAGAAAATCGTAAAGCTGGGAAGGGCCGGGATACAACAGCAACACCAGCAACACCGCCCCCACTCCATACAACGCGTACAGGAGGCGGTCACGCAGTTCAAAAAGGTGTTGTACGAATGGCTGCTCGGTTCCGGCGAGTTCGTCGTCTGGTTTGACAGGATCGGTCATGGGTTCACTTATTGACCCACTTTGCGGGGACGAAACCGGGCAACCCGGGCCGCTCCGGACAAGGCCTTGGTACGGATACCGGTACGGGCCTTGTACCAATGGGGTGTGGCGCCCTGCTTGAGGCGCCATTTCTTGTTGGGGTGTTTGTACTCGGAAACACTGGCATACGCGTCCTCCAGCGCGGGGGGCGCGGCCAACTCCGTGGCCTCGGTCCAGTTTTTCTCGAAATCGCTGGCGCTGGTCTGGATCGTGTTTTCCACATCGCGGGCGGCATTCTCCACCGTGTCGCGCATTTTTTTGAGCTCGTCCAACTCCATGGAGCGATTGACCTCCGCCTTGACATCGGCCACATAACGCCGCGCGCGCCCCAGCAGGGTGCCTACGGTTTTGGCCAATCCAGGCAGCTTCTCAGGGCCGATGACCACCAACGCTATGGCGCCAATGATCGCAAGCTTGGTGACTCCGATATCAATCAATTGCAGGCTTCCCACCCGGCGGCCATGTTGCACGCCGGGCTAAATGAGTCTTGGGCAAATCAAACCTTGGTTTTGGCTTCGACATCAATGGTGTCTTTGGCGACTGGCGCTGCGGCAGCAACCTGCTGCACGGGGGCCGCAGGTGCCTCTGCGGCTTTGTCGGTGCCATCTTTCATGCCGTCCTTGAAACCCTTGACCGCCCCCCCCAGGTCTGAGCCGATATTGCGCAGCTTTTTGGTGCCAAAGATCACCACAATGATGACCAGAAAAATAATCAGATGTGTTGTCGAAAATCCCATGAGTCTCTCCTAACGAATTGGAACAATTTTAGTCCGTGAAATGCATGGCGGGCGATGCGCCTTTGAAATCAGCCCCGCAGCCAGGGGCGCGTACCGCCCATTACATGAAAATGCAGATGCCGCACCTCTTGCCCGCCTTCCACGCCGGTGTTGGTTAACAGCCGGTAGCCCCCTTGCGGATAGGGATTACAGCCCTCTTGCAAAGCCAGCTTGGGCACCAGGGCCATCATGCGCCCCATCAGCCCCGCTGTCTCGTGGTCCACCTGTGCCAGCGAGGGAATGTGCATTTTGGGAATGAGCAAAAAATGCACCGGAGCCCACGGGTGGATGTCGTGGAAGGCGAATAACTCCTCGTCTTCGTACACCACCCGGGCCGGAATCTGTCTGGCCACAATCTTGCAAAACAGGCAGTCCGGGTCGTGGGAATGGATTGTGTCACTCATGCCGATGCCTCCATGGCTTGCCCTTTGTTCATAGCCATGAAGCCCATGACGATGCGGTACAAAAACCAGATTGAAATCGCCGTCCAGGCCACCCAGCCGGGAAACAGGAACAACATCCACAAGGGCGCAGTCACCAGGTACAGCACCCCCGCCGTAATGACCGTGCGTATGCGCCAGCGAAAGTGGGATGCATGCCAGGTTCCTTTGGCGTCGTCGCGCTTGAGCATGTCCAGGACCAGCGCTGCAACCAGCAGCACCGGGCCAAACTGGCCACCGGGGATGACGGCACCCACGGCCACAATCAGATGCAGCACATAGCTGATGGTGCCGATGGTGTTGAGCGACTGCAATTTCTGCAGCTTCGCCTGATCCATCGGCTGGCCAGGTGTTGTTGGGTTGGAATAGTCTTGGGTCATTGGACTTCTCCTTCACGGGCCAGCACTTTGCGCAAGGCTTTTTCCTCAATGCCGCTGGTGCCAGCCCGGCGCTCCAGTTCGGCCACGACATCGGCGGGACTCAGGTCATAGTGGGCCAGTGCGATCATGCAATGGAACCACAAATCGGCCACCTCGTAGACAATTTTGGCCTTATCGGCACCATGGTCAGCATCTTTGGCCGCCATGACCACTTCGGTGGCCTCTTCGCCAATTTTTTTCAAAAAAGCGTCCGGCCCCTTGTGCAGCAGGCGGGCAACATAACTCGCCGCCGGGTCACCACCGTTGGCAACCTTGCGGCTCTCGATGACCGCGGCCAAACGGGCCAGTGCGTCTTGGGAGGTGTCTGTAGAGGCCATGGTTTTCTTATTTGTAGATGGTTTCGGGGTCTTTCAAGACCGGATCCACACTGTGCCACACACCGTCTTGCAAAATGCTGAAGAAGCAGCTGTGGCGGCCGGTATGGCAGGCAATGCCGGGCTCGTGGCCGAGTTGGGTCACCTTGAGCAGGATGACATCACTGTCGCAGTCCATGCGGATTTCATGCACCTTTTGCACATGGCCCGACTCTTCACCCTTGTACCAAAGCTTGTTGCGCGAGCGGCTGAAATACACCGCCTGCCCCAACTCCACCGTCTTTTGCAAGGCTTCGCGGTTCATCCAGGCGAACATCAGCACATCATTGCTGCCCTGCTCTTGCGCAATCACCGGCACCAAACCCTTGGAATCCCAGCGGATAGATTTGAGCCAGCTTGTAGGAGGTGTGTTGGTGGTTTGCATTTGCTACTTAATTGATAGCTGCTTGCGCAGTATCTACGGGGGCTACAGGCCAAAAAGCCTTAAATTCTGACCGGAATTCCACGCTCGGCCATACGCGCCTTGGCTTGGCCCACGGTGTATTCGCCGTAATGGAAGATGCTGGCCGCCAGCACGGCGTCTGCTCCGCCGAGCTGGATACCGTCGGCCAGATGGTCCAGGTTGCCGACACCGCCCGAGGCGATCACCGGCACGCTGATGGCATCGGACACCGCACGGGTCAGCGCCAGATCGAAGCCGGACTTGGTGCCATCGCGGTCCATGCTGGTGAGCAAAATCTCGCCCGCGCCCCGGCGCGCCATCTCGGTGGCCCAGGCCACGGCGTCCAGGCCGGTGTTTTTACGCCCGCCGTGGCTGTACACATCCCAGCCGGGGCCAATGGCACAGCCGTCCACCAGGCGCTGCGCATCGTCAGCCGAGCGGCGCTTGGCATCGATGGCAACCACAATGGCCTGCGCGCCGAATTTGAGCGATGCGTCTTCAATGACCTGGGGGTTGCTGAGTGCCGCCGAATTAAAACTAATTTTGTCAGCGCCAGCGTTCAGCAGGCGGCGGACATCCGCCACCACCCGCACGCCTCCCCCCACTGTCAAGGGAATAAACACCTGCGAAGCCACCGCTTCAATAATGTGCAAAATCAGGTCACGGCCGTCGCTGGTGGCCGTGATGTCCAAAAACGTGAGTTCATCGGCGCCCTGGTCGTTGTAGCGGGCCGCGATTTCCACCGGGTCGCCAGCGTCGCGCAGCTCCACAAAATTAACGCCCTTGACGACGCGACCGCCGGTGACGTCCAGGCAGGGAATGATGCGTTTAGCTAGCATGATTTTTCATTTTTTATCCAAAGTGGTTTACCAACGCGCGCAATGTGGTCAAGCAAGTCCGGGTTGTCAATGTGAGAAAGCAGGGACAAGTCGATTTTCCACGGAAGCATCAGGTCATCCAGTGCGGTTTCTATGCGCATCAGGTCTGTAAATGTCAGCTCCGGGCCATTCAGTGTCAAATCAATATCAGAACCGCTGCGGTAGTTTCCCTTTGCGCGTGAACCATAAACCACGGCCCGCTCTATCTGCGGATATTGACTCAAAACACCGCGCAATGCGGCAATTGCCGCAGCGGGCAACCCAAAGTCTGCCATATTGGCAGCCACAGTCAACGCGGCTTCAGCCACGGACCAAGGTCTCCATATACCTTGCAAACGATTCAAAGAGCGCGGCGTAACGCTCGACGACATCTTTCACAACCGCATCAGCAGTTTCCAGGTTGTAGGTGTGGGACGACTGGTTGCGACTTTTAATCATATCCATCCACCCCTGTCCGTCTGCGATCAGTTGCACGGCGAAGGCTTCCCGCACCGCATCGCGCGAACCGGTGATCGACGTATTGCCCTGATGCACAAAATAGTCTTTCATGACTTTCCAGGCCAGTTCGTGGGTATATTCAAACGCCTGAATCAAGCCCTGCTGCTCCAGCTCACTCAAGCCCCGGGTTTTACTCAGATCAACTGCTTTTTGCAACTGTGCCAACGCACGCCGGTAGTTGTCCAAACGCTGATGCCAGCGGACGTCATTGGCGCCAGGTTCTTTCACGAGCCGCCCCGCATTTTCTGCTCAATCGAGCGCAGCGTATTCTGAATTTCTTTCTCCTTCAACTCGGGATCGATCGCTTGAATGTATTCCATCGTGCAAAGGAATGGGCGACTCCTGCAGCACTCTCTTTATGGCTTCCTTCCAAGACTTTTCCACTGATATTCCGAAAAATAAAATTAGCCGTTTAACTCATCCGCGCGCTCTTGTGCCACCGCAAAGTCCAAATCGCCGCTGTAGATGGCGCGCCCGCAGATCACACCTTCCACGCCTTCGTCTTCCACCGCGCACAGGGCCTCAATGTCGGCCATATTGGACAGGCCACCGGAGGCGATCACGGGGATGGTCAGGGCCTGGGCCAGCTTGACGGTGGCGTCCACGTTGATGCCGGACAACATGCCGTCGCGGCCGATGTCGGTGTAGATGATGGCTTCGGCACCGAAGTCTTCAAACTTCTTGCCCAGGTCGATCACATCGTGGCGGGTGAGCTTGCTCCAGCCGTCGGTGGCCACCTTGCCATCGCGGGCGTCCAGGCCGACGATGATGTGGCCGCCAAAGGCGGTGCAGGCGTCTTGCAAGAATCCGGGGTTCTTGACCGCCGCCGTGCCGATGATGACGTAGCGCAGGCCGGCGTCCAGGTAGCGCTCGATGGTGTCCAGGTCGCGGATGCCGCCGCCGAGCTGCACGTCGATTTCGCTGCCCACTTCTTTCAAAATCTTGCGGATGGCGGCTTCGTTTTTGGGGTGTCCCGCAAACGCGCCATTCAGGTCCACCAGGTGCAATCGCCGCGCGCCTTGGTCCACCCATTTGCGGGCCATGACCGCGGGGTCTTCGCCAAATGTGGTGGATTGGTCCATGTCGCCTTGTTTGAGGCGAACGCAGTGGCCGTCTTTAAGATCAATTGCAGGGATGAGAAGCATGGTGGTTGAAGTAGCTCGGGGATTGAGACAGGAAAAAGTTCAGACCGAGCGGGTGGGAAAAATCAAGGATTCCAGTGAAGGAAGTTGCGGTAAAGGGACAAGCCGTGTTCGGCACTTTTTTCCGGGTGAAATTGGGTTGCGAAAATATTATCGCGCGCAATCGCCGCAGAAAAGCGCTGACCGTAGTCCGTCTCGCCCACACTGTGGCGCGCATCAGACGGTCTGGCGTAGTAGCTGTGCACAAAATAGAAGTAACTGCCGTCCGGCACCTCGCCCCACACGGGGTGCGGCGCGCCGCCATGGTTGTTGCGCCAGACCTGGTTCCAGCCCATTTGCGGTACTTTATAACGGCTGCCATCGGGCTGTATTTGCCCTGCCAGGTCAAACTTGACCACTTCACCGGGGATCAGCCCCAAAGACGGGGTGTTGAGCTCTTCGCTGTGGTCCAGCAGCATTTGCATGCCGACACAGACGCCCATCAGGGGCTTGTGCGCGGCGGCGTGCATCACGGCGTCGAACATGCCGGACGCGTGCAACTCGTGCATGCAGTCGCGCATGGCGCCCTGCCCCGGCAAGACCACGCGCTCGGCGTCCATCACTTCCTGGGCGGTGCGGGCCCACACGACTTCCACCCCGGCATCGGCGGCCACATGCATCACCGCCTGGGTGACGGAACGCAGATTGCCCATGCCGTAATCGACTACCGCTACTTTTTTCATGCTACCTTTTTCATAGCTGCCTGCGCACATTCTACGCGGGCTAGAAGCCTATTTGACATAAAAAACTACAAAGACCCCTTGGTCGAGGGAATGGTGCCCAGGGAACGCGGGTCCAGCTCCAGTGCGTCGCGCAGGGCGCGGGCAAAGGCCTTGAACACTGACTCGGCCTGGTGGTGGGCATTTTCGCCCTTGAGGTTGTCAATGTGCAGGGTCACCAAAGCATGGTTCACAAAGCCCTGGAAAAATTCGTGGGCGAGGTGGGTGTCAAACGCGCCGATCATGCCGGCCTTGAAAGGCACGTCCATCACCAGGCCGGGGCGGCCGGAAAAGTCCACCACCACACGGCTCAGGGCTTCGTCCAGCGGCACATAGGCGTGGCCGTAGCGGCGCAGGCCTTTTTTGTCGCCCACGGCTTTGAATACGGCCTGGCCCAGGGTGATACCCACGTCTTCGACGGTGTGGTGGCCGTCGATGTGCAAATCGCCATCGGCCTCGATGTCCAGATCGATCAGGCCGTGGCGGGCGATCTGGTCGAGCATGTGGTCGAAAAAACCGATGCCGGTGGACAGGCGGCTTTTGCCGGTGCCGTCCAGATTGACCTTGACCGTGATTCGGGTCTCGGCCGTGTTGCGCGTCACCTCGGCGGTGCGAGGGGTCACAACCACGGGAACTTCGGTCAATGGGTATGTCGTCATAGGGATTCCTGAAGGGCGGCCAGCGCTTGGGTGTTCTCCGCGTCGGTGCCGACGGTGAATCGCAAACAGTTGGCGAGCAATGGGTGCATTTTAGAAACGTTCTTGACCAAAACACCACGGGCCTTCAGGCCGTCGAAGGTATTTTGCGCATTTTCAACCCGCACCAGCACCATGTTGGCGTCGCTGTCCCAGGCCTTCACCCGAGGCATGGCGCGCAGCGCGGCCAGCAGGCGGGTGCGTTGGGCGCGCAGCTCGGTGGCCTGCGCGGCAAACACTTCGGCGTGCTCCAGGGCGAACAGCGCGCACTCATAGTTGAGCACACTGATGTTGTAAGGCGGGCGCACCTTGTCGACCTGGGCGATCAGCGCACGCGGACCCACCATGTAGCCGATGCGCACGCCCGCCAGGCCAAACTTGCTCAGGGTGCGCATCAGCAGCACATGGGTGTGTTGCGCGGGCTGGGCGCGGATGGTGTCCAGGTAGGTGCGGCTGGAAAAGGGCTGGTAGGCCTCGTCGATCGCCACGATGCTGCCCGCCTCGGCGGCGGCGGCGACCACGCGGGCCATGTCGGCTGCGTCCCACAGGTTGGCGGTGGGGTTATTGGGGTAGGCCAGGTAGACGATGGCGGGCTGGTGCTGGGCAATGGCCTCCAGCATGGCGGGCACATCCAGCGCGAAATCAGCCGTCAGGGGCACGCCGACAAATTCCAGGCCTTGCAGGGCGGCACTCACGGCGTACATCACAAAACCGGGCGTGGGGGCCAGCACCACAGGTTTTTTGCCGTCCGCTTGCACTGGCACATCGCAGGCCATGGACAAGAGTGAAATGAGTTCGTCCGAGCCGTTGCCCAGCATGATGTCGCAGCCTTCGGGCATGTCGGCATAGGCGGCCAGCGCGTGGCGCAGATCGTTGACACGGCCATCGGGGTAGCGGTTCAGCGCCAGCGCGCCCAGGCGCTGGCCCAAGGCCTCTTGCAACTCAGCGGGCAGGCGGTGCGGGTTCTCCATGGCGTCGAGCTTGACCATGCCCACCGAGTCCTGGATGGCGTAGGCGTGCATGGACTGCACGTCCTGGCGGATGCGGCGCTGGATCAGGGCGTCCAGGGCCGGGGGCGTTGCGGAGGGGGGCATGGAGCGCATTTGCGGTGGTGTCCTTTGCTTATTCAGTGAAAGCCAACTCGGCAGGGGTCGCCAGAAAAGGGTTGAGGATGGTGACGCCATCGATCTGTTGCAAATGCTGCGTGGGTTGCAGGTCCACCGTCAACACATGGCTGGCGCCCGACTGCGCAGCAGCGGCGACGATGAGTGCATCCCAGTAGTTCAAACCGAAGCGGGCTTCCACACCCCAGGCGGTTTCCACCGTCTGGTGGTCGATCTGCCAGGGCTGCCAGAGCTGGAAGCGCCGCACCTTGGCCCGCGCATCGCCCATGGACAGGCCAAAGGTGCGCGTAGCGGTGACGTAGTAGTCGTTCAACACCTGCGTGCTGACCCGCCCTGCGCGGTGCTGCCACAGCGCCTGCAGCCAGGCGCGGGCGCTTACTTGCTTGGACGGGTCGTGCGCATCGTCCGCACACAGCAGCACATGGGTGTCCACAAAGACGATGGCGCGGGAGGACGCAAGGGTATTAGCCACGGGCCACCTCGCGCTGGGGATAGGGCTGGCCACCCGAGGAAAAACTGGAGGTGTCGGCCACCCATTCGCGCTGGGCACGGGCGTAGGCGTCATCGAACTGCATCTTGTCGGTCAGCATCTCCCCCACCAGGCGCGAGACGCTGGTGTTGCGCTTGGCCGCCTCGATGCGCACCCATTCCAGGGTGGCGTCTTCCACGGTGATGGTGACGTTTTTCATGGGATAAATGATACACGAAATTAGTGCACCACGAATTTCGTGTGATTTCAACCTCATCAAAGACAGATCTGGGGCAGTGCATGCAACCCGCCAATTGCTATCGATTCAGTAGCTATCTACGCTTAAACCACAAGGGCTAGAGGTCTATTTCATTCAAAATTCCAACACGGCACAATACCGGTACATCCCTGCCCCATACCCACGCGCACAGGCATCCAAGATGACACCCCTTCCCACCCTGCTGACGGAGATTCGGGCCTGCACACGGTGTGCGGCCCACTTGCCCTTGGGACCCCGCCCCGTGGTCCAGGCCCACCCGCAAGCCCGCCTGCTGATTGCGGGCCAGGCACCGGGGCGCAAAGTGCACGCCACTGGCGTGCCCTTCAACGACGCCAGCGGTGAACGGCTGCGCATGTGGCTGGGCATGTCGCGTGAGGTGTTTTACGATGCCTGCCAAGTGGCCATCGTGCCCATGGGCTTTTGTTTTCCCGGCACGGGCAGTTCGGGCGACCTGCCGCCCCGCCCCGAATGTGCACCCGCGTGGCGTGGGCCTTTGCTGGCGCACCTGAAAAATATTGAACTCACGCTGGCCATTGGCCGGTATGCGCAGGCCTACCATCTGCCCGATCAGGGCACCTCGGTCACCGAAGTGGTGCAGTCCTGGCGCAGCACCTGGCCGCACACCATCGCCCTGCCCCACCCCAGCCCGCGCAACAACCTCTGGCTGCAGCGCAATCCCTGGTTTGAAGCAGAACTGTTGCCCGTGCTGCGGGCCCGCGTGCAGGAGGTGCTGGCCCACAGCGGCGCAGGGGCCGCAGCCAGTGCACCCAAATGAAAGGGACACGTCCCTCAGGCCGTGTCCCGATGGGGCTTGAATCCCAGAAGGATCTCACGCCCACTTTTTGCCGAGTTCCTCCAAACCGGACTTCTTCAAGTCCTCGGGGCTCATCAGAATCCGGAATTTGCAATCGGCCTGGAAGTTGAGAAAAAAGGGCTCCGCAAAACTGGGCACATCCGAGGAACTCTGCACGTTGATCACGAAGATTCCGCCGCGTTTCCCGTCTTGCTCGGTGAAATACGCCAACTCCGGCTTGAGGGTTTCCAGGATATGCCCGATCGTCTCACCCGCTTTGCCGCTTTTCACCAGCGAGTTGAAGGGTTCATGGGGGATTTCCACCGTCAGTAGCATTTTCATAAGAAGAACTCCTATTCAAAACGCCACGCGGCCTATTTCCACTCCCACAGTTTTTCTGTTGTATTGCCGTTCTCGTCCACTTCGTGTTCAAAAATACCGGCAATTTTATTGAGCCCGGACAAACTTTGGGATGTGGTCTGGTAGCAAATCGACCCGCGCCAACTCGCCGCCATGCCGCGTCCGGTGGGCCTGCCGACACCGGTGCCGGTCCAGGTCGCCACTTCGCCACTCTTGGTCGTGACCAAACCCTGTCCGCTGCCATTGAGCACTCCGTTGGGCATGAGTGTGGAGATGTAGGTCCCCACCTCGGTCACTTCCTGCCCGAGCAACTTGCCACTGCCCTGGAACGACACCTCCATCCGTGGCCCCATACCCTCGGAAGGCAAAACCCGAAGCGCGGAAATTTTGCCTTTTCCTTCACTGATCATTTCACCTAACATGATGCACCTCCTGAAGAGAGAATCTGGCTTGCCCTGGGGTATTGACCCCGCCACGCCCGGCAGCCCACTTTGGCGCGGCGGTGCGGGAGTACAGGTGTGCGCCAAAATTTCGGCTCCTTGTGCAACCCGCGCATCCATATTCCGCCCGAGGTGTGCGGTGCACCTTGCGGTTGATCAATCCAAAAATAAAAAAGAACCGCTAGGCACTAACAGGGGTAGACCGTGACCAGCGCCTGGGTCATCACCCACTGCGCAGGCATGTCGGCTTCGTACAGGCCTGCGTTGCGCTGGAGTTCGGTGTCGTACAGGCCTTGGGCCATGCTGGGGTCCAGGCGCCGGCCGTTAAGGCAAATGGTGGGGGCGGCACCGGCACGCACATCCTGGGCATGGGCTTCCAAGGCCCCTTCCATCACACCCACCAGGTAGTAGTGCACGTAGTTGTCGCCCTGTTTGTCGGTCTTGGCCAGGGTGCGGAGTTCGCGCAGGGACATGGCTGCAGACGTGTTGGCAAGCAAGACACCGGTCAGCAGCAAAGCCACCGCAGGCCAGGAAAGAGCCCGCATAGACCGCGCAGTGTCCAGCTCTGAACGCCGCCCATGCCGGGCTGCTTGATGGTTCGCGATGCCCACAATGGCGCGGGGATTCCGGTAAGCAAACAAAGGTTTCATGCGGCTTGGTCGTATGAAACCATCCGTTCTTACTTCAGCCGCATTTCCGCAGCACGGGCGTGGGCTTGCAGACCCTCACCGTAGGCCAGTTCGGCGGCAATCGTCCCCAGCACCTGGGCACCGGCTTCGCTGACTTCAATCAGGCTGGAGCGCTTCTGGAAGTCGTACACGCCCAGCGGGCTGGAGAAACGCGCCGTCCCCGCCGTGGGCAGCACGTGGTTGGGACCGGCACAGTAGTCGCCCAGGCTCTCGGAGGTGTAGGCGCCCAGAAAGATGGCGCCAGCGTGCTTGAGCAAAGGCTCCCAGCGGCGGGCATCCTGGCTGGAGACTTCCAGATGCTCGGGCGCAATGGCGTTGCTGATCTCACAGGCCTCTTCCATGCTGCGGGTGAGGATCAGCGCGCCACGCCCGGTGAGGGACTTGGCAATGATCTCGGCGCGCGGCATCTCGGGCAACAGGCGGTCCATCGACGCTTGCACCTGGTCGAGGTAGGCGGCATCGGGACACAGCAAAATGCTTTGCGCCAGCTCGTCGTGTTCGGCCTGGCTGAACAAATCCATGGCCACCCAGTCGGGCGGCGTGCTGCCGTCGGCCAACACCAGGATTTCGCTGGGTCCGGCGATCATGTCGATGCCGACCGCACCAAAGACGCGGCGCTTGGCGGCGGCCACATAGGCGTTGCCCGGGCCGGTGATTTTGTTGACGGCCGGAATCGTGGCCGTACCATAGGCCAGCGCAGCCACCGCCTGCGCGCCGCCGATAGTGAAGACGCGGGTCACACCCGCCACATAGGCCGCCGCCAGCACCAGCTCATTGCGCTCACCGCGCAAACCCGCCGCCGCACCGGAGCCCCCCGTGGCGATGCTGCCGCGCACCGGAGTGGGCACCACCATGATGATGTCTTGCACTCCGGCTACATGGGCGGGAATGGCGTTCATCAGCACGCTGGAGGGGTACGCCGCCTTGCCACCGGGCACATAGATGCCCACGCGGTCCAGCGGTGTGACTTTTTGGCCCAGCAAGGTGCCATCCTCGTCACGGTAGCTCCAGGACTCGCCGCAGGCTTTTTTCTGCGCTTCGTGGTAACTGCGCACGCGCTTGGCCGCCGCTTGCAGCGCATCGCGCTGGGGGGCAGGAAGCGCATCAAAGGCCGCTTGGAGTTCGCCTTGGGTCAACTCCAGCGCCTGCACGGAATCGGCTTGCAGCCCGTCAAACCGCGCGGTGTATTCCAGCACCGCCGCATCGCCCCGCTGCTGCACATCCGCCAGGATGTCGGCCACCCGCTGCTCAATGGCCGCATCGGCATCGGCGGACCAGTGCAGACGCGCCTTGAATTGGGCATCAAATTGGCTGTCAGCGGTTGAAAGACGGGCGGGAGAAGCTATAAATTTCATAGCAAATGAATTGGGATTATTTGCCAATGGCGCCTGCGAAAGCGTCAATGATTTTGCGGATGGGTTCTTGCTTGAGCTTGAGCGCGGCCTGGTTCACCACCAGACGCGAGCTGATGTCCATGATGCGCTCCACTTCGACCAGGTGGTTGGCCTTGAGCGTGTTGCCGGTGGATACCAAATCGACAATCGCGTCGGCCAGGCCCACCAGCGGAGCCAGTTCCATGCTGCCGTAGAGCTTGATCAAATCGACGTGCACCCCCTTGGAGGCGAAAAACTCGCGGGCAATCGCCACGTATTTGGTCGCCACTTTGAGACGCGAGCCTTGTTTGACCGCGTTGGCGTAGTCAAAGTCGGCGCGCACCGCCACGCTGATGCGGCATTTGGCGATCTGCAGGTCCAGCGGCTGGTACAGGCCGTCGCTGCCGTGCTCCAGCAAGGTGTCTTTGCCGGTAATCCCCAGGTCGGCCCCGCCGTACTGCACATAGGTGGGCACATCGGTGGCGCGCACCACCAGCACGCGCACGCCTGCCTGGTTGGTGTCCAGAATCAGCTTGCGGGATTTTTCCGGGTCGTCCAGCACTTCGATACCGGCAGCTTTCAGCAGCGGTACGGTTTCTTCAAAAATGCGGCCTTTGGACAAAGCGAGGGTAATCATGTTGTTGACTTTCATGGCGTGAGCGCCGCCGGGCCGCCCCAAGGCGCGAGAGCCCCCTCGGGGGGCAGCGTAGTACACGGAGTGACGAGCGTGGGGGCCACTATTTGATTCTTTCGATATCTGCGCCAATGCCGCGCAATTTGGCTTCCATCTGGTCGTAACCGCGGTCCAGGTGGTAAATGCGGTCCACCACGGTTTCTCCTTCGGCCACCAGACCGGCAATCACCAGGCTGGCAGAGGCCCGCAGATCGGTCGCCATGACGGTGGCGCCCGACAACTTTTCAATGCCTTCAATCACCGACACCTTGCCGTCGATCTGGATGTGTGCACCCAAACGCACCAGCTCGTTGACGTGCATGAAGCGGTTTTCAAAAATGGTCTCGGTCACGATGGACGAACCCGTGGAGACGCAGTTGAGCGCCATGAACTGGGCCTGCATGTCGGTGGGAAAACCCGGGTATTCGGTGGTGCGAAAGCTCTGCGCCTTCAAACGGCCTTGCGATTGCACGCGGATACCGCCGTCCACCGCCGTCACCGTGGCACCGGCGTCGCGCAGCTTCTCCACCACGGCTTCCAGATGGTCGATGCGGCCATGTTGGAGCACCACGTCGCCGCCGGTAGCGGCCACGGCGCACAGGAAAGTACCGGTTTCAATGCGGTCGGCCACCACCTGGTGGGTGCAGCCGTGCAGGGCTTCCACGCCCTGGATGCGGATGCGGCTGGTGCCGTGGCCTTCGATCCTGGCGCCCATTTGAATCAGCATTTCCGCCAGATCGGGAATCTCGGGCTCCTGCGCTGCGTTTTCCAGAATGGTTTCGCCTTCGGCCAGCGCGGCGGCCATCAAAAAGTTTTCGGTGCCGGTCACGGTCACCATGTCGGTGGCGATGCGTGCACCGTGCAAACGGGTACGGCCCTTGGGCAGCTTGGCGATCATGTAGCCGTGCTCGACCACGATTTCAGCCCCCATAGCGGCCAGGCCTTTCAAATGCTGGTCCACCGGGCGCGAGCCGATGGCGCAGCCGCCGGGCAAGGACACGGTGGCCTCGCCAAAGCGGGCCAGCAAGGGGCCCAAAGCCAGCACCGACGCCCGCATGGTCTTCACCAACTCATAAGGCGCTTCGGGAGAACTCAGTTGGCCCGCATCCACACGCACGGTGCCATCCGGGTTGTGGTCCACCTGCACACCCATGTTGCGGATGAGCTTGAGCATGGTGGACACGTCTTGCAGGCGTGGCACATTGCGCAACGTCACCGGCTCTGCGGTCAACAAGGTGGCGCACAACTCGGGCAAAGCGGCGTTTTTGGCACCGGAAATGAGCACATCACCAGACAACTGGCGACCACCACGAATCAATAATTTGTCCATAGGTTTTTTTCGGGTGCTCAGTCTTGCTGCTTGGCCCATTCGGCCGGGGTGAAGGTTTTCATGGACAGTGCATGCACCTCGTCACTTTGCATGCGCCCCCCCATGGTGGCATACACCTGCTGGTGGCGCTGGATCAGGCGTTTGCCTTCAAACGCGGTGGAGACGATGGTGGCGTACCAGTGGCGGCCATCGCCCTCGGTCTGGCAGTGTTCGCAAGGCAGGCCTGCGGTGATGAGCGATTGGAGTTCTTCAGCGGTCATGGCAAATTAAGGAGAAAGGGTTAGCTGCGGATTTTGTAGCCGGTGCGCAGCAGTTGGATACCGATCGCACTGACGGCCAGCAGTGCGAGGCCCACCACACCCAGGCTCAGCCAGGGCGACACGTCACTCGCGCCGAAAAAACCGTAACGAAATCCGTCAATCATGTAAAAAAACGGGTTGAAGTGACTTACTCCCTGCCAGAACGCAGGCAAGGAATGGATGGAATAAAACACGCCGCTCAAAAAGGTCATGGGCATGACCACAAAGTTCTGGAACGCCGCCAACTGG
Organism: Burkholderiales bacterium RIFCSPLOWO2_12_FULL_61_40; assembly: GCA_001770935.1. Classification (GTDB taxonomy): domain Bacteria; phylum Pseudomonadota; class Gammaproteobacteria; order Burkholderiales; family Burkholderiaceae_C; genus Allorhodoferax. The sequence goes on along the minus strand of MESI01000102.1, from coordinate 58,428 downwards.
TCAAACTTTTCGGCCCACAAACCGGCAATCAGGCCCAGGGTGCCCATGAGCGCAGCCCCCATCACGGAAAACGCCAGAATCCACAGGGGTGCTACAAAACTGATGTCGGTGAAAAAAGCAGACACCGCAAATACGCCAATACCCACCACCAAACCGCGGATCACCGCAGCGCCCACGTAGGCGACGAACCAGTGCATATACGACAGGGGCGTGAGCAGCAAAAACACCAGATTGCCCATCACCTTGCTCATGATGAGCGAAGACGAGCTGTTGGCAAAGGCGTTTTGCAACACACTCATCATGGCCAGGCCCGGCACCAGAAAGGCGGTGTAGCTGACCTGGTCATAAACCTTGACGTGGGCCTCCAGCGCGTGGCCGAAAATCAGCAGGTACAGCATGGCGGTGAGCACCGGCCCCGCAATGGTCTGGAAGGCAACCCGCCAGAACCGCAAAACTTCTTTGTACAGCAGTGCTTTCCAGCCGGTCATGCCGAAACTCCATGCACTGAATCTTTGTTTTGGGTCATGACATCCAGAAATACATCTTCCAGATCGGCCTTGCGGATTTCCACGTCGTGGGCGCTTAACCCGGCTTCGCGCACGGCGGCCAGATAGCGCTCAATTTCCAGTGCGTCATGGGCAGGGAACTGCACTATGCGCCCGGTAATGCGCGCCCGATCGGCCAGCGCCTTGGGCAGTTCGCTATCGACCTTGAAGCGCAGCACATTGCTGGACGCCGCTTTGAGCAATTCGCTGGTGCGGTCCAGCGCCACGATGCGCCCGGTCTTGAGCATGGCGATGCGGCCACACAAGGCCTCCGCCTCTTCCAGGTAATGGGTGGTCAACAGTACGGTACTGCCCTGTTTGTTGAGCTTGGCAATGAACTGCCACAGGGTTTGGCGCAACTCCACGTCCACACCAGCCGTAGGCTCGTCCAGCACGATCACCGGGGGCTTGTGCACCAGGGCTTGCGCCACCAGCACCCGGCGTTTCATGCCGCCCGAAAGTTGGCGCATATTGGCATGGGCCTTGTCGGCCAGGCCCAGGCTCTCCAGCAACTCGTCAATCCAGGCGTCATTGTTTTTGACACCGAAATAGCCGGACTGGATACGCAGCGCCTCGCGCACATTGAAAAAAGGGTCAAACACCAACTCTTGCGGCACCACGCCCAGTTTGCGCCTGGCTGCCGCAAAGTCCTTCTGCACATCACTGCCCAACACGCTGACACTGCCGCTGTTGGCGCGCGTAAGGCCCGCCAGGATGCTGATCATGGTGGTCTTGCCGGCGCCATTGGGGCCGAGCAGACCAAAGAACTCGCCCTCTTCAATATCGAGGCTGACACCGTCCAATGCTAAAAAGGTGCTGCCTTTGGGGCCACGGGGTGACGGATAGGCTTTGGAGACGGATTG
>MESI01000102.1:0-57010 GCA_001770935.1 Burkholderiales bacterium RIFCSPLOWO2_12_FULL_61_40 | reverse complement strand
GAGACGGATTGGAATGAAATTGCGGACATGGGAGCCCGCAATTTTACGCGGCCACAGAACAAAGGCGTTCAGACGCTGGGAAGCAACCCTTCGATTCCGTACAAAGAGGCCAAGTCCCGCAAACGGCTGGGCAAACCCTGCACCGCAAAACGCTTGCCAGCGCGCGCGCATTCGCGGCGCAACTCCAGCAATACGGCCAGTGCCGACGAATCAAAACTGCGAAGCAGGGCCGCATCCACCACCACCTGGGCGGCCTCCAAACGCAGGCCCGCAGTCAACTGCGCCAAACAGGCGCGTGCATGTTCTTGGGTCAAAGTGGCGGGCAGACTCAGCACATCAGCCTTTCTTGGTATTGGATTTATTGCGCGCGGCCAAGGTGGAGATCAAACCGTCCAGTCCTTTGGCATTGATTTCCTGCGCAAACTGGCTTTTGTAGGTTTCCACCAGCCACACTCCCAGCACATTGAGGTTGTAAATTTGCCAACCTGCACCCTGCCCTGGTGTTTTCTCCAGCCGGTAGTCCAATTGGATCGGATCGCCGTGGCCTCTGATCTCCGTGCGGACCACCACTTCCTTGTCTTCGGGCGCTGAACGCATGGGTTTGACGGTAATGGTTTGGTCCGTGACCTGGGACAATGCCCCAGCGTACGTGCGCACCAGCAAAATCTTGAATTCGTCTTGCAACTGCTTTTTCTGCTCAGGCGTGGCTTGGCGCCAAGCGGGGCCTACCGCCTGAGCGGTCATACGCTGAAAATTGACGTTGGGCATGATGCGCGCATCCACCAGCGTCACTACGCGGGACACATCCCCCGTGCGCATGGCTTTATCGCTCTTGATAGCTTCCAGAACATCCACCGACAAGCGTTTGATCAGTGCATCCGGCGCCTCATCCTCTGCATAGGCGACGGTTCCAGCACAGACAGCCAGCAGCACCAGGGTGGAACCCAGCAACTGGCGTAAAAAGTTTCGCTTCATGGTCATTGTGTACAACACTCCAGGTTCAATATAGTCATTATCCAACGGACTTGCAATTCCTGTGCTCCGTGATGGCTGCGACCCATTCAGGGCGCTGCCTCCGCATCCTCGTCGGGAGGGTTGCCGTCATACACCCGGTTGCGTTGGCGCTGAAGGTAGGCATCCCGCATGAAGGAGTAGGTATCCAGCGCAGCACCCTCCACCACATCACCCGCCTGGAGGTAGGAGGCGCGGGTATCCACCACATTCAAAATGGTCAAACCGTCACGGGTTGGCACGTCTTGGACATGGTTCACCAGATTGCCTTGCCGATCCAGTGGCAACGCCACCACTTCGCGCAAAGTGTAAGGCCCCAGGAAAGGAAGCATGACATAAGGCCCCGCGCCCACACCCCAGCGGCCCAGCGTCAGGCCAAAGTTGGCGGTATGCCGCTCAATATTCAAGTCGCTGGCAACATCCACCAGCCCGACCAGTCCAATGGTGCTGTTGACCATCACACGTCCCAGGCTGTCCCCCGTATCCTGGCCCCGCAACTGCAGGGCGTTGTTCACCACGGACCACACATCTTCAATATTGTTGAAAAAATTACCCACCCCTTTGCGCATCCACTGCGGCAACACGTCGCGGTAGGCGGTGGCAACCGGTTTGAGCACCGCACGGTCCACCGCATCGTTGAAGCCAAAGACTCCCCGGTTAAAGGATTCCATGGGGTCGCGTGGATCGGGATTGGGTACGCTGGCACAGCCCTGCAGCAGGGCGAGCAGGACCGCTGCACTCCATCCGGGAGCACGCCCAAGCCCATTGCCATGGGTACCCAGCAGAGGAGGCCGTTGTACCTTCACGGCTTATTTCTCCCGCTCACCGGAAAGACCATCCGCTGCTTTGCTATAGAGAAATTGGCTGATCAGGTTCTCCAGAACGACCGCCGACTGGGTGGCCGACACCGTATCACCTGCCACCAGATTTTTGTCATCGGCACCCGGCTCCAAGCCCAAATACTGTTCACCGAGCAGCCCGCTGGTCAGAATTTTCAAAGAGCTGTCCTTGGGAAAGGCGTAACGGCTTTCCATGGCCAGGGTGACACGGGCCTGAAAAATTTTGTCGTCAAACACAATTTTTTCGACGCGCCCCACCACCACGCCTGCGCTGCGCACCGCCGCTTTGGGTTTGAGTCCGCCAACGTTCTCAAATTTGGCGTTGACCTGGTAGGTGCTCTGGAAATTCAGGCTCAGCAAATTGGCAGCCTGCATGGCCAAAAACACGATGGCCACAGCGCCAATCAGCACAAAAAGCCCCACCCAGACATCATTTTTCGAACGTTGCATTATTTCCTCTTCTTCATCTTCTTCAGTTGGGGACAAGGCCTGCGCATTCAGCGCAACGGCGGTTTGTTCCAGAAATATTCAGGGCATCAAATCGTAAACATCAAGGCCGTCAGGATGAAATCCAGGCCCAGAACCGACAAGGATGCAAACACCACCGTTCGGGTGGTGGCGCTGGCCACCCCCTCGGGCGTGGGCTGGGCCTCAAAACCCTGCAGCAGCGCGATAAAGGTCACGGCAAATCCAAACACCATGCTCTTGACGACACCGTTGCCCACGTCTTTCCAGACGTCCACGCCGCCCTGCACCTGGCTCCAGAATGAACCGGCGTCCACCCCGATCATCAGCACCCCCACCACCCAGCCGCCGATGATGCCCATGGCGCTGAAAACCGCCGCCAGCAGGGGCATGGTGATCACACCGGCCCAAAAACGGGGGGCCAGAATGCGCTGCACCGGGTCCACCGCCATCATCTCCATCACACTGATTTGTTCACCTGCTTTCATGAGGCCAATTTCCGCTGTCAGGGAGGTTCCGGCGCGCCCGGCAAACAGCAGCGCCGTCACCACAGGCCCCAACTCCCGCACCAGGCTCAGCGTCACCAGCAGACCCAGCGCTTCGGAAGAACCGTAACGCTGCAAGGTGTAGTAGCCCTGCAAACCGAACACAAAGCCCACAAACAAACCGGACACGGCGATGATGGCCAGTGAATAGTTGCCCAAAAAATGGATCTGGTCCCGGATCAAACCAAAACGCTTGAACGCGCCCCCCAAGGTGCCCAGCAAACGCATGAACAGACGGGCGCCATAGCCCATATCAGCCAGTTGGCTGCGCACCGAAAACCCCACATCACTGGGCTTGTACCAACTCATAATGCAGCTTCCACTCCAAAATCGGCATCCACCGTGGGGCCGGGATAGTGAAAGCGCACCGGGCCGTCGGCCAAGGCATTCACGTACTGGTACACCAGTGGGTCTGTGCTTTGGCGGACCTGCTCGGGCGTGCCCTGCGTGGCAATTTTTCCATTGGCCAAAATAATCACATGGTCGGCAATGGCAAAGGTTTGCTCCAGCTCATGGGAAACAAAAATACTGGTCAAGCCCATGGAGTCATTCAGTTTGCGGATCAAATCGGCGGCAATGGCCAAGGAAATCGGGTCCAGCCCAGAAAACGGCTCGTCGTACATCACCAGTTCAGGGTCAAGTGCAATGGCCCGCGCCAGTGCAATACGCCGCGCCATGCCGCCCGACACTTCGCTGGGCATCAAGTCTCGCGCACCACGCAGGCCCACCGCATTGAGTTTCATCAAAACAATGTCGCGAATCAGGGCCTCGGGCAAATCGGTGTGTTCGCGCAGCGGAAAGGCGACGTTTTCAAACACCGACAAATCGGCAAACAGGGCGCCGAACTGGAACAGCATGCCCATGCGCCGCCGTGCCGCGTAGAGCTGCGTCTGGTTCATGGGGGTGACATCCTGCCCATCGAACAGCATCTCTCCCGCCTGGGCCCGGTTCTGTCCGCCAATCAGCCGCAAAATGGTGGTTTTCCCGCCGCCCGACGCTCCCATCAGCGCCGTGACCTTGCCGCGTGGCACGGACAGGGAGACGTTGTCCAGAATGACGCGCTCCCCGTACCCAAAGGTCAGGTTGCGTAATTCGACGAGGGATTCTGGCGGAATGGGTGGCATGTCAAAAAAATAAGGCCGGGGAATACCCGGCCCGTGAATCATACGGGATTACACCTACATCAAGTGCAACCCGTTCTTTGTCAGCGTGGCAGCGTGCTGGAACCCATCAGGAATTCGTCCACCGCACGTGCCGCCTGGCGTCCTTCACGGATGGCCCACACCACCAGACTCTGGCCGCGGCGCACGTCCCCGGCGGCAAACACCTTGGGCACATTGGTGGCATAACCGCCGTCGGCATCGGTGCTGGCCTTGGCATTGCCACGGGCGTCCTTGTCGATGCCGAAAGACTCCAGTACGGTGGCCACCGGGTTGACGAAACCCATGGCCAGCAGCACCAGATCGGCCTTGTAGGTCTTCTCGGTGCCTGCAACCTCCACCATCTTGCCGTCTTTGAACTCGATGTGCACGGTCTTGAGGCCGGTGACCTTGCCTTTTTCGCCGATGAATTCCTTGGTGGAAATCGCGAACTCGCGGGTGCAACCTTCGTCGTGGCTGGAGCTGGTGCGCAATTTCATGGGCCAGTAGGGCCAGGTCAGGGGGCGGTTTTCCTCCACGGGCGGCTGGGGCATGACCTCAAACTGGGTGACGCTGACCGCGCCGTGGCGGTTGCTGGTGCCCACACAGTCGGAACCCGTGTCGCCGCCGCCAATCACGATCACATGTTTGTCTGCAGCGCGCAACTGGCCCTTGAGCTTGTCGCCTGCATTGACCTTGTTTTGCTGTGGCAAAAATTCCATGGCGAAATGGATGCCGTCCAGGTCGCGCCCCGGCACCGGCAGATCACGGGATTGCTCGGAGCCACCGGTCAGGACCACGGCGTCAAAGTCTTTTTGCAACTGCGCGGCAGAGATGGTTTCCTTGGCCCAGTTGGTGACCTTGGAGCCTTTGGGCCATTCACCCACCAGCACGCCGGTGCGGATGGTGACGCCTTCTTTTTGCATTTGCTCGACACGGCGGTCGATGTGCAGCTTTTCCATCTTGAAGTCGGGGATGCCGTAACGCAGCAAACCACCGACGCGGTCGTTCTTCTCGAACAGGGTCACATCGTGGCCGACACGGGCCAGTTGCTGCGCGGCGGCCATGCCGGCGGGGCCGGAGCCCACCACCGCCACTTTTTTGCCGGTCTTGTGTTTGGCGGGCTGGGCCAACACCCAACCTTCGGCCCAGGCGCGGTCGATGATGGCATGTTCGATGGACTTGATGCCCACCGCATCGTCATTCACATTGAGCACACAGGCCGCTTCGCAGGGTGCGGGGCAGATGCGGCCGGTGAACTCAGGGAAATTATTGGTGCTGTGCAGTACATCGATCGCGTTTTTCCAGTCGCCCCGGTACACCAGGTCGTTGAAATCGGGAATGATGTTGTTGACCGGGCAGCCGTTGTTGCAAAACGGGGTGCCGCAGTCCATGCAGCGTGCCGCTTGCACCTTGGCTTGTGCCTCGTCCAGTCCGATCACGAACTCTTTGTAGTGTTTCACACGCTCCGGGACGGGCTTGTAGCCCTCCTCAAGACGCTCGTATTCCATGAAACCGGTGACTTTTCCCATCTCTACTCCTTTGCAGAACCGCTCTTTGGCTCTGTCCTCAACACTTTGGTTTTTGCGGGGCAGCACTTGAGCGCTGGCCCCAACACATTAAATCTCCATTGGCCTCACTTGGCTGGAGCTGCTTCCTTTTTTGTAGCAGCTTGCGCACGGCTGGCAAGGGCTACAGCCTCTTTTGGCAAAACCCCAAGTCTACGTGCATGAATCTCGCCCAGGGCACGTTTGTACTCGTTGGGGAAAACCTTGACGAATTTGAGGCGGGACACGTCCCAGGTGTCGAGCAATTCGCGTGCGCGCTTGCTGCCGGTCCAGCGGTTGTGGTCTTGCAACAGGGCTTTCAACTGCGCCTCGTCGCTTTGGCCCCGGTGCCACAGGCTTGCGTCCATCTGGGCGGTTTGCTCGGCCACTGTCAGCACCTTTTCCATGGACACCATGGCAGTGTTGCAGCGTTTGGCGAACTGGCCGTCTTCGTCATACACATAGGCCACACCGCCGCTCATGCCGGCTGCAAAATTGCGCCCGGTCTTGCCCAGCACGGCCACGGTGCCGCCGGTCATGTATTCACAACCATGGTCGCCGGTCCCTTCCACCACCGTGGTGGCGCCGGAAAGGCGTACCGCAAAACGCTCGCCACCGACGCCGCTGAAGAAGGCTTCTCCGCTGGTGGCGCCAAACATCACGGTGTTGCCCACGATGGTGTTGTTGATGGCCACGCCACGGAAGTCGATGCTGGGGCGCACCACAATGCGGCCCCCGCTCAAGCCCTTGCCGGTGTAGTCGTTGGCGTCGCCAATCAGGTACAACGTGATGCCCTTGGCCAGGAAAGCGCCAAAGGACTGGCCGCCGGTGCCTTCGAGCTGGATGCGGATGGTGTCATCCGGCAGGCCTTCAGGGTGCACCGTGGTCACCGCACCGGAGAGCATGGCGCCCACGGAGCGGTTGACGTTGCGCGCCACTTCCATGAATTGCACCTTCTCTCCCTTGTCGATGGCGGCGCGGCTCTTGGCGATCAACACATTGTCCAGCGCCTTTTCCAGTCCGTGCTCCTGCTCCAGGGTCTGGAAGCGGGGCACGTCGGCGCTCACTTGCGGCTGGGCAAACAGGCGGCCAAAGTCCAGACCACTGGCTTTCCAATGCGCGATGCCTTTGCGGGTATCGAGCAGATCGGAGCGGCCAATCAGGTCGTCGAACTTGCGGATGCCCAACTGGGCCATGATCTGGCGCACTTCTTCGGCAATGAAGAAGAAGTAGTTCACCACATGCTCAGGCTTGCCGGAGAACTTCTGGCGCAGCACCGGGTCTTGCGTGGCCACGCCCACCGGGCAGGTGTTGAGGTGGCACTTGCGCATCATGATGCAACCTTCCACCACCAGCGGTGCGGTGGCAAAGCCGAACTCGTCGGCCCCCAACAAGGCACCAATCGCCACGTCGCGGCCGGTCTTCATCTGGCCGTCGGCCTGGACGCGGATGCGGCTGCGCAGGCGGTTCAGCACCAAGGTCTGCTGGGTTTCAGCCAGGCCGATTTCCCACGGGCTGCCGCAATGCTTGATGGACGACCAGGGCGATGCGCCCGTGCCGCCATCGTGCCCGGCGATCACCACATGGTCGGCCTTGCACTTGGCCACACCGGCGGCAATGGTGCCGACACCGATTTCGGCCACCAGCTTGACGCTGACGCCCGCATGCGGCGCCACGTTTTTCAAGTCGTGGATCAGCTGCGCCAGGTCTTCAATGGAATAAATGTCGTGGTGTGGCGGGGGCGAAATCAGGCCCACACCCGGCACCGAATGGCGCAGGCGCCCGATGTACTCAGACACCTTGCCACCAGGCAACTGCCCGCCTTCCCCGGGCTTGGCGCCCTGGGCCATCTTGATCTGGATCTGGTCCGAGCTGGTCAGGTACTCGGCGGTCACGCCAAAGCGGCCGGAGGCGACCTGCTTGATGCGGGAACGCAAGCTGTCACCTGCCTGCAGGGGCATGTCCACCTCGACCACGTCGGCACCGATCACGCTCTTGAGCGTGTCGCCCTGCTTGATCGGGATACCTTTGAGTTCGTTACGGTAGCGGGCCGGATCTTCACCGCCCTCGCCCGTGTTGCTCTTGCCGCCAATGCGGTTCATGGCCACGGCCAGCGTGGCATGGGCCTCGGTGGAAATAGAACCCAGCGACATGGCGCCAGTGGCAAAGCGTTTGACGATTTCCTTGGCCGACTCGACTTCTTCCACAGGAATGGCTTTGGCGGGGTCGATCTTGAACTCGAACAGGCCGCGCAGCGTCATGTGGCGCTTGCTTTGGTCGTTGATCAGCTGGGCGTACTCTTTGTAGGTATTCCAGTTGTTGGAGCGCGTGCTGTGCTGCAACTTGGCAATGGCGTCCGGGCTCCACATGTGTTCTTCACCACGGGCACGCCAGGCGTATTCACCACCGGTATCCAGCATGTTGGCCAGCACCGGATCGTCGCTGAAAGCCGCCTTGTGCATGCGGATGGCTTCTTCGGCAATCTCAAAGACGCCGATGCCCTCGACACGGCTGGGGGTGCCGGTGAAATACTTGGCGATGGTGACGGTATTCAGGCCAATGGCCTCGAACAACTGCGCGCCGCAGTAACTCATGTAGGTGGACACGCCCATCTTGGACATGATCTTGGACAGACCCTTACCGATGGCCTTGACGTAGTTGTAGATCGCCTTGTCCGCGCTCAGGTCACCCGCCAGGTCCTTATGGATGCTGGCCAATGTTTCCATAGCCAGGTAGGGGTGCACGGCTTCCGCGCCGTAGCCGGCCAGCACGCCGAAATGGTGCACTTCGCGGGCGGTGCCGGTTTCCACCACCAGGCCGGCGGTGGTGCGCAAACCTTCGCGCACCAGGTGCTGGTGGATGGCGGAGAGCGCCAGCAGGGCGGGAATCGCCACCTGGGTGGCGCTCACCCCGCGGTCGCTGATGATGAGGATGTTCTTGCCGCCCTTGATTGCATCCACGGCTTCCGCGCACAGGGAAGCCAGCTTGGCCTCCACACCTTCATGGCCCCAGGCCAGCGGGTAGGTGATGTCCAGCGTATAGCTGCGAAACTTGCCTTGCGTGTGTTTCTCGATGTCCCGCAGCTTGGCCATGTCGGCAAAGTCCAGCACCGGCTGTGCCACTTCCAGGCGCATGGGCGGGTTGACCTGGTTGATATCCAGCAGGTTGGGCTTGGGGCCGATGAAGGACACCAGCGACATGACGATGGCTTCGCGGATCGGGTCGATCGGCGGGTTGGTCACCTGCGCAAACAACTGCTTGAAGTAGTTGTACAGCGGCTTGTTTTTGTCGGACAGCACGGCCAGGGGGCTGTCGTTGCCCATGGAGCCGATGGCTTCTTCGCCAGCGGTGGCCATGGGGGCGATCAGGAATTTGATGTCTTCCTGGGTGAAGCCGAAAGCCTGCTGGCGGTCCAGCAGGGAAATATCGGAAGCGGGCACCTGTGCCTCGCCGCCGGTCACGTTGTCCAGCTTGATGCGCAGGTTCTCAATCCACTGCTTGTAGGGCTTGCTGTTGGCCAGGCTGGCCTTGAGCTCTTCGTCGTCGACCATGCGGCCCTGCTCCAGATCGATCAGGAACATCTTGCCGGGCTGCAGGCGCCACTTGCGCACGATTTTGTGCTCGGGCACGGGCAGCACACCCGACTCGGAGCCCATGATCACCAGATCGTCATCGGTGATGCAGTAGCGTGAGGGGCGCAGGCCATTGCGGTCCAGCGTGGCGCCAATCTGGCGGCCATCGGTGAACACGATGGAGGCCGGGCCGTCCCAGGGCTCCAGCATGGCGGCGTGGTATTCGTAGAAGGCCTTGCGGCGCTCGTCCATGGTGGTGTGCTGCTCCCAAGGCTCGGGAATCATCATCATCACGGCCTGGCTAATGGGGTAGCCGGACATGGTCAACAGTTCGAGGCAGTTGTCGAAGGTGGCGGTGTCGGACTGGTCGGCAAAGCTGATGGGGTAGAGCTTTTGCAGGTCGGCACCGAGCACCGGGGAGGACATCACGCCTTCGCGCGCCTTCATCCAGTTGTAGTTGCCCTTGACGGTGTTGATCTCGCCGTTGTGCGCCACATAGCGGTAGGGGTGGGCCAGCGGCCACTCGGGGAAGGTGTTGGTGGAGAAGCGCTGGTGCACCAGACCCAGGGCGGAGACGCAACGCACGTCTTCCAGGTCCTTGAAGTACACGCCCACCTGGTCGGCCAGCAGCAGGCCCTTGTACACCACGGTACGGCTGGACATGCTGGGCACGTAATACTCTTTGGAGTGCGTGAGCTTGAGCGCCTGGATATTGGCGCTGGCGGTCTTGCGGATCACGTACAGCTTGCGCTCCAGCGCGTCCTGCACGATCACATCGTTGCCGCGGCCAATGAACACCTGGCGCAGGATGGGCTCTTTGGCGCGCACCGTGGGCGACATGGGCATGTCGCGGTTTACCGGCACATCGCGCCAGCCCAACAGTACCTGGCCCTCAGCCTTGATCGCGCGCTCCATCTCCTGCTCGCAGGCCAGACGCGAGGCATGCTCCTTGGGCAAAAAGATCATGCCCACGCCGTATTCGCCCGGAGGCGGCAGCGCCACGCCCTGCGCCGCCATCTCTTCGCGGTACAGCGCGTCGGGCAACTGGATCAAGATACCGGCGCCATCGCCCATCAGCTTGTCGGCTCCCACCGCACCCCGGTGGTCCAGGTTTTCCAAGATCTTGAGCGCGTTTTTAACGATGTCGTGGGACTTGGTGCCCTTGATATGCGCCACAAAACCTACACCGCAAGCGTCGTGCTCTTGGGTAGAAGAATACAAACCGTGTTCCTGGAGATGCTTGATCTCGGCAGCCGTTGTCATGGCGCGCTCCTAAAAAATATCAGAGATGGGGAGAATACTGCATTGCAACAACCACGCCAAGAAAAATAATTGGGGTCAGATTCCAATTATTTGTTGAATAATTTAATCAACAAATAATTAGGGACACAATTAAAATTGATAGCACTTCACGCACTACTTACGGGGGCTTAAGCCCTGTTTTGCTAAGATTTATGGGCTGAAACAGGTCGCCCGGCGACATTTTTTGTCACGCGGCGTGGTGTTCTTTTTTGCAAATCTGCCACAAAGTCGGGCTCGCCCAAGGCCCAACCACTAAGGGCCGAGTCCGTCAACGCCGCCTGTTGCACCGGCTTGATACCCGTTTGCACCAAGGCGGCGTATGCAGCTTCCCTGGCAAATGGGGTGTTACCCAACTCCCACACCAGGGCATGGGGGGTGATGAGTTTGTCGGTACGCTGTCCCGCGTAATGCCCATGGCTCGACCACGGGTAGTCCCGCGCCTGCGTCACCAGACCGGCCCGCACCGGATTGAGGTCGATGTAGGCCATGCAAGTCAGCAAATAGCGTTCCGTCTGGATCAGGGTGGACTTGTAGCGCCCTTCCCACAAGGTGCCGCTACGCTTTTGGGTGTCATTGAAATAACGGACATACCGCCGCCCCACGGCCTGCATCATCTGCGGCAGGCCGTCCTGGGTGTGGGGCGTGGCCAGCAAATGGAAGTGGTTGCCCATCAGCACATAGGCGTGGATGGCAACGTCAAACTTCTTGGCGTTCTCCGTCAGCAAGTCCAGCAGGGTCTGGTAATCCGCACTGGAGGCAAAAATCGCCTGGCGGTTGTTGCCGCGCTGGATGATGTGGTGCGGATACCCGGGAAGGGTGAGTCGGGGAAGGCGGGCCATGGTGCAGATCTCCTTTTCTGCACCATCTTAATTGGAATCTGACCCCAATTCTGCCAATTCTGTGACCCGACCGAAACCGCGCCTACCGGTTGATTATTTGGGGGCTCTGCTCACCCGGACTTTGCCGCCCGTGGTCACGATGATGACGGCGTCTCCAGGCACCAGGGTTTCCGATCCCTTGGCCTGCACAATGGCACGGCGGTCGCCGCCCTTGAGTTGCACCAGAATTTCCACCGCATCTTCGCGGGTGGAGAAGCGCTCAATGGCATTGCCTGCGGCCGCACCCGCCACACCGGCCAGCACACCCAAGACCTGGGCTTCGCGCTGCACACCACTGCCACCGTAACCGCCCACCGCGCCCACTACCCCGCCAACCGTTGCGCCAATGCCCGACTGGCTTCCATCGACCACCACCGGGCGTACCGTCAGCACCACCCCATCTTGCACCTGTGCCATGCGCTGCGCATCGCCACGGGCAATGACGTCAGGGCTGCTGCTGGCGCAGGCGCCCAAAATGGCAGCCATGGCGAGGGTCAAGGTCAAATTCACTACTTTTTTCATCAAAAACTCCACAAGGAATGGGGAAAAGGTGCCAATGCCATGCTCAACGCATCAGGCAACCGTTTCGTTGTCCACCGCATTGTCTGCGGGCAATGTAAAGCGGGTATTAAGCAATTCGGACAAACCGAACTCCTGCAACAACGCTCGCAGGCGTTGCGCAGCCGCCCGGTTGGCGCGGCCCGAATAGCGGGCAATGATCAGTTCATTCTTCATGCTGTGTTCCCAGCCTACCAGTTCCGTCACCGTCACCTGGTAACCACAGGCTTCCAGGTAGAGGCAACGCAGCACGTTGGTGATCTGGCTGCCCATTTCCCGTGTATGCAGCGGATGGCGCCACAGCTCGGCCAGGGGGGTGCGCGACAGGGAGAGCGCCTTGCGCTGGCTCAGGCAGCGCGCGATTTCAGCTTGGCAGCAGGGCACCAGCACCATGAACCGGACCCGCTTTAGCAGACCAAAGGCAATAGCATCGTCGGTGGCGGTATCGCAAGCGTGTAATGCGGTGACCACGTCAATCTGCGCAGGCAAGGCATCCGAGTGTGCCGACTCCGCCACGGTCAGGTTCAGGAACGACATGCGGTCAAACCCCAGCCGCGCCGCCAGTTCGCGGGACTTCTGCACCAACTCCGGCCGGGTTTCAATGCCATAGATATGCCCCGCCCGCACCCTGCCCGCGTGCGCCTTGAAAAACAGGTCGTACAAAATAAAGCCCAGGTACGACTTGCCGGCGCCATGGTCGGCCAGCGTGGTGCCAGCCGCCGTTTCAGGCAATTCCAACAACAACTTTTCGATGAACTGGTACAGGTGGTAAACCTGCTTGAGCTTGCGCCGCGAGTCCTGGTTGAGCTTGCCCTCGCGGGTCAGAATATGCAGCTCTTTGAGCAGTTCAATCGACTGTTCCGGCCTGATCTCCGGTGCAATGGCACTGGCCGTTGGTGCCACGGTGGGCGCACCATGGCCCGCGTGGCGACCTGTTTTATGTGTTTTCATTCTTCCATTCTGCCGGGTACTTCGGCTTGAGGGGATGCGGTTCCCGGCAATGCATGGGGACAGCCCTGCGAGCGCCCTACCCCTAAAGCCGCCCAGCCGTCGGGGCCGATGCGCTCCATGGTGGCCATATTTTTTTCGAAAATAGTTTCTGCCTCGGGGAATGCGTCCACCGCACGGTCGATGCTGTCTTCCCGCAGCAGGTGCAGCGTGGGGTAAGGCGAACGGTTCGTGTAGTTGGTGATGTCATCGGCAGCAGTTCCGGCAAATTGGTAGTCAGGGTGCAAATTGGCAATTTGCAGCACCCCATCCAAATCCAGGTCCACCAACGCCTGATCGGCTTGCGCCAGAAAGTCATTGAAGTCCAGAAAGTCCGCCAGACAATCAGGTGCTATCAAAAGCGTAGTATCCCGCGCAGTCGCATCGTGGGCTGCGAGTGCTTCTAACTCTTGGATGAGGTCTTCAAGAAAGGCGTCGGTGGTCTGGGCGGCACTCACTGCGTAATGGATCTGCCCCTTGACGTGCACACTTTTGGCAAACGGACACAGGTTCAGTCCAATGACGGCACGCTCCAGCCAGACACGGGTGTCATCCATGGCTGTTTGGGGACTGATGTGCATGGGTTTCCCTTGTTCAGACAAAACGGCTCGCTTGGCCCACCAGGAGCTTGGCCAGCTCGTCGAGCACTGCGCTTTGAATTTGCGCGGCGGGGTAACTGGTGTTCACCACCTCGAATCCCTGCAAGCTCATGAGCCGGAACGCCAGCTTCGCCTCATCGTGGTGGGCGGTGATGGTGACACCGCCACGGGCCTCGGTGCTGTAATCGAACCGGATCGCCTGCAAGGTGTTTTTCTCGGGATGCCGCACTTCGATGCGCTCGTGTTTCACGGCACCCGCCGACAGACGGGTTTCAATGCGCTGCAAATCCGGGGGAAAGTTCGCACTGACGCTGCCCGCTACCGGAGCACCCTCGCGCGGCACGATACGCCAACCCATGGCAATGTAGTCATACACCTCCTTGTCACGCAGCTGCTTTTTGCGTGCATCCACCCGAAAATCCACCAGCTTCATCACGGGCCATGGGGTGCGCTTGTCCAGCCCCAGTTGGGGGCCTGCGGGCACAATCACATTGAGTTGTTTGGCGAGGTCCACCATGTACAACCATGTGGTTTTGGCGGCGGCCTCCGTCAGTTGGGTGTTGGCCTCGCTGTGGTTTTGTTGGGCATTCTGCGCCGATTGCACGGCGGAGGCTTGCGATTTCAATTGATTTAAAAAACTCATGAGGCTTCCCTGGCTCCGGTGTCTGTTGGCTTGATTTTACCGGCGGACCCGGCCTAAGGCAGCAGGCGCACGCCGGTCAGCCGCTCATGCTCCCGGGCGGCAAAACGGTCGGTCATGCCGGCAATATAGTCGGAGACCACCCGCATGGCGGCCGCCGGGTCGGGGTGCTCCGCCGCACGCAAGGCACTGGAGCGCGCCGCAAATCCACCCTGCATTTCCTGCGGAGCAGCGCTATAGGCCGCAAACAACTCGTGCACCACCTGTTTGGCCTGGGCCATGGTGTGCACCACCTGGGGGTGGCGGTACAGCTTGCGCAGCAAAAAGGCCTTGAGCACCTGGGAGCCCTCGCGCATGGCGGGACCAAAAACCACCAGAGGCGGCAGTGCACGCACCGCAGCCACACTATCCGGTCGAGCGGCGTCCAGAGTGGCCTGGGTGCTTGCAATCACGTCATACACCTGGGCACTCAGCATGAGCCGGATCGCTTCGTACAACAAGCGCCGCGCCTGCAAGGGGTCCGCCAGGTGGGCGTGCGAGGTAAGGGCCTGCTGGCGGAAATGCTCAAACAAAGGCACTTCCTGCATTTGCTCCAGTGTGATCAGACCGGAGCGCACGCCATCGTCAATGTCATGGGCGTTGTAGGCGATCTCGTCGGCCAGATTGCACAGTTGCGCTTCCAAACTCGGCTGCGCACGCGCCAGGAACCGTCGGCCCACACCGCCCAGGCCATCCCCAAACGGTGGCTCGTCAGCCTCCAGCAGCGTCGCATTGTGGCGCGAACAGTGCTTGAGGATGCCTTCACGGGTTTCAAAGCACAGATTCAGCCCATCAAACGCGGGGTAACGTTCCTCCAGATGGTCCACCACCCGCAGGCTCTGCAAATTGTGCTCAAACCCACCAAATGCGGCCATGCAGTCATTCAGCGCATCCTGCCCGGCGTGGCCAAAAGGGGTATGGCCCAGGTCATGTGCCAGGGCAATGGTTTCCACCAGGTCTTCGTTGAGCTGCAGCGACCGGGCAATGGAGCGCCCCAGTTGGGCCACTTCCAGCGAATGGGTCAAGCGGGTGCGAAACAGGTCACCCTCATGGTTGAGGAAGACCTGGGTTTTGTAGACCAAACGCCGAAAGGCCGTGGAGTGCACGATGCGGTCCCGGTCGCGCTGAAAGTCGGTGCGCGTGGGGGCCGGGACTTCGGCAAAGCGTCGGCCGCGCGTTTGTGCGGGATCACAGGCATAGGGAGCCAGGGTCATCGGTTTATAGGCAAAAAGTGCCTCCAGCCCCCGTGGATATTGCGCAAACAGCTATGATTTTCATAGCAGCTAGATGCAACAGGCATCAATGACCTCACGCACCAGCGCATCAGGCGCACCCCGCATGGCAGCCCGCGCGGGGCCATCGATCACCACAAAACGAATTTCACCGCCTTCGGCTTTTTTATCCACCCGCATCAGCTCCAGGTAGCGTCCCACATTGTCCTGCGCATGCAACTGGGGGCCCACCACAGGCAGACCGGCCTTGCCGATCAGCGCAGTGAGCCGTTGCACAAATGCCATGTCAACCAGTCCCAGGCGCTGCGACAAATGCGCCGCCATGACCATGCCACAGCCCACGGCCTCGCCATGCAACCATGCGCCATACCCAAGACCCGCCTCGATGGCGTGCCCAAAGGTGTGGCCAAAGTTGAGAATGGCGCGCAAACCAGATTCGCGCTCGTCCTGGCCCACGACCCAGGCCTTGATTTCGCAACTGCGCTGCACGGCATGCGCCAGCGCCTGCACGTCACGCGCCAGCAGGCGGTCCATATTCGCTTCAATCCAGTCGAGGAACTTCAAATCTGCAATCGGTCCGTATTTGATAACTTCCGCCAAGCCGGCACTGAGTTCGCGATCCGGCAAGGTTTTGAGCGTGTCCAGATCACACACCACCTGCAGGGGCTGGTAAAACGCACCGATCATGTTCTTACCCATGGGGTGGTTGATGCCGGTCTTGCCTCCTACCGAAGAGTCGACCTGCGCCAGCAAGGTGGTGGGCACCTGCACAAACGGAATGCCCCGCATGTAGCTGGCGGCAGCAAAGCCGGTCATATCCCCCACCACGCCGCCGCCCAGGGCAAACAAGACGGTTTTGCGGTCGCAGCCCTGCTCCAGCAAGGCATCAAAAATCAGGTTCAGGGTTTGCCAGGTTTTGTATTCCTCGCCGTCGGGCAAGGCCACCAGGTGCACCGATTTGTATTTGCTTGCCAATGCAAGCTGGAGTTGCTGTGCATACAGCGGCGCCACCGTGGTGTTGCTGACAATCACCGCTGTTGCGGCGGAAGGCAAGGCCGCAAATGTGGCCGACTGGCCCAGCAGGCCGGTGCCAATGGTGATGGGGTAACTGCGTTCGCCCAAGGCGATGGAAACCGTAGAAAGAGTCGAAGTGGTCATACCCCCGAGTTTAGAGGTTCCCGTTTGCATTGCGTGAGGAAGCAAATGACCGCCTTGGCGGCAAACCGCCGCCCACCCTCTCAATCCGTGGGCTGCTTTTGCGGCAGGTCACCCGCCAGTTCCAGCTGCATGACAATCATGTTGACCAGGGTGGCCACGGAGGGACGCCCGGTTTCCATCACAAAATGCGCTGTTTCCCGGTACAAGGGATCGCGCTGCGCATACAGGTCCCGCAGGCGGGCCATTGGATCAGCCACCTGCAACAAAGGCCGATTCACGTCGTGACGCAGTCGCCGAAACAACTCCTCCGGGCTGGATTTCAGGTAAATCACCCGCCCGCGATCCCGCAAATACTGGCGATTGGCACTGCGCAAGACCGCACCACCGCCGGTAGACAGTACGCGCCCAGGCACCTGGGTCAAGGTGTCAATGACGTCTTCTTCGATGTCGCGGAAATTCGCCTCGCCTTCACGTTCAAAGAACTCGCGGATGGAGCAGCCAATCCGCTGTTCAATGGCGTGGTCTGAGTCTACGAAAGGCAGCTGAAGCCGCCGAGCGAGTTGTCGCCCGACGGTGGTTTTTCCGGAGCCGGGGAGGCCGATGAGAGCAAATGTCAAGGAATCGTGTATGGAAAGGTAATTGCTAATCCAGAAGGAGCAGTAATTGTCACTGCTACAGAGTTGGTTCCACCGGTTGCACAATCCTTGAGCGTGACAGAGTGCTGCGTCCCCAAATCGTCCGTGGGCGAACCTGGCGCGACATTGGGCACAATGGCACCATAAATTTTATCTACCGAACAATTAACCGTCGCTCCCAGCACTATGGATTGACCAGACGCTTGCGCACTGACGGTGGTACCAGCAGGCATTGGCAACAATGGGTTGTTAAGGCTATTCAAAGTAAAGGCGATTCCTGAAATAGAAGCAGCCGATGTAATAGTCAATTTAGGACTCGACGACGAATACAATAGAACAGTTTGTTGACGAACGGTAGTACCCAGACTGGTATCACATGTATCCAAACGAGAAGGAAAGGGTCGCCCCGAACCCGCACAAACCACGGAGCCTCCTCTTGGAATTACAAATTCTCCCGATGCGAAGTCGTATGTGCCGGTTTCATTGTCATCCCGATAAGCATCCCCCATTGGCACCAAGGTGTCGGTACCTGCATCGTATCGATTGTTTCCGTTGACGTCGATATAGTCTTTTGTGCCCTCTAAAAATGCCAATACCGACACTCTGCCGTCAGAAGGTCTTGGATTTTGACTTTGAAAATCCACCGAACACGAAGAAATATTATTGACCTTGGCGGTCACACAGCTATAGGCAACCTGTCCTGCTTCGGCCGTGAAATTGACAACCGTCCCATCTTCCACGGCATTGCCTTGGCGATCTGCGATACGCACTGTCAATTTGGTTGCTGTGCCGTCAATGGCCCAGCCTTCGATATTGTATTTTTCAACGGAAAGACTCATGAACTTCTGCGAGGGTGGACCAGACGCCACTGTCACGTTTTGCGTCTCGGCAAACACCTGCGGTGAAGCAGTCAATGCGGCCCGAACCTTGACAGGACCAGGAATGGTTCCCGAAAAAATAGTGACCTGCGCCACACCCGAACTATTGGTGGTGGCAACCACATTGGCGGTTGAGCCAGCCGAATCAAGACCCACGCCGCCAGGATTGATCGACAAACTGAAAGTAACCGATTGGTTGGCCATCGGCACAGTACCAGACAACACCTTGAACTGAGCAATATATTGCTCCAGCGAGCCCGACCCAGCGACAAAAATCTGAACAGAAGAGGCCGGAGACACATACGTAATGGCATTAGCCGAAGCTGCCGCGACAGTAACCGAGGTGCTAACCGAACTTGCGCTGGCACTCGAAGCCGTAATGGTTACAGGTCCACTACAAAGCGACCCATCACCGTTCACAGCCTCGTAAGATGCCGAAGCGATTCCACTGCCGTTGGTGGTCACACTGACACTGGTGCCTGATCCATTGATACGGCCGCAAGTGGCCGTATAAGTCACATTGATCGGTACACCACTTGCAGCAGAACCTCCCACATTCACGGTTACCGCTAATGATGTATTGCCCGCAGACGCCAGACTGGAAGAACCGGCAGTAATCGCGGACAACGTAACACTGGTTGCCGCCACATTAAAACTCGCCTGGTTCATCACACTGACAGACCCAACCGTCGCACTGGCTTTCACCGTGGCACCGCCAACCGAAGAAATGGAAGCCGGCCTGACACTCACTGCCGCAACACCCGATGAATCCGTCAGCAAACTGGCGGGCGAAACCGACGCGTTCGTGAAAGCCTCCATGTCAAAGCTCACCAGCGTGTTGGGGATAGGCACTCCACTGGCATCCAGCAACTTTGCACGCACTTCGTAGTTGCCACTGAAGGAAACACCAAAAACTTGTGTACTGGTCGCAGCGTTGTAAATTCCGACGGTCAATGTCGGCACTGCTGTTGAATTGCTACCGACTGCAACATTCAAATCCAACTGGGGCGCTGTGGTTGCCACCCCGTTGACTGTCGCTGAAGCGGTCAATGAAACGCCTCCGCCACTCGACGTGGAACTTGGCGCCACCACAACCGATGCAACGCCCGCCGCGTCAGTTGTCACAGTTTGGTTGGCAAGTGAAAGGCTGGCATATCCACCGTTCGAGAAGGTCACCAACTTGTTCGCCACAACTGCGCCGGACGCATCCAGAACCGTTGCCTTTGCGGTGAAGACGCCAGAAAAATCAATGTAATTGACCTTGGCGCCACTCCCGTTGTACACAAAAAGCGTCATCGTAGGCACTGCTGTGCTGGTTTCAGGGGTCGTCGGACTTGTTTCAATCACTGCCCCCGAATTTCCTCCACCTCCTCCGCAAGCGGACAGAACCAATATAAATACAAAACCTATCACATATTTCAAAAAATTCATGTTCATCATCCCGTGATTTATTTTGTAGCTTGGATACTATCGAACCGCACCGAGATCACCCAAAACCTTTGGCGTAATGAATACCAGCATTTCACGCTTCTCTGATGAAACTGAGGTTCTTCTGAACAAAACACCAACCCCCGGTAAATCACCGAAAAACGGAACCTTATCAACGGTATTGACTTGGTCTTCAGTGAAAATTCCACCGATTACCACCGTGCCACCGTTCTCAACCAGAACTTGCGTTTGAATGTGCTTCGTGTCAATTGCGTAGCCGGCGTTGGTACTAATACCCCTCGTGTCCTTATTCACGTCCAAATTGAGAATGATGTTACCCTCTGGCGTGATTTGCGGCGTCACCTCCAATTTCAAGGACGCCTTGCGGAACGCAATGGAAGTTGCTCCACTTGAAGAAGCCACTTGGTAAGGAAACTCTGTCCCCTGCTCAATCAAAGCCTTGTTCTGGTCGGCGGTAATCACCCGTGGACTTGAAACTACTTTTCCCTTCCCATCCGCTTCCAGCGCCGATATCTCCAAATTAAGAAACCGATTGGCGGCCGAGCTAAATATTGACAAGGCAAAAGTTGCTCCCCCCGCGACAGGGAGATTGACAAAATTACTACTGAGATCATTTGTGCCACCCGCTCCGCTGCTTGCCACAGCATTGGCGTAACTGGACCCGAATGCAACGCGGTTTTCCCCCGAAAGTTGGTACCCGCCGTCCCCACCCTTTTGAGCACGAAGGTCATTCCCCCCCAGCTTGACGCCCAATGATTTCCCAAAGGTATCAGACGCCTCAACGATTCGGGCCTCAATCATCACCTGTCGAACTGCGACATCCAACTTAGCAAGTAATTGCTGTACTTGCTCCAACTTACTAGGAATGTCGGTAACAAAGAGCTGATTTGTGCGTGGCTCCGGAATGACACTTCCTCGCGCACTCAACAAACGTGCGCTTGGCGATGCTCCACCACCCACTGCCGTAAGTTGCGCTGCTATGTCTACGGCTTTGGCGTAATTGATCTGAAATGACTGGGTTCGCAAGGGCTCCAGACTTTGCACCGCCGCGACGGACTCCAAATCCAATTTTTCCTTTGAAGAAATCTCGTCTTTAGGAGCAACCCATAGCACATTCCCGCTCTTACGCATGCCTAGCCCTTTGGCTTGGAGAATAATATCCAAGGCTTGATCCCAGGGCACATCTTGCAAACGCAACGTCACTGAACCAGAAACCGAATCAGAAGTCACAATGTTGAAATTGGTGAAGTCAGCGATAACTTGCAACAGGGATCGCACTTCGATGTTTTGGAAGTTCAGTGACAATTTCTGCCCGTTGTACCCCACGCCTTGCGTTAACTTTTTGGGATCAACCTTAATCTCTTTGACTTCAATGACAAATTGCTCATCGCTTTGGTAGGCGCTATGTTCCCACTGCCCTTGGGGCTCTATGACCATACGCACACGATCGCCAGACTGCAGAGTGGTTACCGATTTCACGGGTGTTCCGAAGTCCCCCACATCCAATCGGCGACGCAACCCTTCTGGAAGGGTTGATTTCATAAACTCCACGACCAGCGTTTGACCTTGTTGGCGAATATCAACACCCACCTGGTTATTCGGCAACGTCACGACAATGCGCCCAGCGCCGTCGGCAGTTCGGCGAAAATCCATGTCTTTCAAAGGGGCAGAGTCTCTGGTTCGATTTTCTGCGAAGGTGGGTGCAACTGAGGCGCTGGCCATGCTAGGCGAAGTTGGCTCCAACACCACCAACAGCGATTTACCTTGAATTTCAGACTTATAAGCCACTGGCTGCTTTAAATTGAGAACCACTCTGGTGCGTTCCCCCGCTTGCACCACACTGACGGACTTCAAGTTTCCCTGGTTGACGTCGACGGTGGATCGGCCCATGGAATTGGTAACACCGGGAAAATCCAGTGCAATCCGGGCTGGCGATTGAATCGAGAATCCTGTGGGTATGGCTTTTAATTCCTGAGAAAGGTCAATCCGGACGACCTCCACACCACCTTGTATGGACCCTGTAACGGACTCAATCGCCGTCTGCGCCTGAGCTGACGCCCCCAACCACAAGGTAACCAGAAAAACCATCCGTAGCCACATGCTTAGACCAACCCGTTGGTTTTGAATTTTCATTTTTTTGTCCCCTCTAGCAGTTGCAAGGTCGCAACGCGTTCGATCCATTCGCCAACACCGTCTTGCACAATCTCACGCAAAACCACCTCGGTTTCGGTAATTTTGGTCACTCGACCGTAGTGCTCGCCCAAATAATTGCCCAACTTTACTTGGTACAACAAACTGTCAACCTTCACCAGACCTACTGGCTGTCCCGATTTGAGAATGCTCCCCACCATGGTCATGGCGTCAAGCGGAAAAGCCTCCAATGGCTCCTTCCTTCGAGCAAGTTCCGGGGCCACCAAAGCACCATTGGCGGCAACTTGCGACGAATCACGCTTCAAAGCTTGTGTCAGCTTTTGGTTGCTGAACGGTTCAATCGCAGCAGCGTTAACGTAAGACTCCGGCTTGAACTGTTTGGGTGCCGGAATTGGCGCAACCCTGGGCCGCGTTTGATTCCGCTCCTCAACGATCCACTGACGAATATCATCCTCTTTGGAAGACCCGCAGCCAGTCAGCATCACAAGCACGAAGGCCATTGTAAAAAGGTAAAAGTTCCTCATTTACCAGCCCCCTTTCCGCCAGTCGCTTTACGTTGTGAACTTACCTCGTCTTTATCCAAATAACGGAAGGTTTTGGCAGTGGAATCCAGAGTCAGCGTGTTGTCTGATTTTGGGACTATGGTCAAATTATTCAGTGTGACAATGCGGGATAAATTGGCAATATCAGAAGCAAAAGCACCGATATCGTGGTATCGGCCGGTAACTTTGATCGCGATAGGTAACTCTGCATAATATTCTTTGACCGCGATTTGACCAGGACGGAAAAGGTCAAACTGCAGACTCCGCCCCAAACCCGCTTGGTTGATATCAGAAAGCAGCGCATCCATTTCAGCCTTGCTGGGCAACTGTTTTTCAAGCTGCGTTACATACTGCTGCACCTGTTCGCGTTGTTTCTTGAGCACATCCAAGTTAACAGCCTTGGTCAGCTTGGTTTTGTAATCTTCCCGAAGCTTGATTTCCTTTTCCTGCTCCTGCTGCAGGATTTCCTGCGACCCGCTGAGCCAAACAAGCCAAAGCACCCCCACGATAACAATGGAAGTAAGCACAAACAACGCGTTTCGTGGCAGTACCGGCCACAAAGAGGGATCTTTGGGATCAAGGTCGCGAAACTGCGCAACCACGTTCTCTTGTATCGCTGCGAAATCAACTGCATTGGGAATCTTCATTGCCATACGGTAACCTGTTATTTCTTTCCGTCGACAACTGGAACGACCTCGGCCTTAACTGCCGCCTTTTCCGCCTCGCTCGCGCGCACTAGCTTGACCCGAATCGTAAAATTGGAAACACGTTTTTGTTCTTTGGTCGACAACGCAACCGTGCCCGCAACGATTTCAACCAAATCAGGTTTGCTGAACCACGGTGTATTGTTGGCAAGGTTGCGCAATAATTCAGACACTCGCTCGTTCGACTGCGCCGTTCCGTTGATCGTTACCAACTGGTCAGCCTGGACCATTTTGGAAATAAATACCCCATCAGGCAGTTGGTTTACCAACTCCGTCAGCAAATGCACCGGTAAATTGCGGTCTGATTGCAAATCTTCAACGGCTTGCTGACGTGCACGCAGCGCCGCAATTTCCGCTTCCAGTCCGGCGATGTCCTTGATCTGCCCCTCAAGTTTCTTGATTTCAGTGTCTAAAACCACATTGGTGTCTTGTTGCTCCGATATTGCCGTTTGAAACCACAAAAAAATAATTCCGGCGATAACCCCGCCCACAAGGGCTGAAATTCCCAAGGAGACGTTGAACAAATCACGGCGGCGCTTGCGTGCGATCTCGCGATGCGGTAGCAGATTGATCAGGATCACTGCACAAACCTCCGCAAAGCCAATCCGCACGATGTGAGATACGAAGGTGCCTCACGCGTCATTCTTTTCAGGCGAATACCATCCCCAATCTCCATACCATCAAAGGGATTGAGAAGACTGCAAGGAAAGCTGGTGTGCTGCGTGACCGCCGCGGTCAAACCCGGCAACGCAGCCGATCCGCCAGCAAGCATGATGTAGTCAACCTTGTTGTGCGGAGTACTGGTAAAGAAAAACTGCAGCGCACGTCCCAACTCCTGAACCATGGTGTCAATAAATGGTCTTAATACTGACGAGTCGTAGTCATCGGGGAGTTCACCACTGCGTTTTTTGGATTCAGCCTCTTCTTGAGAAAACCCGTATTGGCGCACAATCAGCTGCGTCAATTGCGCTCCGCCAAAAGCTTGGTCGCGGTCGTACAACACTTCATCGTCACGAAGGACCTGCATGCTGGTGGTCAATGCGCCCACCTCAAATAAAGCCACAATCAAACCTGCCCCCTTGTTCGGCAAGTTTTCAATCAAACGACCTGCAGCCAGCCGAGAGGCATAAGACTCAACATCAACGATGACTGGTGTCAACCCTGCTGCCTCAGCCAAGCCCTGGATATCCTGGACTTTTTCGCGCCGAGATGCCGCAATCAACACCTCCACATCCCCTGCCGATGCTGCGCTCGGTCCAATGACGCAAAAATCGAGACTCACCTCATCGAGTGGAAATGGGATGTACTGATTGGCTTCTGTCTCTACTTGCTGCTCAAGCTCTAGATCAGACATACCACCGGGTAAAACGATTTTTTTGGTAATCACCGCCGATGGGGGCAGCGCCATCGCAACATTTTTGGTTTTGGTGCCACTTTTTTTGACAAGACGACGCAGCGCATCTGCAACTTCATCAAATTTTTCGATGTTGCCATCGGTAATCCAGCCTCGCTCCAGCGGCTCGATAGCACAATGCTCAAGCACGAGGTTTCCGGCCTTGTCATGGCCCAACTCCACCAGCTTTACGCTGGAGGAACTGATATCCAAACCGACCATAGGTGCAGGCTGGCGACTAAAAAGCGACCCCAATGAGATCAAAACTATCCCCTGAAACAGACCGATCAAGCATCGGCCAAACTTAAGAAATCACTTCAATGCTATCAGCAAGATCTTTGTCCCGCAAAGGTTTTTTCTGTTTCAACCTGTTTCAAACGTTGCCAAAAGCAGACGTTTATTCCTCATATTCGAAAGCACGGCATAGTTTCGCATAGTGAATCGCTGACCAGCAACAATGCTTGCGCGTGCGTCAGTAAGCGAATAGACCACCGTTTTTTATAATGCCGATGCGCCCCAACCAACACCCTTTATGCCAACTACCCCACCCTCCACGGAAAAGTCGACCACCAAAACCCGTCTGGGCAGTCCTGCCCGGCATTGGTTTGTACGCGTAATTTTGTGGACCGCTGGGATTGGACTGGCTGGGGTGCTTTCTTTGGCCATGGTGATTGCACTGGCCCTGGCAGTTGCATTTCCGAACTTACCCGACATCTCGGATCTTTCAGACTACCGGCCCAAGCTGCCCTTGCGTATATTTTCCGAAGAAGGTGAGTTGTTAGGGGAGTTTGGAGAAGAACGTCGCAACCTGACCCCTATCAGTGAAATTCCCAAGGTCATGACCAATGCGGTTCTGGCCATTGAAGATGCACGCTTTTACCAACACGGTGGGGTAGATTATGTGGGCGTTATCCGGGCTGGCCTTGCCAATGTGGGGCGGATCAAAAGCCAAGGGGCATCCACCATCACGATGCAAGTGGCTCGTAACGTGTATCTATCCTCTGAGAAAACGTTTACGCGAAAAATTTACGAAATACTGTTGACATTCAAGCTGGAGCATCTTTTAAGCAAAGACCAGATTCTTGAAATCTATATGAACCAGATCTTCCTGGGGAACCGCGCCTACGGTTTCGCGGCGGCCTCGGACACCTATTTTGGCAAGCCACTCAAAGACATCACCATTGCCGAAGCCGCCATGCTGGCAGGACTGCCCAAAGCGCCTTCCGCCTACAACCCCATTGTCAATCCCAAACGGGCGCGCGTTCGTCAGCTTCACATTATTGACCGCATGCTGGAGAACGGGCTTATCACTGCGCAAGAGGCGGAAGAGGCAAAAAAACAAGAATTGAAGGTCAGGAGTGGCGCCCATGCCAACCTGGTGCATGCGGAATATGTGACTGAAATGGTGCGCCAACTGATGTATGCGCAATACGGCGATGAGACCTACACCCGCGGACTCGACGTGCAAACCACTTTAAAAGCATCGGATCAAAATGCCGCTTACAAAGCCTTGCGCCGCGGCATTATGGATTTTGAACGCCGCCAAATCTACCGTGGGCCAGAAAAATACATCAACCTTCCAGGCAATGCACAGGAGACTGATGACGCGATTGATGAGGTACTGGACGAACACCCTGACAACGGCGACGTGATGTCAGCCGTGGTACTGGAAGCAGGTACCAAGAGAATCAAAGCCATTCGACAAAATGGGGAAACGCTGGAGATTACCGGTGACGGACTCAAGCCTGCGCAATCGGGACTCTCGGAAAAGGCGCCGCCCAACATCAAAATTCGGCGGGGGGCCGTGATTCGTGTCAGCAAGACCATTAAAGGTAGTTGGGAAATTACCCAATTACCCGAAGTTGAAGGTGCTTTTGTCGCCATTGATCCACGCGATGGCTCTATCAAAGCACTGGTCGGGGGGTTCGATTTTGCCAAAAACAAGTTCAATCACGTCACGCAAGCGTGGCGGCAGCCCGGCTCCAGTTTCAAGCCTTTTATCTATTCAGCGGCTCTAGAAAAGGGATTTACTCCTTCTACCGTGGTCAATGACGCTCCCTTGTTCTTTGACGCTGGAGTTACCGGCGGGCAACCTTGGGAGCCCAAAAATTATGACGGAACTTTTGAAGGCCCCATAACACTTCGGCGCGGCTTGGCAAAGTCGAAGAACATGATCTCCATCCAGATTCTGCAGTCCATAGGGACCCAATACGCACAAGAATGGACCACCCGATTTGGTTTTGAGGCAGAAAAGCACCCACCTTACCTCACCATGGCTTTGGGCGCAGGCGCTGTCACACCAATGCAGATGGCTACAGCTTACTCCGTCTTTGCCAATGGCGGCTACCGGGTCAATCCCTGGTTGGTTTCCAAAGTAAGTGAGCAACGTGGCAAAGTGTTGGTGCAATCACAAGCACCGGCCCTGGAGAACTCTGAACGCGCGATTGACGCACGCAATGCATTTCTGATGACGAGTTTGCTTCAGGAAGTCACGCGTTCCGGTACTGCAGCACGTGCCCAGGCGACCTTGAAACGCCCCGACATCTACGGAAAAACCGGCACCACCAACGACTCCATGGACGCTTGGTTTGCAGGCTACCAACCAACCCTCGCCGCCGTGACATGGATAGGCTACGACACCCCACGCAAGCTCGGAGACCGTGAAACCGGCGGGGGCCTGAGCCTGCCTGTGTGGGTCAGCTTCATGGAAACGGCCCTCAGAAACGTTCCCGTAAATGAACCCACTGCACCCGAAGGCGTGGTGCATGTGGGTGGCGAATGGTACTTCGAGGAATTTGCCAATGGGTCAGGCGTTTCTGGGCTGGGACTGGAAGCCCAAACGGAACCTGCGCTCCAAGCATTGCCAGCCGCAGACGAAAAGAAAAAGATTCTGGATCTCTTCAAAAACTGATCACGCGAAGAAATGAAGCTCCCGCCCTGCCTGGGCACAGGCGTTGCGGGTGAGTTCTGCAAAGAATTCTCCCTGACCTTTGGTGTCTTGCCATTGGCTATCCGCCCACCGATAGTGGTATCCGCCCGACTTGGCTGCCATCCAGACTTCGTGCAGTGGTTTCTGCAAGTTAATGATGATTTGGCTGCCATTGGAAAATGTCAGGGTCACCATGCTGCCTACGCGCTGATTGTCCACATCCGCATCGGTTTCATCATTGATCCGATCGCAAGCGGCCTCGATAGTTTTGAGCAGGATTTCCGCACGATCCAAAAATTCTGAGTCGGTCATTACAATTTCACCATGTTGATTACAAAGCAAATTTTAGTCAGTGCACTTATCCTTGGCGCTGGCGTGCTCAATCTGTCGGGATGCGGGCAAACAGGCCCACTGTATTTGCCTGCCAAGAACACGCCTGCCAAACCCAGTTCCGGCACCACTCCAGTCATCCCCAGATAAGATTTTCATAGCTGTCCGCGCAGTAAATACGGGTGCTAGGAGGTCTTTCCACCAAGAACTCTAGCTATTCGCCAAGCCAATAGGGCACCAATGACGGCAGCGTACACCGCCACCTCTGTAAAATTGTTTTTCCCCGCCCGCATCCAGAAAAAATGCAATAAAGCCAGCACCGCAATGGCGTAAATAAGACGGTGTAAAGCCTGCCAACGCTTGCCGCCGAGCGCCCGAATTGCCCGATTGAAGGAGGTCAAGGCCAATGGGGTGAGCAGCACGAAGGCGCTAAAACCCACCAGGATAAAGGGGCGTTTGGCGATGTCTTTGGCAATATCGGCTACGTCAAAGCCCATGTCAAAACCGCTGTAGGCCAGCAAGTGCAAAACAACATAGAAATACACAAATAGCCCTGCCATCCGTCTAAACCGGGCTAATACAGGGATACCAAACGTCACCCGCATAGGGGTGATCGCCATCACGACACACAGCATGCGCAACGTCCAGTCGCCCGTGGCGCGTATCAAAGCCTCGGCCGGGTTGGCACCCAATTGATCGGTGAACGCGGCAAGCACCAACCAAAGCGCGGGTAATAGTGAGACACCCAACCAGACCGTTTTTGCCAGCCGCTTGGAAAGCCAACGGTTCATCAAGGAAAACTCCGGCACGATCAGTACAGTTTTTTCAGATCCATGCCTGCGTACAACTGTCCCACTTGCGCCTCATAACCGTTAAACATGAGGGTTTTCCGTTTTTTGGAAAAAAGGCCATCCTCTCCAATTCGCCGCTCGGTGGCCTGGCTCCAGCGCGGATGGTCTACCGAAGGGTTGACATTGGAGAAAAAGCCGTATTCGTTGGGCGCAGCCTTGTTCCAGGCAGTGGCAGGCGGCTTGTCTGTAAAACGAATCTTGACGATGCTCTTGCCACTCTTGAATCCATACTTCCAGGGCACGATCAACCGTACGGGAGCACCATTCTGGTTGGGCAACACCTCACCGTACATACCAAAGGTCAGCAAAGTCAACGGGTGCATGGCCTCGTCCAGGCGCAGCCCCTCCACGTAGGGCCAGTCCAACACACCCGACCGAACGCCCGGCATCGTCTTGGGGTCTGCCAGCGACACAAACTCAAGGTATTTGGCGCTACCCAGCGGTTCGACGCGTTTGATGAGTTCAGCGAGCGAGTAACCCACCCATGGAATCACCATCGACCAGCCCTCGACACAGCGCAAACGGTAGATGCGTTCTTCCATTGGACTGAGTCCGAGCAAGTCGTCCATTCCAAACCGCCCTGGCTTCTTCACCAGGCCTTCGATCTCGACGGTCCAAGGCGTAGTTTTCAGCGTGCGGGCGTTGACTGCAGGGTCTGCCTTGTCCGTGCCAAATTCGTAAAAATTGTTGTAGCTGCTCGCATCCTTGTAGGAGGTGGACTTTTCCATGGTGACAGCGCCATCCACCACAGAAGGACGCGCATTCAAAGCCGCCAACTTGCCGGGCCGCTGGACCACGCCTGAAACTTGCGCCAGTGCCTGTCGTGAGGCCCAGGAGGCCATGCCCGCCCCCGCTGCGCCAACCGCCATCCACCTCAATAGATCGCGTCGGCCTTCGTACACTTGGCGATCAGTAATTTCACTGGCGACAGGATGGTGGAAACCGTTGTTTCGGGTTTTGATCAGCATAAAAACTTCCTCATTTCCCCATTGGTCGTCTGCAAACGGACATTCTTACCAAAAAAAAGGGCAGACCTTCTTGCGAAAGGTCTACCCTTTTTTGGAGTTAGTTGCGGTAGCCTGGTTGTCCGAAAAACCCAAGCTACCGCTGATGCCTCATCGCAAGCCAGCGACGTAATCCGCCACCGCTTTGATTTCGCGGTCATTCATTTTGGCAGCCACCTGGGCCATTTGCGGGCTGTTCTTGCGCACACCGTCACGGAATGCGGTGAGCTGTGCCACCGTATATTCTGCATGCTGACCACTCAGACGCGGATACTGCGCCGGAATACCTGCACCATTGGGGCTGTGGCAACCTGCGCAGGCAGGTACCTGCCGGTCCGCAATGCCGCCGCGGTAGATGCGCTCACCCAAAGTTACGAGTTCTTTGTCCTTGGCATAACCCGTTTTGAATTTTTGGGTAGTGACCCAAAACGCGATATTTTTCATATCCTCATCCGACAATGCGGATGCAAAACCTTTCATGACCGCACTGTTGCGCTTGTCTGACTTGAATTCTTGCAGTTGTTTGACCAAATATTCGGGATGCTGTTGCGCCAGCTTGGGGTAAGCAGGCGCGCCTGAGTTACCGTCAGCACCGTGGCATCCTGCACACATCGCACCAAAACTTGCCTCACCTTTGGCCAAATCTGGCTTGGCCGCCTTGGCAGGGGAAGCTCCTGCATGCGCGGCAGGCTCCGGTGTGGCGTCAGTTGCAAATGCAGAAACGGCAGATACTGCAACGCAAGCAGCAAGGGTCAAGTGGGCAATCAACGTCATAGGGGTGCTGTGTCTGGTGAGCAAAACAGCGCCATTCTACAATGCAGGTCCGGGTCCCACTCCTAAACTAATGACTACAAACACAAACCCACCCCCTGCATCCCGACCCGGAGCCGTGCAAAGCCACGGCGACAAGACGGAAGCCACTGTTGCGCTTGGCTGGTTGCACACCGCAAAATTCCTGACCACCGCGCCCCAATTGCACTTCCTGCCCAAGCTGGATGTCCCTGAAATCGCCTTTGTCGGCCGTTCCAATGCAGGCAAATCAACCTGTATCAATACCCTCACGCAACAGAAACAGTTGGCTTTCGCCTCCAAAAAGCCGGGAAGAACGCAACACATCAACTTGTTTTCTTTGGGCAAACAAGGGGTCACCGATGCCATTTTGACGGACCTGCCGGGCTACGGATACGCCGCAGTACCCAAGCAGGACAAGATCCGTTGGCAGCAAGTGATGGCCAATTACCTGATCACACGTGAAAACCTGAAGGGTATTGTGCTGATGTGTGATCCGCGCCATGGCATGACGGAGCTGGATGAGATTCTCTTGGACATCATTCGCCCGCGCGTCCAGGAAGGTCTGAAATTTCTGATTGTGCTGACCAAATCGGACAAATTGACACGCAGCGAGGCCACCAAAGTGCTGTCCATCACCAAACTGCAAGCGGGTGGTGGTGAAGTCATGCTGTTTTCGGCGCCCAAGCACAAAGGGGTGGACGAAGTGGCGAAATTGCTGTGGAAATGGACCCATCCGCAAAGCGACACGCCTGCGGCACAAACCCAAGCGCCTGAGACTCCCGATCAATAAGGTGCAGCAGCGCCGTCAGGCCGATCTTTGAATCGTTTGTGCACCCAGTAGTACTGGGAGGGCATGGCGTCGATATAGGCTTGCAGGCGCACATTCATCAGGGCGGTGTCGGCCACCATGTCCCCCGATGGAAACCCCTCCCATGCGGGCAAGACCTTGATCTCGTAACCGCTGGGGGTCATGCAGGAAATGACGGGCACCACCTTGGCGCGTCCCAGTTTGGCGAAACGGGCCAGGGATGGCACCGTGGCTGCCGCAACGCCATAAAACGGCACAAACACCGACTCTTCCGGTCCAAAGTTCATATCGGGCAAAAGGTACAGTGGCTCACCCTCTTTCAAGGCCGCCAGGATGGGCTTGACGCCTTCAATGCGCCCGAACAGCCGCGCCGCGCCAAATCGCTTTCGCCCCGCAAGAATCCAGGCATCGGCTACTTTATTGGCCTGGTCGGTATAGATGGTGGTGAAACGCCGTGGGAGTTGCTGGGTCAACGCGGTCCATCCCGCGTCCAGGCCAACAAAATGGGGAGAGAAAATCACCGTCGGCGCGTTACCCTGAAGAGCTTCTACATCGCCGGTGATTTGCAGCCGCTGCAAATTCATGGAGGACGAACCATGCCACAACCAGCCCCGGTCCAGCCACGCCTGGGCAAAGTGCACAAAGGTCTGGACGGCACAACGTCGAATATCCCGGCGGGTCCACTGCGGGAAACACAGGGACAAATTGATCCAGACGATCCGCCTGCGAGAAGTGACCAGCGCGTACAAAGCCAGTCCTAAAACGTAGCCCAAGGCGCGCACCCACTTCAGCGGCAAAAAGCCGATCCATCGAATCACTTCCAACAATAGGCGGGTCAACACGGCCAAGTTTTCCTGTTAGACATTTACACCAGATCGCGCGGCTGTTTGTAGCGCGCGTAGCCCCATAAGTACTGCTCCGGTGACTGGCGCACCAAGCCCTCCATGGCCCTGTTCATTTGCCCCCCCGCCTCACGCGCATCCGTGGACAAACTTCCATCAAAAGGGTGTACATGAACCACATAGCCACGCCCCCATGCCAAGCGCTCGCCCCAAGCCAGCACCAGCGTGGCGCCGGTTTGCGCCGCCAAACGCGACGACAAGGTCATGGTGTAGGCATCCCGCCCAAAAAATGCAGCCCAGGTTCCTTGTCCCGTGGGGGGGACCTGGTCAGGAAGCAAGCCCACGCACTGCCCCTGCTTCAGTGCCTTCAACAGCTGTTTGACGCCCGCCAGCGAAGTAGGGGCAGTGAGCAGCCCCGGCCGCATGCGGGCTGACTCCACGAGCTCCTTAAGCCAGGACTGCCGTGGCGGGCGAAACAGCACTGTCATGGGACGACCCGCTTGCCCATACCGGGCCGCATAGGCTTGCGCCGTTACTTCAAAGCAGCCCAGATGAGGCGTTAAAAAAATCACCCCTTTACCGGACGACAACGCCGCTTCGACGTGTTGCGCGCCGTCCCAATAGATGGAAACCGGCTTTCCAAACCACAGACGCGGCAGTTCGCCCACCAGTTGCCCAGCGGCCCCCACGGCAGGGAGCCAGTCCTTGCGTGCGAATTGCGCCTGGGCGGCATTTTCAATAAAGCGCTGCCGGTACGTTGGAGATGCCAAAAACGCCACCCATCCCAACACCCATCCAGCGCCATGCAACAACCACAAGGGCAGAAAGGACAGCAATTTAAAAAAACGGATCATGACTGAGATAAAATCTGCGCTGTCGCTGAGTTACGGAACTACTTGCAGGGCGACACCCACAACGGCCATCTTTCAAAGGATCGCCATTGTGCCTTGTCAATATTGACAAATCTGCTAAAGCGTTCGCTGAAAGCCTCCAAAGCCCAAGCAACGCGACTTGATGATTCTTTTGGAGTTAACACTTATGGCGAACGATTTTCTCTTCACGTCCGAGTCTGTTTCTGAAGGCCACCCCGACAAGGTTGCCGACCAGATTTCCGATGCCATTCTGGATGCCATTTTCAAGCAGGACCCCAAGTCCCGCGTGGCCGCAGAAACCCTGACCAACACCGGTCTGGTCGTGCTGGCCGGTGAAATCACCACCAACGCCCATGTGGACTATATCCAGGTGGCGCGCGACACGATCAAACGCATCGGTTACGACAACACCGAATACGGCATCGACTACAAGGGCTGCGCCGTGCTGGTCGCTTACGACAAGCAATCCAACGACATCGCCCAAGGCGTGGACCATGCAAGCGACGACCACCTCAACACCGGCGCCGGTGACCAGGGCCTGATGTTTGGCTACGCCTGCAACGAGACCCCCGAGCTGATGCCCGCGCCCATTTACTACGCCCACCGTCTGGTGGAGCGCCAGGCCCAGCTGCGCAAGGATGGCCGCCTACCCTTCCTGCGTCCCGATGCCAAGAGCCAAGTCACCATGCGTTATGTGGATGGCAAGCCCCACAGCATCGACACGGTGGTGCTCTCCACCCAGCACAGCCCCGAAATGAGCCTGGGCAACCGCATGACCGATGCGTTCTACGAAGCGGTGCGCGAAGAAATCATCAAACCCGTGCTGCCCAAGGAATGGCTCACAGCGGACACCAAATACCTGATCAACCCCACCGGCCGTTTTGTCGTGGGTGGTCCCCAGGGGGATTGCGGTCTGACCGGGCGCAAGATCATTGTGGACACCTACGGTGGCGCCTGCCCCCACGGCGGCGGCGCGTTCTCCGGCAAGGACCCCAGCAAGGTCGACCGCTCGGCCGCTTACGCCACGCGTTATGTGGCCAAGAACATCGTAGCCGCAGGATTGGCACGCCAGTGCCAGGTGCAGGTAGCCTACGCCATTGGCGTGGCCAAGCCCATGAACGTGACGGTGTACACCGAAGGCACGGGCGTGATCTCCGATGAGAAAATTGCGGACCTGGTGAACGCACACTTCGACCTGCGCCCCAAGGGCATCATCCAGATGCTGGACCTGTTGCGCCCCATTTACGAAAAAACTGCGGCCTACGGCCACTTTGGCCGCGAAGAACCCGAGTTCACGTGGGAACGTACCGACAAGGCCCAGGCCTTGCGCGCCGCAGCGGGCCTCTCCTGAAACCTTGTGGGACAGACTGCGGCGACACAAAGTGCGCAAGCTCTGTCCTCAACCGATGACCTGACCCATGAAACTGCAGACACAACGCTTCATTGACCGCTGGGTAGGCCAGCTGCTGTGCGCCGGGGTGTCTGCATGGGTGCGTTTGACCGGGCTTTGGGCGGCTCCCGCACAACTGGGCCGGGCACCCAAGCACATTCTGGTCATCCTGCTCTCCGAGATGGGCAGCATCGTATTGGCCGGCCCCATGTTTGCTGCATTGCGACGCCAATACCCGGGTGCCGCCATCCACATCCTGCAACTGAAGAAAAACCAGGAAGTCTCCAAGTTACTGCAACTCACCCAAGCCGAGTGCATGCACAGCCTGGACGACAGTTCTGGCGGATCGCTGGTACGCGATATTTTGAAGGTCAGCCTGGCCATGCGCCGACTGGGCCTGGACACGGTCATTGACTGCGAGTTGTTTTCGCGCGTGAGCGCCCTGCTCTCGTTTTCGACCGGCGCGCCGGTGCGGGTGGGCTTTACGCCCCACACCCAAGAGGGTTTGTACCGCGGCAGTTTTATCAACCACGCCATTCCCTATAACCCCTACCAACACATCAGCAAACAATTTTTGTCGCTGGTGGATGCACTGGAATCCCACGGTGGCGCACCACGGAACAAGGCCGCGCCCATTCGCACCCTGCCGGTGGACACGGAGTTGTCGGTGGAATTTTCAGCGCAGGAGCTGGCTGCCTACCGCACCCAGGTGCAAACAGACCATCCCGTCACAACCCAGCGCAGCCTGGTGCTCTTGTATGCCGGCGGTGGCATCTTGCCGGAGCGCGCCTGGCCTGCCGACCACTACGCGCGCGTGGCGCAGGGATTGTGTGCCGCAGGTTATGCCGTGGGCCTGATCGGTTTGAAAGACGACGCCCAACTGGCCCAAGAACTGATTGCCCAGATCCGCAGCGACGCCTGCATCGACCTCACTGGCTACACCCGCAGCATCCGCGAATTGCTGATGCTGTTCCATGCCGCCCGCCTGCTTATTACCAACGATGGCGGGCCTGGCCACTTCGCTACCTTGACCCCCATTCAGACCATGGTGTTTTTCGGCCCCGAAACCGGCAAACTCTACGGCCCCCTGGGAACCCGCAACACGGTACTGGAGTCGGGCATTGCCTGCTCGCCTTGCCTGAGCGCCTACAACCACCGGCTGACGTTCTGCGATGGTGACAACCAGTGCCTCAAGCGCATTGCGCCGGACCCGGTATTGGACCAGGCCCTGGCATTTTTGCGCGTCAGCAGCGCAGGGGCCGGGACAAGCAGCACAGGTGCTGCGGCATGAGCGGGCGCTCCCTGGTGCAGCGCTCCGTGCTGTGGGCGCTGACCTGGATTGAACGCTACCGCTACCTCAAGTTCGGCATCGTGGGCGCCAGTGGCACGGTGGTGAATCTGGCCGTGCTGCACTTTGGGCACGAATACCTGTTCAATGCCATCGAAGCGTCTTACCAAAAACCCTACCTGTCGCTGGCGCTGGCCATTACGCTGGCCACCATCAACAACTTCACCTGGAACCGGCTGTGGACCTGGTCGGACCGCGTCAAGACGCTGGAAGCCGGAGAGGCGCAGCCCGTGAGCCTGCGGCTGCTGGGCAAGGAGTTTGGTCAGTATGTCACCGCTTCCGGTTTTGGCAGCGCCCTGCAATACGGCTTGACACTGCTGCTGTCGGGCTCCCTGGACTACCGCCTGGCCAACATCGTGGCGATTGTGGCAGCCAGCGTGAGCAACTTTCTGGCCAACGACCGCTGGACCTTCCGGCGCGACTGATTCTTCCTGCGGCGCATGCTTCAAAAATTCAAGCCTTTTGAGCCTCTAGCCCCCGCAGACATTGCGTGGTTAGCTCTTGTTTTTATAGCATCAACACTCTACCTGTTCGGCTTGGGCAGCCCCTACGCACCCACCAATGGCGACGAGATGGTGTACATCCACATCGCCCGCATGACCGCCGAATCCGGCCACTGGCTGCCGCTGCAGTCCGAGCTGATCGGCACGCGCAACACCAAGCCGCCCCTGCTGATCTGGCAGGCCATCTTGGCGAGTGACTGGGGCCATCAGTGGAGCCTGTTGGCCCTGCGCCTGCCCAGCATTGTCTACACCTTTGCCACCACAGCGCTGCTGGCATTTTTTGCCCTCCGCATCAGCGGCAAGCTGCGCACAGCGTGCCTGGCCGCCGCGCTGTACCTGCTGTATTTTTCCACCTTTCGCTACGGGCGGGTCTACCTCACTTCGGCGCCTGAGACCTTCTGGCTGGCCTTGCCCATGTGGTGGGTGCTTGGGCTGCGCTTGCGGGGTGACTCGGCACGTGCCAACGTGCACACAGCCCTCGGATGGCTGACCTACACCCTGTTTGGCGTCGCCATGGGACTGGGGGCGGCCTACAAGTCCTTCGCTCTGGTGGCTCCCACGGCTGCGGCCGTGTGGTGCGCCGTACTGCTGACCGAACCTGAACTGCGCTGGCGGGGCGTGATGCGCACCACCCTGGGCATCACCTGGAGCGCCTTGATAGGCATAGGCATTTTTGCACTGTGGTTTGTACTGGACCCGGACCCCGCCGCCGTGTGGCAGGAGTTTGTGGTGGCCGAGAATGCCGGCAAGATGTCCGGTGGCCAGGGCTACTGGCAGGCTGCACTGTTTGGCGCCTACCCCATGTGGACGCAGTTGCTGGCCTACCCCGCCAACGGCGGGCTGGTGGCGCTGGTGGTGCTGGGTTTTTGCTGGGTGGCCGTGTCCAAAGCCTTCCAGAAGAGCACCTATGCCCAACTCTCCCCCGCACTGTGGGTGCTGCTGGCCTGGCTGGTGGTGTGGTTGGTGGTGTTCACCATTCCCAGCCAGCGCTCGGAGCGCTACCTGATTCCCGCCATGCCCGCGCTGGCCATCGCCATGGCCCTGGCCTGGGAGCGCATTGCCAAGCTCTGGTTCTGGCTCACGCTGCTGATCACCGTGCCAGCCCTGGTGATGTTGGCGCGCATTGCCTGGGTGATGGGCGACATGGGTATCACCAGCACACCTGAACTTGCTATGACATTGATAGCTGCTTGCGCAGGTCTGGCGGGGGCTACAGCCGGATTTATCTACCATTCTTGGGTGCGCAATGCAACACTGGTGGCCTGCCTGGCGGTGTACGCCACCTTCAGCCTGATGGTGGCACCGCTGTCCAGCGCCAGCGTCGGCTATAGCGCCGCAGTACGAAGCCAGATGCAAGGCCAGCGCGTTGCCGTGCCCAATGGTTTTACTGGTCAGTATGAACGCTTTCATTTTGTGCTGCCCGGTGCACGCATCACCCCCTACGATGCCGAAGGCCGCAATACCGGCGCGCTGTACCCCGAAATGGCAGCAGCAGAACGGCTGAACTACTTGCTCGTCCACTTTGATGCAGTGGTGTGGTTGCAAGACCGTCTGGACCAGACTGAGCCCAGCTGTGTTCCCGAATGCACATTGCTGGGCTCCCGCTGGCACGTCAAAAGCCGCCACAAGGGCGGCGAGGTCACGTTGCGCAACCTGTGGTATCCGCAGGAATGGCTGTTTCGCCGCGAGTGGCTGGTGGTGAAGTCTGCGCACTGAGCCAGATTTATGTTTGTGGAATGACCTTCAGCGCGGAAATGACAAGGGCCAGATGCTTCACGCATCTGGCCCTTTGACCTTACCTAACGATCAGCGCTTGATCAGCTGTTGGCTTGGGCGTAACGGCTGGGGTTGATTTCCCGCAGGGTCATGCCAGTCATGGGTTCGACCACACCACCACCGTCGTCGTTGCGGCGGGCTTCGGCCAGTTCGGCACGCACTTGCGCACGGGTTTTGCCTTGCACTGCGGTATTGGCAGCGTATTGGCTGGGGTTGATGTCCCGCATTTTCATGCCGGTCATGGGCTCAACCACGTCACCGCCATCGTCGTTGCGGCGGGCTTCGGCCAATTCGGCTTGCACTTGCGCACGGGTTTTGCCTTTCACCGAGGTGTTTGCGCCGTAGTAGCCAGGGTTGATTTCGCGCAATTTCAGGCCCGTCAGGGGTTCGACCACATCACCGCTGGCGTCGTTGATGCTGGCTCGCACATTGGCCATGGGCGCCACATCAGCCGCCATCACATGGCCAGCAGCCAGGGTAGCGAGGGCAAGAGCGATGGCAGAAGCGTAAGAAGTTTTCATGATGCATATCCTTATCAAGTTGAAGATTCCACTCGGGTGGCGACATGCCACCTGAACAGCATCGAAGGGGCGTTTAAAGATGCGTCTCGTCGATGGGATGAACTTTAAAATTTCCATCAACAAAGAGAAATAGCTTCAACGTCATCGATACATTGCGAAATACGCAACAATCAAAGTCTTGAATTGCAGGTCAACAGCGCTATAGGCCGTTGCCGGTCAATGCACTGATTTCAGGCGGCTTGTGCGGCGAAAAGCGGCTCTCACAACATAGCCCTGCAACAGCAGCCACAACCAAGGGTCCAGCACGGCATCCCAGGCGTTGCCGGTGGGCAAACGCAAGGCCACGAATACCAGCACCGCGACAGGTGCGACCCACGCCTTGGTATCCAACGCCCCATCGCGGCACTCCAGCACCCAGGGCAACCCAGCCACCAGCAACACCAGCGCGGGTGCGATGGGGCTAAAACCCCAGGCATAGAGCGACATCGGCAACAAGGCAAAGCTATCCAGCAGCAAGGCCCAACCCGCGATGGAGCCCAGTACGGCAAGCGCAAGCGTGCTGCGATCCACGGACGAAGGCAACAACAGCACCCTTCTAGACGGCTGCAAACTCTCGCGTAGCAGCCAGGCACACAGGACGACGCTGCTGATACTGGGGGCCTGAAACGCCATCCCCAGCCAATGGGTGGGGGAATACAGCCCGGGAACCCAACACCACAGGGCCACCAGCCCTGCGCCTGCCCAGCGCACCCGTGGCGGCCATGCTTGCCCCAAGGCAGCGAAGCCCCACGCCAGCACCACGCTCCAACCCAGGTGCAGCCACCACTGCATTGCCCAAGGGCCGGGCAGTACGGGGGAGTCCACGGACACCCACTGGACTAGCCAGGCCATGCTCTCCAAATTCATGGTTTGACTCCATTGGGCGCTGCGGCGTTAGCAGCGGCGTCCACAGAAAAACGCTGCCAGGCCAGCCGCTGCCGGTCTACGGTGTAGCTCAGCCACACACTGCCGTCGGCCCAGGCCATGGCGGGGTACGAGAACTCATCGTCATCCGTGGCACCGTGCTCCAGCGCATGAACAGGTGTCCACGCCACGCCATCGGCCGATCGACTCAGGTCCAGCCATGCGCGCGAGGCCGGTGAGCTGTTGTGCGCCAGCAGCATGTGTCCCGGTGCCAGCGCCATACCGCCCACCGCCGAATCGGGGTTTACCAGTGCGAGATCCGGCAGGTCGCTCCAACTGCGCCCACCGTCTTG
Source organism: Burkholderiales bacterium RIFCSPLOWO2_12_FULL_61_40 (assembly GCA_001770935.1). Classification (GTDB taxonomy): domain Bacteria; phylum Pseudomonadota; class Gammaproteobacteria; order Burkholderiales; family Burkholderiaceae_C; genus Allorhodoferax. Next base: position 17,525 of record MESI01000102.1, on the reverse strand, counting down.
GGTGCGTGCGGCAATCACCTTGCCGTCAGGCCGCGCATCACGCATCAGCGCCAGCCACTCGGTCCGGGTCTTGGCCAGCAAGGTGGGCTGCAAGGCGTAATGGCGACGGGAGATGCGCGCCATTCCCAAAAACTCCCCGCGGCTGTCAAAACGCAGCGCCACCGGGTACTTGATGCCCAGCTCAAAATGCACGGGCAAAACCATGCCGCCGTCGGCCAAAGGCAAAGGGGCGTTGCGCACCAAATGGCTGGTGTTCCACAACCACGACAGGGGCAACACGCGCACCGGCGCAAAGGCCAGTTCCTGCAAGCCATTGCCAGCGCTGGACTGGCGCAAATGCAAAATGCGGCTGGCCGCCCACCCACCCCAGCCGGTGGCGACGACGAACAAATGGATGCGGCCACTGCCGTCCATCCAGGCCACCGGGTTGCCCAATCGGCGCACACCAAACCCCAACACCGCACCCAGCACATGCCGATTGGCCACAAACCGTGCGGGTGCCCATTGCTGGGTGGCGCGGTCCCATTGCGAAGCCGCAATTTGCACATTCGGACCACTCTCGCGTTCGCCGGAAAACCAGAACACGGTCAGCGCGGCCGGATGGCTCGCCGGCATAGGCAGCAAAGTGCTTGCATGGGCGGCAGGCGCATCCGCCGGCATGGGAATAGCACCCCGGCCCGCCTGCACAAGGTGGTCCACACTGAAGGACGGTGGCACAACCGGCCCAACGGCACCGGCTGCAGCGGGGGCAAGGGGACGTTGCGCCAGGTCCACACCCAGCACCGCCCCAGCGGCCAGCACGGCGCACAGCAGTCGCCATGACAGGGATTTCAAATTCATGCGGCGATCTTAGTGGGCGTGGGGCAATCTACCGGTCCACGCTGCAAAAAATCGCGACGCGCGCCACAATGCAAGCCTTCTTCAACGGAGGTCACCACCATGTCCCATGACACCGTCCTTCACGTCCAGCCCCTGGGTTTTCTCTGGCCAACCGTGGACCCGTTTTTATTCTGCGCACACCATAACGATGCCTACCCGCCGGGCAATGCGCAAATGGGGCCCGATGCGCCGCTTGCGGGACGCGACCTGGGCCAGGACTTCAGCCGCAAAGACGGCTGGAGCATGTACCACGGGCAAACCGTCCCCGGTTTTCCAGCCCATCCGCACCGGGGGTTTGAAACGGTCACCGTGGTACGCAAAGGTCTGATCGACCACTCCGATTCCCTGGGCGCCACGGCACGTTTTGGCGGAGGCGACGCGCAGTGGCTGACCGCCGGCAAAGGCATCGTGCACTGCGAAATGTTCCCGCTGACCCGCAGCGACCAGCCCAACCCGCTGGAGCTGTTCCAGATCTGGCTGAACCTGCCGGCCAGGCACAAACTGGTCGAACCCCATTTCAGCATGTTCTGGAACGAGGCCATTCCACTGCAACGTTTCCAGGACGCCGAGGGCCGCGCCACCTCCGTGGTGTGTATTGCGGGCACTCTGGCCGGATTCACACCGCTGCCCCCGCCACCCGACTCCTGGGCCAGCCAAACAGAGGCTGACGTGGGGATTTACACCCTGCGCATGGAGCCTGGCGCACGCTGGGTTCTGCCCGCTTGCGCCAGCGCCCACACCCGTCGGCAGTTGTATTTTTTCAGCGGTGAAGGCCTGGAAGTAGCAGGACACGGAATACTGTCCGGCCATGCGGTGGAAGTGCGCGGTGACCACGAAGTGACCCTCCACAATGGTGAGGCCGTGGGGGAATTGCTGGTGCTGCAGGGGCGCCCCATCGGTGAACCGGTGGCCCAGTACGGACCCTTTGTGATGAACACCGAGGCGGAAATTCGCCAGGCCTTTGCCGACTACCACCGCACCGAGTTTGGCCGCTGGCCCTGGGGGCCCAGCGACCCGGTGCACCCGCGTGAACAGGGCCGCTTCGCGCGGCATGCCGACGGGCGTATCGAGGAGCGTTAAACGCTGTTAACGCCCCGACAAGCTCAACTCCGCGCGCGGCGTCCAGTCGCCTTCCGGTTGGACGGCCTTGGCCGCGCCCAGGAACAGGCGTTCGGCGGGCAGTTGGCGCGACGCCAGATAGTCCTTGACCGCCACACCGCGCTGCAGGGCCAGCTCGCGCATCGCATCGTCGTTGACGGTGATATGGGCCAGCAGCAGGGCCTCCATTTCGGCTGGCTCGATGTCCTTGGTCAGCCCCACCAGGTTGCGGGGTTTGGTGATGTCGGCCCGCCGGTACACGGCCTTGAGCAAAGCCGCGGACTCGGCCGCCTCCACCGTGCGGACCATGGATGCATCCCGGCCATTGAGCACCGCGCGGCGGCGCTTTTCAGCCAACAGCATGCCCTGGAGCCGCTGCGCTTTCAGGGCCTCTTGCTCCACCTCCAGGCTGGCAGTGCCCACCACCGTCATGGCCAACGCGGGCCGGTCGTTCAGCGCCTTGACCACCTGGTCCAGACTGCGGGTTGCGCCTTCATCCAGCACACTGCTCCCCGGAGCAAAATTGACCGCACTGAGGTCCTCACTCCCAGCGCCGCCCCCCAAGGCGTGGGCCAACAGGCTGAAGGGCGCCGTCACCGCCTTGACAATCAGGTTGGAGAGCACCTTCCACACCACCGGACCGATTTTGAACTGCGGGTCGTTGAGGGAACCGCTGATGGGCAGGTTGATATCGATCACCCCGTTGCGGTCGGCCAGCAGAGCCACCGCCAGCTTGACCGGCAGGCTGTTGGGCGCCCCCTCCACTTTGTCGCCAAACATTAGCTGGTTGAGCACCAGCTGGTTGCTGGCGGTGAGCTGTCCATCGGGCTGGACGGCGTAGTTCACGTCCACACTGAGCTTGCCGCGTTCAATGCCGTACCCGGCGTATTTGATGGCATAGGGGGACAGGGGTGGCAGTTCCAGGTCGCGCACCCGGCCGGTGATGTCCAGTGCCAGGGGTTGGGCCAGCGGATTGACCTTGCCCCGGATGTCCAGCGATGCCGTGCCCTCGGCACGCCCCCGCAGGTCCAGGTCGGCGAGTTGCACCACCCCATCCACCGCCTGCGACGAAAACTGGCTGAGCTTGCCCGTCAGCTCGCTCAAATCGGCCGAGTAATTGGGCTGGATGAAGTGGTCAAAAAACAGCACCTGGCCCTTGACCAGGCTGATGGGCCCCACATGGACGATAGCATCCGGGGACGCTGACGCCATGGAAGCCGACACGGGTGCCGAAGCCGCTGAGGCACTGGCCACTGCGGGCGGTGCAGCGGAAGTGTCCGACTTCACCAAGTCCTGCAGATTGATGCGCCCGGAGGCATTCACGACCACGCGGGCGAAGAAATCCGTCAAAGCGGCCTCGCGCACGTCCAGGCGTGTCGCCACGCCCGGTGCCATGGTCAGTGCCAGGCCCGGCACATTCAGCGATTTCCAGCGCAGCAACTCTTCCGTGGCGCTATTGGCCCGAAAGTCGTCCAGCGCCGCGTCACCCCGCACCTGCACTTCTGGGCCGGCAGCGCTTGCGGCATAACGCAACTGGCCTTTGAAACTGGTGTCCGCCCGCAGCAAGTCAATATTGAGCTGATGGGCGATATACGGTGCCAGCGCATGGGCCGGAATGTCCACGGCCTCCAGGCTGCCTTGCAGCACCACGGGGTCCCACATCACCGTGCCCTGGTAACTCAGGGAACCCGATTCCGTGCGGCCCGCCTTGACCCGCGCCGCCACCGTCAGGGGTGCGGGTTTTTTGCCATCCAGCGCCAGTTTTTTCATGGCCAGCTTCAGGCCCGACAGCTCCAGGCGCACCGGCTTGGACAGGCTGCGGTCATCCAGCGCGACCGTTCCGTCCTCCACTACCAGCTCAGCCAAGCTGAGTTTCCAGGGCGCCGCAGTCGGGGAGGACGCAGGGGCGGCAGGCGCCGCAGTCGGGGCGGTTTTGAGCCACTGTGCAAACATCCATTGCCCCTGCCCGTCGCGGCGCAGTGTGGCGTTGGGCGCATGCAAGGCGATTTTCCCCACCCGGCCGGCTCTACCGCTCAGATCCACCTGGGCATCGCGAACCTCCAGCCGCTTGAACTGAGGCCATTCACTGGCGCTGCGCCCATGGACGCCGCGTTCCCGGCCACCCGCCGCTGGCGCGTTGTTTTTGCTGGCTTGCAAGGCGAAGTCCCGCAGGGTTGCGCGAGGCATCGCCAGTTGCCATTTGCCAGCCGCCCACACGGCCTCCAGTTCAGCGTCCAGCACACCGGCAACACCGGGCTCCAGAAACTGCGCGACATAGGGCGCAGCCCAACCCAGCGCCACCTCGCCCAGACTGGCGTGCACCCGTCCATCCTGGTCCGTGCCCTGACCCTTGAACGCCAGGCGGGCCGACTTGCCACCGCTTTTACCAAGCAGGGACAAGGTGGCCGATCCCTCCCAGGTGGCCGCAGCAGACAAAGGCCACTGCAGTGCGTCAGCTTGCAGCTCCAGGCCCTTCAGTGCCAAGCGCGCCTGCGGCTGGACCTGCTCGTCCGTCCACGCCATTTCCCCCCGGTGCAAGGCAAAGTGCGCCAACTCCAGGGTCCAGGCGCTTGAACTCTCTTTTATTTTTACAGCATTTATGGCCTTAACCCGCGTGGAATATGCGCGAGCAGCTTCTTTTTTGATAGCAACAGTACGCTGCGGGGATGAAGCCATATCCAGATTGATGCGCCCCGCACGGTTGCGCGTGGCGCGTAACCGGGGCGCCACCACATCCACCGAGGTCAGCTTCACCACCCGCTCCAAAGGGCGCACATCGGCCAGCACCGTTTCAATGGACTCCACACCCAGCACATCGGCCCCGGCGGTGTCCACCACCTTCAGTTTGGAAACCGCCACGCGGCCCGACAAACTTACATGCGCTGGCTGTGTTTGCGCAAAGTTCAGGCGCACGTCGGCATCCACCACCGCGCTCTTGAGTTGCATCGGCAAGCTGGCGGGCAGGTAGTCGAGGTAGGGCGCCAAGTCCATGCTGGCGACCTTCAGCGTCGCTTCACCTTGGCGGGTTTGGGCAAACGGTGTGCCTTCGGCGGCAGTGTCAAAAGTGCTGCCGTTGAGTTCAAACGCCAGCCGGGGACTGACCTTGATGTCCCGCTGGGCGTCCAGATTGCTCAAAAAGGGCAGGGCCAGATGCACGCCGCGTAGGCTGTGCTTGCGCTCGGTCTGGGTGGAACGGTCGGTGAAGTCCACCGCACCGGCATTGAGCGTGACGTTGTACAGCGCAAATTTCAGGGGCGCGGACGGCGGCTGGTCCGACGGCGCATTCAGGCGCTCCAGCAGGTCGTCGATGTCGTAATGCCCTCCCCCCAGATGGGTGAGTTGCAAGGTGGGCGCGTCCACGGTGATGGCGTCCAGCACCGGGGCCAGGTGCAGCAAAGACGCTATTTCGGCGTCCACATAAATGCGCGCAATCCTCAGTTGCTGGCCCGCACCATCGGCGGTGGCCAGCGCGATGTCGGACACCGTCAGCTCCAGCGACCAGGGTTGGAAATCAATGGCGCCGATGCTGAGCTTGCGGCCCAGGGCCTCGCTGCCCCGCGCTTCCACCTGGCCCTTGAGCAGCGGCGGCACGGCGGCCCAGGCTAGCGCCCACAGCGCCAGCAGGCCGCCCAGCCCCCACAGTGCGCGGCGTAGCCAGGGAGAGCAAAAGGAGAAAGAGAAAGACATGGGCAGGTTTCTGATCAAGGACGAGGGCTCGGAATCACCCAATGGTAATGCGGGACCTGGCGGCGCGGGGCGCTTACCGGATGCCGCCACGGGTTTGCCTGGGAGCAGCGCAACATCCACCGGTCCTGGCCGAACTCAATGCCATGACGGCCGAAGAATTAACGAAACTCATCGTGTTGTCCTACACAAAGTGTCCCCAAGCGCCTACATCCTTTTCCGTCAGCCCTTACTAGAGTAGGTGAACCTCCAGGCCTGAGGGAGCGTATCACTGGGTTCTGGATATTTTTTCATTCACTCAATCCAAGGATTCGCAATGAAAACATCACACCATTTACTGCTGGGTTTCTGCGTGGCTGGCGCATCACTGCTCACTGTGGCCGGTGCACAGGCGCAAAGCAACACGTCCAAAGCATCCTCCGGTTACATGGACTTCCCCTCTGGCGACAGTTACGTGGGGCTGGGTGCCGGGCGGTCCGATTTCTCGGTGGGCAACGGCATTGGCGCATTCAACCGCGACCAAGGCGACACGGCTTACAACCTGAGCACCGGCCATTACACACACCAAAACTTCGGTGTCGAATTGGGCTACACCGACTTCGGGCGGATTGCCCGCGCCGGTGGCACCACCAAAGCGCAGGGCCTCAACCTGAGCCTGATTGGCAGAGCCCCGCTAGGCACTTCGTTCAACCTGCTGGCCAAACTGGGAACCACCTACGGCCAGACAGACGTGTCGTCCGCAGCCGGTTCAGGCATTGTCAGCGGCACCGAAAATGGCTTCGGCTGGTCGTATGGCGTGGGCGCCGAATACCTGTTCAATCCGAAATGGTCGGCAGTTGTGCAATACGACGAACACCAACTGAAATTTGCCGGTGACAACCGCGACAAGGTGGGCGTGGCTTACGTGGGGGTGCGTTACCTCTTTTAAGGCGGAGTGCGGTGGTGCACGGCACCACATGGCGTGCACCACCACTATCTCCATCACACTGCTGGCTTAAGTTGCTTGCGGTTTTGAGCAGTCCACTACCAGAACGGCAATTTTATGCTTCAGCGCTTCTGGCACGGTGGCGGTTAGGCGTTGCTGTAACTCTTGCGGGGTTTTAGGTTGATTCCCGCCGTCATTGACGGCGGCTTTCCCTTTTGGGTTGCCGGTGAACCAAAACACCAGATAGATACCATAGCCGTCGCTGGCGACTTCTTTGCTGTATTTGGCGACCAGTTGATTGCCAATCGCTGTCCAGACTTCCTTATGCATCTCGCGCTTGATTTCGATGGGCAAGTGAAGTGCCCCAGCAATTATTTTGATGTCGGCTCGCTTCGCATCAGCATAGTGCCCCTCTCGCTCAGCTGAAATTTCCAGTGGTTGAAGGAGCTTCCTCAAATCTGACAAAAGCGCATCACGGCAGTCGTCTTCTAATTTTGGTGTTTCCCCAGCCCAGTATTGGCGGTAGTCGTTGCTGCTTCCATTTCGAATTTCAAGAAGCCGTTGCTTAAGGTGATCCACCGTCAACGCCCACAGATCGGCCGCGTTGGCCGGTTTCAGATTCGCCAGCGTGTCGCAAACCTGCGTGACCGTGGCTGGTTTGAAGCGTGCTTTTCGCCGCGTGATGCGCTGGTCGTACAGGGCACGGCTCAGTGTGTCGTTCCAGTGTTTCATGTCTTGGCGTTGCTGGAGGTGGGTTAGCGCCTGCGTGGCTGCATCGTCCGGGTTGCCTGCCAGCATGGTAATGAGACTTCCAACGTATTCGCCGATGTTCATCTCAAGCGTGACTAAACCGCTCCCTTTTGACCAAGATGGATTTGAACGAGGGCCCAATAGTTCGATTAAAAAGACTTGAGTCGCAAGGGGTAGATCGGCCTGCAATTCACCTCTGGTGCTACGTTCATGGATGAGTGCGAACACATGGCTGGCGCGCGTCTGGGTTTTCGCAACGAATTGCTGGATACGTTCCAGATACAACTCCGGCGCCAGCAGAACACCGGCCGTCCACCAGTAAGCCTGCTGGGCTACATCCATGCCCTTAGCGCCAAGTTTGTCTGCGATTAGCGATAGTTGAGTTTCTCGGTCCAGATGAGTCAGCACGGAAACGATTAACAAACGCAAATTTTTGAGCAACTTCTCGCTGGCTTTGACTGGGAAACCAGCTGTCAATTGGGGCGTAATCTGCTTTGCAACCGGTACATAGTTGGCATTGCGGGCCAAGGCATACAAACCTTCTATGTGTTCTGTTTTTGTAGCGATCTGTTGGCTGATCATGCGGGACATGACGCTGGCCAAAACCAAGGGTTGTTGTGTCAGCAGTTGTGTGAACCAGCCGTCGTCGCCATATGAAAGAGTAGTCAAGCGAAAAGCGACTACTGTCTCCAGAAGGGCTGGCGACAAATCAAATGCCGTCGCCGGATTTTCAGCGTAGCGCAACTCCATCGCGGCCAGGCAAGGGGAGGCCAAGTGGTAGCGTCGGCTTTGGGCATGAAGATCAACAATGCCGGCTGCAGAGGGTAGGTCATCGCGGAACAGGCACTGGCGCAAGCCGTGCAGGGCAAGGCGAAGCCATTCCTTGTCCTGGTCTAGCAACTCAAGCAATCGATCGCTCGGTGTTTTTTCCTTGGAACGTTGAAAGAAGTTGAGGTAGGCATTTGCCACCTCGACCAAGGCGCCCAAGTGGGCCGGACCGGGTTCAAAACCAAGCAGCACTTTCTTGAAAAATTCAGTTCGCTCGCGTGATCGTTCTGCTTTGCGCTCTTCGTGCTTGTTTCTAGCGTCTAGGTATTGCTGTTCGCATTCCGGGCGCGGATAGGCACACTGCAATAACTCATCTATCCAGTAGGTGTCGTTGGCGTGGTCTGCAGACCAATATTCGAGTAACTCAATGGCTGCATCTGACCCCACTTTTTGCTCCGTAAAACCAAATGCTTTGCACACTAGTTTTCGGCGCAAATCGCCATCCGTGCTGGCTTCAGCCAGCGCTAAATACCAGGGTCCGGCATCGTCCGGTTCTGCCGCGTCATAGAGCTGTAGCTGAATCCGGCCTAATGCGCCGAAGCGGGCATCGCTTGCGCTAAGCTGAAACTGTAGACCGTACTCAAACAAGGCTTTGTAGATGGCAGGATGCTCCTCCAGCCACTCTTTGAGAGCTTCTTTGTGCTCGGCCTCTAGCGGACTGTGATAGATGTTGTGGCCTAGCGAGAGCCAGTTGTCGAGTCGTTCCACGTCTATTTCTGTTCCATACAGCCTCACTCCGCGCGCTAGCAATTTGCCCACAATTTCTGAGGAACCTAAATGGTCGCGCTGATCGCTAAGTTGGTAGCCTATTGAAAACAATGCATCCAGCAAGGTTGGGGCTTCTGCGCGCGAGATATCTGCTTTTGCTAGTTCATGCCAGAACTGCCAGTAGGTGCCTAAAAAATCTTCAGCCTTGGGCTTCCTAAAGTGCCTCCAAAGTTCTGCAGGCGAAATATGGCCCGGATAGAGGGCTTGCAGCAGCGTGCCGAGTAGCTCATCTTCCAGGTCTTCCACCATGTTGCCGTCAACGTCCGCTAACAACTGCGTGAGTGCTGACCAGTCGTTGTCTTCGCACGCATAGGCAACAAGGACGTCCAATGCCGAAGTTCGTAAGTCCGGTCGATAGGTTTTATCGCGCACCACCTGCTCCAGCGCTGGTGCCAGAGCAGGCATGTACTGTCCATGTACCAGGGCATCCAGCACACAATCGAGCAAGGAGAAATGTGGCGGACTGCGGTCGGCAGACTGCAGCAAGGTTTTGAAATCGCCTTCCATGTCCAACGTCGCCAAGGCGCCAAAGGGATGGCTTGTCCAGTTTTGATTGCGGAAATAGGTGTAGCGCGTGGCTTCATCACGCAAGGCCTTGAGCACTTGCAGCTTTTCGTCACGGTTGAACTGGCGCACATCGCCGTTAAGCACCACGCCCAATGGGTCACGCTCAATTAGCTCACGGCGTAGTTCCCCTGACGCCGTTGCCGCCAGCCACGCATGTAAGCCACGCAACTCGGGCACGATGCCGCCGTCTTCGCCCATCATCAAAGCCAATACGCGGCTGGCGGGCAAACCCGCGTCAATGCGAGAGCGCAGGTAACGCGCCCCCTGATACTCCGCCACGGTGCGGTGAACGGGGATGAATTCACGCTGGCCGGTGCCCCGGCCCCGGAACAGTCTGGTGTGCAGGGCGGCTTGGCAGGCGGTTTTATCAGGCGCGGTTGTGCCGTAGCTGAGGTCGCTCAACGCCAAGGTGTTTGCATGTGCTTCGAGGGGGAGTTGCCGCACAATCGTTGCACTGCCCGATAGCAGCATGACGGCGCTCAGGTAGCCTGCGGCCTCCAGTACTTGCGCAAATGGCAGGACATTATTTTCCTGGGCTGCGCGGTGTGCCTCGTTCGGTTCCTGCACCAGTTGCGCGCAGGCCATTTCATACGTCTGGGTTTTGCTGGCGGGCCAGTCTCCCCCGTTGGCTGCATGCGCCTTGACCAGCATGCGCAAGGTTTGCGGGTTGTCCAGCAAGCCTGAGAGATCACGTTGCTTGGCTTCGCGCATAAACCTTTCGGCTTCGTCATCACTGGATTGTTGCCAATGGGCAATCAAGTCCTGTGTTTGTTCGCGGGTTAAAGGCGCGAGGTGCAGTTCCGCAAAGTTGTCACTGCCGACCAAGCGCTGTAGTTCCTTGCTGTCAACGTTGCCACGCCAATCCGCCTCGCGACAGGAAATACGAAATTTTGGTGTGCCGAGTAGTTGCAGATTGGCGCGTATCTGATCGAACGTGCCACCCGCTGCCATCTCGTCGAGTCCGTCAATAAATATCGGGCCAACTTGTCCGCTTGGCAGCGGTTGGGTTACAAAGTTGCGTGCCGTGGTGTCGTAGCCGCCTTCTGCTGCACACAGGGTTTTAAAGGTGTCTGTCTTCCCTGCCCCAGGATCGGCAAGCAAGACCCAGGCTGGCACGTCACGGTAGTTACTCAACGGTTCAGGGCTGGACAGCGAGCCGTCTTGTGTCCGCGCCCGGACGCTCCGCTCCAGCGGAAGGCGGTCCGGAGTTTTGGCTTTGAAGGTGTTCACGTCCAACCTCACTCCCCATCCAACCAATGCGCCAGCGGATACGACAAAAACTCGGGTAACTCAATGCCGCCCGTGCCCACCAGCAGTGGTTTGCAGTTTGGATGTTGTTTGACAAACTCAGTCAGACCGCCCAGCTTGCCTATGGAGGGGCCGCTTTTTACCTCGATCGCGGTCAGCCGCAGGGCATCGGTGATCACAAAGTCCACCTCGTGCGGGCTCTCGCGCCAATAGCTGATTTCCTCGTTGCTGGTCGCTGTGTTCCAGAGATGTGCCCCCACGGTGCTTTCGACCAGGCGCCCCCAGTAACTGCGGTCTGCCTGTGCCTGGGCATAGGTGTAGGGCGTGGCACTGGACATCAGCGCGGTGTTGAGGACGTTAAATTTCGGTGCCGCGGCCCGCCTGCGTGCCGCGCCCACGTGGTATTTGTGCAAGCCGGTGAGCAAGCCAGCATTTCCCAAGAGATGGAGGTACCCGGCCAGGGTGGTTTCGTTGCCCGCGTCTTGCAGTTGCCCTTTGACTTTGCCCAGTGCGAGCAGTTGGCCGGAGTAGCTGGCCCCCAGTTCAAAAAGTTGCTTGAGCAAGGCGGGTTTGTCCACACGGGTCATTTGCAAAATGTCGGTATCGATGCTGGGCTGCACCAAGCTGGCCAGAACATAGTTGCGCCAACGCCCTTCGTCGCGGATGAGCCGGGCACTGCCGGGGTAGCCCCCAAAATAAATGTATTCATTGAGGGTGAAGTCAAACGCCTGGTGCATTTCCAGAAATGACCAATGGGAGACCCGCATCAGCTCAAAACGCCCGGCCAGGCTTTCGGTCAGCCCTTTTTGAATCAACAAGGGGGAGCTTCCGAGCAAGATCACGTGCATCGCAAGGCCTTGGGCGCGGTCGGCATCCCACAAACCTTTCACGGTGTCTGACCAGCGCGGTACTTTCTGAATTTCGTCCAGCACGAAGGCGAACGGCTGCCCTGTGTTGATTTGCTGGAATTCTTTGCACTGCCGCCGGGCATCCTTCCAACTGCGGATCAGCCAAGCGGCGTCGCGGGGAGCTCCGTCCATCTCGCTGGTCTGCGAAAGGAAGTCCCCAAATACCAATGGCCGAGACTCAGCGGGCTGGTCGACGGCTAAAAAACGATGCGCGCATTTTTCCAAGGCTTGCCGTACCAAGGTGGTTTTGCCAACCTGCCTGGGCCCCGCCACAATCGTGATGAACAAAGGGGCTTCTTCCAAGCGCTCGCGCAGTGCTTGAACTTGTGAGCGATGAAATGCCATAAATTGTACTGAGTAAATTTACTCACAATGATTGCAGATGTGTGCATGCGTGTCAAATACGGCACAAATGGATAGTCCAGCGAGGCCCACAGGCGGTACACATACCAGTATTTCGCAAGCATTTCGCGGGCTCCAGTTCCGCAGGTTCAATGAAAATCCCGGCTCGTCGTGGCCAGGTTGCCCAGCAGGTGCGTCAGGTCCACCAAATGCTTGGCCACGACGTGGCGGACCTCGCCGCCACTTTCGTCGTCGCGCTGCCACACGCCGTACACGGCCAGCAGGCGGGCGCGCACCACCTCCTGGCAAAAGCGCTCTTTCACCGCTTTCCAGACGATCACATTGACGCTGCCGGTTTCGTCCTCCAGCGTGACGAACACTACGCCCTTGGCGGTCTGGGGCTGCTGGCGCATGGTGACCGGGCCACAGGCGCGCACCAGGTGCCCCGTGGGGTAGTCGCGCATCTGGGCGGCGGTGAGCAGCTTCAATTTTGATAGCTGCCCACGCAACAACAGCAAGGAGTGGGAGCGCAAAGTGAGCCCGACGGCGGCGTAGTCGAACACTACCTCTTCGCCCTCTTGCGCTGCGGGCAACTGCAAATCTGCCTCGTCCACGGGCACACCTTTGAGAAAACCGGGCGCGGGGGCCAGGGCCGATGCGTCCCATACCTGCTGGCGGCGGTGGCCGGACAGGCTGGCCAGGGCCTTGAGCTCGCCTGCGTCCAGGCCGCAGCGCAAGGCCAGGTCCTGGGTACTGGTGAAGGGGGATTGCTGGCGGGCGGTGGCTTGGGTGAGGCCGTGGGCCAGGCGCAGGCCGAGGCGGATGGCGGGTTGCGCGACGTTAGCTCGCGTGGCCGCAAAGGGGGCAGAGCCCGATTTCGTTCACCACTCCCCTCTCCGACTGGAGCTTTGTCCTGAATCGGGGTCTGCCCCCCCTTTGCTCGTGTCGGGATCTGACCCCATTTCCTCTAATGTGCAATCCCAGTCGCTGTGCATCACATCTATGGGGCGCACCTCCACGCCGCAGCGCTGGGCGTCTTGCACCAGTTGCGCGGGGCCGTAGAAGCCCAGGGGTGGCTGTTGAGCAAGGCCGCCAGAAAGCAGGCGGGCTCGTGTTGCTTCAGCCAGCAGCTCACCCACACCAGCAGGGCAAAACGGGCGGCGTGGCTCTCGGGAAAACCGTATTCACCAAAACTTTCCATATGCTTGAAGATGGCCTCGGCAAATTCCGGCGTGTAGCCGTTTTTCACCATGCCACCCACCAGCCGGTCTACAGGGACTTCCATCAAAGTCAAGCAACGGTTTCGGTATTTTTCATTGATGACGGTATTTCTTGCTTTGGCATGAATTGAAGCTGCGATAAAACGAGGAACAGACTGCACATCTACAATCAGTTTGAATCGCACCCTACCGTTACCGGGAAGCGGGAAGTCCCTTCGTATTCGTGGATACTGCGTATGGTTGCGGTAGAAACAAAGGTTATCCCCTACCCCCGCACAGATCCGTACGTGCAGAATTACTGCATACGGCTCCTGCCTCAGGTATGTGACGCATAGAAGCGTTCCTCCGGGTATGGGTGTGCGTTGTGGATGGGTGACATGAAACGTCTGGCAATACGGCTGAACCTGGCCCACGGCATTCTCGGTCGCTGGCTTCTGCGCATCAGAGTGATTTCGCTATTTCTTCCCTGTATTGAACTTCTCAATCAACTGCGTTTTACCGGCCTACGCTGGCGCACCAGCTCCTAAAAGCATAGCAATAGTGCGGTTCTAAGCGGTCTTTGGTGTGGCGCGCGCAATGATGGCCGCCACGTCCACGCCACGCGGCAGGGTGCCGTAGTTGTGGTGGCCCTGCTGCTCCAGGCGCGAATGGCAGAAGGCATCGCTCACAAAGGCGGGGGCATTGCGCACCAGCAAAGACGCCTGCAGGGCCAGCGCCATGCGGTCCACCACATCACGGGCGCGGTATTCAAAGTCTTGCAGGTCTTTGAAGTCCTGGGCCAGGTGGGCCACGTAGCGGTCCAGCGCCGCATGGGCGCCACGCGCCTGACCGACTTCGGCAAAGAAAGCCTCCACTACGGCCGGTGTTTTGGACAGGGCACGCAATACATCCAGGCACTGCACATTGCCACTGCCCTCCCAGATGGAGTTGACGGGTGATTCGCGGAACAGGCGCGGCAGCATGCAGTCTTCCATCACGCCGCTGCCGCCTATGCACTCCATGGCCTCGTAGGCGTGGTTGGGCGTGCGTTTGCAGATCCAGTATTTGCCCACGGCCGTGACCAGGCGCACCAGCAGGTCTTCGGTCTCCACGGTACGGTTGTCCATGGCACGGGCCATGCGCAGGGTGAGGGTCAGCGCGGCTTCGCTCTCCAGCGCCAGGTCGGCCAGCACGTTTTGCATCAGCGGTTGCTGGTTCAGCACCTTGCCAAAGGCCGAGCGCTGGGCGCAGTGGTGCAGCGCTTGCGAGGCGGCCATGCGCATGCCAGCGCTGGAGCCGATCATGCAGTCAAAGCGGGTCATGCTGACCATCTCAATGATGGTACGCACGCCGCGCCCTTCTTCGCCCACCATCCAGGCCAAGGCACCGCGCAACTCCGTTTCGCTGGAGGCATTGGAGGCGTTGCCCATCTTCTTTTTGAGCCGCAGCACCTGCATCGGGTTTTTGGAACCGTCGGGGCGCCAGCGCGGCAGCAGGAAACACGACAGGCCGCCGGGCGCCTGGGCCAGCACCAAAAAGGCGTCGCACATGGGGGCCGAGACAAAGTACTTGTGCCCGACCAGCTCATAGGCCTGGCCCGGCCCACCACTGCCCACGGGGTAGGCGCGGGTGCTGTTGGTGCGCACGTCCGAGCCACCCTGTTTCTCGGTCATGGCCATGCCGATGGTGACGCCCTGTTTTTGCTCCACCGGCACATTGTGGGGGTCGTACACGCGGGAGGTGATTTTGGGCTCCCACACGCTGGCCAGCTCGGGCTGCAGGCGCAAGGCGGGCACGGCGGCGAAGGTCATGGTGATGGGGCAGCCGTGGCCGGCCTCCACCTGGCTGTGGAGGTAACTTTTGGCGGCGCGCGCCACATGGGCACCGGGGCCGGGTGCCGTCCAGGGCGAGGCATGCAGGCCGTGCGCGATGGAAGTTTTCATGAGCTGGTGGTAGGCCGGGTGAAACTTCACCAGATCAATACGGTTGCCGAAGCGGTCATGGGTATCCAACTCGGGCTGGAACTTGTTGGCCAGGGTGCCCAGTTCCAGGTAGTCGGCAGAGCCCGTCATCTGTCCAAAGGCGCTGAGTTCACTCTCGGCCCACTGGCCGCCTTCGCGCCGCACCGCTTCCACCAGGGCGGCGTCCTGGCTGTACATGTTGTAGTCGCACAGCTCGTTAGAGAGGTTGCTTAAAACATGGGTGTCGGCCAGGTAGGGAGCGGCTTGTGTGGGTTCAATGCGATGGTTCATGGTCAGACTCCAATTCAGCAGGTTGAGAAAGGGCTTGTGCAGCGGATGACGCCTCGGCATAGGAATCAAAAAGGCGGATCCAGATGGCGCGGCCGATTTCGTCAAACCGTTGCACCGCCTGGATAAAAGCGTGGCGCTGCGCAGCGTCGATAAAGGGCTCGGGCAACAAGGGGTCAAACACCAGTTGGTGAATGGCACTGCCCCCTACCAGAAAGGCATCGCGGGCTGCGGTTTCCAGTGGAAGCTGCTGCGCACTGTCCATCCACGCCTCCAGTTGCGCGCGCAAGCGGGCATAGGTGGGGGCCAGCGCATCGCTGTCCCACAGGTGTTGGGCTTGGGACTCGCGTTCTGCATCCAGGCCGCTGATCAGAAACACGGAGGCTTCCCGGTCCAAACCGAGTTTGTAAAGCCGTTGGCGTACATCGTCGATGCCGGGAATGAGGTTGTCCGGGCGGATGTACAGACCACGCTCCAGGGGCCGAAAGCCCAGCATTTGCAGGGCACGCTCACGCCGTTGCAGTGCCATGCGGTCGCTGCGGCCCAGTGCACCGCAGTGCACGCCAAAATACCCGCCATTCCACGGCCCCAGACGGGTCTCCACCGTGCGCCAGGTAGCCACCTCGTCCGCCAGATCGGTAGCCGCCGGGCCCAGCCGGTAAGCGCCCCGCCCAGCCGGTAAGCGCCCCGCCCCACCATCACAATCAGGTTCGCAGCGGTCAGCCGCGTCAAGGTGACGCGCAGGCTGTTTTCGCTGATGCCAAAGAGGGCACAGGCCAAAATCGCCTCGCGGGCCGTCATGGGCTTTTCGCCGACCGCCAGCAAGAGTTCCAGGATGAGATTTTTCGGGTTAACCTTCATGGGCGGGATCACTCGGTGGTTGGTGGCTTAACATTACTCACTCAATCATAATATGATTTTTTGTGTAATACAAGAAATCGTCTCGATGTAATCCCATGCAACACGCATTTGGCATTTGCGTGCGTTTCGGCAATACCCGAAGTGCGTCCCTCACCCAGACTATCAAAGGAATTGAACAGGGCAATTGCATTTACCCCCGAGCCTGAAGGTCCAAGAGTGATTCCCTGTATTCGGGAAGGCGGTCAGCGGTTTTTCGGCGACTTCGCAAGCTGCGTTTGAGGTATTGCTGATCTTGACGCAGTAGCGTCAAAGCGAACTTTCGTAACAATGAGAAATTGCGCGGTGCATGCCCTACGCGTACCCGGCATTCGTCCTCGCGGAATGTGACATCGAGCACCCAATGCAGGCGATTTTCGATTCCCCAGTGGCCTCGCGCCGCGTTGGCCAGCGCCTGGGCCGAGGCAATGCCTTTGGAGCCGATGTACAGCGTGCGTTCGATGGATATCTTGCCTTTGATCTCCCGCTGGCGCTCCACCAGGCCCACGCCGGCTAGATTTCCCCAGTTGTTGCGTATCGACGGCTCCATCCAGTCCAGCCGGTCTATCCACACATAGCGCCGGGTCTCAATGCGCCCGTGGTCTTTCTCCAGAGTTTCAAAGCGGCTCACCTGCGTGTTGCCAAAACCCCGTGTTTGGCCTTCGTCGAAAAACTCGTCAATGGACTCAAACAGGTTGCCTTGGTTTTCCTTCACCGCAAGCAGGTAGTCACCCCCTCGCGCTACTATCTTTTCGGCAATTTCCGTCTGGCAGCCAATGGCATCAATGGTGACGATGCAGTCTTTGAGCATTAACGTGTCGAGCAGCGTTTTGATGCCCATGATCTCGTTACCCTTGCCCCGAGTGCCTTCTTGGCCCAGACACAATCCGCTCTCGGTGGCAAAGGCGCTAACCATGTGCAGGGCCGTATTTTTACCATCGCGTGAGCCGCACAGGGTCTTTCCATCCAAGGCAATCACGCCTTTGGCAACCCCTGCGATATCGACAATCCAGTGGCGAAAGCACTGTTCAAAGACTGCGGCGTCAAGCAGGCGAAAGACGCGCCCGAAGGTGTCGTGGGACGGCGTGCCGTTTTTCAACACGAGGTACTTTTTGAGCCAGTCTTCATTGTCACCGGCCCACTCGGCCACATCCACCCAGGTGTCTGCGCCGCAAAGAACAGA